>DASQSE010000123.1:0-19613 GCA_035642535.1 Jatrophihabitans sp. | reverse complement strand
CGCCGACTCGTTGCTCGAGGCGCTCAACTTCATCGTCGAGTTCCATCACGACGCCTCGGTGCTGGAACTGCTCGAGGTGCGGCGCATCCTCGAGCCGGCGGCCAGCGCGCGCGCCGCAGTGCTGATTACGCCGTCGTCCATCGACAACCTTGCCGAGATCCTCGGCCGGGCGAACGCCGACTCGCCGGTGGAGGATCTCGTCAAGGCCGATCTGGAGTTCCACCGGGCGATCGCGTCCGCGGCCGGCAACTCGGTGCTGGCTTCGCTGATCGAGTCCCTCTCCGCCCCGACGCAGCGCGCCCGCGTGTGGCGCGGCATGACGCAGGAAGGTGCCCTACAGCGCACGCTCGATGAGCACCGCGCGATCTTCGACGCGATAGCCCGGCACGACCCCGAGATGGCGCGCGCGTGGGCGACCGTGCACGTCGCCGGCGTCGAGGAATGGCTGCGCAGCGCGCTCGCGGATTAGCGGCCCGCAAGCCCCCTCCCCAAGCTCGCTCCCCCGAGCCCCTCCCCCGAGCCCCTCCCCTGTGATCAACAGTCCCGAACCGTCACGACGCGGCGGTTCAGGCCTGTTGATCACTGAGGGAGGAGGGGGGTGGTCGGCGCAGCCGCATCGGCTCCGGCAGACGTGGTACTGGCGACGACGGCCTGCGCGGCTGTCGCTACCAATCCCCTTCTGATCATCCCGCGCTTACGGTGCGATACAGCGCGACGGTGCTGAGGTAGGGCCGGGCCCGCGACTGCGCGATCTGCACCCGGACCTCATCGGTCGTGACCGGAGCGTCCAGCGTGACGATCCGGCTGTAGCCGACCGTGGTCATGGTCGCGACGGTCAGCCAGCTGCCGTCCTGCCGTATCTGCACCTGCGCGCCTTCGATCCGTTGGCCATGCTCGATGTCCTCGCCGAGCCGGATCTGGTCGAAGGTCGTCGATCCCGACAGCGGAATGTCCAACGTGCCTTCGAGCGCGCCGTGCGCGGGCGACCACGACGTGCCCAGCCGCGCGTCGGTCACCGCATCGACGCCCACCCCGCGTGACGTGCCGGGCGGCGGCGCAGCGAGGTTGACCGCTTCGGTCCGGCGGATCGCGGTGCCGAACGCCGCCAGCGACGCCACGTCGGCGGGTTGGATCGTGCCGTCCGGTGCGGGCGGCACGTTGAGCAGCAGCGACGCGTTGCGCCCGACCGACGTGCGGTACAGATCGACGAGTTGCTGCGGCGTCTTCGGCTGCTGATCAGGGTGGTAGAACCAGCCGGGCCGGATCGACACGTCGGCCTCCGCGGGCGCCCATTCGAGGAAGCGGATGGAGGGGTCGGCGAGCACCTGCCGCGAGCCGAGGTCCTCGGCCGTCGCCCCGCCGACGAACATCTCCTCGTTGTGCCCGGTGCGCGGGTCGGCGGTCGTGGGCAGCGGGCTCCACTCGCTGGTGCGGGCCTGGCCGGCCTCGTTGCCCACCCAGCGGGTGCCGGCCGGTCCGGCGAACACCACGGTGTCCGGCGACAGCGTGTGGATCATCTTGAACCACGTGGTGAAGTCGTAGTTCTCGCTGACGCCCGAATCGCGCCACGGATTGGCGCCGTCGAGCCACAGCTCGTCGATCGGCCCGTACTGCGTGAACAGCTCGTAGAGCTGATTCAGGTAGTAGGCGTTGTAGTCGTCCTCGTGCACCGTGAACTTCGGCAGCCGCCCCGCGGCGAGCGCGCCCGCCCGGTCGTCGCCGGGCACCAAGGTGGGGATCGTGCGCTCGACGACCGCGCTGCCGGTGCCGTAGCGCTCCTGGCCTTGCGGTTCGCTGTTCCGGTCGCCGTAGACGGCCTGCTCCTCGATGGACAGCGGCTGGCCGGCGGCAACCTTGGCCTCGACCCGCTGCACCTCCTGGGCGAAGAAGTCCGAGCTCAGCTCGGCGCCGTCCGCCGGTGAGAGGTAGACGCCGACGGCCATGCCGTACTTGTGCGCGGAGGCGATGTAGTCCTTGAGGATGTCGCCGCGCGGGTTGTGGCAGCCGGTGTTGCGCACCTGCCAGTAGGCCGACGGATCGCTCTTGCGATTCTGCTGCGCCTGTTCGCGCGCCGCGGTGGTCTCGGCGGACGGGGCGCAACCCGAAAGCCACCACGGGCTCGCGATCACCGAGTGGTTGGAGTAGCGCGTCGGGTAGAGCACGTAGCCGTCGTGGTGCTTGACGGTGAGCATCACCTGCGTGACGCCGGCCGCCTTGAGCGAGCGCACCCACTGATCGGTGTCGACCTGCGTCGGGTCGAATTCGGTCTCGGGCTCGGCGCCGGAGCCCCACTCCCGGTTGGTGAAGGTGTCCATCCCGAAGTGGGTGAACGCGGTGACCGGGCGTTGCTGCCAGGCCAACTGCCCGGGCCGCGGCACGGTGTTGACCGCCTTCTGCAGGATGCGGTCCGTGCTGTCGCAAGGCAGCACCGCGATGATGCTGGCCGGCTGCACCGGGCCGGTGCATGAGTCGTCGGCGGACGCCGCGGCGGGCGCGGGCGCAGCGACGGCGAGCGAGGTCAGCGCCGCTGCGGCTGCGGCTGCGAGCACGGGCAGGCGGGATCGCACGGACGAACTCCTCCTCATTGCCAATTGATCTTGAAGACCCAGGCGTACTTACCGGCCCGGGCCGCCGCGCTCGGCACGTCGATCACCAGCGCGCCGTTGCTGATCGTCCAGTCGAGCGGACGCGGGTAGCCGAGCATCGTGACCGTGTCGCCGCTGCGGATCGGCACCGGCGCGGCGACGGTGAGCTTCGCGCCGGGCTTGTCGAGCGAGGCGATGTAGAACGCCTCGTTCTGCTTCACGATGAAGCGCAGGCTGTCCAGTTGCGCCATCCGCGACCAGTAGGTCGTTCCGTAGATCGCCTCGCCGTTCGTCCGTAGCCACGACCCGGTAGCGCGCAGCCGGTCCTGCATCACCTGCGGGATCGTCCCGTCGAAGTTCGGTCCGATGTCGAGCAGGAAGTTGCCGTTCTTGCTCACGATGTCGACCAGCGTCTGGACGACCTCCTCGGCGGTCATGTACTGGTCGTCGGGCGTCGCCCGGTTGATCCCGTACGAGAACGGGTCCAGCCCGCGGCTCGACTCCCACTTCGCCACGACGGTGTTGGGGTAGGTCGTGTACTCCGGCGTCGTGAAGTCGTGCGCGCCGATGCCGCCGCGGTTGTCGAACGTGACTTCCTTGGGGTGGCTGCGATCCTTCGCGTGGTTGAGGAAGTCGGCGACGACGTGCAGGTTGTCGTTGACGCCGCCGATGTCGTACCAGATCACGTCCGGGTCGTAGCCGTAGATCAGCTCGCGCAGTTGCGGCGCCTGGTAGTCGAGCACGAAGTCGCGGCCTGCGGTGTATCCGGTGTAGGGCACCGGCTCGAGCGTGTACGCGTTGCGCGGCGGGTGGCCCATCCACGGGTTGTCGGGGTTGTACCACTCGGGCAGTGAGAAGTAGAGACCGTTCTTCAGCCGCGGCGTGTACGCCCGCGATGCCGCGAAGAGATCCTTGATGAGGTCGCGCTTCGGGCCGAGGGCCTTGGCATTGCGGCCGGACACCTTCGAATCCCACAGCGCGAAGCCCTCGTGGTGCTTCGACGTCAGCACGTAGTACTCGGCGCCGGCATCCTCGAACAGTTCGACCCAGCTGCGCGGATCCCACTTGGCCGCGGTGAACATCGGGATGAAGTCGTCGTAGACGAAGTCCGTCCCGTACGTCTGCGCGTGATACGCGTAGGTCGGGTCGTTGGGGTTGTCGAGGTGCTGCCAGTACCACTCGGCGTATTCCTGGCCGACCGGCGCCCAGCCCGGCACCGAGTACACGCCCCAGTGGATGAAGATCCCGAACTTCGCGTCGTCGAACCAGTAGGGCGCCTGGTGCGTCTGGAGCGATGCCTCGGTCGGCTGGAAGTCGGGCACGCCGAGCGTCAGCCGCGTGGCGTTGCTGGCCACCGACTTGCCCGCCGCACTCGCCACGACGAGGCCGTCGACGGTCGTCCCCGGCACGCCATTCGACGCGATCCCGATCCGCACCCGCTGCTCCTCGCCCGGCGCGAGCGCGCGGATGTCGACGGGCGCGACGGTGCGGGTGGACGGCGCGGCCACGGCCAGCTCCAGCGCGTCCCGCGTGCCCAGCCAGATCGATCCGGTGTTGATGATCGTCGCCGCTACCGACTGCGGGCCGCCGTCGGCGAGCGTCGTCGTCGTCGAGTGGCCGTCACGCAGCAGGATCGAGCGGCCGCTGCCGGCCGGCTGCAGGGTCAGGGCGAACACGTGCAGGCTCGACACGTTCGGTGCGGGTTGCGCGGTCGTCGGCAGCGTGATCGCGACTGCCTCGCGCGTCGAGTCGATCCACAGCGACGACGTGCCGATCGACACCGGGTGCTGGTCGGTGCCACCGCTCGGCGTGTACCGGAACGATGCGCTGATGGCGCCGCCGGCGGTGTACCAGTCGGTGCCGCCCAGGTCAGCTTGCGACGTGCTGCCGTCCGCGTAGTGCACCGTCGCGGTCCCGCCCGTGGCGCCGTAGCTGCACGCGGTGAGGAACAGCGCGTTGAGGTAGCGGCCCTGCGGGATGTCGACGCGTTGTCCCAGCGCGACCACGTTGTTCTGCGCGCCGGCCGCCGAACTCCCCAGCACGTACGGCACGCCGGCCACCGTGGTCGATCCGCTCGGCACCTGCTCGCCCGGGAACGTGTAGCCGGAGCCGTCGAAGTTGCCGTCGTGCGCCGACGCGGTGTCGATGCCGTCGTTGTTGAAGAAGTCGCTCAGCGGCACCGGCACCGGCGGCGGCGGTGGGCTGAACCCGGCGGGTGCGTCGGCAGCGGCGGCCGGGTCCGCGGCGCCGAACTGACCGGCAGTGGCGACGAGGGCGGCTCCCCCGGCTAGACCCAGCAGTTGCCGCCTGGACAGCTCCGGCATCGCAGCTCCTTCGAATGGATCGGATCTATCACGGGAATCCGATCGATCAATGGCCCCAATTACCGCCAGAAATCTCATAAAACGGACAGAGCCATCCGATGTTTCTTACGGGACAAACCGGGCGGCCGTCAACCCTTGCCGGGAATCCGGCCGGAAGTAGCCAGTACGAGAGCAACGCCGCAAGCGCACGCCGGCGAGCCCAGGCAGCGCGGTCCGGGCTGCGCACACGCTGGAGCGGCTGCGCGCCGAAGGCGTCTACTCACGCGATCAACTGCGTGCGGCTAGCCGAGCGTGACCGGTGCGGACAGCGGCAGGGTCGCGGACGAGTCGCCGATGTGCACCGTGTACTCGCCGGGAACCGTCGTCCAGTTCTGTGCATCGGTGTCCCAGATCGAGAACGCACGGCGGTCCAGTGTGAGCGTGACGTGCCTGGTCTGCCCCGCTGCCAGCTGCACGCGCGCGAAGCCCTTCAACTGCAGCGGCGGCTCGCCCGCCGCGGCCGGATCGGTGACGTACGCCTGCGCGACATCGGTGCCCGCACGCGATCCGGTGTTCGTCACGTTCACGCTCACCGTGACGTCGCCGGCCGAGTTCGGCCGCGGGGTGACCTCGAGATGGCTGAACCGGAAGGACGTGTAGGACAGCCCGTAGCCGAACGGGAACAGCGGCGTCTCGTTGTTTGCGTCGTACCACCGGTAGCCGACCTGCAGGCCCTCGGAGTAGGTCGCGACACCGCCCACGCCCGGCCACCGCGACGGATCAGCCACGGGCGTCTGGCTCTCCGTCTTCGGGAACGTCATGGGCAGCTTGCCGGATGGGTTGACGTCGCCGAAGAGCACGGCGGCGAGCGCGTTGCCGTTCTCCTCGCCGGGATACCACGCCTCGACGATCGACGGCACGTCGTCGACCCACGGCATGAGGACGGGGGCGCCGCTGTCCACGACGACGATCGTGTGCGGGTTCGCGGCCGCAACGGCTTGCACCAGCGCATCCTGGTTGCCGTCGAGCGACATGTTCGGCCGGTCGGCACCCTCCTTCTCCATGTCGCTCACGACGACCACCGCGACATCCGCGGCAGCCGCCTGCTGTGCGGCAGCTGCGGTGTCCGACCCGTCGGACGTCGTCACCGAGACGCCCGGTCCGACGCGGTTCTGGATGCCCTGCACCGGACTGACCGCGTAGAGCGGGTCGACGTGCGAGGAACCGCCACCGCCGGGGTGCGGGGTGGCCGCGTACTGCCCGATCACCGCGATCGAGTGCAGCTTCGCGGCGTCGAGCGGCAGCCGGTTGCCGGCGTTCTTCAACAGCACCGTGCCGGCCTCCTCGATCCGCCGCGCGACGAGACCGTCGGCGGCCGCGTCGATGGGCGTGGTCGTCAGCGGATGGTCGAACAGTCCGAAGCGGATCTCCTGGGCGAGCCGCAGCTCGAGCAGGTAGTCCAGTCGTTGCACGCTCACCTGGCCGGCCAGCACCGCCTGCCGCAACTCGTCGTCGTACGGGCCACCGGCGCGCAACTCGAGGCTCATCCCGGCGTCCGCCGAGCCGACCGCGGTATGCGTCGCCGTGAAGTCGGACTGCACGAATCCCTGGAAGCCCCACTGGTTGCGCAGCATGTCGGTGAGCAGGTGCTTGTTCTCGCACATGAACTGGCCGTTGACCGCCGGGTAGGCGCACATCACCGCGGCCACGTCGCCCTGCTTGACCGCAGCCTCGAACGCCGGCTCGTAGATCTCGTGCAGCGTGCGATCGCTGATGACCTCGTTGATCGTCTTGCGATCGATCTCCTGGTTGTTCGCGTCGTAGTGCTTGACCTCGGACAGCACGCCCTGGCTCTGAATGCCCTGGACGTTCGCCGCCGCGAACTGCGCCGACAGGTACGGGTCCTCGCTGTAGTTCTCGAAATCCCGACCGCCTTGCGGCACCCGGATGATGTTGACGTCCGGCGCCTCGATGAGACTGTGCCCGACGTCTGCCGTTTCCTTGCCTTCGACGACGCCGTACTGATACGCGAGGCCCCGATCGAACGACGCCGCCAGCGACACCGGCGCGGGCAGCGCGGTCGCCTTCGGTTGTGTCGCGGTGGTGCCGGTGCCGACGCCCGCCGGGCCGTTGGTGATCTTGAAGTCCGGCACGCCGAGCCGCGGGATGCCGGGCACCAGCCGGAAGGTCGGTGCGTCCGCGGTGGTGTGCATCTGGTCGAGCTTCTCGTCGAGCGTCATCTGCGCCACGAGTTGCGTGGCGCGCTGCATCGGGGTCTCCGCCGTGTTGAGCCAAGCTCGCAACGCGGCGCTGTCGGCGTCGGCGGTGCCTGGCACGCATGCGAGCGCTAGCACGCCGGCCGACGCGACGCCGGCGAGCAGCGTGCGGCATCTGCTCATCTCGTTGTCTCCTTGTCGATCACCTGACGGCCATCGCGAACACGTGCATGCCAGGCCCAGGCGAGGAGCCCGTCGTCGGCAGCTCGACGGCAATCACGGACTTGCCGGAGTCGATGGGGACGGCGGTGTAGTAGAGGCTCGCCGTGTGGTCGTACTTGCCGGTCGGCGCGTTCTGGTAGGGCATCGTGGCGACGACCTGATCGGCGGCCGTCGGGGTCCACCAGTCGGCGAACGATGCGGTGAACTGCGAGCTACTGCCGTCGGCGTAGTACACGGTGCCGGTGCCACCCTGCGTCCCGTTGGTGCCGGCGCCGAGCAACGCGAGTGTGCTGCCCGAGCCGCTCGCGGCAATCACCTCCCCGTTGGCTTCGACGTTGTCCGGCTGACCGGCGGCCACGTCGGGCCAGGTGAAGGACGTGCCGTCGTAGCTGACCGGGTTGCCGGGCGTGATTCCGGCGGCGGCCAGCGCCTGCGCCGAGTAGGTCTTCCCGCTGCTCGCGAACGCTCCGGCGCTCGGGTCGCTGTCGTCGGTGATGCCGGTGTTGTCGAACGCGGCCGCGAGGTTGCGGTAGGGCACCGCGACATCGGCCGTGCCGGTCGACCTGCTCGCGCCGTCCACGCCCACGTACGACGCCGTCGCGGTGAGCGTCCCGGTGCCCGGCTGCGCGTCGGCGGGCACAGTCACGTGCCACGTGGTGTCTACCTGCGATCGCGGCGCGACGTCAGCCAGCGACACGGTGCCGCCCGGGCTCACCTGCCAGCCGGCCGGCGCAGCGAGGCGCACGGTCGCGGCGTTGGCCGGATAGTCACCGGTGTTGCCGAACGTGGTCGTGACGGTCGCGGTGTCGCCAGGCTCGACGACGTCCGGCGCATGCACTGTGAGTGGCTGCACGCCTGGTGTCCGGGCCACCGTCACCGGTGCCGACAACGGCAGCTCGACCGACGAGTCGCCGACGTGCACGCGGTACTGGCCGTCCACGGTCGTCCACGCCTGGGCGTCGCTGTTCCAGATCGAGAAGGCCCGCTCGTCGAGTTGGAACACCAGGTGCTTGGTCTGTTGCGGTGCGAGTTGGACGCGCTGGAAGCCCTTCAACTGCAGCGGCGGCTCACCGGCTGCCGACGGATCGGTGACGTACACCTGCGCAACGTCCGCGCCGGCGCGTGAACCGGTGTTGGTGACGTCCACTTCGACCGTCACGCGCCCGTTGTGGTTCAACTCGGGCGAGACCACCAGGTTGCTGTACTTGAACGATGTGTACGACAGGCCGAAGCCGAACGGGAACAGCGGCGTCTCGTTGTTCGCGTCGTACCACCGGTAGCCGACCTGCAACCCCTCGGAGTACGTCGCGGTGCCGTCGACGCCGGGATACTGCGCGGGCGTGTTCGCCGGCGTCTGGGCGTCGCTCACCGGGAAGGTGATCGGCAGCTTGCCGGACGGGTTGACGTCACCGAAGAGCAGCGCGGCCACCGCGTTGCCGTCCTCCTCACCCGGGTACCACGCCTCGACCACGGCGGGAACCTCGTCGAGCCACGGCATCAGCACCGGGCCGCCGGACTTGATCACCACGACGGTGTGCGGGTTGGCCGCGGCGACTGCCTGGATCAGCTGGTCCTGGTTGCCCGACAGCGCGAGGTTGGGCCGATCGCTGCCTTCGGTCTCGTTGTCGCCGACCATCACCAGCGCGACGTCCGCGCTCTTCGCCACGGCCGCCGCGGCCGTCGGGTCGGCACCGTCGTTGTAGCTGACGGTCGCGTCCTGCAGCCGGTTCTGGATGCCCTGGACTGGGCTCACCGTGTAGAGCGGCTTCACGTGCGACGATCCGCCGCCGCCCGTCATGGCCGCGCCGGCAAACGGGCCGATCACCGCGACCGAGTGCACCGACTGCGCGTCCAGCGGCAGTTGCCCATTCTGATTGCGCAGCAGCACCGTGCCTTCTTCGGCGAGATGGCGGGCCACCGCGCCGTCTGCATCGACCGGGATCGGCGAGCTCGTGAGCGGATGGTCGAAGAGTCCGAACTCGATCATGACGGTGAAGCGCCGGACGAGCAGCGTGTCGATGGCCTGCTCGCTGATCTGGCCGGATTCGACCGCCTGCTTCATCGCGTCCGCGTAGTAGACGCCGTTCGGCATCTCGAGATCCATGCCCGCCTCCGCGGAGGGCACCGTGCTGTGCGCGGCGCCGAAGTCCGACTGCACGAAGCCGTCGAAGCCCCACTGCCCACGCAGCACGTCCTTGAGCAGGTAGCTGTTCTGGCAGGCGAATTCGCCGTTGATCTTCGGGTAGGCGCACATCACCGAGCCGGGGTGGCCGTCCTGCACCGCCGCCTCGAACTGCGGCAGGTAGATCTCGTGCAGCGTCCGGTTGTCGATGACCTCGTTGACGCTGAACCGGTTGGTCTCCTGGTTGTTCGCCGTGTAGTGCTTCACCTCGGCGATCACGTCGTTGTGCTGGATGCCGTTGATGTTCGCTGCGGCGAGTTGCCCGGCCAGATACGGGTCCTCGCCGTAGCCCTCGAACGTGCGGCCGTTGCGCGGCACCCGGGCGATGTTGATGTCCGGGCCCTCCAGCAAGCTGTGCGCGAGGTCCTTCGTCTCCGCCCCGGTCACGTCGCCGTTCCGGTAGGCAGCAGCGGGATCCCAGGTGGCCGCCAACGAGACCGGCGCGGGCAGCGCCGTGGCCGGTTTCTGTGTCCGGTCGTCGCTGGGCCCGACGCCCGCGGGTCCGTTCGTGATGCGGAACTCCGGGATGCCCAGCCGGGCGATGCCCGGCACGTAGCGCTGGTGCTCGCTGTTCTGGATGCCGTGCAGCTCGGTGATCTTCTCGTCGAGGGTCATCTGCGCGACGACCTGCTCGGCGCGCTGCAGGGCGGGTTCACTCGCGTCCAGCCACGGGCTGTCCGGCGCCGCGTGCGCGACAGGTAGTGCGGCGACCAAGGTGCCGGCGACGAGTCCGGCCGCCGCGGCCGCGCGGACAAGGTGGACGCGTCTCATGGGAATTCCTCTCCGGCCGTCGCAACGGACGTGCGGTGACTGTTCTTACAATCCTTTTCAGAAATTCGGCTGTCAATACGTAAATCGGATGAAACTAGTTGCAAACGGACGCTTCGGTCGCAATTGCGTCAGCGCGCGTGGTCAGTTGGGCGCGCGTGGTCACCTATAGCTGACCACCCGGGGCGCAACTGACCACACGATCGATGTGGCCGCGGTCAGGGTCTATCGACGCCGTGGCGGGGCGGTGGACGCGCGCACGATCAGCGTCGTCACCAGCGGCTCGTGCGCGTTGCCGCCGTTGTTCCGCGGCGGCTGAGCGCTGATGCGGCGCGCCAGCACGTCGATCGCGAGCCGCCCCGCGCGCTCGCACGGCATCGCGACGGTCGTCAGCGGCGGACTGCCCATCTGCGCCATCGGGATGTCGTCGAAGCCGACCACGCTGATGTCGCCGGGCACCTTGATTGACCGGTCACGCAGTCGGCTCTGCACCCCGAGCGCGACGAGGTCGTTGTACGCCACGACTGCGGTCACGTCGGCCGCGACGCATTGGTCGGCGGCGGCGAGACCGCCTTCGAAGGTCGGCGCGAACGTTCCGAGCTCGACGATCTCGAGGCCGAGCGCGGCAGCACGGGCTTTCAATCCGCGCCGCCGCGTGCGGTTCGACCACGACGACGGCGGGCCGTTGGGGTACGCCACCCGCCGGTGACCCAGCGCCGCGAGATGCTCGACGGCCTGCCGGGCGCCGCCGGTGTTGTCGAGCAGTACGGCGGGGATCGCGCCGATGCGCCGGTTCAGCAGCACCAGCGGCGTGTCCTTGGCGATCGCGGACAGGGTCGCGTCCGACGCGCGCGACGAGCACAGGACGACGCCGTCGACCTGCTTGGCCATAGCCCGGATGAGCTCTTCCTCGAGTGCCTGGTCCTCCTCGGAATCGGCCAGGAACACGGCGTAGTCGGCCTCGCGCGCCCGCGCCTGCGCGCCCTTGAGCACGGCCGGGAAGAACGGGTTCGACAGGTCGGGAACGATCAGCCCGATGTTGCCGGTGCGGCCGGTGATCAGGCCGCGGGCCGCTTTGTTGGGTTGGTAGCCCAGTTTCCGCGCGGCCGTAAGCACCCGTTCCCGGGTGTCCGGACGCAGCAACTCCGGCATCGTGTACGCCCGCGAGACCGTCGACGGCGACACCTTCGCCGCCTTGGCGACGTCGTGGATCGTCACGCTCACGGTGTCACGCTCACCAGTCGTGCATGCTTCCGTCGCGCAGCCGATTCACCGGCAGGTAGCGGCGTCGGTACGGATAGCGCCTCGCCGCCTCCTCGTCGATGTCGACGCCGAGCCCGGGTGCGTCGCTGAGGTGCAGCATCCCGTCGGCGTAGTGGTAGCTCGGCTTGAACACCTCGCCGGTGGGGTCGAGGTGCCCCATGTACTCCTGGATGCCGAAGTTCGCGATCGACACGTCCAGGTGCAGCGCCGCGGCGATGCCGATCGGCGATACGTCGCCGGGGCCGTGCGAGCCGGAGCGCACGCCGTACAGATCGGCGTAGTCGAAGATCCGCTTCACGTGCGAGATGCCGCCGGCGTGCGGCACCGCCACCCGGATGTAGTCGATGAGCCGTTCGCTGATCAGCGTTTGGCAGTCCCAGATCGTGTTGAACACCTCGCCCACTGCGATCGGGGTGACGGTGTGTTCGCGGATCACCCGGAAAGCTGCTTGGTCCTCGGCCGGTGTCGGGTCCTCGACCCAGAACATCCGGTACGGCTCCAGCGACTTGCCGAGCCGCGCCGCCTCGATCGCGCTGAGTCGGTGGTGGGCGTCGTGCAGCAGATGGAAGCCGTAGCCGAGCTGCTCGCGGGTGGCCGCGACCAGCCGCGGAATGAAGTCGAGATACGCGGCGGTGTCCCACACCTCGCCCGCAGGCACGTCGTCGATGGCCGGCTCGTAGGTGAGTCCGTCTCCGGCGCGGACGCCGTACGTGGTCCCCAGGCCGGGGATCTTCGCCTGCACCCGGACTGCGCGGTAGCCGTTGCCGAGGAACCGCGCGGCGTCGGCGATCGTCTCGTCGATGTCCGCGCCGCTCGCGTGCCCGTAGACGGTGACGCCTTCTCGGGCCCGCCCGCCGAGCAGCTGGTAGACGGGCCGCCCGGTCGCCTTGCCCTGCAGATCCCACAGCGCGATGTCGACGGATCCGATCGCCGTCATCGTCACCGGCCCGCGCCGCCAGTACGCGCCGCGGTAGAGGTACTGCCACGTGTCGTTGACGAGGTTGGCGTCCCGGCCGATGAGCAGCGGGCAGACGTGCTCGCGCAAGTACGCCTCGACTGCCAGCTCGCGTCCGTTGAGGGTCGCGTCCCCGTACCCGACCAGCCCGTCGTCCGTGGTCAACTTCAGCGTGACGTAGTTGCGACCGGGGCAGGTCACGATCACGTCCGCGTCGACGATCTTCACCGTTTTTCCTCTCCGCCCGACTCCGCCACCCAAGCACGCGCCGCCGCGACCGCGCCGCGGCGCGCGAGCTGCTCGAGCGCGTCGACGAGCAGCTTGCGAATCACCTCATCCTCGGCCAGCGCGTCGCCGAATATTTCACGCACGCCGAGCAGCCGGTCGACGACTTGAGATGCTGACGTCGCAGTGCCCAGCGCGCGGGTCAGCCGCGGCGCGAGCGGATCGTCGAGTACGCGCGGCGCGCCGTCGTCGCGCGTGTCCGCCCACACCCAGCGCAGCCATGCGGCAAGGGTGAATGCCGCCCAACGCGGCTCGGCGCCGGCGGCCCGCCGCTCGCGCAGCGTCGGTAGCAGCCGCTCGGGCAGCTTCTGCGATCCGTCCATCGCCACCTGTTCGGTGCGGTGGCGCAGCGCGTGGTTGCCGAACCGGGCGAGCAACTCGCCTCGGTAGCCGTCGAGGTCGATGCCGTCCGGCGGGTCGAGCGTCGGCTCCGCGTCGTTCTGCAGCAACCGGTCGACCAGTTCGGCGAAGGCCGGCTCTCGCATCGCATCGGCGATCGTCTCGGAGCCGGCCAGCGCGCCCAGGTAGGCCAGCGCGGAGTGCGCCGCGTTGAGCATGCGCAGCTTCATCACTTCGTAGGGCGTGACATCGCGGGTGAACATCGCGCCCGCGTCTTCCCATGCCGGGCGCGCACTGCGGAAGTCGTCCTCGATCACCCACTGCCGGAACGGCTCGGTGACGACGGTGCCTTCGTCCGCGAGCCCGACGAGTGCGGCCGCCTCGGCGCGATCCGCCGCCGTCGTGGCCGGCACGATGCGGTCGACCATCGTGTTCGGGAAGCTGACGTTTGCGCCGAGCCACGTCGCGAGCGGCGCGCGCTCGCCCGGCGGCAGCAGGTCGACGAAGTCGCGGACGAGCCCGGCGAGCGCGGCGCCGTTGTGCGCGAGGTTGTCGCAGCAGACGACGGTAAGCGGTCCGGCGTCGCCGCGCATCCGGGCCTGCAGGCCGCGTACCAGCAGCCCGACCACGGTGCGCGGATCGCCCCCGGCCACGTCGGCGCGCACGCCGTCGTCGTCGCGGCGCAGCCGGCCGGTCGCCGGGTCGCGGCGGTACCCCTTCTCGGTGACCGTCAACGTGATCACCCGCACTGCCGGGTCGGCGAGCCGGCCGCGAACCTGCGCCGGCTGCGCCCCGGCGAACAGCGCGGCCCGGACGACGCCGGTGACTCGCGCGGAAGTCGTGTCGCTGCTGCGCGTCAGGACGGTGTAGAGGCAGTCCTGCGGCGCCAGTTGGTCGACCACTCCGCGGCTGCGCAACGAAACGCCGCAGCTGCCCCAGTCGCCGCCCCGCGCCGCGACCGCCTCCTCGGTGAACTGCGCTTGGTGCGCGCGGTGGAACGCGCCGAGCCCTAGGTGCACGATGCCGACGCCGAGTGCGCGCGGGTCGACGAGCGGACGGGTGGTGGCCGCGACGCGCGACAGGTTCGCCAGGCTGAGCCGATCCGGCATCATCGGTCGGTCTGCACCCACGCGTGCTTCGGATCCAGATACGGCGCCATCTCGCGGCCGCGGCCGGCCATGACCCACAGGTAGTACAACCGGTAGCCGGGCGCGGCGACGACCGGGTGATAACCGGACTTGATGACGGCCGCGTCGCCGTCGCGGACGGGAAAGCACTCGGTGCGCTCATCGTCATACCTGATCTGCACGCCGAAGCCGTGCGCCGGCTCGACCTTGAACCAGTAGATCTCCTCGAGCTGCACTTCGCGCGGCGGCTCGTGGGTGTCGTGCTTGTGCGGTGGATACGACGACCAGTTGCCCGGCGGGTTGATCGTCTCGCCGACGAGCAGCCGCCCGGCGGGATGCTCGGGGCCGAGCATGGTGCGCACGGTGCGCGCCCAGTTGTCCGCGCCGACCTCGGCGATGCGCTGGTCTTCCGGCCCAACGATCCGCGCGGCCGCCGGCACGCTCCCGGCCTCGAGCGGTGCGCTGCAGATGGCAAGCTCGACCGGCGCGTCGCCCGCGGTCAGCGCGACCGATGCGGCGGGTGGTGCGTACACCGCGTGCCCGGGCGACTCGAACACCGACGACCGGCCGCCGGCCCGGCCGAGTGACCGGCCGTCGACGTCGACGTCGACTTCACCGCAGAGCACGACGATGAACATCTCCTCGTCGTCGCGTACGAAGCTCGCGGAGTCACCTGCGTCGAGCCCGGCGATGTCGAGACGGATCAGATCGGTGTCCTTGCCGACCGCCATCACTGTCTGGGTCACTGCCTACCTCTCGGGAGCCGGCCGCCATGACTCCACCCACCCTGCAATCGGTTGCAAGAACTGTCAAGCGAGGTTCGCAGATCTCCAGGTCGCGAGTTCAGCGGGCGGTGGCTGCCACATACGGCAGCAGCCGGACCGGGCCGAGCAGCCCGTAGTCCTGCCGCGCGGCGATGCCGTAGATCGACGGCGTCACGGTGCGCAGCCGATTGATGAGCGTCGTCGCGACCTCGACCTCGATCGTGTTGCTGCCCGGCCGGAGCAGGCCGGCGAGGTCCAGCTGCGGGCGCAGCGGCCCGCTGCTCGGCGCGCGCCGGCCGTTGACCCACACCCGGAAGGTGTCGTTGACCACGCCGAGATCGAGAACCGCGCCCATGCCCGACGCCCACTGTGCCGGCAGCTCGATCGTGGTGCGGTAGCGGCCGATTCCTGACGCGTCCTGCAGCTGCGGGATCGCCGACCACGGCACGAGCGCGTCGAGTTCGACGTGCACGACCGGCTTCACAATTTCGTCGGCCGTTGCGCCGGGCTGCCAGTCCTCGGCGGCGAGCGTCCAGCTCATCAGCTCGGTCGCCGGCGGGACGTCGCCGATCGTGGCCGCCAGGATCTGCCCGTCGGCGAGCGTGGCGGTGTAGACCCCGGGTCGGTCGGCGCGCAGCACGACGCTGCGGCCGTCGATGCGCACCGCGTCGGCGTCGCTCGCCACGACCTCGATCGCCGCCGGTTCGCCGGCCCAACCGGGTTTGGCGAGCACGACGATCGTGCTCTCGCCCGGGTTGAGCACGACGCGCACGCCGATCCGGCCGCTGTCCCTGGTGAACTGCGCGATGCGGGTCACGTCGCCGGTCCACGCGTCGAGCCGGTACGGCACGGCGTCCGCTGCGGTCGGCGCCAGCCACGCTGTCTGGTCGATCGGGACGAGCTTGCGATTCTCCGCGTGCCGGGCGTTGGCCAGGTAGTAGAAGTCGGCGCCGTCTTCGACGCGGTGCACGTTCATCAACGTCGAGGTGTCGTACTGGACGGCGGGCAACACGCCCAACTGCGCGAGCGCGAGCGGGATGTCCGTGTCCGCGATCGCCGACGCGACCGTCGGCTGCGCAAGCAGCTCCTTGACGAGGCCGGCCACCGCGGCGTCCTCGTCCGGGTCGACGTGCCCGGTCGACACCGGGTTGCTCCAATTGCCGTTGACGACGATCGGCAAACCTGCCTTCGCGTAGCCGAGCAGCAGCTCCGCTCCGGTGCGGCTGAGCTGCGCGACGTTGCCGGCGATCCGGTCGGGGCCGAGGACGAGCGCTTTGATCGCGGGCCCGTCCGGCGCGAGCACGCCATCGCGCACGACCACACCGGGCTGCTGCAACGCCGCGTCGGTCGCGAAGGTGTGCGTCCAGCCGATCGGGATCCCGCTGCCGGTCGCCCACGGCGCACCGATCCCCGTCGAGGCGTAGCCCTTCTGGCGGTAGAAGAGCAGGTCGTAGTGCTGCCGGCCGGTCTGCAGGACGTGCTGCGTGCGCGCCAGGTACGCGGCGATGTCCGGCATGTGCTGCCAGGTGGGCATCCGCGGTCCCCAGGCGTCCGCGTACCCGATGCCGGTCTTGTTGTAGGGCGAGAAGGCGGCGAAGCCGGGCCAGGTCGCGCCCGCGGCGTCGGCATAGGCGAAGCCGTGGATGACGGACTGGTTGACGCCGCCGGCCCAGAAGCTGCCGATCGTCTGCAGCGCCTTGTTCCACGTCGTCGAGTACGCGCCGTTCGCGTAGGCGATCGCCTCGCAGGACAGCGTGCGGTGCCCGGCCAGGTCGCGGCCCCCGGCGAGCACGCGATAGTCGTCGAGGTTCTTGAAGCCGAGCGACTCGCCTTCCGGAATGTCGAGCAGCGCGGCGAAGCCGAGCGAGTCGATGGGCAGACCGTACGCCTGGACACGCAACTGCATGCCGAGTTCGTGCGCCCACTCGCGCAGTGCGAGCAGGTGGTTGCCGCGATACAGATCCGACAGCACCGTGTTGACGTCGTCGCGGACGTGCGTGCTGAGCTGCACGTCGTAGGTGAACTGGTAGTTGCCCTTGAGCTGGACGACGACGGGCAGGAACGGCTGCACGTCGTAGCTCACGCGCGCGGCGAACTCCGCAGGCAGTGCGCGGGTCCAGACCGTCGACTGCGTCTCGATCTCCAGCGAGTCCTCGAAGAACGCGCCACCAGCCAGCCGCAGCAGCCGGCGGATCCGCGACGTCAGGATGTGCTCGTCCCAGAAACCCGTCACCGCGTCGGTGCCGGCCGGGCTGAAATGGTCGACGACGTAGGACGTCGGCGTGGTGAACGGCCCCGCTTCCGGCTGCTGCCCCGAGCCACGGATCCAGTAGCTGAGCAGCACCCACGTGTCGCCCGTCGGGGGCGTCCAGGTCAGCTGCCCGTCCACGACCGTGCCGGTGAGATCGACGAGCGAGGTCTGGTCGAGCGGCGTCACACCCTTGACGGCCGGCCCGGTGGTTCGTGCGGCCTGCACCGCGAACAGCGTCTGCTCGGTGGCGGCCGGGTCGGGTGCGAGGACGGACGGCGGGACGGCACCGCTGAACGTGCTGCCGCCCGCGACGCTTATGACGCCATGCGCCAGCTCGGTCGACGCGGCCGCGCTGTCCGGCGTGATCGTCGGGACGGCCGCGGGCCAGCTCGGCCCGATCGTGAGATCGATGCTGATGCCGCGCTGCACTGCGCGGGTGAGCGCCGCATCGAGGCCGGCGAGCCAGGACGCCGAGGCCCAGCCGTGGTCGAGCACGTCAAGATCGAGCAGCCCGCTGTGGTGGACGTCGGACACCTCGAGCCCGCCGCATCCCGCATCCGCGACGGCGTCCACCTCACGGGCGATCTCGGCCGGGTCGACCTGCCCGTTCGGCCACCACCAGCGGAACTTCGGCGCCACGCTCGGCGGCGGCGTGCCGAAGCCGGCCAGCTGCGGCCACGGCGCGCCGGCCACCTCGTCTGCCTCGGCGCTCGCCGGCCCGCCCCACGGGACGAGCACGCCCGCGGCGGCGGCAGCGCTCAGCCCGAGCAGTCGGCGCCGCGTGATCCCGCGCTGATCTCCCATGCGTCGCTCCTCAGGACGTCGCGAACGACCACGTACCGGAACCGACGCGGTAGATCGCGTAGCCGTCCGCGTCGCCGACGTGCTGCGCGCCGGCAGGTGCCGTCGCAGTGCTCGCCCCCGTCGCCGCGAGCGGCACGTACACCGTCGCGGCGGAGTTGCCGGGCACCGTGACGGTCAGTTGCAGGGACGTGCCGGTGCGCCACCATTCGCTGCGCGCCGCGCCGTACGGCGTCACGTACCGGGTGGCGACGTGGGTGAGCGTGCCGAGCACCGCCGGCCTGATCAGGAGGTCGTGGTAGCCGACCGAGTCGGCGGTCTGCTGGATGCCGCCCAGGTGCGCGTTGAGCCATTCGTCGATCGCGCCGAGCATCAGGTGGTTCTGCGAGGAAAGGGTTGTCGGCCCGTCCCACGCCTCGCCGAGCGAGGTGGCGCCGTGCACGACCTGGTACCCCCAGCTCGGCGAGGTGGTCTGCGTCGCCAGGTCGTAGATCACGTCGTCCCGCCCGTTCGCAGCGAGCGCGTTGAGCAGCGCGGGCAGGCCGATCTCGCCGACCGTGAGGTGGTTCCCCGCGGCGCGGATGCTGCCGACCAGATGATCGAGGACGGCCTGCTTGTCGACGGCCGGCACGATCCCCATGTCGAGTGCGAACGCGTCCGACGACTGTGTGCCGGTGGCGTACGTGCCGTTCGTCGCGTCGAGATACTTCGCGTTCACCGCGGCGCCGATGGCGTCGGCCAGTGTCGCGTACGAGTCGGCGTCGGCGGGCTTGCCGAGTGCCGTCGCGATCTTGCTCATCGTCGCGACGGTCTGGTGGTACGCGTAGGTCTGGATGAGCTCCTTGGGCGTGTGCGAGTCGGTCGTGATCCAGTCGCCGAAGTCGCCGCCCTGCAATAGGTAACCGGGCGCCTTGTTGTCGAGATAGTCGACGTAGCGCTGCATCGCCGGGTAGTACTGCTGCAGCATGCGCAGATCGCCGTACGTGCGGTACTGCAGCCACGGGCCGATGACGAACGTGTCGCCCCAGTTCGCGTCGCCGACTCCGTACCGGTGGTAGTCCGGCGCGATGTTGGGGATCAGCCCCTGCGAGGTCTGCGCGTCGGCCATGTCCCGGACGAAGGGCCGGTAGTAGGCGGCGATGTCGTAGTTGCGGCTGATGGCGCCGTACACCAGGTTGGCCTGCTCGAGCCAGCCGAGCTTCTCGCGGGTCGGGCAGTCGGTGGGTACGGAGTACATGTTGCCCTGGATCGCCCGGTCGATGATCCGGTGGATGCCGTTCAGCAGTTCGTCGGACGAGGTGAACGAGCCGGCGGACGCGTTGGCGGTGCGCAGGATGATCGCGCTCGCGGTATCGGTCGTCGGTGCGCTCGGCAGGCCGTGCACCTCCAGGTAGCGGAAGCCGTGGTAGATGAACTGCGGATGCCAGCTCGTCGGCCCGTTCCCGTCGAGGGTCAGCGTGTCCCACACCGGCCCGCTGCTCTCGCCGAGTTGGGTGAAGGTGCGCTGGTCGACGAGCCCGCCGCTGAGCTTCTCGCCCGGGTACACGGTGAT
>DASQSE010000122.1:0-46882 GCA_035642535.1 Jatrophihabitans sp. | reverse complement strand
GTACTGCCCGACGAACAGCGGATCGGCCCCGGCTGTTGCGTTCGTGCCGCGTGGCGCCTGCACGATCGAGCCGACCGGCGTCAGTTGCGTGCCGAGCAGGTCGGCCACGCCCATGTCCCAGTGGTCGATCGCGTCGGTGCTGCCGTCCGGCAGGGTCGCCCCGATGCCCGTGACCAGCCCGCCGTTGAACGTGCCGGCCCGGTTGTCCCAGAACACGTCGTCCAGGACGGTGGGCTTGCTGAACGCGGTGTTGCACAGCGTCGTCGAGTTCGGGAACACCGAGGTGTTGCACAGCCTGGCCTTGAGCGGATCGCTGTTCGCCGCGGTGGACAGGCCCGCCGGAGCGGGCAGCCCGTCGCTCGTCACCGCAGTCGCCGTCGTGATGTTCTTGGCGATCGTGTTGTCGACGATGTCGACGAACGCCGCGTCATCGAGGGCGATGCCGCCGCCTTCGTGTGCGGACACGTTGTTCGCGACCGTGTTGTTCGTGATCGTGATCTGCTGCCGGTTCGTGCGGCTGATGTGCGAGCCGCTGACCTGCAGCAACCGGATGCCGGCACCGTCGTCGTTGGCCAGGTTCGCCTGGATCACGTTGCTGTCGATCGTCACCGGCCCGCTGCCCTCGGACAGCTGGGTCGGGCTCGCCGGCAGCTCGCCGGCGATCATGACCGCGCCGCCCTCGTCGTAGGACTGGTTGAACCAGATCCGGTTCTTCGTGATCGAGCCGCCCGCAGCCCCGGAGAACGAGTTTGCGTTGTAGCCGAACGCGGAGATCGCGCCGCCGTACTCCGCGGAGAAGTTGCCGCAGACCGCATTGCGGGTCACCTGGTAGCCGTCGCTGCCGGTGAACAGCCCGATCGCGCCGGCCAGGTTGGTCCCGCCGTTGTCCCGGATCTGGTTGTCCGCGAGGAACAGGTTGTAGTTGCGGTTGTCGCCCGTGTACGGCGTGCCCAGCCGGATCGCACCGCCGTACGAGCCGCCGTTGCCGCGGATGACGTTGTCGGTGACGTGCAGGCCGCGCACGTTGTTGTGCACGTAGACGCCGCCGCCCTGCGTGATCAACGACCCGGTGGCGCCGTACGGCGAGTGCACCACGCCGGTGATCTCGTTGACGTTGCCGGCGAAGTCCGACTGCGCGCCGCCGGTGATCGTGAAGCCGTCGATGCTCGTCGGCCACGTCGTCGTCGAGATGTCGGGCCCGCTCGGGTCGTCGAGCACCGTCACCACTGCGGCGTCGGGCACGGCCGGGTCACCGGAGTAGGTCAGCGAGCCGAGGAGGTTGATCCACGCGGTGCCGTTGGCGTTGTCCGGGTTGAAGCCGGAGCCGTCCAGGATCGAGCCGGGCACGTAGCTGTTGTCCGGCAGGAAGCCGCCGGGCCCGACGCCCTGGATCTTCACCTGGTGGTGGACGATGACGTTCTCGTTGTACTCACCGCGTGGGTCGGCGCTGGTCTGGGTGTTCGGCCAGACCACGACCATGTCGTAGCGCCGCGCCGACGTCGGGTCGGCCGCCTCGAGCGCGTCCTGCACCGTCGCGTACGGCTTGCCCGGGCCGACCTCGAACAGTCGTGGGTTCGTCGGCGTGCTGCCCGCTGACGAGCTCTGCGCAGGGAGCACCTGCAGCGTAAGCGCGTTGACGCTGGACAGGCCGCCGGCGCCGGCACGGGTGATCGTCAGCCGGGCCGCGCCCAACGCGAAGCTCGAGGGCACGGTGAACACGATCTGGGTGTCCGACCACGACTGGGTCGTGACCGTGGTGCCGTTCAGCTTGAGCAGGCCGCTCGCGCCGCCGAAGCCGAAGCCGCGCACCGTGACCGTCCGGTCGCCGCCGGCGCGGACGTACGGCTTGTCGACCGCGAGCAGTTGCGGCGCGTTCTGGCCGACATCGCACATCGTGGGGTTGGCCACTGTGGTGTCCGGAGCCAGCGCGGTCGCTGCGACCTGGGTGGGCGCGGTGTCGGTCACCGTGTACAGCCCGGGCCACGCCTGGAAGTCCGTGGCGATCGTCCGGAACCGCGGGTTGTAATCCGGGTTCAGGGCACCGGGCTGGCCGGGGTCGTTGCCCACGAAGCGATACATGTTCGGGCACGGCCCCGCCGGAACGGGGCAGTTGAACGTGTCCGTGCTCGGCTCGAGCGCCTCGTACATGCCGTTGAAGTCGGTGTGCACGGTGTCCACCAACCGGCCGGTCCAGTCGTAGAGGCCGACCGGCACGAACGGCAGGCCCTGCGCCTCGCCGTAGTTCACGCTGCGCTTGTCCAGCGTGAGCCCGAGGTCGTTGATCGTCAGGCCCCAGAAGTGCGCCGGGATCGGCACGTCCGTGAACAGGTTGAAGTTCGGCGCGGTGGACTGCCCGGCGCGCACCGTGACGAGCTTGGTGACGCAGGACGGCCGGTCCTGGCCCTGGAACGGGCTGCCGCCGCCGTCGAGGAACGCCGGGTCGGTCACGTCGACCTTGTGCAGCGCGCCGGCGCACGGCGAGATGATGCCGGCCTGCTGCGACGGCGGCTGCGAAGGCTCGGTGGGCGACGGCTGGTCGCCGGGCGGCGGGTTGTCGGCCATCGCCTGCGTGGTCGGCGGGAAGTTCTGCTGCGGCAGGTACGAGTCGCCGTCGAAGACGTTGACGTCGGCTTCGCTGGTGGCCTTGTACATCGGCTTGCCGTCGACCGGGTCGTTCGGAATGTCCACCGACACCAGGTAGTCGAGGTTGCGCAGATCCTGGTCGTCGTAGTTGTAGTCGGCCCCCGCATCGCAGCGCGCATCGCGCGGCGGGTCGTTGGGCCCTGGGTTCGCCAGGCAGTGCAGCGGCGCATAGAGCGGCAGCCCGTCCGGGTTGTGCACGGTGTCCGTCGCCGGCCACAGGTTGATCTTCGACGAACCGAAGCCGTAGTTGCCGTTCACCGTCTGGCCGGCGTTGCGCGGTGTGTCGTCGCTCGGGCCGGTCTGCACACCCATCATCGGCGCCTCGACGCAGAGCCGGTTGGCCGCGGACCCGAACTCGGGCAGCGCCTGCTGGTCGGTCAGCGGCGTGCCGTCGTACTGGCGCGCCGTGCAACCGCGCGGCGGCGCCCACGTCTCGGACGTGTAGGCGTCCTGCACCTCGGGTCCCTTGACGAATGCGCCGCGCTGCGGGTCCGGGTTGTCGATCAGCTGCCCCGGGTTGGCCGGGTCGTCGACCTGGAGCGGGACGATCTCGTAGCCCTGCCGGCACTCGTTGGCCTTCTGCACCGGGTCGGTGACGGTGCAGCGCACCGGCACGTGCAGCCGGACCGGCACGTCCGGGATCCCGGGCTGGTAGGACTCGGTCGCCGCGTCCGCGGGGTCGAGCTCGTTACGGGTCGTGTCGTACGTGACCGTGCCGACGATCCCGCCGTTGGTGCCGCGGTCGTAGGGCTGCACGCCCCAGTCGATCTCGCCGCCGAGGCCGATGATCGGCAGGAAGTTGACGTCGACGAGACCGCCGAGCTTCGTGGTCGCCTTCGACTCGTTCTCGGCCTTGTACGTGATGCCGGTCGTCTGGTAACGGGTGTTGAAGCCCTCCAACACCAACCACTTGCTCATCGGGTACGTCTCGCGGATGTTGTAGAAGCCGGAGTCGTCGGTGGTGACCGTGTTCGTGTACTGGTCCATGAGCGAGTTGTCACGCTCGCGCACCGTCAGCGCGAAACCGGGGACGCCGCCCTCGCCGGGATCGAGCTTGCCGTTGCCGTTGCTGTCGACGAACACGTGGCCGTAGATGTGCGTGAACCAGCCGACGAGCATCTTGTTGCCGACGTCGGTCACCTTGCCGCGGTGCACCTCGACGTTGAAGCTCCACAGGATGTAGTCCTGGTCGTCGTCCCAGATCGTGAGTTGGTAGGTGCCGTTCGGGACGTGCTCGATGTCGAAGCTGCCGTCCTTCGCGCCGCGTCCGACATAGATCTGCGCGTCACCGGCGTCGAGGTCGGACAGCGCGATCCACGGCCGCTTGATGGGCCCGCCGGACTTCGCGCCCGCCACGCCGGTCTCCGGCACGGTCTGGCCGTTCTGCCCGCCGACGTAAGGCAGCCCGGCGATCGCGACGCCCTTGATTCCGCCGGACGGCGGGTTGGCCGGCACGTTCAGCGCCTGGGTTCGCACGAAGCCGAACTGCACGGACGGAACCAGCTCGCCGCCCTTGAGCTGCTCGGTGTCGTTGCCGATCTCGCCCTCCTGCTGCCAGATGTCGTGATCGTGCGCGCCCTCGAGGGTCGTCGTCTGCACCCACCGGTAGCCCTGCCCCGGCTGCGTTGCCGGCGGGCTGATGGTGGCCGCGTAGCGGTTGGGCCCGAGGTTCGGGATTACGATCAACCCGGTGCGGTCGCTGACGCACCGACCGGTCGAAGCCGGGTCGACGACCGGCGCATCGTTCTCGAACGCGATCGGCAGGGCACTGTCGATCGGCGCGCTGACCTGGTTTCCGTTGCTGAGGCGCAGGTACCGGGTGCACAGCGGGTTGCCGTAGTAGTCCGTGCTCACCTGGCCGAGGACATCGGTCAAGCTGGCCGAGAAGCCGCGCAGCCCGGACTCGGCGTCCACCTCGTACGTCCCGTCGACTGGTAGCGAGTCGTTGAAGACCTGCAGGCGCAGCGTGGTCAACGGCAGCGGCAGCGGTTGCATCGCAACCGAGACGCCCGTCGTGTTACCTGCCGTCACCGTGAAGTGCGCGCCGTCGATCTTGAACCCGTCGGCGGTCACCGAGATGAGGTAGTTGCCGGCGGGCAGGTCGGCCAAGGGCTGCGTCGTGCCGAGATCCGACTGATCACCCTGCGCGACGATGGGCGCGAAACCGGATGTCGGCCGTGTCGACGGCCACGGGCAGGTGTCCGCGTAGTTCGGGTCGCTGCTGCCACCTGTCGCGGTCGCCGGCAGGCACTGGCCGAAGCCGGGTTGTGCCGCGGTGCCCGCGTCGCCCGTGTCGTCGACGTTGATCAGCCACTTGTAGTTGTCGACCGGGTCGCCCTTGTGGACGAACCCGGGGCCGTCCTGCACGGTGCGGGCGCTCTCGACGCCCAGCGTGATGCTGCCGGGTCCCGTCGCCCGGCGCCGCCTGCGCGGGCTTCGACCGAGCTGCGACGCCGCCGACGACCGCGGCCACCAAGGCCATCACCACAAGCACGCGCGTCAGACGACTACGGCAGCAAGATCGATATGCATCGCGTTCCCCCCGTTTCTCCGCGCGGTGTGCTGTGCCCGCACGGGACTGCGGGCAACTCTGCGATAACCGGTGCGTGTCCGAAACGTTCATGAAAGCCGTGTCATCTGGTTGTCACGTCGTATCCGGACACAGTGGTTGATCTTGGCCGCCACGGGATCATTCGCTGTCACGTCGCGGTGGCGCCGGCTGCCGGGCCTGTCGACCGAGGCCTTCGCAACCGGCGTGACAGTCGGATGACAGCGTCGTCACGACGCTGTTCCGCGGGTTTCGATCGCTCCTACCTTGAGACGGCGCGGACGGCCAAGTTCCTGCCGGCAACGGTGCGCGCGACCAGGGACCGGTCCCGCCCACCCCCCGGCGGGACCGGTTCCGCCCCCTCCTCAAGCGACGCGCAGCACGATGTCGGCCACGCCGTATCCGTCGAGCGACGTGTCGGCGCGCCTGCTCCGGTCGTTGCCATCCCAGGTGAGCGACACGGCGACCGGCTGCGGGCCGATGTTGCGGACCCGCACCCGGATCGCACCGCCGCCGAGCGGGCGCACCTCGGCGAACACCCGCTCGGCCGGCTCGACACGCAGCCCGCTGCCGCCGGCGAAGGACGGGCCGGTGTACTGGCGAGCCTGCAGCGGCTCGAGCAGGTCGCGTCCGAACACCCGGACGGCCGTCGGGTCGACGGCCGTCGGTGCCGGCCGGAACCGGTAGCGGTAGCGACGAGTGCCGTCCTGCCTCGCCTGGAAGTTCGTGAAATGCAGGTTGTTCATCAGCCAGCTGTTCACCTGCCCGCCCGTCACGGCGAGCCGCCGCGCCCATGTTCCGGTGTGAAACCCGCCGAGTTGCACGAGCGGCGCGTCGAAGCTGCCCCACACGATGCCGTGCTCGTCATTGGTCACACCGACGGCGTGCTGGATCGAGTACCAGTCCTTGCTCGTGTCCGGCAGCTGCTCGCTGTCGGCGGTGTAGACGGCGCCGGCGGTCTCGACCAGGAAGCGCGGGTCGCGCACTTCGAACGGGAAGGCGACGAAGATGCTCTCCGGCGCCATTCGCTCCGGCTTGACGAGCTCGACGTCGACGTCGATCACGTCGATGTCCGCATAGAGGGTCAGCGTGCTCCTGACCTGCGGGACGCCGGGTCCGCTGCCTTGCCACGTGATGCTGCCCAGCTCGGCGGACTCCTGGAGTTCTGCGGCGGTATCACCAACTGCCGGCTGCCGGACGAATTGCGGGCCTGGATGGTCGGGCCGGAAGTAGCGCGGGTCGTCGGTGAGCATCGGATGGGTGCTGCCGGTCGCGACCTGCTCGACGACAGTGGCGGCCAGCCCGTGCTCGACGGTGGCGTCGACCAACTCGCGGCCGGTGCGCGTGTCGATCAGCGAGACGACTCCGCCGCGCGCGGGGTCGACGACGGCGCGGTACCTGCCGATTGCGAGCACGGCTCCCGTCCGCCGAGTCATCCGCGCCGGCACCGGCGCACGGCCGACGCCGAACGCCGGCACCTCCATCACCGTGCGGGCGCGCCGCTGCCCGTCCACCTCGACGTCCACCGGTTCGCGGCGCGTGCGCTCGGTCGGGTTGACCGCCATGATCGCGCCGGGCTCGGCCGCTGCGCCCGCCGGACCGCTCGCCGCAAGCCGGAACATCCCTTCGATCGCGAGGTCGCGCGCCACGTCGTACGCCGTGTACGCAAAGCCGGCCTTCGCATTCCAGTGCGAGTGGCTGAACGTCGAATGCGGCTTGCGGTAGGTCTCCCACGAACCCCAGGTGTGCTCGCCGAACAACAGCAGCTGCTCGTCGACGTGCGCGAGATCGGCGACGAGTTCCGCCTCGGAGCGCAGTCGCACCGGCCCGCGCCGGTAGCCGATCACGTCAGCGCGCGGGGGCTCGCCGTCGCCGCGCAGCAGCGCCAGGGCGAGTGAGGTCTGCGCGGCGCGGGCGAACGTACGTGCCTCGCGGTAAACGGCGACCTCGCGTGCTGTCGAGCCGTGCCCGTGCGACCACCAGTCGGACCACTCGCCGCGCGCGACCGGGATGTCGGCCCGCTCCGCCTGGCGCTCCAGCACATCGAGCGCGTCGTCGATGGTGGCGGTCCGCATGGGCAACTCCGGGTGGGCTGCGTTCCATCCGCGGACGACGTCGAGCATGCGCAACGTCGGCCACCGGTTGTCGTTCGCGGCGTGCACGACTGCCACCTCGTAGGGGTAGTCGCTGCGCGCCTCGAGGTGCTTCACGAAGTCGATGTGTCCGATCGCGGATTCGACGTCGCCCTCGACGATGCCCCACTCCTCGCCGACGCCGTAATGGGTGGAGAGCCAGACGAAGACGCGCGCGCCGCTCTGCCCGACCCACCAGAAACCGGTCGGCTGCGGGTAAGGCGCCCGACCGTGATCCGGGTTGAGCGCCATCACCAGCCGGGAGAGCCCGGCACGGCGCATGCCTTCGACGGTGCTCCACGCGATGCCGTTCACGTCGCCGTGCTGCTCGGTGCGCGGCCGCATGCCCGCAACGCGCAACTCGTGCAGGAGGTCGTAGCCGGCGTCCAACTCGGCCGCGGAGGTTAGTTGGGTCATGTTCAGGTATCCGCCGGTGACCGAGACGCGGCCCGCCGCGACGAGCTCACGCAGTTGCTGCCGCTCGGCCGGGGCGGCGTCGCGGAGGAACGCGAGGACGGGCCGGGCCACCTCGAAGGTCCAGCGAAGCTGGTCGGCGCCGCCCGGGGCAGCGGCCGCGTCCGCGAGACGCAGCACCTCGCCGACGATCTCGCGGTGCACCCGGTCGACGACGCGCGGACTGTTCGTGTAGCCCACGTCGTGATGGGTATGAGGAACGAGCAGGATCTCCCGAATCATGCCGTGGTTGCCTCTCGCTGTGGTATCGATGTCATACGATTCGTCGGAGAAATTCTCGCACCGACAGCCGGTAAATCCCCGGTTTGGCCAGCTGATATATACCAATTGCGACGATCCTCTTGTTTGCCCGTTAACGCTGAGCTACCGTCCGTGTGGTAATGATCCCAGGTCGATTCGGGCGGGACACGACCCGCCGTCGAAGGGGCAAGACATGAACAGAAAGCGGGCGGCACTCGTCACGCTGGCCGCCGCGTCATCGTTGGTCCTGGTCGCCGCGTGCGGCTCGAGCGGCGGCAGCGCGGACACCAAGAACATCGACTTCTCCGGAACTGCGAAGGCCACGCTCAACGCGTGGGCGTTCAACGGCGCCGACGACGTCGGCAAGGCGCGCATCGCCGACGTGCAGAAGTTCTTGAAAGGCGTCGACATCAAGTACGACTACACCGCGTTCGACTCGCAGAAGTTCACGACGCGGTTGGCCAGCGGCAACGTGCCCGACGTCATCCAGATGGACAGCACGTACGTGCCTACCTATGCCGCGCAGGGCATCATCCTGCCGCTGGACAAATGCTTCTCGCAGAACAACGTCGACCCGCAGCAGCGCTTCTACAAGTCGATCGTCGACGACGTCACGTACCAGGGCCACATCTGGGGCGTCCCGCAGTTCTACCAGCCGAACGCGATCATCCTGAACAAGGACGTGATGGACGCGGCCGGAGTGACCGACGACGAGATCGACACCTCGAAGCCGGACGTGCTGCTCGCCGCGATCAAGAAGATGTACCAATCGAACGGCGGCGTGCCGAACGTGATGGGCTTCAACGCGGTGCCGACCGGCTTCTACTACCAGTGGGTGGTCGGCTTGGGCGGGCAGCTCGTCGATTCGAGTGGCAAGCCGACGCTGGACGACCCGAGCAATGTCTACCCCTTGCAGTTCCTCAAGAAGATCGCAGATGCGCAGGGCGGCTTCGCGAAGGACAAGAGTTTCACCGACTCCTTCGACGCCTTCGGCGACCAGAACCAGTTCGTGAAGAACCAGGTCGGCAGCGAGGTCGACGCGCAGTGGTACCCGAACGTCCTGTCGCCGTACAAGAACCAGATCAACATCGAGGCGGTGCCGTTCAACGACAAGGACGGCA
Organism: Jatrophihabitans sp.; assembly: GCA_035642535.1. GTDB lineage: Bacteria > Actinomycetota > Actinomycetes > Mycobacteriales > Jatrophihabitantaceae > Jatrophihabitans. Next base: position 37,724 of record DASQSE010000122.1, on the reverse strand, counting down.
ACCCGGTTTCGGTGACGACCGACCAGGCGTTCGTCATCCCCGCGAAGGGCAGCAATCCGGTGGCCGCCTGCGACTACGCGCTGCGTCTCACCGCGATGCAGGACTGGGTCGCCGCCGAGAAGGCACGGGTGCAGACGCTGCAGAAGAACGGCGGCGTCAACACCGGGCTGTTCACCGGTTCGCCCGAGGCGGACAAGGCCATCCACAGCAAGTACGTGAAGTCGAGCGGCAACCCCGGCTTCGATCAGGTGATCAACACCTATTACGACGTCGTGGGCGACGGCAAGACGATCGGCGCGTCGCCGGCCGGGCAGGCCATCCAGCAGGCGCTGCTCAACGCCATCACTACGACGCTGCTCGGCCAGAGCAGTCCGCAGGCGGCGCTCGGCCAGGCGCAGCAGCAGGCAATGCACGCGTACGACACCGTGGCCAACTGATCGCCTGACGGTTACTTGGACCGCGCACGCTCCAGGGCGGGCGGCCCGGCCGCGACGGCCGGCCGCCCGCCCAACTCGTGAACAGAGCAGGCGCGGACTCGAAGGAGGCGAAGCGATGAGTCAGCAGACCGCGACCACCGTCGGGCCGGCGCCACCCGAGCAGCGCACGAAACGCAAGGCGAGCCGCCGGGAGGCGGTCTCCGGCTTCCTGTTCATCTCGCCCTGGATCATCGGCTTCCTGGTCTTCACGCTCGGCACGATGATCTACAGCCTGGTCATCTCGTTCAGCCACTACAACCTCGCGACCAACGTCGCCGCACCGGCCGGGGTCAGCAACTACAAGGAACTGATCCACGATCCGCTCGTCCGTCAGTCGTTGCAGAACACGCTGTTCTACGCGGTGCTGGCGGTTCCCCTGGAGATCTGCTTCGCGCTGTTCCTCGCTTCATTGCTCAACCGCACCAGGCGCGGCGCCGGCTTCTTCCGCACCGTGTACTACCTGCCGAAGATGACGCCGGCGGTGGCGACCGCGTCGATGTTCCTGCTGCTGCTGAACGGCAACACCGGCGCGATCAACGAGGCGCTGAGCAAGATCGGCATCCACGGGCCGCAGTGGCTCGTCGACCCGCATTGGGTGAAGCCGTCCATCGTGATCATGACGCTGTGGGGTGTCGCCGGCACCATGGTGATCTTCCTCGCCGCGCTCAAGAACGTCCCGCGCGAGTTGTACGAGGTGGCCGAGTTGGACGGCGCCGGCCCGGTTCGCCAGTTCTTCTCGATCACGTTGCCGCACATCTCCGGAGCGCTGTTCTTCAATACGATCGTGCTGACGATCGCCGCGTTCCAGGTATTCGACCAGGCTTATCTGCTGTTCTGGCGCGATCAGTCCAACGGCTCGACGTACTCCTCGCTGTTCTATGCGGTGTACCTGTTCCAGCAGGCGTTCCAGCAGTTCAACTTCGGTTTCGCGGCTGCGATGGCGTGGTTGCTGTTCGTGATCCTCGCGCTGCTGACGTTCATCCAGGTCAAGCTCGGCAATCGCTGGGTCTACTACGAGGGTGGTCGATGACGATGACGGTCGACATCGCCAAGGCCGGCATGCCCCGCACCATCGCCTCGAACGATGCGCCGGCCATCGCCCGTTCTCGGAACTGGGGGCCGCGAGATTTCGGTCGACTGGTCGCCCGGCTAATCGTGATCGCGATGCTGATCGGCTTCGCGCTGCTGTTCCTGTATCCGCTGGCGTGGCTCGTCGCGGCCAGCTTGAAGCCGAAGGAAAACGTCTTCGACAACAAGCTGATCCCCGGCACGGTCAAGTGGTCGAACTACGCCGACGTCTGGAATCAGCTCCCGCTGCTCCACTGGTTGTTCAACAGCATTGCGATCGCTTGTCTTGCGGCCGGGCTGGTCGCGATCTCCAGCTCGATCGTCGCGTTCGGCTTCGCCTACTTCCGCTTCCCGCTGCGCAACGTGCTGTTCGGCATCGTGCTCGCCACCATGATGCTGCCGAGCTCGGTCACCCTGATCCCGACCTATCTGATCTGGAAGGACCTCGGCTTCCTCGGCACCTGGGTGCCGCTGTTCGGCGCGAATCTGTTCGGCTCGGCTTTCTACATCTTCCTGCAACGGCAGTTCTATCTCGGCCTGCCGCGCGAGCTGTTCGAAGCTGCGCGGATCGACGGCGCGAGCTACTGGTCGATGTTCTGGCGAATCGCGATGCCGCTCTCCAAGCCGTCGTTCATCATCGTGTTCCTGTTCGAGTTCCAGGCGAGCTGGAACAACCTGATGGCCGGGCTGATCTACCTGAACGCCGGCAGCGTCAAGGACTTCACGGTGCCGCTGGGCATCGCGTACTCGATGAGCAAGTACAGCCCGACCAACGGCGGGCACGGCGATTACCAGTACGTGATGGTTGCCGCGCTGCTCGTCACGCTGCCGCTGCTCGCGCTGTTCGCGGCGGGCCAGCGGTACTTCGTGGAGGGCATCGCGACAACCGGTCGCAAGGGCTAGTCGCCGGCGCGGACCCGGAAGCCGAGCTCGGCCACGAGCAGGGCGCCGAGCATCAGCACCTGATCCTGGTCGATCTGCGCGCCGGCGAGGGCCGTGGCGCCGCGCAACTCGTCGACGCTCGACCCGTGCAGCGCGAGCCCGTCGGTGCGCGTCTCCTGGAAGCTGGCGGCGCCGAGGTCGCAGTCGACGAGCCGTACGCCGTTCAGCTGGGCGCGGTAGAAGTCGGCCTCGCGCAGCACGCTCTGCTCGGCAGCGGTGCGGCGCAGCTTGGCCATCCGGAAGTCGATGCCGTCCGCCTTGCAGTCGACGAACCGGACGTCCTGCAACGTCGCCCCGCTGAGCACGAGCCCGCTCGCCCGGCACCGCTCGAACGTGACGCGGGTCAGCTGCGCGTCGGAGAGCATCGCGCCGGACAGATCGCAGTTGACGAATTCGACGTCCAGGCACTGCAGACCGGTGAGCCGGCGACCGAGCAGATCGGCGCGCTGCCAGCGACTCTCGCGCAGTTGCGCGTCGGCGACCTGCTCGGGGACCGCGGTGGACTCGGTCGCCTCGACGCCGTCCCATGCCGCGCGCGATGTGAGCTCGGCCGGGGCGGGATCGAGCTCATCGGGCAGATCGGGTGCCTGCGGCGGGTCGAGTGTCCGGCGCTTCGTCACCCGGGCAACCCTAGGTCCCAAGCAGTGTTGAAGAGTTCGGGTGCACCGAAGTTGCCCGACTTGAGCAGGACGGCGAGCGGGTCGGCGTCCGTGCTGATCATCCACGCGATGCCGGGCGCGACCGCCGGCCCGACGCGCAGCGCGCCGATGCCCAGTGCGGACAGCACCGCGCCGGACGTCTCGCCACCCGCGACCAGCAACTGCCGCACGCCGAGCTCGGCGACCGCGCGGTGGGCGAGCTCGGCGCTCGCGGTCTCCAGCAGCTCGGCCGGCCGCCCCGCGCCGAGTCGCGCCGCAGCGGCCGCGACATCCTCCGGCGCCGCGGACGAACTCACCAGCACCGGGTCGGCTCCAGCGGCAAATGCGTCGGCGACCGCGCGGCACACCGCGCCGATCGCGGCCGCCGGATCGGCCGCGACGGACATCGGATCGAGCGGAACGCACGGACCCCGGAACGCCGCGACCTGCTCGCGGGTCCGCGCCGAGCAGCTGCCCGAGATGATCAGCCGCCGGCCGCGCAGGGCCGGCACCGCAATCGCGCACCGGCGTCCGGTGCCGGCTGCTGCCGTTCGGGCGAGCGCGGCGGCCAGCCCGGCAGCGCCCGTCGCGATGAGCGGTGTCCCGCTCGCCGGCAGCTGCCACAGCGCTCCGGCGGCGGCATCCAAGTCGGCGTCGTCGACCGCGTCGAGCAGGACGTGCCGAACTCCCCTCGCTCGCGCGGCGTCGACAGCGGAGGCAACGGCGGGCAAGGCTGCCCGCGTGATGACGTCGACCGGATGCGATGTCTGCCGGCCGAGCACGCGCACCAGGTCCGGATCGCGCATCGGAGTGAGCGGGTGGTCGCGCAGCGCGGACTCGGACAACAGCGTTCGCCCGACGAACAGATGGCCTTGGTAGACGGTGCGCGCAACTCGCGGCGTCGCAGGCGTGCCGACTGCAATTGCGGATTCGCCGAACAACATCCGCAGTGCGTCGCTGACCGGCCCGATGTTGCCGCGCTCGGTGGAGTCGAACGTCGAGCAGTACTTCTGATAAAGCAGCCGGCAGCCGGCGTCGAGCAACCGGCGCGCCGTGGCCACCGACTCCGCGACGGCGTCCTTGACCGGTGCGGTGCGCGACTTGAGCGCGACGACGATGCAGTCGGCGGTGGGCAGCGGACGGGCCGGGATCCCAATGAGTACCGCCGCCGAGAGACCTTCGGCACAAACCGCGTCGGCGAGGTCGCACGCGCCCGTCACGTCGTCGGCGACGACGCCGAGCAGCGGCGCCGTCATGACCGGCTGCCATCCGGCTGCGCCGGTGCGACGACCACCTCGCGGCAGGCGGCGCGCAGCATTGCCAATTGTTCGGCGCTCGCACCGTCGTCGATGACGACGGTGTCCACGTCGGCAAGATCCATGATCTTGATCGGGGCGCGCACCGTGAGCTTGCCGTGGTCGAGCAGCAGCACGACGCGATGCGCGATGTCGGCCATCGCGCGCTTGGTCTCCGCGTCCCAGGAGTTGGCGGAGTACACGCCGGCGAGCGCTGCCGCCGTCGCCGAGAGCACCGCCACATCGACGGAGAGCTGGGCGAGCCCGGCGCGCGTGAGCGGGCCGGCGAACGAGCGGGTCTGGGCGGAGTAGCCACCGCCGAGGCAGATCAACTCGATGTCGTCGCGGTCGGCGCAGGCGAGCACGACCGGCACCGAGTGCGTGACGACGGTGCGGCCGCCGGGCAACTGCGCGGCGAGCGCCGCGAGAGTCGTCCCCGCGTCCAAGGCCAGCACCGTGTCGGAGGTCAACAGGTCGACCGCGGCGCGCGCGACGGCGCGCTTCTCCGCAGTCGCAGCGCCGCGCCGCTGCTCGAACGGCGCCCCGTCCGCCGCCACCACGCTGGCGCCGCCCGCGACCCGGTTCACCAGTCCCTGCGTGGCGAGCGCGCGCAGGTCGCGCCTGATCGTCATCTCGGAAACACCCAGCGCCGCGGCCGCCGCGCTCGAGGACAGATAACCGGCCTGCGTCACCTGGCGCAGCAACTCCGCGCGGCGCTGCGGGGCCTCGGTGTAGCGCACGTTTTGTGAGTCTACGGACAAACCTTGCGACTTTCGTTCGAAAGCGAACAGAATTGGGCACGTGCCGTTCCCGTGCGCCTTGGGCATCGACGTCGGGACGACGAACAGCAAGGTCGTCCTGGTCGAGTTCACACCTGCGGCGTCCGTACGTGCCCGCGCGACGGCGCCCACCTCGGCCGCCGATGCCTTCGGCCCGGCGCTCGCCGACCTGGTGCGCGCCGTGCTCGCCGACCGGCCCGCGCCGGACGCGGTCGGCATCGCCTCGATGGCCGAGACGGGCGTGCCGCTCGATGCGGACGGCGCACCGCTCGGTGACTGGCTGCGCTGGGACGGGCATCGCGCGGGCGCCGAGGCGGACGAGCTCGCCGACCGGCTCGGTCGCGACCAGCTGATCGCCGCGACCGGTGTGCGGCCCAGCGCGAAAGTGCCGCTCGCGACCTGGGCCTGGCTGCGCGGGCAGCGGCCCGAGTTGTTCGCGGCGATGGTGCGGTGGGCGGGTGTTGCCGACCTCGCCTGCCTGCTGCTGACCGGTCGGCTCGCCACCGACCACACCCTCGCCGGACGGACGATGGCCTACCGGCTGCCCGCCGACGGGCCGTCGGCGACGCAGTTCGACGCCGACCTGACGGCCGAGGTGGGACTGCGGCCGGACCAGCTTCCGGACGTCGTGTGCGCCGACATCGCAGGGCCGGTGCGCGCGCCGGCCTTCGTCGACGCCGGCATCCCCTCGGGTACGCCGGTCAGCGTCGCCGGCCACGACCACGCCGTGGGTGCGTATGCCGCCGGTGTCCGGTTGCCCGGACAGGTTGCGGACTCGGTCGGCACCGCCGAAGCCGTGTTTACCGTCGTGGAAACGCCGCCCGACCCGCGCGAGGTCGCGGCGGCCGGGATGAGCTCGGTCGTCACGGTGGACGCCGCGCACCGCGCGCTCCTTGCCGGCTCCCCCGGCGCGGGTGCCTTCGTCCAGTGGTGGCTCGAGAACGAGGCGCGCGCGTGGTCGCCGGCCCCGTTGTTCGCCGCGGTGCAGGTCCTTGACGCGAAGCCCAGCGAGGTGATCGTGCTGCCGTATCTGCACGGCCGGCAGGCGCCGGCACCCGATCCCGCGGCGCGCGTGCAGATCATCGGGCGCGCCGAGCACAGCGCCGCCGAGCTGGCTCACGCGATGCTGCAGGGCCTCTGCCTGCACGCGCGCTGGCTGTTCGACGAGCAGGCCCGGCTGGCGGGTGCGCCCGCGACCGAGCCGGTCATCGCGCTCGGCGGGCCCCTCGTCGCCAACCCTGCCTGGTCCCGGCTGAAGGCACTCGTCACGCCGCAGCCCGTCTGCCTCGTAACCGAGCCGGAGGCGGTGGCGGTCGGGGCCGCGCTCCTCTCCGCCGCCCGCGCCGGCCTCGTCGACGCGGCCGACACAGTGCTCGACCAGCAACCGATCGCCGAAGGGACGCAGCACCGCGGCGAGTACGAGCAGGCGCTCGCGGCGTTCGTTGCGGCCGCTCTGCAGGAAGGAAGTACATGACAGTGCCCACCCTCGACGCGATCGCGCTGCCGTCCGGCGGGCTCGCGATGGTGGCGATGGACCAGCGCGAGAGCCTGCGCACGATGTTCGCCGAGGCCGGCGCCGGACACGTCGGCGACACGCGGCTGGTGTCGTTCAAGCTCGCAGTGGCGCGCGCGCTCACCCCGCTGGCGTCCGGCTTCCTGATCGACCGGCACTACGGCTTCGACGAGCTGCGCGCCGCCGGACTGCCTGCACCGGCCGGCCTGATCCTTGCCGCGGACGCGTTGGCGCAGGCGCCCGGCGCGCCCGTCGAGGAGACGGCGCTGGACGACGCCGTGCTCGCGCCGGACTTCGACCTGTCCGGGGTCAGGGCTCTCAAGCTGCTGATCATCTGGCGGCGCGACGAGCGCCGCTCCGCTCGAGTCGAGCTGGCACGCCGCTTCATCGAGGCGGCCGCGCAGCGCGAGCTGCTCTCCGTCCTCGAACCGGTGGTGCGCGCGACGCCACGCGAGCTGGCCGACGGCACGTGGGATGCGGACGCGGCGAGCTGCGAGGCGGCGCGCGAGCTGGCCCCGCTCGGCCCAAGCCTTTACAAGGCACAGGTGCCGCGCGCCGCCGTCGGTGAAGAGGCGGAGTTGCGGAGCGCGTGCACCACCCTCGGCGCCGCGATCTGCGTGCCGTGGGTCGTGCTGTCGCAGGGCGTCGCGCAGGAGAACTTCTACGCGGCCGTGCAGGCGGCCTGCGCCGGTGGCGCGAGCGGGTTCCTCGCCGGCCGCGCACTGTGGAGGGATGTCGTCGGCGCCGGCGACGTGCCGCGCGCGCTGGCCGAGGCCGCGGTCCCGCGGCTGGCCCGCCTCGTCGACCTGGTCGAGCGCACCGCCACCCCCTGGCGAGCTGCCGCATGAGCTCAATTCCTTCGCACCGCGTGGTCACTTACGGCGCGAGTGGTCACCTATACCTGACCACTCGGCGGCTAACTGACCACGCGACGGAAGACGTTGGGGCGGTCGCATGACCACCGCTGGGGTCCTGCACACTGTCCCGGCGCTCGCGACCACGTTCGACACGCTGATCGGCGAGCGTGCCGCGGACGTCCGGCGGGTGCACGTCGTCGACGCTTGGCTGCTGCAGACCGCACGGCGCGAAGGCGTGACCGACGCGGTGCGCGCTGCGGTCGCCGAGCACGTCGCGCACCTCGCGGCGAGCGGTGCGGATGCGGTGCTCGTCACCTGCTCCTCGATCGGCGAGGCGGCCGAGGTGGCGGCAGCGGACATGGCCGTCCCGGTGCTGCGCGTCGACGCCGCGATGGCCGAGGAGGCGGTGGACATTGCGTCTGCTCCGACCGCCGCCGGCCGGGTCGCGGTACTCGCGACGCTGACGTCGACGCTCGACCCGACCAGCCGGCTCGTGCAGCGCGCGGCGCACGCAGCGGGCCGGTCAATCGAGGTGGCCACCGAGATGGTCACCGGCGCATCCGACGCGAACGACGCCGGCGATCGCGCGACGGCGGACGAGTTGATCGCGGCAGCCGTCGAACGGGTCGCCGACGCGGCGGACGTGATCGTGCTCGCGCAGGCATCGATGGCCGGTGCCGCGCAGTCGGTGTCCGTGGACGTGCCGGTGCTGACCTCGCCCGCTGGTGGGGTGCGCGCGCTGCTCGCCGCGCTGCCGTGACTCGCCCATGACAGCGCACGCGACGCCGCTCGACGGCGCGGACTGGACGATGCGCGAGGCGCTCGGCGACACCTGGCAGTGGTACGTCGACGCGCCGTTTCCGGAGTGGCGCAACAACGTCGCCGACGCCGCGCGCGACGCCCAGCGTGCACCGGGATGGTGGCCCGCCAGCGTCCCGGGATCCGTCGTCACCGATCTCTGGCGGGCCGGTGAGCTGCCGGATCCGTACCGCGCCCGCAACACCAGGGCGAGCGAGTGGACCGCCGCGCGCTCGTGGGTCTACCGGCGCGCGGTCGAGTTGCCCGAGCTGGCCGGCGGCGAGCGAGCAGTGCTCGAATTCGACGGCCTCGACCCGTCCGGCACCGTGTTCTGGGACGGCCGTCCGCTGGGCCGCATCGAAGGCCTGTACCACCGCGCCCGCTTCGCGATTCCGGAGGACGCCGCGCAGCCGGGTAGGCATCGGCTGGCCGTCGTCCTCGATCCGGTGCCAGCGTCGCAGCCGCAGGTCGGCCGGACGGAGCTGGTGCGGGTGCACGGGCCGCGGATGAACGAGGGCTGGGACTTCTGCCCGCGCTTCCCGCATCAGGGGATCTGGCGGGCGGTGCGGCTCGTGGTCGGGACGGTGCACGTCGCCGACGTGGTGGTGCGCAGCGAGCTGGACGACGCCGGCAACGGGATCGTGTCGCTCACCGCTGCCGTCGAGACGACGAACGAGCAGGCGTTCCGCATGGTGTTGCTCGATCCGTCAGGCAGGTCGATCGCCGAATGTGCGAATGTCGCCCGCGACGAACTGCACCTGCGACTCGGCGTCGAGCGTCCGGCGCTGTGGTGGCCGCACAGCCACGGCGAGCAGAACCTCTGCTCAGTGCGGCTGTGCACGGCGGAGGAGTTGCTGTGGCAGTGCAGCATCGGCTTCCGGCGCGCGTCGCTCGTCCCGAACGACGGCGCGCCGGACGACGCGCTGCCCTATACCGCACTGGTCAACGGCACCGTCGTCCCGCTCGTCGGGTGGAACTGGGTGCCGGCGGACGCACAGTACGGCGCGGCGTCTCCTCATCGGGTGCGCCACCTCGTCGAACTGGCAGCCCGGTCGGGCGCGCAGCTGCTGCGGGTCTGGGGCGGCGGGCTGGTCGAGACCGACGACTTCTACGCCGCCTGCGATCGCGCCGGGCTGTTCGTGTGGCAGGAGTTCTCGCAGTCGAGTTCGGGCGTGCAGTCGGCGCCGGCCACCGACGCCGAGTTCGTCGCGATGATGCGCCGCGAGGCGGCAGCGGTCGTGCCGCCGCGCGTCCACCACCCCTCGCTGCTCGCATGGGGTGGCGGCAACGAGTTGGACGCGGACGGCACGCCGCTCGACGAACGGCGCTCGCCGGTGCTGGCCGCGCTGCGCGAGTGCGTGGGACGGCTCGATCCGGGGCGCGCGTGGCTGCCGACGTCGCCGACCGGACCGGTGTTCCACTATCGCGACGGCGGGCACGACGTGCACGGCCCGTGGGAGCACCAGGGGCTGCGCGATCATCACGCGCTTTACAACGCCGGCCGTTCGCTCGCGCACACCGAATTCGGCGTCGAGGGGATGACTAATCGGCGCGCGCTGCTCGACCTGATCCCGGAGCCCGACCGCTGGCCCGCCGACAAGACGAATCCGGTCTACCGGCATCTGGGCGAGTGGTGGATCAACGCGCCGCTCGTGCAGGACAGCTTCGGTGGCCGGCTCGACGAGCTCGAGCCGCTGCGCAAAGCCAGTCAGCTGCTGCAGGCGACCGGGCTCGGCTACGCGGTCGAAGCCGATCGGCGTCGCTTCCCGCACTGCTCGATGGTGCTGCCCTGGCAGCTCAACGAGTCGTATCCGAACGCGTGGTGCACGAGCGCCGTCGATCACGCGGGCATGCCGAAGCCGGCGTACTTCGCGGTCGCCCGCGCGTTCGCGCCGCGGCGAGTTACCGCGCGCGTCGCTACCTCAGCGTGGGCTGACGCGACCGAACTGCGCGCCGAGGCGTGGGTGTGGGACGAGCACGGCACGGCGCCCGGCAGCCGAGTGGTCGCCCGGCTGCGCGGCGCCGACGGGAGCATCTGCGAAACGGCGGAGTGGCCGGTCGAGCAAGCGGTGCGATACCCGCGCGCGGTCGGCACGTTGACCGTCCCGGCGTACGAGGTCGACGCCGCGTTCGTGTGGGAGCTGACCTGGCTCGACGCCGCCGGCGAAGTGCTCGACCGCGAGGCCGTCCTCGCTTGTACCGGCAAGGACTTCGCGCCACTCCTCGACCTGCCGCGCGCAGCGCTGGACGTCCGCGCCGAGGCCGGTGCCGTGCGCGTCACGCACCGAGCCGGGCCGATCGTGGTCGGGCTGCAGGTCGTGCCGGACACCGTGGCATTCGTCGGCGGCGACCCGCGCCCGCTACTCCCCGGCGAGACCCGCGCGTTCGCCGTCGACAGTGGCGCGCACGTGCTGGTCGAGAGCTGGAACACCGATCCCGTGCACATCGAGGTACCCGCGAAGGAGACGCGCTGATGAGCGACCCTACGTTCCCGTCCGACTTCCTCTGGGGCGCCGCCACCTCGGCGTACCAGATCGAGGGAAGTCTCGACGTCGACGGGCGGGGGCGCTCGATCTGGGAGACGTTCGCCGCGCAACCGTGCAACGTCGAGGGCGGCGGCGACGGCTCGCGCGCCTGCGACTCGTACCGGCGGTGGGGCGAGGACGTCGACCTCGTCACGGAGCTGAACCTGAACGCCTACCGGTTCTCCGCCGCGTGGGCGCGGATCATGCCGGAGGGCCGCGGCCGGATCGAGACGCGCGGGCTGGACCACTACGAGCAGTTCGTCGACGCACTGCTTGCCCGCGACGTGACGCCGATGGTCTCGCTCAACCACTGGGACATGCCCGAGGCGCTGATGGCCGACGGCGGCTGGGCGGGTCGGTCGAGCGTCGACGCGTTCAGCGAGTTCGCCGTCGCGGTTGCCGATCGGCTCGGCGATCGCGTCGATTGGTGGATCACGCAGAACGAGCCGTGGATCATCGCGCTGCTCGGCTATCAGCACGGCGTGCACGCGCCCGGCGTGCGCGATCTGTATGCGTCGGTGGCGGCCGGGCATCACGTGTTGCTCGGGCATGGCGCGGCGGCCGACGTCATTCACGAGCGCAACGCCGATGCCAAGGTGGGATGCACGCTCAGCCTCTTTCCGTGCGACCCGGTGACGGACGACCCGGCCGACGTCGAGGCAGCGTGGGGGTCGGACGGTTACGTCAATCGCTGGTACCTCGATCCGCTGCTGGGCAAGAGCTATCCGGACGACACCCGCGGCCACTACGAGCGCGCGCTGGGCCGCGACCTCGACGAGATCATCCGGCCCGGCGACGTCGAGTTGATCGGCGAGCGCAGTGACTACCTCGGCGTCAACTACTACTCGCGGCGGGTGATGGCCGCGGCGCCCGACCGGCAGCCGTTCCCGTGGCAGGTCGCCCCGCCACGGCACGAGACGGAATACACCGACGGCGGCTGGGAGTACGCGCCGGACAACCTGCGCCGGCTGCTGCTCCGCCTGCACGAGGACTACCCGGGGGTGCCGCTGCTGGTGACCGAGAACGGCGCTGTCTACGGCGACACTCCGATGCACGACGGGCTCGTGCACGACAACCGCCGCACCCGCTTCCTGCTCGACCACCTGCGCGCCATCCAAGAGGCGATGGGCGACGGCGCGGATGTGCGCGGCTACTTCTACTGGTCGCTGCTGGACAACTTCGAGTGGGCGCTCGGCTATCGGCCACGCTTCGGACTCACGTTCGTCGACTACGCGACCGGCAAGCGCACCGTCAAGGACTCCGGCCGGGTGTACGCGGAGATCGCGCGCTGCGGCCGGCTGCCCGAGTCGATGCCGTCGATCGCGCCCTTCGGGTGAACAGGATGCGCTTCGTCGCCGACGGATACCAAGTCCTGCTGCGCGACGATGCGGTGCTCGTCGCCGACGCCGACGGACGCGCGTGGTCCCGATTGTCGATGCTCGCATCCGTTCATCGGGTAGACGTCCTGGACGAGTCGTACGATCTCGGCGAGCTGCAGGTCACCGAGCGGGACGATGCGGTCGAGGTGTCGTTGACCTGCGCCTGTTCGGCGTGGGCGGCGAAGACCGTGCTGTTGCGCTGCCTGCCGGATCGGCTCGAGTACGCCGTGCGCGTCACTGGCGTCGGGACGCTCGCGAACGTGCAGTTGCTCGGCGGCCGGGCGCTGCTGCCTTCCGGCGCATGCGGCGTCTTCCGCTCGTCGACGGAGTTCGCGTCGGTTTTCGACCCGACGCCCACCGAACCGATCCAGGTCGTCCGTTCGGCGGCGACCGCGGCGACGTTGGGCGTCGTCGGCGATGCCTCCCCCGGTCGGCTGCACGGGATCTTCGCGCCGCCGCCGCTCTGCCTCGCCTTCGGCCGGGCGACTCCGGGTGATCCGACGGCGGTGCCGGGCGGTGACTGGCTTTCGATCGGCGTTGTCGCGGGTGTCGACCAGCTGCGCTTCACCGAGATGCGCTACGCGCCCGAGGACGACGGGTTCCTGCTCGAACTCGACTACGACGGGCACACGTCGGTGCACGGCGAGTTCCGCACGCCGACCCTCGTCCTGCGCCCGGCTGCTGACCCGTGGCAGGCGCTCGCGACGTACCGCACCGACCTGGTGTCGCGCGGGCTCGCGCCGACGGGACCGGTGTCCCCGGTTGCCGACTGGTGGCGCGAGCCGATCTTCTGCGGCTGGGGCGCGCAGGTGGCAGCGCGCGATCGGCCCGCCGCCGAACTCTCGCGGCACGACTGCTACGACGAGTGGCTCGCGACGCTGGCCGAGCACGGCATCGTCCCCGGCACGGTGGTGATCGACGACCAGTGGGAGGCGGTTTACGGGAGCGGCGAGCCGCACCCGGACCGGTGGCCGCAGCTGCGGGAGTGGATCGCCGCGCGGCACGCGGCCGGGCAGCGGGTGCTGTTGTGGTGGAAGACGTGGGACGCTGCGGCACTGCGTCCTGAGCAGTGCGTAGTCACGCCGTCCGGTGCACCGCTCGCCGCCGATCCGGCCAGCCCCGCGTACCTGTCGCACCTCACCGAGGTCGTCGCCCGGTTGCTCCGTCCGGACGGGCTGGACGCGGACGGGTTTAAGGTCGACTTCCTGCAGTGCTCACCCGCCGGACATTCGCTGCGCCGCCCCGGGGCGCCGGCCGATGCACCGTGGGGCATCGCGTTGCTGCATGCGCTGCTCACCGCGTTGTACGCCGCGAGCAAGGCCGCCAAGCCGGACGCGCTGGTGATCACGCACACGCCGCATCCGGCGTTCGGCGACGTCACGGACATGGTGCGGCTCAACGACATCCTCGGCACATCGCCAACCGGCGCGCGAGTGCCGCCAATCGCGCAGCTCGCGTTCCGGCACGCGGTGGTGGCCGCATCGATGCCCGACCACCTCATCGACACCGACCAGTGGCCGATCGCCACGCGCGACGAGTGGCGGGCCTACGTCGCGGAGCAGGGCCGGCGCGGCGTCCCGTCGTTGTACTACGTCGCCGGTCTCGACCAGCCGGACGAGGTGCTTGACGCTGACGATCTCGCGCTGGTGGCCGCAGCATGGCGGAAGTACCGGTCGGGCGTGCCGTGAGCGACGTGCTTGTCTACGGCGCGACGTCGGCCGGGGTGTGTGCGGCGGTCGCGGCCGCATCGGCCGGCGTGCGAGTCACGCTGCTCGAGCCGGGCCGGCACGTCGGCGGCATGACCTCCGGCGGGCTCGGCTACACGGACGTGGGCGACGTGCGGGTGCTCGGCGGGCCGGCCGCGCGCTTCCGGCAGGAGGTCGCCGACCACTACGGCGTCGCGGTGGGCGCCTACGCCGGGCCGGAGCCGCACGTCGCAGAGGCGATCTTCCTGCGCTGGTTGGCCGACGCCGGCGTCGTGGTCGTCTTCGATGCGGCTCTGGTGTCGGCGGAGGTGCGTGATCGTCGGATCGCCCGCGCGGTCACCGATGCCGGTACCCAGTACGAGGCCGGCATGTTCGTCGACGCGTCGTACGAGGGTGATCTGCTCGCTCTGACCGGCGTGCCTTACGCCGTCGGCCGCGAAGGCGGGTCGCGCTACGGCGAGCGGTGGGCTGGCCGCCAGGAGTTGCTGCCCGGCCGGCACACCATGCCGCCGTGGATCTCGCCGTTCCGCGACGATCCGAGCGGCGAGTCGTTCGGGCCGCTGCTGCCGCAACTGCGCGACGCACCGCTCGCCGAAGTCGGCGCCGGCGACGGTGGCGTGATGGCCTATGGCTATCGCGTCTGCCTCACCACGGCGCGCGACCGGCTGCCGTTCGACCGGCGCGACGGCTACGACGACGCATACTGGGAACTCGGCCGCCGGCTGTTCCACCACTGGGCCAAGCAGGGCTTCGAACCGTCCGCCGGCGCGCTGCTCGGCCTCGAGCCGAACCTGCCCAACGGCAAGTGCGACGGCAACTCGCTCGGCCCGTTCTCGCTGAACGTGCTGGACGGGTCCGCGTGGGAATACCCGGATGCGGCGCCGGCGCGGCGCGAGGAGATCCGGCTGCACCATCTGCACCACACGCAGGACTTCCTGTACTTCCTCTCGCATGATCCGTCCGTTCCGCTGTCGGTGCGCGCGGAGCTACGCCGTTGGGGTCTGCCGCCGGACGAATTCGCGGACACCGGCCACCTGCCACACCAGCTCTATGTGCGCGAGGCCCGCCGGATGCGCGGCGAGTACGTCCTGACCGAAGCCGATCTCGTCGGTGCCCGGGCGCAGCACGACGCGGTCGCGATGGGCTCCTACCACCTCGACATTCGCGAGGTGCAGCGAACGTGGCGCTGGGTGCCGGAGCACCCGACGCCGGTCGCGATGGTCGTCACGGAGGGCTACCTCTCGGTGCCGGCGCCGCCGTACCCGATCCCGTATCGCGCGCTCGTGCCGCGGTTCGAGGACTGCAGCAATCTGCTCGTGCCGGTGGGCATCTCGGCGTCGCACGTCGCGTTCTCGTCGGTGCGCATGGAGCCGCAGTACCAGCTGCTTGGGCACGCTGCCGGGCTTGCGGCGGCGTCGGCGCTGCGCGACGAGCGCCCGGTGCAATCCGTCGACGTTGCGCGATTGCAGGAGCAACTGCGCGGCACGGGTCAGGTCCTGGCGATCTGACGATCCGGGCAGACCGATGCCCCGGGCTGGGGTCCCGGGGCATCGGTGGGGAGACGCGGATCGTCAGCCGTGGTGGCGGTGGTGCCCACCGTGGTCATCGCCCGGCTCCAGCCCGCGACCCCGGTCGTCACCCGGCTCCAGCCCGCGACCGCGGTCGTCACCCGGCTCGAGTTCGCCGCTCCGCTTCGGCCCGCTGCGGTCGTCCACGATCCGTGAGTGGGACGGGGCGGAACTGCGCGGTGTGTCGCTGCTCGATCCGCCGCCGCTCGCGGCGAGCGCGGCGGCCGGGATGCTGATCGCGCAGGCACCGGCGGCGATTACGGCGGCAATGGTCATCCGGTTCATCACATGCTCCTCAAGAGTCTGCTTACGTCGGTGCGTTCGCACGACGCCTACAGTTCTCTCGCGGCGCGAGGACTACTCGCCATCACACGTACGGACTAGAACCGTCAGCTCTGGTTGACCTGATACACCTGCTCGCGGCGCGCCGCGGTCGCGATCGCGTTGTCGACGCGCGCGATGTCGGGGTCATCCGGGCTGGTGTGGTGCGCGGTGGTGTAGAAGCGGATCTCGTGGCCGTCGGCGTCGCGCGTGCCGGGCAGGATCCAGCCGATGGTGGCGAAGTGGACTCCGGCGTGTGACTCGCCGAGGTCATTGAGACGCCGAGCCAGCGCGTCGAGCGCGTCCTTGTCAGGGACGCCGATGGAGAAGTAGTCGAAGCCTGCCGATGCCTGCGCGCGTTCTGGATCCAGGCGCAGCCCGAACATCGGGCCGCCGTTCGGATGGGTCATGACCAGGCCCATCAGCGCGCCCTGCTCGACGAACTCGGTCGTGGCCTGGTAGCCGAGTCGCGACTCGTACCACCGCCGGGCCCGGTCGATATCGCTGACCGGCAGCTTCACGTGGTGCACGCCGTCGAGCGCCGGCACATCGGTGGTGGTCATGAGTTCTCCCCGTTGACTATAGTCACCCTGCAAAATTGCAGTTAGACTGCATCGCGTGCCGGAATCTGTCAAGCCACCGACCTCGCGGCTTCGCGCCGCCCGGGTCGCGGACACCGAAGAACGGATCGTCAGCGCCGCGCATGAACTGTTCGTCCGCGACGGCTACGCGGCGACGACGTTGACCGCGGTCGCCGACGCGGCCGGGGTCGGGCACCGGACCGTCTATGTGCGGTTCGGGACGAAGGCTGCGCTGTTGAAGCGGGTCGTGGACGTCGCGATCGTCGGCGATACCCAACTCGTCGATCTGGCCGGCCGCGACTGGTTCCAGCACGCCCTGAGCGCGGCGACGCTCGACGAACGCGTCGACGTATTCGCGCGTGGCGGGGCCGCGCTCATGGCCCGCGCCGGTGACGTCATGGCAGTCGCGCAGCAGGCGGAACACGTCGAGCCGCCCATCGCCGAAGCTGCCCGAGCCGGGCGGGCGGCGACCCGCGACATGGTGCGCCGCTTCGTCACTGCGCTGCGCGAAGACGGTCTCATTCCGCCGGCGATCGATCTCGATTGGCTGTGCGACACCGCGGGCGTCCTCGCTCAAGCGCAGACGTACCTGCTCATCCGGGAAACGCTCGGCTGGACCGCCGACGAATACCAGACCTGGCTCAAGTCGACCTGGCATCGGCTGCTCGCCGGCGCCAGCACCGACACGCGCGCCGCTAGGGTTTCCCGACGATGAAGGCGACTGCTGAGGCCGCTCGTCGATTTCTCGTCGCGCGCCACCTCCTCGCGCCCGCCCGCTCCGTCCGGGGCGGGCTCGACGGGGTGCTCGAGGTGTTCCGGAAGTTCGGGTCGATCCAGTTCGACCCGATCGCGGTCGCCGGCCGGAACCACGACCTCGTGCTGCACGCGCGCGTCGCCGACTACGAGCCCGCCTGGTGCGACGTGCTCTACGAACGCCGAGAGATCTTCGAGGCGACGAACAAGGCGCTGTCCTACGTCCCGACGAGCGAGTTCCCCTGGTTCCGTCATGTGTGGGGTCGCAAGGGTCCGCGGTTCCACGCCGCGGCCCTCGCGGACAACCCGGCTGCGGCCGAGCGGGTACTCGACCGCATCCGCGCGGAAGGCGAACTGTCGACGCGCGACTTCGAGGTCGAGCACGGCGCGACGAAGAACTGGTTCGGGATGCCGGAGAACGCGGTGCGCTCCGTGCTCGAGGCATACACCGTCATGGGCGTGATCGGACTGGCGCGGCGGGAGGGCAACGTCCGGTACTACGACCTTGTCGAACGGCTGCTCCCGGAAGCGGTGCTCGCGCACGAGGTCCCGGAACGCGAACAGCAGCTGCACAAGCTGTTGTCCCGGTACCGCGCGCACGGGCTGCTGGGCGCCGGTGGCGCGGGCGGCACGTTCGACCGCATCGCCCCGCCGCGCTCGACTCCGGATCGAGTGGGGCGCAACGAGTTGCACGCGGAACTGGTCGAGCGCGGCGCACTCGTGCCCGTCGAGGTCGAGGGCGTGCGCACCAAGCGCTTCGTCGTCGCCGCGGAACTCCCGCTGCTGGCAGCGCCTCCGGAGCGGACGCCGTCCGTGGCATTCATCGCGCCGTTCGACGCCTTCTTGTGGGACACCAACCTGCTCGCGAGCCTGTTCGAGTTCAGCTATGTGTGGGAGGGCTTCTTCCCGCCCGCCAAGCGCCGGTGGGGGTACTACGTGCTCCCGATCTGCTTCGGCGACCGTCTCGTCGGCCGGATCGAACCGCGCATCGACCGGGATCGAGCGCGCGTGGAAGTGCTCGGCCTGTGGTGGGAGGACGGCTTTGCGCCGCGCCGCGCGGACGGGTTCGTCGACGCGATGCGCGATGCGCTGCGCGCCTACCTGCGCTTCGCCGGCGCGGACCAGCTCGAATGGGCGCCGCACCTCGCAACCGAGAAACGGCTGTTCCGCGCCAGCCCGTGACACGCAAAGAAGTTTCTGCGGCGTTGTCGATTAGTCCGGCTCAGCTTCGACGTCTTAGTAAACGAAGACCGATCGAAGTGGGGCGAGTGAGATGCCGAACACGGTTGAGATCACCATGGCACCGCGTGGCTGGGAGGTGCGGATGGGAACTCGTGTCACCCGTTTCGCGAGCGTCGAAGACGCACTCGAATTCGCCTCGGAGCGCTTGAACTGGGCGCATGAACTCCGCGCGCTGAAGCAGCGTTGCGAGTAGCGCGTCAGGGCTGCCGGAGATGATCGGGTACCGCGAAGGTTCCGTCGGGTCCGGGCGGAAAGTCGTGGACCGCGACGACGGCACCGAGCGCAATCGGTCCATAGACGTGCGGAAAGCGCACCGAGTTCGGGTCGGCCGGATCGCCGGGCTCCCAGCGGACGGGTGCCGCAAGCCGCGCCGGGTCCACCTCCAGCAGCACGAGATCGGTACGGCCGCGAACGAGCGCGTTCGCCGGCAGGTGTATCTGATCGGCGGTCGAGCAGTGGATGAAGCCCTCGCTCGCCAATGTGTCACCTCGATAGGCGCCCTGCGCGCGGGCCTGCGACCACCCGTCGCGCGTGCAGAAGTGCAGGATCGTCCCGGCCGGCATGGGGAGAAGCTACGGCCTCAGCGACCGGTCGTCCCGTCGAGCTGCTCGCGCAGGATGTCGGCGTGCCCGGCGTGCCGAGCCGTCTCGGACGTCATGTGCGCGAGCGTCCAGCGCAGCGTGCGCGGCGCACCGTCCGCCGCCAGCGCGGATCTGGCCCCAGGATCACCGAGTTCGCGGATCGCGGCGTCGCTGTCCGCGATCGCCGCACGATAACCGGCGATGACGTCGCCCCGTGTGACGTCGCGGCCGGCGGCCATGCCGGCGTCCCAGTCGGGTTCCGCGCCCTGCCCGGTGAGCCGGTAACCGAACCAATACCGCTCGCCATCGGTCAAGTGGCGCACCAAGCCGAGAAGAGACGTTCCCGAAGGGACGAGAACCCGTCGAACCTGCTCCTCGTCCAGTCCGTCGAGCTTCTTGATCACGCAATTGCGCGCGAACGCCAGGAAGGCGAGGGCGGTGTCGAGTTCGCCGCCGTCATTGAGCGGAACGGATTCGCGCTGCGCTTCGGTCATCGATGGACTGTAACCGCGGTGTTGCGTATCACGCGTGCTCCGCGGCCCTCCTTGTAGACCTACGGACTCGAGGGGTATGTCATGCAGACAGCGGATCTGGTTCTCGAAGGCGGCGGGGTCAAGGGCGCCGGGCTTGCCGGGGCGGTCGAGGTGCTCGGCCGGCACTACACGTTCGGACGCGTCGCGGGAACGTCGGCCGGCGCGATCGTCGCGTCGTTCATCGCGGCCGGGCTCACCGAGCAGCTCGAGAAGATCATGGTCGACACCAACTTCGCCGATTTCCTCGACGAGGGCAGCGTGCTCGGCCACCTCGGGAAACTCGGCGAGGGCATCGAGGTGCTGCTGCACGAGGGCATCTACAAGGGGAACAGCCTGCACGACTGGATCGAGCACACCCTCGCGACCGCGCCGAATCCGGTGCGCACCTGGGGCGACCTGCGGATTCCCGGCACCGACGAGACCACGCCGATCGAGCAGCGCTATCGGCTCGTCGTGGTCGTCTCGGACATCTCGCGCGGCCGCATGCTCCGATTGCCGTGGGACTACCCGAACCTGCTCGGCCGGGACCCGGACACCGAGCCGGTGGCCGATGCGGTCCGGGCGAGTGCGTCCATCCCGTTCTTCTTCCAGCCGTGGCACCTGCCGGTCGAACCGTCGATCGCCGACGGACACGACAAGCTGGTGCTGACCGACGGCGGCATGCTGTCGAACTACCCGATCGACCTGTTCGACGACAACGATTTCCCGACGTTCGGGGTTAAGCTGTCTGCTCGCCTGAGCCTGCAGCAGCGCGGCTGGCACACGACCGACGGCGTGCTCTCGCTCGGCAAGGCACTGATCAGCACGATGATGTCGGCACATGACCAACTGCACGTCGACGAGGAGTCCGTGTGTGCGCGCAGCGTCTTCGTCGACACCACCGGCGTCAACTCCACGGACTTCCACCTCTCCGAGGCGGACAAGCACGGCCTCTTCGAGAAGGGTGCCGCCTCCGCGACCAAGTTCCTCAAGACGTGGGACTTCGAGGCTTGGAAGCGGACGTACGCGCCCGCGCCACCAGTTCCCGCGTGAGGCGGGAAGTCATGAGCCTGTTGATGGCCGGGACGGTCGGCGTGTGCCGCGATCTCGCGAGTCCGACCGAGCGGATCAGCTTGCGGGGCGACGACCGGTCGAGCACCGGCGTCGCGACGTTCGGGCACCTGGTCGTCGCCCAGATCCCGGGCGAGGCGCTGCTGGCGTACACGAGCCTGCTCGCTCTGTTCTCGGCATCCACCGACGGTTACCGCGCGGGGCGTTGGATCCTTTACGCGGTGTCGATGCCGGTGTGCGCGGCGGTCGTGCTCAGCTCCTACCTCGCCGGGCGCGCCGCGGTGGTCGGCCGGGTCAGCGGGGCTCGCGAGTTGCTGCGGCATCTGCCCTGGCTGCCGATGACGACGGCGGTGAGCGCGATGGCCATCTACGGACTCACCGTCCCCGGCTCGGCCTTGCAGTTGACGATGTCGTCCACCGGATTCGCGATCACCTCCGGCTGCCTGTCCGTGGGCGGCGGGATCGTAATGTCGATCTTCGCGCCGTTCCTCGGGCGCGGTAACGCGCGCCTTGACGTCCCGCCGGCCCAACTGCCGACTGCCCTTCGCCCGGTGCCGTCCGGCGTCTAGGCGTACTGGGCGGCCCCGGCGTTGGCCAGTGCGTCGGCACGCTCGTTGCCCGGATCGCCGGCGTGCCCGCGCACCCAATGCCACTCGACGTTGTGGCGCGACACGGCGGCGTCGAGCGCGCGCCACAGGTCGGCGTTCGCCACCGGCTTCTTCGCCGAGTTCTGCCAGCCGTTGCGCCGCCAGCCGTCGATCCAGTTCGTGATGCCTTTGAGCACGTAGAGGCTGTCGGTGTAGATGACGACGTCACTCGGCCCCTTCAGCGCCGTCAGCGCCTCCACCGCAGCGGTCAGCTCCATCCGCTGGTTGGTGGTCGAGGCCGCGCCGCCGACCAGTTCGCGCTCGTGCGTGCCGCTGCGCAGCCAAGCGCCCCATCCGCCCGGACCTGGATTGCCCTTGCACGAGCCATCCGTGTAGATCAGGACCGACGGGCGGCCGCCTTTCGGTGCAGCGTTCCGCGCTCGCGATTCACCCGCTGCCAAGCTGCACCTTCCGGACGGAGACCTGCGACGAATGTAGTCGAGTCACTAGGGCGCTCGGCGCGCGGCATTCCGGTCAGTATGTCCAGCCCAACTCGCTCGCCACGTCCAGCGTCCCCGAACGCTCGGTCACCGCTCCGTCCTGAACGGTCATGGTGCCCACGGTCACCGCGCCGCCTGTTGCGTACTCGATCAGCGCCGCCGGGCGCTTCACCTCCGCAACGCCCCACAGCGTCGACGTCGCGTCGCGCAGGACGAGTTCGACCATCCGCGATTCCAGCGTGATCGTCGCGCCGGCGACGTGCCCGACGAGGTAGTTGAAGCCGTACTGGAACAGGCAGCCGTGGCTGATCTGCACCGGGCCGAGCGGGTCTGCGATCGCCGTGATGTCGTGTACCTCGCCGCAGAGGAAGAGCGGCACCTGATCGCGATGCTTGCGCAGCATCGTCCAGAATGCGGAGCCGTCGGCCGCCGGAACGTGCAGGCCGCCGGAATGTTGCCGGCGAACGGGCCACAGCACCGGCACGTGCCCCTGCACGATCACCGGCGTCGTGGCGGATGTGATCATCCGTTCCAGCCACTTCAGCTGACCGTGTCGCACACTCAGCCGGACGCCGGTCGGCGTGACGGTGAACATGTCGACCGTGACGAGCCTGAGCCCGGGAAAGTCGGCCGCGTACGCCGTGCCGGCCGCGCCGGTGCCGACCGGATGCGGCAGCCCCGCCATCGGGAATGCGTTCGCCCAGGTCTGCTTGAACGTCGGCACGGCCTGGAGCCGGAACGATCCCGCCGGCCACCGCTGGTTCACCGGCCTGGAGGTCAGCCGATCGTCTCCGATCTCGTGGTCGCCGACCGCCGGGTAGACGGGCAGGCCGCGTTGCGACCACAGCGACTTCCAGTAGGTGTAGTACTGATCGCCCGCGGTTCGGATCGCCGCCAGCTTCTCATCGTCCGTCCCCACCGGGCCGAACAGCTGATCATTGGTGTCATCGTGGTCCCACCAGCCCTCGACGAGATCGCCGGCCACGAACACCGCGTCCGGGTATTCGGCCACCACTTCGCCGAGGCAGACGTCAATGGCCTGTGTCCACGCGTCGTTGATCGAGTTCGGGCGGCCCGGCCGCCAGTTCGCCGAGCCGGACAGGTCGGCCACGTCTGAGTTGAAGAAGTCGGGAACCGACACGAACGTGAACGAAGCGGGCTCCGCCGACGCGGCTTCGGCCTCGGCCAGCGGGCTGCGCCGCATCGTTTCGGCTGCCGCGAGGAAGGCGGCCGCAGCCCCGAGACCGAGCGCGCGCCTTCTGGTGATCCCCCGTTCGACGGTCATCGGTCGTCGCCTCCGCCGCCTGGGTCGGCGCGCGGCGCGTCGGTGCGCAGCAACGCTGCTGGATCATGACTACGTGGGCCGCACCCCGGGCAGTGCGGTTGCGTTCGTTGCTTCATCAGAGCCGTTTCGGATCACGTACACAGATGCGTCGCCGGAGCGCACGACATACTGCGTCGCGCGGACCGGCACCGCACGGAAAAGCATGCGTCGCGATCAGCCGCTGCGCAAAGGGTCGTAGGGCCCGCCTTGTGGCCCGGTGCCGGAAAACCTGCGCGTGGCGGAACCCGTCCGCGGGTCTCAGCGTGGCGAGGTGCGCGCCGGAACGGATCGCAGCGCATCCGCGACGAGGCTGCGTCCGGCATCGGTCAACAGCCACCGCGCCGGGCCGTCGCGCCCGAGGAACAGCCCGAGGCGCGGCGCGGGTGCGCGCGTATCGTCCGCCAACCGCGCGCCGGCGTCGTAACCGAAGATCGCCGCCAGGCCGGTCTCGGACTCGTGCGCGAACACCCGCGCTTCGGCGGCGACATCGGCGACCGTGCTCCACGCCGGCCCCGCGAACGCGGCGAGCGCCGAACCGTCCGCGAGCGTCAGCGGCTCGCGGAGCAGCACCGACGTGCTCGCCGAGGCCAGGCCCAGTTCGACGAGCCCGTTCCATGCGATGACGGGGACCTCGATCTCGCGTAGCGGATCGAGTCGGGCGCGGTCGGCCGTCCGCGTCACGACGGCGACCGAGACGTCGTCAATGCCGCATTCGTCGCCCGGCGCAGGAGCACGCCGGACCGCGAAGCCGTGCTGTTCGAGGTACTCGCGGGTCGCCCGATCACCAGTGCTCTCCACTTCGGCACCGACGAGCAGCGCCACCGGCCCTGCCGAAGCGGGCGACGCGAAGCGATCGAGCACGGCCCGCACGAAGGACGGTACGAGCGGACGAAGCACGTTCGCGTAGTGCGACTCGGCGCGGTCGAGCGCCGCCCGGACTTCGGTGCGCGAAACGCCCGCATCGCTGCGCAGCAGTTGCGCGGCCGCCAGCCCTGCCTCGGCCGTCGCAAGCGCGCCCGCAAGCCACGGTCGCAGCGCCGCTACGAGGTCCGCCGGCGCCGCGGCAGATCGGCAGCTCTCGGCGAGCTCGGTCAGCCGCGCTTCGAGCACGGCCAGCGATGCCGCGTCGCCGTCGAGCGCGCCGGCAACCGCGGTGGAGAGCTCGGGATCCTGATCGGCGCTCGGCGGCCACGCGCTGCACGCGTGCACGAGCGGGGCGAGCGACTCGGCCCCGAGCCGAGTGATCGCGGTGGCCGCCGACCGCGCGGGTTCGTAGCCGGCCGGGTCGACGGCCCAATCGGCCACGGTCGCCAATGAGATCCGGGACGGCACCGCCTCGATCATCGCGTTGGCGATCACGCCGTGCAGCGGCGCACCGCGCAGGTCGGACGTGCGACCGGCGAGCGGCCCGAGGAACAGCCGGGACGGCTCGAAGTCGTTGACCGGGAAGTTGTCCCAGAGGACGAGCCGGCGCCGGTAGCTCGCCGCCGCCGCGTCGATGTCCGCGCGAGAGACCGATCCGACGACGATGTCCGCCCCCGTCCAGGTGATCACCACGTCGTCGGGCGCGGTGCGCGCGAACGCATCCCGGTACGGCGACGCCGCGAGCCCCGCATAGTCGGTCGGGCAGACGAGTGGTGGCCGGGCGATTTCGCGCGGCGACAGGAACCGCGCCGTGAATTGCGCGCACGTCGCACCGTGCGCCGCACCGCAGCCGGCCGGCCCCGAGCCGAACGCCGCGATATCAGCCGGATCACTCAGCTGCTGCGGCACGTCATCGAACAGCAGCGCGAAGGCCGACACCCCGGCCGCATGCAGCTGCGCGGCCTTGGCGACGAGCGTGGCCTGATCCGCGTCGTCGGAGAAGCGCATGTCCAGCGCGGGATGCAGCGCGCAGATGAGGTCCAGCCCGAACCCGTCCGCCGCGCGCGTCAACTCCGCGAGCCGCGACAGTTCCGCCTCCGGATACGGCTCGCGCCACCGTGCGCGATGGAACGGGTCATCCTTCGGCGCGTACACGAAGGTGTTGAAGCCGGCCTCGGCGCTGAACGCGAGGTGGGCGAGGCGCTGCGCGTGCGTCCACGGCGGCCCGTAGAAGCCCTCGATCGTGCCGCGCAGGCGCAGCGCTGCGAGGTCGGCGGCCGGCATCGCATGGGAACGTTACTAGAACCGTGTCCCGAGTGAGGACGGCGGAGCACAGAATCGGGCCTCGAAGCTTGCCGTGACCAGGTGTGGAATCGATAGCATCGATCGTCGTGCCTTCCCCAGTTTCCGCAGTCGCGCCCGGCGTGTTCCGGGTGGCCGACGTCTGCAACGTCTACGTCGTCGTCGCGGACGAAGACGCGGCCGGGCAGCGCACCGCGTTCTCCGTCGACTTCGGTTCCGGGCTGGTGCTCGACCATCTCGCCGAGCTGGGCGTCGACCGGCTGACCGACGTCCTGATGACCCACCACCACCGCGACCAGGGCCAGGGCCTGCCCCGAGCCGTCGAGGCGGGCATCCGCGTCCACGTCCCACCGGTCGAGCAGGACCTGTTCTCGAAGGTGGACGAGTTCTGGCGCACCCGGCCGCTGGAGAACGACTACGTCGTGCGGCAGGACCGCTTCTCGCTGCTCGAGCCGGTGCCCGCGCACGGCGTCGTCCCCGAATACCGCACCGCGACCTATGCCGGCACCGAGGTCGAGGTCGTACCCACGCCGGGGCACACGACCGGCTCCGTCACCTACGTCGTCGAGCGGGCCGGGCAGCGGCTCGCATTCGTCGGCGACCTCATCTACGCGCCCGGGAAAGTGTGGTCGCTCGCGGCCACGCAATGGACCTACTCCGGCGTCGAGGGCCCGGGGATGACGGTGCTCAGCTGCTACCAGTTGCTGGAGCGCGAGCTCGACCTGCTGCTCCCCTCGCACGGCGACGTGCTGGACGACCCGCGGGCCGCGCTCGAACTGCTGGCCGGACGAATGCGCCACTACGTCGACGCCCGGCTGCCGAAGCCGTGGGATCTGCGCAGCCGGCTGGCCGAGCCGTACGTCGCGCTCACCGAACACCTGCTGCACAACACGACCAGCGAGGCGAAGAGCTACGTGCTCGTCTCGCGCGACGGCGCCGCACTGCTGTTCGACTACGGCTACGACATGATCACCGGACTGCCGACGAACGCGGGCGCCGACCGGGCGTCTCGACGGCCGTGGCTCGCGTCGCTGCCCGCGCTGAAGCGCCGGCACGGCGTGCAGCGGATCGAGATCGCGCTCCCCACCCACTACCACGACGACCACGTCGCCGCGATGAACCTGCTGCGCGAGGCCGAGGGCACCCAGGTGTGGGTGCCCGAGAACATGGCCGACGTCCTGGCGAGGCCGGCCGACCATGATCTGCCGGCGCTCTGGTACGACCCGATCCCGGCCGACCGGAGGCTGCCTCTGGGCCGGACGTTCACCTGGCACGAGTACGAGATCACGGTGCACGACCTGCCGGGCCACACGCTGTTCGCCGTCGCCTACGAGTTCGAGGTGGACGGTGTCAAGGTGCTGGTCACCGGTGATCAGCAGGACGGCAGCGGAGTGCCGGGCGAGCGGCGCGAGCTGCTGAACTACCAGTATCGCAACCGGTTCCGCATCGGCGACTTCCAGCAGTCGGCTGCCCTGTACCGCAAGCTCGCGCCCGACCTGATGGTCTCCGGGCACTGGGCACCGCGCTGGGTCGACGAGCCCTACCTCGAGCTGCTCGAGACGGCCGGCGACGAGGTCGCGCAGCTGCACCGCGATCTCCTTCCGCTCGACGAATTCGACCTCGGCACGGACGGGGTCGTGGCGCGCATCGAGCCCTACCACGCCGCGGCCGCAGCCGGGTCCGTGGCACGGCTGCGGGTCATCGTTCGCAACCCATATCCGGTTGATCAACCTGCAGTGTTGCGACTGGTCACGCCGGTAGGGTGGCGCGCAACGCCGGAGCCCGCCGAGGTCCACCTGCCGGCGGCCGGCACGCTCGTCGTCGAGATGGAGGCAGTCGTGCGCGGACCGGCGGTGCGACGCGCGAGAGTGGCCGTCGACCTGACGGTCGGCGAGCTGCGCCTCGGCCAGCACGCGGAGGCACTGGTCGACGTCATCGAGCCGGCCGATGAGTGACCGCCAGGGGGCCGCGTCACGGGACGAGCCGCCGCGCCGCGCGACGATCCGCGACGTGGCCGACACCGCCGAGGTATCGCGCTCGACCGCATCGCGGGCGCTGACCGGCCGCGGATACGTCGCACCGGCGGTGCGGGATCGAGTGCGCCGGGCCGCGCGCGAACTCGGCTACGTGCCGGACGCAATGGCGCGGCACCTGCGGCAACAGGCGAGCAATGCGATCGGCGTGGTCGTCTCCGACCTGCGCAACGACTTCTACGCCAGCCTCGCTGCCGGCGTCAGCCAGCAGGCCCGCAAACGCCGCTACACGATGCTGCTCAGCGACGACGGCGGCTCCACCGTGTTCGAGGTCGAGGCGGCGGAGGCCTTCGTCGCGATGCGGGTGGCCGGCGTGATCACCACGCCGGTCTCGGCACGATTGTCCGATTACCTGGCCCGGCACCGGATCCCCGTCGTCGAGGTCGACCGGCGGTTCGCGGCAGGCAGCTGCGATGCGATCGTCGTCGACAACGAGGGCGCCGCGCGCGCCGTCACGGCGCAGTTGCTCGAACTCGGGCACCGTCGCATCGCGCTCGTCATCGACGAGACGCACTGGACGACGGGCCGGGACCGATCCGCCGGCTACCGCGCAGCATTCGAGGACGCCGGCGTCGCCGTCGAGAAGTCGCTGGTGGTCACGGCGGGCTGGAACACCGACGACGCCTACCGCGAGGCGCAGCGGCTGCTGCAGCTCGCCGACCCGCCGACCGCGATCTTCGCCGCGAACAACGTCCTCTCCGAAGGGGTCTGGCGGGCCGCCGCCGACCTCGGCATCCGGATTCCGCGGGATCTCAGCCTGATCTCCTTCGACGACGCGCCGTGGATGAGCATGGTGCGGCCGGGCATCACCGCGATCGCGCAGGACGCGGTGGCGATGGGCGAGGCGGCGCTCACCCAGCTGCTGGCGCGCATCGAGGCGCCGCAGGCGCCGATCCGCACCGTGATGTTCACGCCCACGGTGGTCCACCGCGGCTCTACGGGGCCTCCTGCAAAGCGCTGACGCGCCGCGGCCAGTTGTTGATGTTGACCCACCGCGGAGCACTGCGTAGGGTCGAATGGGATCGATCCCATACCGCCACAGAAAGCCAACTCCCAGGATGACTAGCGCGCACCCGTCGCTCCTTGGTCGGGCTGGCGGGGCCTCCGCTGCGGTCCTCGCCTTCGACATCGGCGGCACCAAGCTCGCCACCGCGGTCGTCACCCGGGACGGCGCGGCGCACGGCACCCTCATCGAGCCCACCCATCGCGAACTCGGCTGGCGATCGGTCATCGACCGCCTTTTCGACATGGGCCGGCGCACCTTGAAGCAGGCGCCGACGCAGGATTTGACGGCCGTCGGCATCGCCTGCGGCGGTCCGCTCGACATCCGCTCCGGGATCCTGATCTCACCCGCGCATCTGCCCGGCTGGCATGACGTCCCGATCGGCCCGCTCGCCACGGCGGAGTTCGGGGTGCCCTTCGCGCTGCAGAACGACGCGACGGCTGCGGCGATGGCCGAGTACCGCTACGGCGACGGGCAGGGCAGCTCGACCATGCTCTATCTGACGATCTCGACCGGCGTTGGCGGCGGCGCGGTCATCAACGGCGTGCCGCATCTGGGCGCCGCCGGCAACGGCAGCGAGTTCGGTCACGTGACCGTGCTGCGCGGTGGCCGGCTGTGCAGTTGTGGCCGGCGCGGCTGCATCGAGGCCTACGCGTCGGGGACGTCGATCGCGGCGCGGGCCCGCGAGGCGGTGGCCGCCGGCCGCGCATCGTCGCTGGCCGCGCTGCCCGAGATCACCGCGGCGGACGTGTCGCGCGAGGCGGCGGCGGGCGACCGGCTGGGCCGCGAGGTCTGGGACGAGACGGTCGACCTGCTCGGCACGGCGGTCACCGATCTCGTCAACGCCTTCGAACCCGAGCGCGTGGTGCTCGGCGGTGGCGTCACGCGCGCGGGCGCGATGTTGCTCGATCCGATCCGCCGGATGGTGGCGCGCGAGGCGATGCCGCCGGCCTCCGCGGTCGCCCGCATCAGTCTCGCCGGGCTCGGCGAGTTGGTCGGCGTCGTCGGTGCCGGCGTGATCGGCCACGAACTGGTCGGCGTCGAATGAGCGAGTCGCCGCACGCGCAGATCGCCGAGCACGTCGCCGCCGCAGAAGCGGTCGCGCGGCTGGCCGACGACATCCGGCAGGTGGGCGAGCTGCTCTGCGCGACGTTCGCCCGCGGCGGTGTCGTTTACACGCTGGGCAACGGCGGCAGTGCGGCCGACGCGCAGCACCTGTCCGGTGAGCTGATCGGTCGCTACCGGCGGGAGCGGCGCCCGCTACCATCGGTCACCCTCAGCACGGACGCCACCGTCATGACCTGCATCGCGAACGACTACGCCTACGAAGACGTGTTCCATCGCCAGGTGGAGGCGCTCGCCCGCCCCGACGACGTCGTGGTCGGCTTCACCACCAGCGGGCGGTCACCGAACGTCGTCTCGGCCTTCGCCGCCGCCCGCGCGGCCGGAGCCACGACGGTGCTCTTCGGCGGTGCGGACGGCGGGCCGGCGCGGGCGCTCGCCGATCGCGCGCTGCTCGTACCGTCGACAGAGACGCCGCGTATCCAGGAGATGCACACCCTGATGCTGCACGTGATCAGCGAGATCGTGGACGCGTGGGCGGCCGATGACCCCGCCGCGAAGGAGCTGCCCGACTGATGCGAGCCGATCCGCCCGCGAGCACTGACGCGCCCGTCTCGAACGCACCCTCCGGAGCGCAGCCGGGCAACCTCGATGCGGCCGCGCGCCCGGCGGCCACGCCATGCCGCACGCTGCACATGATCGGCAACGCCCATCTCGACCCGGTGTGGCTGTGGCCGTGGCAGGAGGGTTACCAGGAGGCGCGCGCGACGTTCTGGTCGGCCATCCAACGCATGGACGAGTACCCGGACTTCGTCTTCACCTGCGATCAGGTCGTGCTGCTCAGCTGGGTCGAGGAGTGCGATCCGGAGCTGTTCGCGCGCATCCGAGAGCGGGTCGCCGACGGCCGCTGGCAGATGGTCGGCGGTTGGTGGGTCGAGCCCGACTGCAACATGCCCGCAGGCGAGTCGTTCGTCCGGCAGGGCCTCTACGGGCAGCGCTACCTGCTGGCGAAGTTCGGCATCACCGCGACGGTCGGGATGAACGTCGACCCGTTCGGGCACCACGCGATGCTGCCGCAGATCCTGCGCGGCCACGGGATGGATTCGTACTGCTTCCTGCGCCCCGGCCCGCACGAGAGCGCGATGCCGCACACCGCGTTCTGGTGGGAGGCGCCGGACGGCTCGCGGGTGCTCGCCTATCGCATCCCGCACGAGTACTGCAGCCACGGCGGCGACATCGCCGGGCAGACCGACAAGTCGCTCGGCACGCTCGACCGCACGCTAGGCGACGCGATGGTGTTCTACGGCGTCGGCAACCACGGCGGCGGCCCCACCAGAGCGAACATCGAGTCGATCCACCGCTACGACCGGATGGGTTCGTTCGGGAGGCTGGTCATGTCGTCGCCGCGGCGCTACTTCGACGAGCTACTCGCCCGCGAGGGTGACGAGCTGCCGGTCTGGCGCGATGACCTGCAGATGCACGCGGCCGGCTGCTACTCCGCGCACTCCGGCATCAAGTTCTGGCAGCGTCGCGCGCAGGCCGCGATCCTGTCGGCGGAGCGCTGGGCGGTGATCGGGTCGGCGCGCTTCGGGCTCGACTATCCACGCGACGACCTCGGCCGCGCCTGGCAGCAGATCCTGTTCAACCAGTTCCACGACGTGCTGCCCGGCTCGGCGATCGAGCCTGCCTACGACGACGCCCGCGATCAACTCGGCGAGGCGGTCGCGATCGCCAAGCGCATCATCACGCGCACGCACAACGTCATCGCGCGGCAGGTCGACGTCCCGGTCGAGGACGGCACCCAGCCGGTGCTCGTCTTCAACCCGCACACCTGGCCGATCACGGCCCAGGTCGAATTGCAGTACGGCGCGCAGCCGAGCGGGGTGCACGTGGTGGACGCCGACGGCGCGATGGTGCCTGCGCAGCGCACCCAGTCGGTGGCGACGACGGACGACAAGGGACGCGCGGCGGTGGTGTTCGAGGCGGCCGTGCCTCCCCTCGGCTACCGGCTCTACCGGCTGCGCCCCGGCGCGCCGAGCGTGCGGTCGGGCGAACTGCGCGCCTCCGAAACAATTCTCGAGAACGACGTGCTGCGCGCCGAGTTCGACCGTGACACCGGCTGGCCGCGCGCGCTGCTCGACAAGCGCACCGGCGTGGACGTGCTGCGCGGCGCGCGCGGCGCACACACCCAGATCTGCCAGGACCCGACCGACACCTGGGGGCACCGCGTCGTCTCCTACCGCTGGCCCGGCGAGCCGATGCGCACCACGCGCATGACGCTGCGCGAGGACGGTCCGCTGCGTGCCCGGCTGCGCGTCGAGCGCGAGTGGCAGCGCTCGACGATGGTGGAGGAGTTCATCCTTGGCCACCACAGCGACGCGCTCGAGGTGCGGGTCACGATCGACTGGCGCGAGCAGGCGCACCTGCTCAAGCTGCGCTTCCCGACCGGGCTCGCCGACCCGGTCGCGACCTACGAGGTGCCGTTCGGTGCTGTCGAGCAGCCGGTGGACGGCGGTGAGAACCCCGCGCAGTCGTGGGTCGACATCACCGGCAGCATCGACGGCCGCGCCGCCGGGCTGGCTGTCGTGAACAACGCGAAGCACGGGTACGACGTCTCCCCCGCTTCCGACGCTGACACGGCGAGCATCGGCATCACCGCGGTCCGCAGCCCGGTGTACTCGTGGCACGACCCGCGGCTGCTCGACCCGGACGGTTTCTACACCTTCCAGGATCAGGGCGTGCAGTCGTTCCGCTGTCTGCTGGTACCGCACGCCGGCGACTGGCGCGCCGCCCAGCTCGCGCGCCGCGCCGCCGAGCTCGGCGCGCCGCCGCGCGCGATGCTGGAAAGCTTCCATCCCGGTGCGCTGCCCGCCGCGCAGAGCTTCGCCTCCGACGACGGCGGCCAGGTGATGATCACCGCCGTCAAGGGCTGGGAGGACGGCGCGGACCTCATCGTGCGCGCCGTCGAGACGACTGGCCGCGGGGGCGTTGCGCGACTCAGGCTGCCCGTCGTCGGACGGGCGATCGAGGCGGAGTTCGGGCCGTCGCAGATCCGCACGTTCCGCGTCCCGGTCGACCGCGGCGAGATCCGCGAGGTCGACCTCGTCGAGCGCGACGTCGTGGAACCGGGCCGGCCGTTCTCCGGCTGAGCCGCGATGTCCCCCGCGACCAGGACGATCGAACTTTCCTGGGTGGACGGCCGCGTCCACACTGATCCCGCCGACGACTTCGAGATCCGGACGACCGTCACGCCAGCGTCGGAGACCGGGCGCCACGACGTGCACATCGCGGTGCGCTACGTCGGCCTGGACGAGGTGACGGCGTCGATCCGGTTCCGCGCGCCGCTTGCCGAGCCGACCGACGCGCCGTGGTGGCTCGTCCCAGGCGTGTTCTACGGCGCGAACCGCCCCGTCGGTAGCCGGCGGATCTTCCCGCGCTTCGCGGTCGGCGCCGACGACCCGGCCGGGATGGTGAGCGACCACTGGGAGTTCCGTGCCGACCGAGCCGCGACGCCCGCGGCGTTCGTCTGGTCGGCCGATGCGGGCGTCGCGGTCGTGACGGGTGAGACAAGCCCGCTCGGGCTCTCCGGCGTCGGGTTCGGGCACGACGCTGCCAGCGGTGAGGCGAGCGTGCACCTGCGCTTCCCGTTCCGCGAGGCGCCCGTGACGTACTACGGCAGCGCCGAAGCGCGGCCCGCCGAGGCGGAGACGCACGTCTGGCGTGCGGGCGAGTCGGCGGAGCTGACCCTCGCCGTCTACGAGCTGTCCGCCGACCGGCACGGCTACGCCGCGGTGCTGCGCGAGGAGCACGCGCGCTGCCGCGCGACGGCGCCGCTGCACCCGTGGGTCGACGTCGCGCACGCCGCAGAACTCGCCGCGCACGGTCTCGAGCACTGGCACTACGCGGAGCCGGGCGTGCTGCTCGAGACCGTCGGCTTCGATCGCGAAGTGAGCGGCCAGGACGGGCTGCCCGTCGACCGGCAGGCGATGCACGTCGGCTGGGTGAGCGGCATCCCGTGGGCGTACGCGCTGCTCGCGCACGGCCGCCGCGTCGGCGCGGACCGGCACATCGCCGCGGCGAACCGCGCCATCGACTTCATCTGCTCGGAACTGTCGCCGTCCGGCACGTTCTGGGGTGTGTGGTATCGCGATCGGGGTTGGCGGCAGAGTTGGTCGCCGGTGCCGGACAGCCTGCACTCGCGCACCCTCGGCGAGGCGACGCTGTTCCTCGTCCGCGCGCTCGAACTCGGTGCGGACGTGCGGTCCGAACGGCCGGCGTGGGCGGCTGCGGTGCGCACCAACCTGGACGCGGTCGTGGCGCGGCAACGCGCGGATGGCAACCTCGGCGCGGCGCATCACGCGCAGACTGGCGAGGTGCTCTCGTGGGAAGGCTGCGCCGGGCTGGCCTGGGCGAACGCGCTCGCCGAGGCGCCGCGCTGGGACGACGACGGCCGCTACCTTGCTGCTGCGGTCCGCGCCGGCGAGTACTACGCGTCCTTCGTGTCCGACGAGTTCCTGAACGGCGCGCCGGAGGACGTCGACCTCGCGCCCACCTCGGAGGACGGCTACGTGGCGGTGATGGCCTACCTCGCGCTGCACCGGCGCACGGGCGAACCGCGCTGGCTCGACCTCGCCCGCCGCGCCGCCGATTGGATGTTGACGTTCCGCTACTCGTACAACGTCGCCTTCCCGCGCGGGACGCTGCTGCACGCCTATGACTTCGCGACGCGCGGTGCGGACACGGCCTCGCCGTCCAACCAGCACCTGCATGCCTACGGGCTGGTGTGTTCCGCGGAGCTGGCCGAACTGTCGGCGGCGTGCGGCGACGCGCATTACGTCGAGCGGGCGCGCGAGACGCTGGCGTGCTTCCGGCAGTTCGTCGCGCGCTTCGACGGCGACTTCAACGCGTATCGCGGCATGGTCAGCGAGCGCTACTACCAGACCACGTGCTTCCAGCCCAAGGGCATACTGCTCACGCTCTCGCACGCCTGGAGCGTCGGCGTGCTGCTGCTCGCGTGCGAGCAGGCGCTCGCGATCCCGAGCCTGCTCGCCGACCCGACCTG
The DNA here is from genome assembly GCA_035642535.1 of Jatrophihabitans sp. Taxonomy (GTDB): domain Bacteria; phylum Actinomycetota; class Actinomycetes; order Mycobacteriales; family Jatrophihabitantaceae; genus Jatrophihabitans. The sequence goes on along the minus strand of DASQSE010000122.1, from coordinate 3,382 downwards.
AGGAGCTTCGAATGCACCGCACCCTGGCCGATCTCGACCAGCGCATCGAGCGCACGCTGGCGCAGCGGCTCATCCCGGCGATCTACTCCGACACCGAGCCGGTCGTCGTCACGGCCGCGCACCTGCCCGGCGAGCCGATCCCGGTCGCCGAGGCGCTCGCGCTCGACTACGCGCCGTTCGAGGTGGGCACGCCGTGGGGGCGGGCGTGGAGCACGACGTGGTTCCGGTTCACGGGCACCGTGCCGGCGCGGATGCAGGGCCGGCGGGTCGAGTTGCTCGTCGACCTCGGCTTCGGCCCGGGCGGGCCCGGGTTCCGCTCGGAAGGCCTCGCGTACACGGCGGACGGGATGCCGATCAAGGGCATCGAGCCGCGCACCGGGTACGTCCCGATCGCGCGCAGCGCGGCCGGTGGTGAGCCGGTCGACGCGTACGTCGAGGCCGCCGCGAACCCGCGCATCGAGGGGGTGGTTTCGGCGCTCGGCGATCCGGAGACAGTGCCCGACGCGCCGCTCTACCAACTGGAGCGAGCAGAGCTAGCTCTGCTCGATGAGACTGTGCACGGGCTCGTCCTCGATGTGCGGGTGCTGCATCAGCTCGCGCAGTCCCTCGGTGACGGCGACCCGCGCCGGCACGAGATCCGTCGCGCCCTCGAAGTCATGCTCGACGAGCTGGACGTCGCGGACGTGTCCGGCGGCGCGGCGGCTGCCCGCGCCCGGCTGGCCGGCGTGCTCGCCTCCCCCGCTGTCGCGAGCGCGCATCAGGTCACGGCGGTCGGGCACGCGCACATCGACTCGGCGTGGCTGTGGCCGGTGCGCGAGACGATCCGCAAGTGCGCGCGCACGTTCTCGAACGTCGTGGCGCTCGCCGACGAGTATCCGGAGCTGGTGTTCGCCTGCTCGTCTGCGCAGCAATACGCGTGGCTGCGCGAGCACCATCCGCAGGTCTATGAGCGGGTCCGCGCCAAGGTGGCGTCCGGCAACTTCCTGCCGGTCGGCGGCATGTGGGTCGAGTCGGACACCAACATGCCCGGCGGCGAGGCGATGGTCCGCCAATTCACCCACGGCAAGCGCTTCTTCCGCGCGGAATTCGGGATCGAGCCGCGCGAGGTGTGGCTGCCCGACTCCTTCGGCTATTCCGCCGCGCTGCCGCAGCTGTGCCGGCTGGCCGGCTTCCGCTACTTCCTGACCCAGAAGATCTCGTGGAGCCAGACGAACCGCTTCCCGCACCACACGTTCTGGTGGGAAGGGATCGACGGCAGCCGGATCTTCACGCACTTCCCGCCCGCCGACACGTACAACTCGGAGCTGGCGGGCAACGAGCTCGCCTACGGGGTGCGCAACTTCACCGAGCACGGCCGCTCGCGGCACTCGCTGCTGCCGTTCGGGTACGGCGACGGCGGCGGCGGCCCGACCCGGGAGATGCTCGAGACCGCGCGCCGGGTGGCCGATCTCGAAGGCTCGCCGCGAGTGACGATCCGACGGCCGGACGAGTTCTTCGCCGACGCCGAGGCGGAGTACCCGGACGCGCCGGTGTGGAGCGGCGAGATGTACCTCGAATACCACCGCGGCACCTACACCAGCCAGTCCGCGATGAAGCGCGGCAACCGGCGCACCGAGCACCTGCTGCGCGAAGCGGAGCTGTGGGCGACGACCGCGGCAGTACGGACGGGGCATGACTACCCGTACGACGAGCTGGACGCCATCTGGCAACAGGCGCTGCTGATGCAGTTCCACGACATCCTGCCGGGCAGTTCGATCGCGTGGGTGCACCGGCAGGCGCGCGCGCTCTACGCCGGACTCGCTGCGCGGCTGGACGAGATCATCTCGTCCGCGCTCGCCGCGCTGGTAGGCACCGGGGAGGTGCCGCTGAGCGTGAACGCGGCACCGGCTGCGCGGGACGGCGTGCCGGCGTTGGCGATCGACGGCGCGCGGCCTGACACGCAACGTGTCCACGTCATCGAATCGCAGGATGCGATGGTGCTGGACAACGGCTTGCTGCGCGTGACGGTCGGCGCCGACGGCACGCTTAGCTCGGTGCGCGATCTCGTCGCGGACCGAGAGGTGCTGGCCGCGCCGGGCAACGTCCTACAACTGCATCCGGACACCCCCAACCGCTTCGACGCCTGGGACATCGACGAGTTCTACCGCAACCGGCGCCGCGATCTCGTCGCCGCAGTGAAGGTCGAATCGGACCGGGCCGCGCCGGCGCGTCCGCTGGTGCGGATGACCCGCCACGACGGCGCGTCGACCTACGTCCAGACGATCGCACTCGCCGCCGGCTCGCGCGTCGTCGAGTTCGCGCTCGACGTCGACTGGCACGAGCGCGAAACGCTGCTGAAGGTGGCCTTCCCGCTCGACGTGCACGCCGACCTGTCGAGCTCCGAGATCCAGTTCGGGCACGTGCGGCGGCCCACGCACACGAACACGTCCTGGGACGCGGCGAAGTTCGAGATCTGCGCGCATCGCTGGCTGCACGTCGGCGAGCCCGACTACGGCGTTGCTGTCGTGAACGACGGAACCTACGGGCACGACGTCAGCCGCCGCCCGCCCGGTGACGGCCTCGGCGCCGCGCCGACGGTCGTGCGCCTCTCGCTGCTGCGCGCGCCGCGCTACCCGGACCCGGAGACCGATCAGGGCCGGCACCGGTTCGGGTACTCGCTGGTGTGCGGCGCGACGATCGCGGACGCGGTGCGCGAGGGCTACCGCGCCAATCTGCCGCCGCGCGAGGTGGCCGGGACTGCGCCGGTCGCGCCACTGATCGAGGTCAACGACTCAGCAGTCGTCGTGGAGGCGGTCAAGCTCGCTGACGACCGCAGCGGTGACGTCGTCGTGCGGCTCTACGAATCGCTCGGCGGCCGGGCCCGCACCCAGGTCACGACGTCGTTCGAGCTCGCCGACGCGACCGTGTGCGATCTGCTCGAACGTGCGGACACCGAGGCCACAGTGCAGGCTGCCCCGCCGATGACCACGCGCGGGCGCACGATCGAACTCCAGCTCAAACCGTTTCAAGTCGTGACGCTTCGCCTCCGCCGGACCTGAGACCCTGTTCCAGGAGCAGAAAACGCGGTGACGCGTCGCGGTTTGCCGCGTACTCTCGCTCCCCGGCATCAAGTCGAGATCGGGGATGGACGGACGACATGTTGAGCTACACATCAAGCCTGCGACTCGGTATCGAGTCCCGGCCGGGCTGCGTGTGCGTTCGCCAAGCCCGACGCAACGGTTGGCGACTCGCGGCTTAGGGATCTTCTCTCTACGCGCGAGCCGTCCGCAGCCATCACCGCGGGCGGCTTTTCGTTTGCCTGAACACGACGACTGAACAGTGCGAGATCCCCTCCGCGCGCGCCTCCGTGGTGGAACAGGATTACACAACGGTCTTAGCTTAG
>DASQSE010000121.1:0-64256 GCA_035642535.1 Jatrophihabitans sp. | reverse complement strand
GCGGGCCCGTCGCGACGCCGCCGCCGCTGCCGCCGCCCCCTCCGGTGCCGCCGCCGCCCGTGCCGCCGCTCCCTCCGGTGCCGCCGCCCGTGCCGCCGCCCCCTGCGGAACCGCTACCGCCACCGGAGCCGCCGGCACCGGGGACGGTTGCGCCGCCGCCCGAGCCCGGGGCGATGACGTTGCCGTTGGACGGATCGACGAACCCGCCGGGCGCGCCGCTGCCGTTCGCCACCACGACGCCGTTCGCGTTGACGAAATCCTTCGGATCCACCTGTGAGCCACAGGCCGCCACCAGCGTGACGCAGGCCCCCACGACACCGATGAGCGTCCAGTGCCTGCGCCGATTGCGAGCGAGCACGGTCGGTCTCCTTGCCGGGATCACGAGAGCTTCAGCACCTCCGTGGCGGCGAACGTGCGGTCGGGTTCCCGCTCCGCGAAGTAGCCGCCGAGCCGCGCGTCGAGTTCGTCGAGGCGCCACGCGCGGTCGGCTGCGTCCAGGTCGAAGCGCTGCTCCACGGTCGGTGCCGCCAGCAGCGCGACCACGCCGCCGTAGACCACGAACAGCTGCCCGCTGATGCGCTCGGCGGCAGGCGACGCCAGGTAGGCGACCAGCGGCGCGACGTGCTCGACGGAGAGCGGGTCGAGGCCGGTCGCCGGTGCGTCGGCACCGAAGATCGCGGCCGTCATCGCGGTCCGCGCGCGCGGACAGATCGCGTTCGCGCGCACGCCGAGCCGCGCCAGCGAGCGCGCCGCCGAGAGGGTGAACGCCGCGATGCCAGCCTTCGCGGCGCTGTAGTTGGGCTGGCCCTCGGAGCCGGTGAGCCCGGCCTCGGACGACGTGTTGATCAACCGGGCGTACTGCTCCGCACCGGTCGTCTTGTACTGCTGCCGCCAGTACGCAGCCGCGTTGCGGCTCAACAGGAAGTGGCCACGGAGGTGGACGCGGATGACGGCATCCCACTCCTCGTCGGTCATGTTGAACAGCATCCGGTCACGCGTGATCCCGGCGTTGTTCACGACGACGTGCAGCCCGCCGAAGTGCTTGGTGGCGGCGGACACGATCGCGTCGGCGGTCTCGCGTTCGGCGATGTCCCCGGCGACGAACAGCGCCTTGCCGCCGAGCGACTCGAGCTCGTCGACGACGTCGCCAGGTTCCAGGTCGTTCACGACGACATCGGCCCCGGCCGAAGCCAACGCGACGGCCTCGGCCCGGCCCAGCCCTGCCGCGCCACCGGTGACGATCGCGACCTTGCCGGCCAGGCTCAGGGCGTTACTCACTAGCCGAGCTCCAGGGCGTTGCGCGGGCAGCGTTCGACGGCCCTGCTCACCCGTTCGAGGTCGTCCGGTGCAGGACTGGGCAGCTTGATGACGAGTTGCTCGTCCGCGTCCAACTCGAAGACATCCGGCGCCAGACCACAGCACACCGCGTTCGCCTCGCAGAGATCCCGGTCGACCGTGATGTGCATCCGTCCTCCGTCTCCGCTCCGTCGGCGCGGCGTGCACCGCATCCCCGCCGTTCACCTCCCACAGGGGGCAACGAGCGACGGGAGCGCCGGTCACGGCCTGGCCCCGCTCGGCGCTATACTAGAACGTGTTCTAACAACGGACAACCACGGTCGCTCGCTATCGAGCCATCTGGTCGGATTTGCCTATCTCGACGCCACGCAGCCGCCGCGATAGTGTCGCTAGAACACGTTGCACTCTAGGAGTCTGTGCATGAAGCTCACGTACTCCGCCGAGCACGAACGGCTGCGAGCCGAGTTGCGCGACTACTTCGCCGCGCTCATGACGCCCGAGCGGCGCGCCGCCCTCCAGGGCGACGGAGAGTACGGGGACGGGGGCGTGTACAAGGACGTCATCAGGCAGATGGGCAGCGACGGCTGGCTCGCCCTCGGCTGGCCTGTGGAGTACGGCGGGCGCGGCGGCTCGGCGCTCGACCAGCTGATCTTCACGGACGAGGCAGCGCTGGCGGGCGCGCCGGTGCCGTTCCTGACCATCAACACCATCGGCCCGACGATCATGCGATTCGGCACGCCGGAGCAACGCGCGTTCTTCCTGCCGCGCATCGCCGCCGGCGAGTTGCATTTCGCCATCGGCTATAGCGAGCCCGCCGCGGGGACCGATCTCGCATCGCTGCGCACCCGTGCGGTGCGTGACGGCGACGACTACGTCATCAGCGGGCAGAAGATGTGGACGAGCCTGATCCAGTACGCCGACTACGTCTGGCTCGCCTGCCGCACCGATCCGGACGCCGCCAAGCACAAAGGGTTGACGGTTTTCATCGTCCCGACGGACTCCCCCGGCTTCTCGTGGACGCCGGTGCGCACCGTCGCCGGTGTGACCACCAGCGCGACCTACTACTCGGACGTACGCGTTCCGGCATCGGCGAGCGTCGGCGAACTCAACGGCGGGTGGCCGTTGATCACCAACCAGCTCAATCACGAGCGCGTCGCACTGACCTCGGCCGCGCCGATCATGAACGCGCTGCGCGAGGTACGCGATTGGGCGCAGCACGCCAAGCTGCCCGACGGTCGACGGGTGATCGACCAGGAGTGGGTGCAGATCCACCTGGCGCGCGTGCACGCGAAGGTGCAGTTCCTCCGGCTGAAGAACTGGCAGATCGCATCGGGCGGCGCTGTCGGCTCTGGCGGCACTGTCGATGCGTCGGCCACGAAGGTGTTCGGGACGGAATTCGCCACCGAGGCCTACCGGCTGCTGATGGAGGTGCTCGGCGCGAACGCGGTCGTGCGCGCCGGCTCACCGGCCGCGGTGCTGCAGGGCCGCGTCGAGCGGATGCACCGTTCGTCGCTGATCCTCACCTTCGGCGGAGGGACGAACGAGGTGCAGCGCGACATCATCGCGATGGCCGGGCTGCGGCTGCCCGCGAGTGGCCGGTGACGGGGATGGACTTCGAACCGTCCGAGTCACAGCGCGAGCTGGCCGCGTTGACCCGGCGCATTCTCGACGATCATGTCACCGAACGACGGCTGCGCGAGGTGGACGAGAGCGGCGTCCGCCTCGATCGCGGCCTGTGGCAGACCCTCGTCGAGACGGGCGTCGCCACGGCCGCCGCGCCGGAGAGTATCGGCGGCAGCGGGCTCGATCTGCTCGAGCAATGCAGCGTCCAGATCGAACTCGGCCGCGCAGTTGCGCCGGCGCCCTACCTGGAGTTGGCGGTGACGGCCGTCGCCATCGGATACTTCGGCACCGACGCGCAGCGTGCGCGCTACGCCGCGCCCGCGCTGGCGGGGGCGCTGCTGCTCGCCCCGGCGCTCAGCGAGGAGGGCAGCGACGACGCCGAGTCGCCCACGACCCGGGCCGAGCGCCGCGACGACGACTGGATCCTCGACGGGGTGAAGGCCATGGTGCCGTTCGGCACCGTCGCCGACGCCTTCCTCGTCGGCGCCGACACCCCGCATGGCGGCGCGGCATTCCTGGTGCCGCGGGACGCCGACGGGCTTTCCATCGAGGCCGAGCGCGTCGTGGACGGCGACACCACCGCGACGCTCACGCTCTCCCACGTGCGGCTCGGCGCCGACGGCTACCTCGGTGACAGCAACGTGCTGCACTGGGTCGTTTCGCGCGCCATGATCCTGCTCTGCGCCCACCAGGTTGGCGTGCTGGAGCGAGCGCTCGAGCTGACCGCCGCGTACGCGCGCGAGCGCGAGCAGTTCGGTCGCCCGATCGGCTCCTTCCAGGCCGTCGCGCAACGTCTCGCCGACGCGTACATCGACGTCGAGGCGGCGCGGCTAACCATGTGGGAGGCCGCTTGGCGGGCAGCCAATGCGTTGTCCTGCCCGACGGAGATCGCCACCGCGAAGTTCTGGGCAGCCGACGCGGGCCACCGCGTCGCGCACACCGCGGTGCACGTGCACGGCGGCACCGGCATCGACCTCGACGCACCGACGCATCGCTACTTCACCGCGGCGAAGCGGAACGAGTTCGTGCTGGGCAGTGCGACGGCCCAGCTGCGCAAAGTCGGCGCCTACCTCGCGGCCACCCCGGCCTGAGTCGGCCGGGCTGTCGGCGGCCGCATGAACTCGGGCAGCGGCAGCCGGAGTCGGGCCGGCAGCAGATAGTCGCCCGACTGCAGGCGGCGCACGATGAGCACCGCGGTCACTGCGCCGCACGCCGCGAGCGCCGCCGCCAGCACGAGCGCCGCGCCGGCTAGGGGCGACCAGTACCGGCTCGGCACGCCGATGATCGCGACGACCGGGCTCACCACGACTGCGATGGCCGCGAGCCCGGCGGACAGCAGGGCGTCGACCCACATGATCGCCGCCAACATCCGGTCGAACCGGCCACGCGCACGATCTGCCATGCGTCCAGCACAGCACCTGCTGATGCGGCACGTCGATTACCTCGGACGTCATCACGCCGGTATCTCCACGCAGCGGGTGCCGGTGTAGATCGTCGGCATGCAGCGGTTGCAGTGACTGCACAGCGATCGGGCGTGCGGATCGGCGCGCAACTGATTGATCAGGTCGGGCTCGCGCAACAGGGCGCGCGCCATGGCCACGAACTCGAAGCCGGCGCGCATCGCGGCGTCCATCACCGCGCGGTTCGTGACGCCGCCTAGCAGGATCATCGGCAGCCCGACGGCGGCGCGCACCTGCATCGCGTCCTCGAGCAGGTAGCCGTCCCGGTACGGGTAGCTGTGCAGCCTGGTGCGGCCGAACAGCCGGACGCCGGTGCGCACCGGCTCGCGCATCGCCGCTGCAAAGTCACGCAGCGGCGCCGGGCCCTTGAAGAGATACATCGGGTTGAGCAGCGAACTGCCGGCGGTCATCTCGAGCGCGTCCAGCGAACCGTCCTGCTCGAGCCAGCGAGCTACCTGGGTGGCGTCGTCGAGTCGCAGCCCGCCGCGCACGCCGTCGTCCAGGTTGAGCTTCGCGATGACGGCCAGCCGGTCGCCGGCCGCGGCGCGCACGGCGCGCGCGATCGCCCGCGCGAACCGCGCCCGGTTCGCCGGTGAGCCGCCGAACTCGTCGCGACGCCGGTTCAGCCGCGGCGAGAGGAACGCTGATGCCAAGTAGTTGTGCCCGAGGTGGATCTCGACCGCGTCGAAGCCGGCCTCGACCGCCATCCGGGCGGCGTCGGCATGCGCCCGCACGATCCGGTCGAGGTCCGCCGCTGTCGCGCGCCGCGTGAACTGCACGCTCAGCGGTGAGAACGTCCGATGCGGCGACAGGGCCTGCGCGCCATTGCTGCGCCCGTCGGCCACCGGACCGGCATGTCCTATCTGCGCGGATGCCGCCGCGCCCTCGGCGTGCACCGCTTCGGTGAGCCGGCGCAACCCGGCCAGCGCCTCGGGGCGCCAATGGATCTGGTGGCGGTCGGTGCGCCCCTCCGGCGAGACGGCGAGATACGCGACCGTCGTCATCCCGACCCCGCCCGCCGCCACCTGCCGGTGGAACTCGATCAGCTCGTCCGTCACCAGGCCGCGCCGCGTCATCCCCTCGAACGTCGCCGCCTTGATGACGCGATTGCGCAGCCGCACCGGCCCGAGCGTCGCCGCGGAGAGGACGTCGGTCGTCACCGCGTCTTGTCGAGGCGCTGCATCGTCTCGTCGAATTCGGTCAGCAGCTCCTCGATCAGCTCCGCGACCGGGCGCACCGCGTTCATCCGGCCGACGATCTGCCCGACCGGCATCGCGACCACCTCCGGGTCGTCGGCCGCCGCGATTCGCTGATGGGCCTCGCTGACGAGCAGGTTCTGCAGCGGCATCGGCAGCGGCTCGGGCGCATCCTCGGCGGCCCAGGCATCCGTCCACTTGGTCCGAAGCAGCCGGGCCGGCTTGCCGCTGTAGATACGGGCGCGGACGGTCTGGTCCGAGCCGGCCGCGACGAGTGCACGCTGCATCGCATCACCCGTCCCGAGTTGGTACTCGGAGGTTGTCAGCCAGTACGAACCCATCCACACGCCGCTCGCGCCGAGGGCCAGCGCCGCGGCGATCTGCCGGCCCGACCCGATGCCGCCCGCGGCCAGCACGTGGGCATCGCCGCCGACGGTGTCGACGATCTCGGGCACCAGCACCATCGTGGCGATCTCGCCGGTGTGCCCGCCCGCCTCGGTGCCTTGGGCAACGACAACGTCCACGCCGTTGTCGACGTGCGCGCGAGCATGCTTCGCCTTGCCGGCCAGCGCCGCGACCGGGACGTCATGCGTGTGCGCAAGCTCGATGACGTCGGCGGGCGGCGAACCCAACGCGTTGGCGATGAGCTTGATCGGGTGCTGCAGCGCGACATCGACGTGCGAACGCGCCACCGAGTGCAGCCAGCCGAGCACCCCGGCCGCCGCGGGGTCGCCGTCGGCGGGCAGCGGCGGCACGCCCAGCTTGCGCAGCGTGTCGTCGACGAACCTCCGATGCCCTTCCGGGATGTACTTGCCGAGATCGGTCGCGCTCCCCTCTTCGGGGATCTTCGCCGGCATCACCACGTCGACGCCGTACGGCTTGCCGTCCGCGTTCTCGTCCATCCACGTCAGGACGGCGTCCAACTCGTCGGCCTCGTTGAAGCGGACGCAGCCGAGCACGCCCAGCCCGCCGGCCCGGCTCACCGCCGCCGCGACGTGCTCGGACGGCGTGAAGGCGAAGATCGGATGGGCTATGCCGAGCTGGTCGCAGATCGCGGTGCGCACAGGTCCTCTTCCGGGTGATCGGCTGCGTAGTTCGCGGCCCACTTGTAGTCGGCCTTGGCGGTGGCGAGCCGTTGCATCTTGTCGACGAGCCAGATGCTGCGCGGCACCTTGTAGCCGGCAAGTTCGGCCCGGACGTGATCGACGAGGTCGTCCGCCGACGGGGTGGCATCCGGCCGCGGTTCGACGAGCGCCGCGACCCGCTGCCCCAGCCGCTCGTCCGGGACGCCGACGACAAGCACGTCGAACACGTCGGGATGCGACATCAGGGCGGCCTCTACCTCCTCCGGAAAGACCTTCTCGCCGCCCGTGTTGACGCACGTGTTGCCGCGGCCGAGCAGGGTGATCGTGCCGTCCGGCTCGTGGCGGGCGAAGTCACCGGGCACCGTGTAGCGCTTCCCGTCGACCTCGACGAACAGCCGGGCCGTCTTCTCCGGGTCCTTGTAGTAGCCGAGCGGAATGTGCCCGCCGCGCGCAAGCCTGCCGATCTCGTCCGAACCCGGCGGGATCGGCTTGTCGAACACGTCGATGACGATGGTGTCCTTGCCGGCACTGACTCGTGGACCGCCGACGCCCTGCTCGGTGTCCTTGGTGATCATCCCGATTCCCATGAACCCGGTCTCCGACGATCCGATCGCATCGGTGATCACGGCATTGGGCAGCGCGGCGAGGTACTCGTTCTTGACGCTCTGCGAGAACAACGCGGCGCTGCTGGAGATCGCGTAAACCGACGAGACGTCGTAACTGCCCGCATGGAACGCCTCGATCATCGGGCGGGCCATCGCGTCGCCGATCAGCACGACGACGTTGACCTTGCGACGCTCGACGGCGCGCCAGACTTCAGTGGGATTGAAGTGGGTGAGCAGCACAACGGTGTCCCCGCCGAACAGCGCCATCAGCGCGGCCCACTGCGCGTTGCCGTGGATCAGCGGGGCGAGGCAGAGCCGGACCATGCCACCGGTGACCTTGCCCGTCTCGGCCTGGACGAACTCGTTCTCCAGCGGCTCGCCGGTCATGAAGTTGATGCCGCCGCCGAGCGTGCGCCAGACGTCCTCGTGCCGCCACATGACGCCCTTCGGCACGCCGGTCGTGCCGCCGGTGTACAGCAGGTACAGGTCGGCTCCGCTGCGCTGCTCGAAATCACGTTCCGGCCGCCCGCTTGCCAGCGCGTCCGGATAGGACGTCCCGGTGAACGGCAGCTCGCTCTCGTCCTCGACAACAACCACGTGCTTCACCGTGGCCGCGCCCGGAAGGGCCTCCGCGACCCGGTCTGAGTAGGTGCGCTCGTGCACCAGCGCGACGACGTCGGCGTTGTCGAGGACGTAGCGGATCTCGCTCGCGGTGTAGCGGTAATTGACGTTGATGAGCGCGGCGCGCAGCTTGTAGACCGCGAGCATCGTGACGATGGCCTCGAGCCGATTGCGCGTGCACATGCCGACGTGCGCGCCGGCGCTCACCCCGTGGTCGGCGAGGTGGTGCGCGAGGCGGTTGGCCCGCTCCTCGAGCTCGGCGTAGGTTGCCTCATCATCGCCGCATGCCACCGCCAGGCGATCCGGGAAGTAGTCGACCGCATGCTCGAACAGGTCGGCAATGTTGTAGGCCACGGGCCAAAACTAGAACGTGTTATCGTTCTGTGCAAGCGCGAGGAAGGGCCTCGATGACCGACGCGACGCCGGACGACCAACACTGTCTCGTCGAACAGTGCGGGCACGCCCTTATCGTGACGATGAACCGTCCCGAGGCGCGCAATGCGCTGTCCGGGCCGATGCTGGCGGGCATGTCCGCGGCGTGGAAGCGCGTCGACGAGGATCCGGAGATCCGCGTCTGCATCCTGACCGGGGCCGGCCGGGCGTTCTGTGCGGGCGCCGACCTGAAGGCGATGACGACCGCACACCCCGGCGACGCGGCGCATTCGATGGACCTGTCGCTCATCGACTCGCTGCTCAAGGGCCGGCGGCTGCTCAAGCCGCTCATCGCCGCGGTGGAGGGGCCGGCGATCGCCGGCGGCACCGAGATTCTCCAGGCCACCGACATCCGGGTCGCCGGCGAGAGCGCCCGGTTCGGGGTGAGCGAGCCGCGCTGGGGACTGTTCCCGCTCGGCGGCTCGGCCGTCCGCCTCGTCCGGCAGATTCCGTACACGATCGCCGCCGACCTGCTGCTGACCGGCCGGCACATCACCGCGACCGAGGCCAAGGAGATCGGGCTGATCGGGCAGGTGGTGCCGGACGGTCAGGCGCTCGACAAGGCGCTCGAGATCGCGGCGATGATCGCGGCGAACGGGCCGCTCGCGGTGCAGGCCATCCTGCGCACGATTCGCGAGTCGGAGGGCATGCACGAGAACGACGCGTTCCGGCTCGAAGCCAAGCTGGGCACGGCGGTGTTCCAGAGCGAGGACGCCAAGGAAGGCCCGCGCGCCTTCGCCGAGAAGCGCACTCCCAACTTCAAGGGCCGCTGACCTGGTGCGTCCACCTTCACCACCCCCTCCTTCCTTCTCCCGTGATCAACAGGGCCGAACCGTCATGACACGACGTTGCACGCCTGTTGATCACCGGCGGGTGGCTACGAGGGGAGGAAGGTGACGTCGACGATCTTCGCCGGATGATCGCTGATCGGCAGCCACCGCGTCTCGACGTGTTGCACCGCCAAGCCGTCCACCGCGACGTGGTCGATGCCTTCTTGCAGCTCGGGACGAGCCGGTTCGAGCAGTGCCTCCGCCAGCGTCAAGCCGTACCGCTCGAGCCAAGCCGCGGCCTTGCGCCAACCGATGTTGAAGTCGCCGAGCAGGGCTCGTGGCGGTGGCCGGGACGTGAGGCTCTCGGCGGCGCGAACGAGTTGCGCGTGCCGAACGGACGCGTCGACGGCGAAGTGGCCGGTCGCAATCGCGATGCGGTGCCCGCCGACCGTCGCAGTCGCGACGATCACGTTCCTGGACTCGCGGAACGGCTTGATCGCCAGCCCACCGATCTGGACGGTGTGCCGATGGTCGCCGGCCAGCGGCACCACCCGGACGTCGTCGATGCGGCCGCGGACGAGCAGCGCGTTGCCGTACTGCCCCTGCCCCATGTGCCGCCGCGCCTTGGCGAAGTGATAGCTCATCCCGCACGCCTCGGCGGCCACCTTCGCCAGATCCGCCGACTGCGAGCGCGGCACGCCGACGTCCACCTCTTGCAGGCCCAACACGTCGGCATCGAGTTCGACGCAGGCCTCGCCCAGCTTGTCCGGCAGGCCGCGGTAGGAGTCCTTCGGCGCCGCGTGCCGAATGTTGAAGGTAGCGATGCGCACGCGCTACAGCTTGCGGGCAATCGTCAGCCCGTCGAAGGCCGGCAGCACCGCCACCTCGACACGGTCGTCGTGCGCAACCTTGGCGTTGAACTCACGCAGCGCGTTCGTGTTCGTGTCGGTGACCTGTTCGTCGACGATCTCGCCGCTCCACAACACGTTGTCGGCGAGCAGCACACCGCCGGAGCGCACCCGCGGCACGAGCTCGTCCCAGTACGACGCATAGCCGGTCTTGTCGGCGTCGATGAACACGAGATCGATGTCCGCGTCTGCCGGCAGCGTGCGCAGCGTGTCCAGCGCCGGAGCGATCTTGAGTTCGATGCGTCCGCTCAGCCCGGCGCGCTCCCACGCCCGGACGCCGAGCGCGGTCCACTCCTCGCTCACGTCGCAGCAGAGCAGCGACCCGCCGTCGGCGAGCCCGCGCGCGATGCACAGACTCGAGTAGCCGGTGAAGGTACCCACCTCGACCGCGCGGCGCGCGCCGACCAGCCGGGCCATCATCGTCAGCAACTGTCCCTGATCGTCGCCGATCTGCATGCGCGAGACGTCACCGAGTGCTGTTGTCTCGGCGCGCAGCTCGCCCACCACCTCGTCCGGTTGCCAGCTGCCGTGGCGCACGGCGTAGTCGCGAACGGCGTCGGTGACGAGGAAGTTGCGCATGGATCGAAGGCTACTGACCGGAATCACGAGGCTGGGCGCGCAGTTGCGGATGACGTGAGCACTGTCGTCGCCGCGACCAGCTACGGCGGTCCGGAAGCCCTGGAAGTTCTCGATCTGCCGACACCCGAACCCGGACCGGGTGAGGTCCGCATCGACGTACGCGCCATCGGCGTCAACCCGATCGACCACAAGGCGTACAGCGGCCTTTTCGGCTCCGACCCGAGCGCCTTGCCGATCCGCCTTGGGCATGAGGCGGCCGGCGTGGTGGCCGCCGTCGGCGAGGGTGCAGCCGGACCGGCCGGGCCAGTTGCGGTCGGTGACGAGGTGATCACCTACCCGGCGCGCGGCGCCTACGCAGCGGAGCTGGTCGTGCCCGCGACCTCGGTGGTGCCCAAGCCGCCGCAGCTCGACTGGCCGATGGCGGGCGCTCTGCTGGTCGTCGGCGTCACTGCGGTGCATGCGCTGGCGTCCGTCCGGCTCGGTGCCGGTGAGACCGTGCTGTTGCACGGCGCGGCGGGCGGTGTCGGACTGCTCGCCGTCCAGCTCGCTGCGCAGCGCGGCGCGACGATCATCGCGACCGCGAGCCCGGCGAAGCACGAGTTGCTGCGCGAGCTTGGTGCACTGCCCGTCGAGTACGGACCGGGCCTGGTCGACCGGGTCCGCGCCGCTGCGCCAGAAGGAGTGGATGCCGCTGTCGACCTCATCGGCACCGACGAGGCGCTCGACGTGTCCGTGCAGCTCGTTGCCGATCGCTCGCGCATCACGTCGATCGCGAACTTCGCGCGCGGCGGGCAACTCGGCGTCAATATCATCGGCGGCGGGCCGGGTGCCGATCCGGGCACCGCGATTCGCAGTGCAGCGCGGTTCACGCTCACCGAGGCGGCGGCGGCCGGGAAGCTGCACCTCGTCGTGGCGAAGACCTACCCGCTTGCCGACGCGGCCGCGGCCCATCGCGAGAGCAAGGCCGGCCACGTCACCGGCAAGCTCGTCCTCATTCCCTGATCAACCGGCGAGGTCGTGCACGAACTCGCCGAGCTGGGCGAGGTTGCGACACTCGACCATCGGCACGATCGCGCCGTACTCGCTCGCCCTGGAGTCGCCGGTGTCCCATATCGCGCGACGCTCCGGGTTGAGCCAGTACGCGTGCTTGGCGCGGGCCGCGAGGTCGGTGAGGACGGGCAGCGCGAGATCGCCGTAGTTCGACCGGGCGTCGCCGAGGATGAGCAACGACGTGCGCGGTCCGACGGCGTCCGGAAACCGTTGCTGGAAGAGCTCGAGAGCCCGGCCGTAGTCGGTGCGGCCGAGCAGCCAGGTGACGTCCGCCTCGTCCGCCAGCCGGGTCACCGCGTCGAGCACGTCACCGCCGGGCGCGAAGAAGCGCGTCACCTCGTCCAGCTCGTCGACGAACGCCCACGCCCGCACCTTGGTGAACTGCTCGCGCAGCGCGTACACCAGCAGCAGGGTGAAGTGCGCGAACGACGACACCGACTCGCTGATGTCGCACAACACCACCAGCTCGGTCTTCAGCGGCCGCCGCGGCCGATGGTGCGTGGTCAGCGGCACGCCGCCCGTCGCGAGCGATGCGCGGATGGTGCGCCGGAAGTCGAGCTGGCCGCGTTTGCGATGCCGGTGGTCCATCGCGAGCCGGCTCGCGAGCCGGCGGGCGAGCGGCTGGATCTCGCGGCGCAGCGCGACAAGATCCGCGCGCGTCGCGCCGAGGAAGTTCACCTGATCGATCGTCGGGCGCGCGGCGGCGCGTGCGACACGCGCCGCGTCGGTCGACTCGGCCATCCGGCGCCGGACGTCGACGTCGACCCGCTGCTCGAAGCGTGCGATGCGCTCGCCGATCGTGGTGCGCGCCCGTCGATCGGCGAGCCCGCCGCGCTCCGCGCCGGCGAGGAAGGCCTCGAGCAGGCCGGCCATGAGCGTCTGCGCCGAGACCCGGTCGAGCACCGCCGTCCGCGACCACGACGCCTCCCCCGACATCCGGCCGGGGACCATGCCGAACGCCGCCACTGCCTCGCGCGCGACCGCGTCGAGCAGCTGATCGTCACCATCTCGCAGGTAGGCAGCGAGGTCGGCACGGATCCGGTCCCGCACCGGGTCCTCGAGCGGCCCGCGATGAGCGGCGTCGGGATCACGCGGCGGCGGCGCGGTGCGGCTCGGCGCGACGGCCGACGCACCGGTCACCGGCGGGTAGAAGATGTCGAAGACGCGGTCGAAGGCCGGCCGATGATGGTGACGCTTGACCAGCGTCGCGGCGTACGCGGCGCGCAGCTGCTCGCGATCGAGCAGGTCGATCGCGCGCATCGAGTGCACCGCGTCGAGCCCTTCCGCGACAGAGATCGTCAGTCCGGCGTCACGCAGCGCGTCGAGGAAGCCGATGTGCCGGTCGAGCAGCGTCACGAGAGCCCGAGCTCCTTCGCCGCGCGCGCGTGGTCCGAGTGGTGTTTGAGGACGACACCGAGCGTCCGCGCAATCGCGTCCTCGTCGAGGGTGCCGACGCCGAGCGCGAGCAGTGTCCTGGCCCAGTCGATCGTCTCGGCGACGGAGGGCGCCTTCTTGAGCTCGAGGGTGCGCAGCGTCGCCGCGGTGCGGGCGAGCTCCTCGGCAAGCGCCGGCTCGATGTCCGGCACCTGGGCGAGGACGATGTCGCGCTCGCGCTCCGGGCTCGGATACTCCAGGTGGATGTACAGGCAGCGCCGCTTGAGCGCTTCGGAAAGTTCGCGCGTCGCGTTCGAGGTGACGACGACGAAGGGGCGCCGGACTGCCGTGACGGTGCCGAGCTCGGGGATCGTCACCTGGAAGTCCGAGAGCACCTCGAGCAGCAGTGCCTCGACCTCGACGTCGGTCTTGTCCGCCTCGTCGATGAGCAGGACGGTCGGCTGCGCGCGACGGATGGCCGACAGCAGCGGCCGGGCGAGCAAGAACTCGTCGGTGAAGATGTCGTCGTGCGTCTGCTCCCACGCTTGATCAGCGGGCGCGGCTTGAATCCGCAGCAGCTGCTTCTTGTAGTTCCACTCGTAGAGGGCGCGCGCCTCGTCCAGACCCTCGTAGCACTGCAGCCGGATCAGCTCGGCGTCGGTCGCCTGCGCCACCGCCTTGGCCAGTTGCGTCTTGCCGACGCCAGCCGGCCCCTCGACCAGCAGCGGCTTCTCGAGCGCGGCCGCCAGGTACACCGTTGTCGCGGTGGCAGCGTCGGTCAGATAGCGGACCCGAGCCAGCTCGGTGCCGACCTGTTCGGGCGACTGGAACATCCAGCCATCGTCGCACCGCGCCCGTGCTCCGACCTCGGTCGAGTGGCCGGTTACACGTGCGGCGCGAGGGTGGCGCGGAAATCTAGAACGTGTTTCACTTCTGGGCATGACGGTTGTCCAACCGCTGAGCGCGTCGATCGAGCTGAGCTTCGACTACACGCGATCCCTCGGCCCGACCCTGAGCCGGTTCATGACGGGACTCGCCGGACGCCGGCTCGTCGGCGGCCGCGGCTCGGACGGCCGGGTCTATGTGCCGCCGCTCGAGTACGACCCTGCCACCGGTGCCGCGATCACCGAGTTCGTAGACGTGGCCGATCACGGCGCGGTGGTCAGTTGGAGCTGGGCCGCCGAGCCGCTGCCCGGCCAGCCGCTCGATCGGCCGTTCGCCTGGGCGCTCGTGCAACTCGACGGCGCGGACACCGGCATGCTGCACGCGCTCGACGTCCTCTCCCCCGACGCGGTCCGAGCCGGGCTGCGCGTCCAGGCGCGCTGGGCGGCCGAGCCCGTCGGCCACATCCGGGACATCCTGTGCTTCGAGCCGGAGACGGACGCACCGCGCGAACACGCGCAGCCTCCTCCGCCGGACGTCTCGATGATCACCACGCCGATCGAGCTGCGCGTGCAGCACTCGGCGTCCGAGCAGGAGACGCGATATCTTCGCGCGCTCGAGCAGGGCCGGCTGGTCGGGCAGCGCTGCCCGCAGTGCGGCAAGGTCTACATCCCGCCGCGCGGCGCATGTCCGGTTGACGGGGTGCCGACCAAGGAGGAGGTCGAGCTACCGGACCGCGGCGTCGTGACGACCTTCTGCATCGTGAACGTGCCGTTCCTCGGTCAGCGCATCACGCCGCCGTACGTCGCCGCGTACGTCTTGTTGGACGGGGCTGACATCGCGTTCCTGCACCT
The DNA here is from genome assembly GCA_035642535.1 of Jatrophihabitans sp. Lineage (GTDB taxonomy): Bacteria > Actinomycetota > Actinomycetes > Mycobacteriales > Jatrophihabitantaceae > Jatrophihabitans. Next base: position 49,521 of record DASQSE010000121.1, on the reverse strand, counting down.
CATCCTCGACTGCCCCGCCGAGCAGGTCCGGATGGGGATGCGCGTCGAGGCAGTGTGGAAACCGCCCGAGGAGTGGGTGCCCGGGTTGCAGAACATCACGCACTTCCGCCCGACTGACGAGCCGGATGCTCCGTACGAGTCGTACAAGGAGCACCTGTGAGAGACGTCGCGGTCGTGGGTTTCGCGCAGACGCCGCAGGTGCGGGAAACAAGAGCCACGACGAACGGCGTCGAGATGCTCGTGCCGATCATCAACGGCGTGTTGCGCGACCTTGACATCACCAAGCACGACATCGGGTTCTGGTGCTCGGGATCGTCCGACTATCTCGCGGGCCGGGCGTTCTCGTTCGTCTCGGCGATCGACGCGACCGGACCGGTGCCGCCCATCAACGAGTCGCACGTCGAGGCAGACGCCGCGTGGGCGATGTACGAGGCATGGGTCAAGATCCAGACCGGCGACGTGGACACCGCGCTCGTCTACGGATTCGGGAAGTCGTCGGCCGGCGACCTGCGGCGCACCTTGGCGCTGCAACTCGACCCGTACGTGCTCGCGCCGCTGTGGCCGGACTCGCTCGCGATCGCCGGGCTGCAGGCACAGCTCGGCATAGAGCAGGGCCGTTGGAGCGAGGCGGCGATGGCCGAGGTCGCGGTGCGTGCGCGGCGCGACGCGGAGACCAACCCGAACGCGCAACTGGCCGGCTCGAAGGACGTCGACGCGTTGCTCGCCGAGCCGTATCTCGCGCAGCCGCTGCGCCGGCACGACTGCGCGCCCATCACAGACGGCGCCGCGGTGATCGTCCTCGCCGCGGACGAGCGGGCGCGCCGCCTGTCGCCTCGGCCGGCGTGGATCACCGGGATCGCGCACGCGATCGACTCGGCGCATATCGGCGCGCGCGACCTCACGACCTCACCGTCCGCGGCCAAGGCGGCGCGGACGGCCGGCATCGACAGCGTCGAGGTCGCCGAACTGCACACTCCGTTCACCCACCAGGAGCTGCTCCTGCACGCCGAGCTCGGCCTCGGCGACGACGTCCGGTTGACGCCGTCCGGCGGCGCGCTCGCGGGCAATCCGATGTTCGCCGGCGGGCTCGTCCGCGTCGGGGAGGCGGCCCGGCAGATCTTCGACGGCGCCGCCGGACGGGTCATGGCGCACGCGACCGCCGGACCCGCGCTGCAGCAGAACCTGGTCTGCGTCATGGAGGGGCGATGAAGGAGCGCGCCGCCGTCCTGGGCACCGGCCAGACGCACTACCGGGCGAAACGGCAGGACGTGTCGATGGCCGGCCTGCTGCACGAGGCGATCGACCGCGCGCTCGCCGACGCCCACGTCGGCTGGGACGACATCGACGCCGTCGTGGTGGGCAAGGCGCCCGACTTCTTCGAGGGCGTGATGATGCCGGAGCTGTCCCTCGCCGACGCGATCGGCGCGGTCGGCAAGCCGCTGCTGCGCGTGCACACGGCGGGCTCGGTCGGCGGCTCGACCGGCGTGGTCGCAGCAAGCCTCGTGCATGCGGGCGTGCACGAACGGGTGCTGGCCGTGGCGTGGGAGAAGCAGTCCGAGTCCAACGCGATGTGGGCGCTGTCCATCCCGATTCCGTTCAACATGCCGGTGAACGCCGGCGCGGGAGGCTACTTCGCGCCGCACGTGCGCAGCTACATCCGCCGCTCCGGCGCGCCGACGCACGTGGGCGCGATCGTCGCCGCGAAGGATCGCCGCAACGCAGCGAAGAACCCGTTCGCGCACCTGAAGCAACCGGATCAGACGGTCGAGAAGGTCCAGGCGTCGCAGATGCTGTGGGATCCGATCCGTTACGACGAGACCTGCCCCTCCTCGGACGGCGCCTGCGCGGTCGTGATCGGCAGCGAGAACGCCGCGCGCGCCGTCGACCGGCCGGCGTGGATCCACGCCACCTCGATGCGCACCGAGCCGACCACTTACGCCGGCCGTGACCAGGTGAACCCGCGGGCCGGGCGCGACTGCGCCGCCGCGCTGTGGAAGCAAGCCGGCATCACGAACCCGCTCGAGGAGATCGACGCCGCAGAGATCTACGTCCCGTTCTCGTGGTTCGAACCGATGTGGCTGGAGAACCTCGGCTTCACGCCCGAGGGCGAGGGCTGGAAGCTGACGGAGGCCGGTGAGACCGAGATCGGCGGCAAGCTGCCGATCAACGCCTCGGGCGGCGTGCTCAGCTCCAACCCGATCGGCGCCTCGGGAATGATCCGCTTCGCGGAGGCGGCGATGCAGGTGATGGGACGCGCCGGCGAGCACCAGGTCGAGGGCGTCCGCAAGGCGGTCGGCCATGCCTACGGAGGTGGCTCGCAATTCTTCTCGATGTGGGTTGTCGGATCGGAGAAGCCATGACCGCGACGGAACCTTCCGTGCTGCACTGGAACGCACCGAGCCGGGCCCCGCACCCGGCGCGCGATGCCACGTTCCGCTCCTACGACGCGGTGCTGCGTAAGGACAAGCAGGCGTGGCTGGCCAACTTCGCCGCCGACGGCTGGATCGAGGACCCGGTCGGGCCGTCGATGTTCGACGAGGACGGTACCGGCCATCACGGGCCGGAGGGGCGCGCACGCTTCTGGGACCTCACCATCGCAACGGTCGCGCGCTTCGAGATCGAGATCGACGACTCTTTCGTCTGCGCGAACGAGTGCGTCAATGTCGGGACGATCCACACCACGCTGTCGAACGGCTACCGGGCCTCGTGCGAGGGGGTCTTCCACTACACCGTCGACGACGCCGGCCAGCTCGTCTCACTGCGCGCCTTCTGGGAACTCGACCGCATGATGGCGACGGTGCAGGCGCCGGAGTAGCAGTAGCTGCGCTGCTGCGTCGGCGGCCTGTGGCAGAGTCGGCGAGATGGGCTCTGCGCTGCAGCAACTGCTTGATCGGCACGTAGCCGCCGGCACGGTTCCCGGCGCGGTGGCGCTGCTCGGCACCGGCGACGACGTCGAGATTGTCGCCGCGGGCGTCGCGTCCGTCGGCGGCGCACTCATCGACACGGACGCGATCATGCGCATCCAATCCATGACCAAGCCGGTGACCGCGGTCGCCGCGCTGCGCCTGGTGGAAGCTGGTCGTATCGAGCTTGACCAGAGCATCGTCGACTGGCTGCCGGAGCTCGCCGACCGGCAGGTGCTGCGGACTCCGACCTCCGAGCTCGACGACACCGTGCCGGCGCAGCGACCGATCACGCTGCGCCACCTGCTGACCAACACGTCCGGGTACGGGATGGCCATCGCGGCGTCACCGCTGCAGCAGGCGATGGCCGGCAACGAAACTGCGGCGGGCCCGGAGCCGCCCGCGTTGGGCGCTGAAGAGTGGCTGCGGCGGCTCGCCGACTTGCCGCTCGCGTTCCAGCCGGGCGAAGGCTGGCGGTATCACCATTCCTTCGCCGTGCTCGGCATCCTGATCGCGAGGGTGACGGGTCGCCCGCTCGGCGAGCATCTCGCTGAGGACATTCTCGGCCCGCTCGGCATGGTCGACACCGCGCTGTGGGTGCCGACGGACAAGCTCGATCGCCTGCCGCCCGCCTATCGCCATGACGCGGACGGTTACGTCGAGACGGAGCCGGCGGGCGGCGGCTTCTACGCAGGACCGCCGCCGTTCGACGTCAGCCACAGCGAACTCGTCAGCACGGCACGCGACTTCCACCGCTTCGCCCGGGTGCTGGCTGTCGGAGGCAGCGGCGACGGGCAGGCGGTGATCTCCTCCGATCACCTCCAGCAGATGACCAGCGACCAGGTGCCCGCGGCCTGCAAGACACCGGACAGTTTCTTCCCCGGGTTCTGGGACGAGACGGGCTGGGGCTTCGGCGTATCGGTGATTACCGCGGGAGCGCACCGCGGCCGGTTCGGCTGGGCCGGCGGCCTGGGCACCGATTTCTTCGTCGACCGCAACGCAACGGTCGGCATCCTCCTCATCCAGGTGGAGATGGGTCCGCGGGTCTTTCCGCTGATCGAGGAGTTCCAGTCGGTGGTCTAGGGATCGGGCGCGCAGTCCGGACAAGTTCCCGTAGCGGGCTCGCGAGGGCGGTCGCGAGCCCGTCGTCGATGTGGCGTGCCTCGACTAACAACGCGGCGACGACGCGCTCGAACGCCCGGCGCAGTTCGCTCTGCCCCAACCTGAAGACGACGGTTTCGGCCAGGTCCGCCTTGACGTCGCTCGGCAGCTCGTCGGCACCGCGGGCGTGCGCCGACGGCACGTCGTGCCGCAGCGCGGCGAGGACGATCACCTGGTCGCGGACGTTGTTGATCATGTAAAGGGCTTGCAGGTGCCGGCGGCGGGCGATGCTCGACCGCGCATGCAGCGCGTACAGCCAGGCCGTCCCGATCAACGCGTGCGGGTCGGGCGGGCGTGCCGGCCGCGGCTCGTTCGCCGCGCCGAAGACGAGTTGGAACGCTTCGCCGGTCGACGCGAAGTGCTCCGCCGGCCAGAACGACACGTCGACCTGTAGCGAATTCGCGATGAGGAACACCCGGTAGAGCGCCGGGCCGGCGCGGACATCAGTGTGCGCCACAGCACCGTGCTCGCCGTACATGCGGGACGTCCAGTCGCCGACGACATCTTCCGGCGTGAGCCCCGCGGCGAGCCGGAACGCCAGGTCGATGTCGGACCACGCGTCCTCGGCACCGCGGGCGGCCGAGCCGACGATCGCGGCCGCGCTGATCCGCGCATCCTCCTGTCCGGCAGCGAGCAGGGCGTTCCGGAGTTCGCCGCGTTCGGTCTCGGTGTACACATCCGGACGGTACCGTCCGGGACCACCGCGACTGCGCTCAGCCGACGGCGCGTTCGCCGGTCCAGAACTCGGCGCGCAGCGCCTTCTTGTCCGGCTTGCCCAGCGGCGTCACCGGCAGCGCGTCGCGCACGATCACCTGCTTCGGCGCCTGCACCGAGCCCTTGCGCTCCTTGACCGTCTCCTGGATCTCGGTCGTCATGCGCGAGATCGAGTCGTCGTCGCGGGGCGCCTCCCGGCGCAGCACCACAATCGCCGTGACCGCTTCGCCGAACCTGTCGTGCGGCGTCCCGATCACGCTCACCTGCGCCACCATCGGATGCGCTGCGACGACGTCCTCCACCTCCCGCGGGAAGACGTTGAAGCCGCCGGTGACGATCATGTCCTTCGTGCGGTCGACGATGTACCAGTAGCCGTCCGCGTCCTCGCGCGCGACGTCGCCGGTGCGTAGCCACCCGTCGCGGAACGTCTCTGCCGTCTCGTCGGGCAACTGCCAATAGCCGGCCGTGAGCAGCGGCCCGCTCACGCAGATCTCGCCCGGTTCGCCGACCGGCACCGGTTCACCCTTGTCGTCGAGCAACGCGGCCCGGATGAATGCCGATGGCCGGCCGCACGACGCGAGCCGGCGCTCGTCACCGCTCACATGATCCTGCTTGCCGAGGTAGGTGATCACCATCGGCGCCTCGGACTGGCCGTAGTACTGCGCGAAGATCGGCCCGAACCGGTCGATCGCCTCCGCAAGTCGCGCGGGGTTGATCGCGGACGCCCCGTAATACACCGTCTCCAGCGACGACAGGTCGCGGGTGCGCGAGTCGGCGTGATCGAGCAGTGCGTACAGCATCGTCGGTACCAGCATCGTCGCCGTGATGCGCTGCTCCTCGATCGTGCGTAGCACCTCTGCCGGATCGAAGCGCGGCAGGACGAACAGCGTCCCGCCCTTGATCACCACCGGCACGAAGAACGCCGCACCCGCATGGGAGAGCGGCGTGCACATAAGAAACCTTGGGCTCTCCGGCCACTCCCACTCGGCGAGCTGGATCTGCGTCATCGTGTTGAACGCGCCCGAGGTCCCGACGACGCCCTTGGGCTTGCCGGTCGTGCCGCCCGTGTAGGTGATCGTCGTGATGTGATCGGGCGGCAGCAACTTCGCGGCGAGCGGCTGCGGCTCGAACGCGGCGGCTGTGGCGACCAGGTCGACGCCGGCCTCGGACAGCTCCGGCGGGACGGGCCCGATCGTGAGTACGCGGGTCAGCCCGGGGCATTTCGCGAGCAGTTGCACAGCCCGCTCGGCAAAGTACGGATCGATGATCAGCGTCGTGATGCGGGCGTCGTTGATGACGTAGGCGTGATCGTCCGCGGAGCCGAGCGGATGCAGCGACGTCCGTCGGTAGCCCTGCGTCTGCCCTGCGCCGAGGATGAACAACACCTCGGGCCGGTTGAGCGCCAACAGCGCGCCGGGCACTCCCGCGCCGGCGCCGAGCGACTCGAACGCCTGGATGTACTGACTGATGCGCGCCGCGGTTTCGGCACCGGTGAGCGTGACGTCGCCGAGGTGCACGATCGGTCGATTCGCGTGCCGCCGCAGCGCAGCAACCATCAGATCGCCGTTGTGCGCGGGCAGGCGCAGGGTCTCGCTGGTGCGCGCAAGATCGTCCGGCATCGTGCTGTACGGCCTCTCATCGGTAGCGGTCACGGCGTCAGACTAGAACGTGTTTCACTTACTGTCACGGCCGTGTGTCACGGCGCCCGAACGCCACGCGCGATGCGCAGCAACTCCCGTTGTGTCCAACGCGTCCCGTCGATGAGCACCGATACCGCGAGCCCAGGCCGAACGAGCCAGAACACCTCGTCGTCGGACATCCACCCGATGTGCCCGCGGATCAGCACTGCTCGGTAGCGCGCCGGACCGCGCTCCTCGAACTCGAGGAACCAGTCGTGCAGGGCGGCGCGACTGTTCAGCCGGTCGCCGCGCATGGTCTGGACATCCAGATCGACACGCCAACCGTCGGCGTCCGAGCCCGACTCCCACACGCGTGCGGCGAACGCCACCTCGTCGTACTCGTACGCGAAATCCGTGCTGGCACCCAACCCAGGAGGCAGATAGCGGAGTGCCATGCCGTCGAGCGACGGGAAGCCCGCCGCGGCGGCCGCGGGCACCCCCACCAGTAGCGGCACGACCCCGACCGCGAGGGCGAGCAGCCAACTGATCAGTCTCGTCATCGGATCCTCCTCCGGCCGCGCGCACGGCCAATCGGAGGTCACCGTGCCTGATCTGGCCGGCACGATGCAGCGCGTTCACGCGAGATGTGGACAAGAACCGGAATGTGGACGGCCTCGCGCCGTTCCGTCGCAAAGCTGTGCTAACGGCCCGTCGCGAGAGACAAGGCGCCGATCGCGTCTGGACTGTGCCCACTGCTCGCGAGCTCAGTAGGCGACCGGGATCTCCTTGACGCCGTGCAGCCAGCCGGAACGCAGCCGTTTCGGGTCACCGACCAGCGAGATGTCCGGAATCGCGTCCGCGAGCGCGTTGAAGATCAGGTCGATCTCCATCTTGGCGAGGTTGGCGCCGAGGCAGTAATGCGCACCGGTGCCGCCGAAACCGAGGTGCGGGTTGGGGTCGCGCCTGATGTCGAACGTGTACGGATCGTCGAAGACCTCGGGATCGAAGTTTGCGGCGGCGTAGTACATGCCCACGCGCTCGCCAGCCCTGATCTTCTGCCCGCCGATCTCGGTGTCCTCCTTGGCGGTGCGCTGGAAGACGACGACCGGCGTCGACCAGCGGACGATCTCGTCCGGCGCACTGGTGGGCCGCTCCTGCTTGTAGATCTCCCACTGCGCGGGGTGGTCGAAGAAGGCGAGCATGCCGTGACTGATCGCGTTGCGCGTCGTCTCGTTGCCCGCGACCGAGAGCAGGAGCGCGAAGAAGCCGAACTCGTCCGAGGTGAGTTCCTCGCCGTCGATCTGCGCGTTCACCAGCGTGGTCACGATGTCGTCGCGCGGCTTCTCCTTGCGATCCTCGGACATCGCCATGAAGTAGCTCAACATCTCGAAGGATGCGAGCTGGGCATCCTCGGGATCGTCGTCGTAGTCGGGATCGCCGCTCGACACCATGCGATTCGACCAGTCGAAGATCTTGAAGCGGTCCTCCTGCGGAACGCCGAGCAGTTCGGCGATCGCCTGTAGCGGCAACTCGCACGCCACTTCGCGGACGAACTCGCCGCGATCCCTTCCTGCTGCTTCGGCGACGATGTTGCGGGCTCGGTCGGTGAGGGCGTGCTTGAGCCCGTTGACCGCGCGCGGCGTGAAGGCGCGCGAGACGATCGCACGCATCCGGGTGTGCTGCGGCGCGTCCATGTTGAGCAGGATGACGCGCTGCATCTCGATGTTCTCGCGCTCCATCTTGTGCGGGTAGCGGATGATCGCGCCGTTCTCCCACGACGAGAAGATCGCGTCCTTCCGGGAGACCTCCTTGACGTCGGCGTGCCGGGTCAGCACCCAGTGCCCGTCGTCGCCGAACCCGTCCCTGCCAGGCGGCTGGGACTGCCACCAGACCGGCGCGGTGCGGCGCAGTTCCTCGAACTGCTCACGGGGCAGGGACACCGCGTAGGTGTCGGGGTTGTTGACGTCGAAACCGTCAGGGAGATCGGGGACCGCCACGCCGCGCCTCCAGATCAATCTGCAACACGTTCTACCAGCATAGGAGCACACTGAGCCGCGTCAAGTCATGAGTTCGAACGGGATCCTTTGCACTCGTATAGAAACGTGTTCTACTTGCCGGAGACACGTTCCCGGCCGGATCGGAAGGGCGGCGCAGTGGGTTCTGCAGTGATCGTAGCGGCGCTGCGCACCCCGATCGGACGGCGCAACGGCTGGCTGTCCGGGCTGCACGCGGCCGAGGTGCTCGGCGCGGCGCAGCGCGCGTTGGTCGAGCGGGCCGGCATCGACCCGGCGCTCGTCGAACAGGTCGCCGGCGGTTGCGTGACCCAGGCGGGCGAGCAGTCGAACAACGTCACGCGGACGGCGTGGCTGAACTCCGGGCTCCCCTGGCAGACGGCAGGGTTCACGATCGACGCCCAGTGCGGCTCGGCCCAGCAGGCGAATCACCTCATTGCCGGTCTGATCGCCGCGGGCGCGATCGAGGTCGGCATCGCGTGCGGGGTCGAGGCGATGTCGCGTGTCCCGCTGGGCGCCAACCGCGGCGACACCGGCCCGCCCCGGCCGGATTCCTGGGACATCGACATGCCCAACCAGTTCGTCGCGGCAGAACGGATCGCGCAGCGCCGCGGCATCACGCGCGCGCAGCTCGACGCCTTCGGGCTGGCGTCCCAGCAGAAGGCCAAACTTGCGTGGGACGACGGACACTTCGAGCGCGAGGTCGCGCCGCTCGTGGCACCCGTCCTGGACGACGACGGCAAGCCGACCGGCGAGTCGCGGACGGTCACGCGGGATCAAGGGCTGCGCGGCACCACGCTCGAAGGCCTCGCCGCGCTCAAACCGGTGTACGACGGCGCGCTGCACACCGCCGGCACCTCCTCGCAAATCTCGGACGGCGCTGCCGCCGTCCTGCTCATGGACGAGGCGAAGGCGAATGCGCTCGGGCTCACGCCGCGCGCCCGCATCGTCACGCAGTGCCTCGTCGGCGCCGAGCCGTACTTCCACCTCGACGGGCCCGTCCAGGCGACCAGCCGGCTGCTCGAGCGCGCGGGCATGTCGATCGGCGACATCGACATCTTCGAGGTGAACGAAGCGTTCGCCTCGGTGCCGATGTCGTGGCTGCAGGTGCATGGTGCCGATCCGGACAAGCTGAACGTCAACGGTGGCGCCATCGCGCTCGGCCACGCCGTCGGCAGCACCGGCGCGCGCCTGATCACCACCGGGTTGCACGAGCTCGAGCGCCGGGACGCGAGCACCGCGCTGATCACGATGTGCGCGGGTGGCGCGCTGTCCACCGGCACCATCATTGAGAGGATCTGAGGATGGCTGACGACTCGACCGGATTCACCGACGTCATCGCGGCACCCGCGGACAAGATCATCGACGCGCTCACCGACTTCGACACCTTCCCCGACTGGCAGGCCGCCGTCCTGGAGTGCGAGGTGCTCGAGCGTGACGACGACGGCCGCGGTTCGCTGGTGCGGATGAAGGTCGACGCGAAGATTCGCAAGGTCGAGTACGTCGTCCGCTACGGCTACGACCTGCCGCACAGTCTGGGTTGGCAGCAGGTCAGCGGCGACCTCAAGGAGAACACCGGCACGTACACGTTCGACCCGCGCGATGACGGTGGGACTGACGTCACCGTCGACATCGTCGCCGAGGTCGGCTTCTTCGTGCCCGGCCCGATGAAGAAGCTGATCCGCGAGCAGTCGCTGAAGAACTCGCTGCGCGAGCTGAAGAAGCGCGTCGGCGGCTAGCTCGGCCGCGCCGCGCTCAGAAACGCCGGCAGCTCGCCGCCACCGTGCGCGGTGAGCGTCGCGCCGCTGACGTACGACGCAAGCGGCGAGGCGAGGAACGCGACGCAGCGGCCGACCTCCTCCGGTTCGGCCAACCGGCCCAGCGGCACGGTCGCGCCCACCGCCGCGACGCCGGCCGCATCGCCGTAGTGCAGGTGCGCCTGCTCGGTGCGCACCATCCCGGCCGCCACGGAGTTCACCCGTACTTTCGGCGCCCACTCGACTGCGAGCGTCGCGACCAGGTTGTCCAGGCCCGCTTTGGCCGCGCCGTACGCGGCCGTGCCCGGTGACGGCCGATGCCCGCTGATGCTGCTGACCATCACGATCGCGCCGCCGTTCGGCTGCTCCCGCATCACCGCGTTCGCAACCTGGGCGACGAGCAGCGGTGCCAGCAGGTTGAGTTCCACGACCTTGGCGTGCAGCCGCGGGCTGGCAGAGGCCGCTTCGGCGCGGGGCGCGCCGCCCGCGTTGTTGACGACGACGTCCAATCGGCCGTATCGATCCGCGACCGCGCCCAGTATCGCGCGCACCTGGGCCTCGTCGCGGACGTCGCACTCGCGGAACTCGACGCCGTCCAGCGGTGCGTCGGGTGCGTGCCGGGCACACGCCACAACCGTCGCGCCGCACTCGACGAGAACCCGGCTGATGCCGGCGCCGACGCCGCGCACGCCGCCGGTGACAAGCGCGACGGCGCCACCGAGGCCGAGATCCACGCGTGCTAACCTACCAAGCACTTGCTTGTTTGGGTATGGAAGCCCGCGGGAAGGCGGACGCGGTGGGCATCAGCACGTCGGCGGACGGCGCGGTTGCGGTCGTCACGGTCGACTACCCGCCCGTCAACGCGCTGCCGGTGCAGGGTTGGTTCGACCTCGCCGCAGCCGTCCGATCCGCGGGCCAGGATCCCGCGGTGCACGCCGTCGTGCTGCGCGCCGAGGGGCGCGGCTTCAATGCGGGCGTCGACATCAAGGAGATGCAGGGCACCCGCGGCTTCGACGCGTTGATCGGCGCCAACCGCGGCTGCCACGCTGCCTTCGCCGCGGTGTACGACTGCGCCGTTCCGGTCGTCGCGGCGGTGCAGGGGTTCTGCCTGGGCGGCGGCATCGGGCTCGTCGGCAACGCCGACATCGTGGTGGCCGCGGACGACGCCACCTTCGGCCTGCCGGAGGTCGATCGCGGCGCCCTGGGCGCGGCCACCCACCTCGCCCGGCTGGTGCCGCAGCACCTGATGCGCGCGATGTACTACACCGCGGCCACCGTCGACGCGGCGACGCTGGCGCAGCACGGCTCGGTGTATCGGATCGTCCCGCGCGCCGAACTCGACGAAACCGCGCTCGCGGTCGCGCGCGAGGTCGCGGCCAAGGACACCCGCGTCATCCGGGCCGCGAAAGAGGCATTGAACGGGATCGATCCCGTCGACGTCCACCGCAGCTATCGCTACGAGCAGGGCTTCACCTTCGAGCTGAACCTCGCCGGTACGGCCGACGAGCATCGCGACGCCTTCGTGGAGGGCACCCGGTGAAGGACAAGCGGAGCTCCCCGGACGAGGCCGTCGCCGGGCTGCGCGACGGCATGACCATCGGCATCGGCGGCTGGGGCTCGCGCCGCAAGCCGATGGCGCTCGTCGACGCGATCCTCCGCACGCCGGTCCGCGATCTGACGGTCGTCTCGTTCGGCGGGCCGGACGTCGGCCTGCTCTGCGCAGCAGGCAAGGTGCGCGAGCTTGTCTTCGGTTTCGTCTCGCTCGATTCGATCCCGTATGACCCGAACTTCGCACGCGCGCGCGAGTCCGGCGCGATTGCGGTACGCGAGCTCGACGAGGGCATGGTGGTCGCCGGGCTGCGTGCGGCGGGACAGCGGCTGCCGTTCCTGCCGATCCGCGCGGGACTCGGCTCCGACGTGCTCACGTACTACCCCGGCATCCGCACCGTCCGCTCCCCGTACGACCACGGTGAGGAACTCGTCGCGATGCCGGCACTGCACCTCGACGTGGCCTTCGTGCATCTCAATCGCGCCGACGCGCACGGCAACGCCGCCTACCTCGGCCCGGATCCGTACTTCGACGATCTGTTCTGCCTCGCCGCGACGTATCGGGTGGTGTCCTGCGAGCGCGTCCTGCCGACCGCCGACCTCATCGCGAGCGCGCCGCCACAGGCGATGCTGCTCAACCGGATGATGGTCGACGCGGTGGTCGAAGCGCCGGGCGGCGCCGGCTTCACCTCGTGCGTCCCCGACTACGGACGCGACGAAGCGGCGCAGCGGGAGTACGTCGAGGCGGCACGGTGAACGTCACGCGCGCCGAGGTCTGCGCGGTGGCCTGCGCGGACCTGTTCGCCGCGGACGGGGAGATCCTCGCGAGCCCGATGGGGACGATGCCGCTGCTCGGCGCGCGGCTGGCCCGGCTCACCAGCAACCCTGACCTGCTCATCTCCGACGGCGAGGCCTACCTGCTCGCCGACGCGCCGCCGCTCGGCGCTGCTGCACCGCTCGAGGGGTGGTTGCCGTACCGGCTGGTCTTCGACGTCGTCGCCGCCGGCACCCGGCACGTCGTGATGGGCGCCAACCAGATCGACCGGCACGGCAACCAGAACATCTCCTGCCTCGGCGACCACGCGCGGCCGACCCGGCAGATGTTCGGGGCCCGCGGCGCGCCCGGCAACACGGTGAACCACCGGACGAGCTACTGGGTGGCTCGACATGCGCCGCGCGTCTTCGTCCCCACCGTCGACTTCGTCTCCGGCGTCGGTTACGACCGTGCGGCCGGTCGCTTCCACGACGTCCATCGGGTCGTCACCAACCTCGCCGTGCTCGACTTCGCCACCCCGGAACGCACGATGCGCATCGCGTCCGTGCATCCCGGCGTGCCGGTCGAGCAGGTGTGCGCCGCGACGGGCTTCCGGCTCGTCGTACCGGACGACGTCCCGACAAGCCGGGAGCCGACCGACGAGGAGCTCAAGCTGCTGCGCGAAGTGCTCGACCCGAAGGGCCTGCGCGACAAGGAAGTCCCGGCATGAAGACGGCGCTGACCGAGCTCGTCGGCGTGCGCCACCCGATCGTGCAGACGGGCATGGGCTGGGTCGCCGGACCGCGGCTGGTCGCGGCCACCGCAGAGGCGGGTGGGCTCGGCATCCTGGCCAGCGCCACGATGACCTTCGACCAGCTCGTCGCCGCGATCGACGAGACGCGCAGCCGGACCGACCAGCCGTTCGGCGTCAATCTGCGCGCCGACGCCGCCGACGCGCCGGATCGGGTCGAGCTGCTGATCGAACGCGGAGTGCGCGTCGCCTCGTTCGCGCTCGCACCGAAGCAGGCGTTCGTCGAACGGCTGAAGGCGGCGGGATGTGTGGTCGTCCCGTCGATCGGTGCCGCCAAGCATGCCCGGAAGGTCGCCGACTGGGGCGCGGACGCGGTGCTCGTCCAAGGCGGTGAGGGCGGCGGGCACACCGGCGGTGTGGCGACCACGCTGCTGTTGCCGTCCGTACTCGACGCGGTGGACATCCCGGTGATCGCGGCCGGCGGCTTCTTCGACGGCCGCGGGCTGGCGGCCGCGCTGGCCTACGGCGGCGCCGGCATCGCGATGGGCACCCGCTTCCTGCTGACACAGGAGAGCACCGTCCCCGACGAGGTTAAGCGGCTCTACCTCGGCTACGGGCTGGACGGCACCGTCGTGACGACGCGCGTGGACGGCATGGCGCATCGCGTGCTGCGCACCGATCTCGTCGAGCATCTGGAACAGTCGAGCCGGGCGGTCGGGCTGTACCACGCGGTGCGCAACGCAGGCCGCTTCAAGCGCATGACGCGGCTGCGCTGGCCGGAGATGATCCGCGAGGGGCTCGCCACCAAGCACGGCAAGGAACAGAGCTGGGCGCAGTTGGTGATGGCGGCCAACACGCCGATGCTCTTGCGGGCCGGGTTGGTCGAGGGCAACACACAGGCGGGCGTGCTCGCCAGCGGTCAGGTCGTCGGCCTGTTGGACGACCTGCCGTCCTGCCGCGAACTGATCGAACGCATCGTTACGGACGCGGAGGCGATCATCGGCAAGCTGCCGTCCCTGGTGGACGCTCAGTCGAGCTCGCGGCGGTGACCCTGAGCTAGTTCGGCGAGCGCGGCGCGGTCGATGGCATCGGCCGGCGCCTCCGCGATGCGGACGGCGGTCCTGGCGATCAACGTCGCGGTGCGCGCCGCGCTCTCCAGAACGGCGCGCTCCCCCACCACTGCGCCCGGACCGAGATCGCCGAGGCTGCGGCCGTCGTGCTGGACGTCGAGGATGCCGTCCAGCAGCAGGAACAACGAGTCGCCGGGCTCGCCCTGCTGGGCGAGCACCTCGCCCGCTTCGAGGGTGCGGATCTTCGGCTTGTGCGCGCCATGCATGAGCAGCGTCGAGAGCTCGCGTTCGAGCGCCGTCTCTGCCTGCGCGACCACGACCGGCGAGTCCTCTTCGCCCCACGGCGTGTTCGTCCACGACGGCTGGCCGACCCATTCCTTCCAGTCGGCGACGCCGGCCTTCAGCGCCAGGGCGCCGTCAGCGTCGTACACCCAGTGCCGCGGGAACGGGCTCGCGCCCACCAATTCCGGCGTGGCCCGGCCGTCGGCGTGGACGGTCAGGCGCAGTGTCGTCCACACGAGCGGTGCCTGGATGCGCAGGTAGGGCGGCTTGTTGATCTTGCGCGGCAGCGGGAGCGCGGTCCGTCCCCCGGCCGTCTGCGTGTACGTGACGAAGCCGTCGCCGAGCTGTGCCTCGGACGTCACATCCGGCATCGGGACGGCGGCGAAGGTTGCGTCGAACGGCCCCATCCGCACCGTCGTCGCGCCCATCATCAGGCCGCCGGTGCAACCGTGATCAACCGGACGATTGCCGTCGAACTCCGCCCACACGGTCAGCTGGTTCGCGAACCGGAACGCGTCGGCGTCGCGCAGCGTCGCCAACCCGTCGGGCGTGATCCGGTCCGGTGGCGCCGAGTCGTAATGGCTCAGCCCGGTGGCGAAACCGAGCTTCATCGGGCCCGTCACAGCTTCGGACGGAATCCACGAAACCGACAAGACGGTGCATTCGACGCGCATCGTTCCTCCCCCGTAACAGCGCACCCGCGCTTCGCGGGCACGGTAGCAAGACCCGACTGCTACGCGAAGTATTCGTTGCTCGCCCGCGGGCCCGACATGATGTTCAATCGTGCCGTGGGGAGGGCACTTCCGGCGGGTCGAGTCACGTTCGCGTTCACGGACGTCGTCGGCAGCACGCAGGCTTTCACCCGCTTCGGTGATGTGTACGTCGCGGCGCTGCGGCAGATGCACGAGCTCATCGCAACGACGACCGAAGCGTTCGGCGGAGCGGTCGTCAGCACCGAAGGCGACGGCGCGTTTCTCGCCTTCCCGACCGCGCCGGCCGCGCTCGATGCGCTCACCGAGATCCAAGGCCGTCTCGAATCGTCGGCGGCCGAGGCGGCGAAGAACCCCACCGCGCTCGTCCTCCGCATCCGCGCCGGCGCGCACACCGGCCACGCGGCACCGCTCGGCGACGAGTACGTCTCGCTGACCGTGCACCACGCCGCGCGGGTGGCATCCACCGCGGGCGCGGGCCAGGTGATCGTCTCCGAAAGCGTGCAGCACGACCTCAACGCGCCGCGTGGCGAACGGCTCGGAAGCTTCCGGCTCAAGGACATCGCCGAGCCTGTCGTGCTGTGGCGGGTGCTCGGCGATCCGACTCCACCGCGTGCCGAGCCGGCGCGGCGGACGAACGTGGCTGCAGCGCGGACGTCCTTCCTCGACCGCGACCGCGACATCGACACGCTGCGGCAGTTGCTCGAGTCACCCGGGATCGTGACGATCACCGGCCCGGGCGGACTCGGCAAGAGCCGGCTGGCGAGCGAGCTGGCCTCCGCCGATGCCGAGCGCTACGCGGGCGGGGCATGGCTCGCGGAACTGTCCGCAGTCGACGACCCCGCGCAGCTGGCGGATGTCGTCGCAGCGTCGCTCGGGATCGACGCCGGCGCGGCGGTCGACGCGCTGGCCCGGGAGGTGGAGCGGCGCGGCGAACTGCTCATCGCCCTCGACGGGTGCGAGCACCTGATCGAGGCGGTGGCAGAGCTTGTCGCCGAGCTCGCCGCGCGCTGCCCTGCACTGCGCATACTCGCCACGAGCCGGGAGGCGCTCGAGGTCGAGGGCGAGCAGGTGCTTCGGCTCCAGCCGCTCGACCATCCGGAACGCCTCTTCGCGGAGCGGGCAGCGGCCGTCGGCGTCGTATTCGGCGAAGCGGACCTGCCGGCGGTGTCGCACATCTGCCGCCAGCTCGACGGTCTGCCGCTCGCGCTCGAGTTGGCGGCCGCGCGCACGCCCAGCATGCCGGTCAACGAGCTGGCCGAAGCGCTCGACGCCGGTGAGCTCAAGTTGTTGCGACGCAGCGGTCACCGGCACCAGCGCACCTTGCGCGATCTCGTCGTGTGGAGCCTGCGCCTGCTCGACGACGCCGAGCACAGCGCTCTGCTCAGTCTGGCTGTGTTTCCGGGTCGGTTCGGCGCCGCCGACGCGAAGGAAATGCTCTCCGCCGTGCCGTTAGCACGAGCGACCGCACTGCCCGAACTGACCCGTCGCAGCCTGGTCGACCTGGACGGCGGGCAGTACCGGCTCCTCCTCACGATCCGCGACGTCGCCCGCGCCGAGTTGCGCGACCGGCCCGACCTCGAGCGCGCCGCGCACCACGCACTGGTGCAGTGGGCGCTCAACGGAGCCCCGCCGCCGGGTGCGCGCGCCCGGGCGGACCCCGACATCGACACCGTGCGCAGCGTCCAGGTGGCCTTGCGCTGGGGCCTGGACGCGGGCTTGACCGGCCTCAGCCCCCTGATGCGGCGACTGCGCGTGTGGATGCAGGAGAACGGCGACACCACCATCGTCCGCGAACTCGCCGCACGCATCCTGAACGGACCGCTACCGACAACGGCGGACGAAATCGTCCTGCAGAGCGCAGCCGCGGAGGTGGCCGCCGGCCAGGGCTGGTCGACCAGCACCGACTCGGACCTCGTGCAGCGGGTTCGTGACCTGGTGGCAGCCGCGCGCGCGACGGACGACCCGCTGGCTCGGTACGAGGCGAACGCGGTTGCCGCGCTCACGTTGTCCAAGGCGGGCGACCAGGAAGCCGCCATGGCCTACGGCCGAGCCGCGCTCGAGCTCACCGAGCGCGAGCCCGCCGTGCGCTACGCGCGCGGCATCGAGCTGGGCAACGTGGCCTTGTACTACTACGTCGCCGGCGATCTCGATGCGGCCGCGGACCTCATGCGGCGCGCGATCGAGGCGCACCGGGAGGCGGGCGACCTGCTGAACGTGGCCGTCAACCAGTGCAACCGAGGTGAGCTGCTGCTCGACCGCCAGGCCTACGAGGCCGCAGAGGAGGAGTTGCGCTCAGCGCTGCGGGCGGCCGGCGGCGTGCGGCTTCCGACGGGCATCGCGATGGGGCTGCTCGTCGAAGCCCTGGCCGGCCGGGGCGCGATCGACGAGGCGGCGACCCTGTCGCAGGAAGCCGTCCCGGCCCTTACGAAACTCGCCGAGGACGACCCGTCGCTGACGGGTCAGCTGGATCGGCTGATGAATGTGGTCCGCACGCTGCACTGAACAACCGACTACCAGCCGAGCTCGTGCAGCCGGTGATCGGAGATGCCGAAGTGGTGGCCGACCTCGTGCACGACCGTGGTGCGCACCTCGTCGACGACGTCTTCTTCCGTGTCACAGCGGGCGCAGATCGCGAGCCGGTAGATCGTGATCTTGTCGGGCAGCACGGCCGAGTAGTCCGACAGCCGCTCGGTGAGCGGGATGCCGTGGTAGAGGCCGAGCAGATGCGGGTCGGTGCCGTCCTCGACCACCACGGCCACGTTGCGCATCATCTTCGACAGCGCCGGCGGTAGCGTGTCGAGCGCTTCGCCGACCATCTCCTCGAAGCGCGCGCGGGAGACCGCGATCATCAGAACCCGCGGATGCGCCGGATCTGGATGCGCAACGGCACGGAGTAGTCGACGGAGAACTGCTCGAGGCTGCCGCTCACGCGCATCATGCCGTCGGCGTACTTCGCGAGGTATTCGGCGTTCTCGTGCGGCGCCGGGAGCTCAGGGTCGCGGTGTGCGGTCGCCGCCAGCACGACGACGTCTCCGCCGCGGCCGTTGCCGTCGAGGTGCAGCGCGATCTGCGGCCGCGTCGCGATGTGCGCCATCCGGTGTGAGTCGGCGCGGTTGTACACGACCATCGAGTCGGCGCCGTCCCAGATGAACCACACCGGGTTGGGCTGCGGCGTGCCGTCGTTCGCGACCGTGGTCAGCCAGATGACGTACGCCTCGCGCAGTCGGCGCGCGACGCGCTCACCGAACGCGCCTTCGGGCAGCACGCTCATGGCCGGCGCGCGCAATCGGAGCAGCGGCCGAACAGTTCGATGGTGTGGTCGACGTCGGTGTAGCCGTGCTGCCGGGCGATCTCACCGGCCCAGCGCTCCACCGCACGGCCCTCGATCTCCTTCGTACGCCCGCACTGCCGACACACTAGGTGATGGTGATGCCGACTCTCGCCCGCGTCGCCGCAGTAGCGGTAGGTCGCCTCGCCGTCCGGCGTCTGGATGACGTCCACGACGCCCGCATCGACCAGTGACTGCAGGTGCCGGTAAACGGTCGACAGGCCCACCGAGCCGCCCTCGGAACGCAGCACGGTGTAGACGTCCTGCGCGCTGCGGAACCCGCCGGCGCCCTGCAGCGCGTCGCGCACTGCGGCACCCTGCTTGGTCGAGCGCTGTCGAGCGGTCACCCCGCCACCCTAGCGGTAATCGTTACCAAATGGGTCAGGCGGACGCGTCGACCGGTGGGCAGGCGCAAACGAGGTGCCGATCGCCGTAGGCGCCGTCGATCCGGCGCACCGGTGGCCAGTACTTCACCCGCGGATCCACGCCGTCCGGGTACGCCGCCTCCTGGCGCGAATACGGGTGCGGCCACTTCCCGGCCAACGACTCCGCGGTGTGCGGAGCGTTGTGCAGCGGGTTGTCCTCGGCCGGCCACTCCCCCGCCGCCACGCGGTCGATCTCGCCCTTGATCGCGATCATCGCAGTGACGAACCGATCGAGTTCGGCGAGGTCCTCGGACTCGGTCGGCTCGAACATGAGCGTCCCGGCAACCGGGAAGGACATCGTCGGCGCGTGGAAGCCGTAGTCGATCAGCCGCTTGGCGACGTCGTCGACCGTGACACCCGAGTCGTGCGAGATCCGACGCAGGTCGAGGATGCACTCGTGCGCCACCAGTCGGTTCGCGCCGGTGTACAGCGTCGGGAAGTAGCCGTCGAGACGCTTCGCCACGTAGTTCGCCGCGAGGATCGCCGCACCGGTCGCGGCAGTGAGGCCGTCCGGACCCATCAGCCGGATGTACGCCCAAGTGATCGGCAGGATCGACGCCGATCCCCATGGCGCCGCGGAAATGGCGCCGGTGCCGGTGGCCGGGCCGGCCAGCGGCTGCAGCGGGTGGTTGGGCAGGTGCGGCGCGAGGTGGGCGCGCACGCCGATCGGCCCGACGCCTGGGCCGCCGCCGCCGTGCGGGATGCAGAACGTCTTGTGCAGGTTCAGGTGTGAGACGTCCGCGCCGAACCGCCCGGGCCGGGCGAGGCCGACCATCGCGTTCAGGTTCGCACCGTCGACGTACACCTGCCCACCGCCGTCGTGGACGAGCGCGCACACGTCACCGATGTGCTCCTCGAAGACGCCGTGCGTGGACGGGTACGTGACCATGATCGCCGCGAGGTTGTCGGCGTGTTCGTCGATCTTGGCCCGCAGGTCGTCGAGATCGACCTCGCCCTGCGCGCCGCTCGTCTTGACGACGACGACGCGCATGCCGGCCATGACCGCCGAAGCCGCGTTGGTGCCGTGCGCCGAATCCGGGATCAGGCACACGTTGCGCTGCCCGTCACCGCGCGCCTTGTGATATCCGCGGATGGCGAGCAGGCCGGCGAACTCGCCCTGCGCGCCCGCGTTGGGTTGCAGCGACACCGCGTCGTAACCGGTGATCTCGGTGAGCCATCGCTCCAGATCGGCGAACAGTTCGCGATACCCCTCGAACTGGCTCTCCGGCGCGAAGGGATGGATCTCGGCGAATCCGGGGTTGGTGACCGGCTCCATCTCGGTCGTGCCGTTGAGCTTCATCGTGCACGAACCGAGCGGGATCATGCCGCGATCGAGTGCGAAGTCGCGGTCGGCGAGCCGGCGCAGATAGCGCAGCATCGCGGTCTCGGAGTGGTACGAGTTGAACACCGGATGCGTCAGGAACGCCGATTCGCGCGGGTGGCCGAGGTCGCTCGACTCGTCGGGCACCGCGCCGAAGTCGACGTCCAGGCCGAACGCCCGCCACACCGTCTCGACGTGCGCCCGGCTCGTGGTCTCGTCGCACGCGATGCGCACGGTGTCAGCGTCGACGAGCTGCAGGTTGACGCCCTGCTCGCCCGCGGCGGCCACCACATCTGCGGCCTGGCCCGGTGCGCGTGCGGTGAGCGTGTCGAAGAACGGTCCGCTGTCGACGGTGACGCCCCCGGCATCGAGTCCGGCGGCGAGGATCGAGGCGAGGCGGTGGACACGCTGCGCGATCGCGGTCAGGCCTTCGGGTCCGTGGTACACGGCATACATCGAGGCCATCACGGCGAGCAGGACCTGCGCGGTGCAGATGTTCGAGGTCGCCTTCTCGCGGCGGATGTGCTGCTCGCGGGTCTGCAGCGCGAGACGGTACGCGGGCGCGCCGTCGGCGTCCTTCGAGACGCCGACCAGCCTGCCGGGCAGCTGCCGCTCCAGCCCCGCGCGTACCGCGAGGTAGCCGGCGTGCGGCCCGCCGAACCCGAGCGGCACGCCGAAGCGCTGGCTGCTGCCCACCGCGATGTCCGCGCCGGCCTCGCCGGGCGGCGTGATCAGGGTGAGTGCGAGCAGGTCGGCCGCGACGACCGCCAACGCTCCTCGTTCGTGCGCGGCGGCCACGAGCGGTGCGAGATCGCGGATGACGCCCGAGGCGCCCGGGTACTGCACGAGCACGCCGAAAATGTCGGCGGCCGGCAGTGGCTCGGCGAGGTCGTGCACGACGACCTGCAGCCCGAGTGCCGTCGCGCGGGTGCGCACGACGTCGATCGTCTGGGGCAACGCGTCCGCGTCGACGACGAACGTGTCGCCGGTCTTCGAGGCACGGCGTGCGAGCGCCATTGCCTCGGCAGCCGCGGTCGCCTCGTCCAACACCGACGCGCCCGCGACGGGCAGTGCGGTGAGGTCCGCGACCATCGTCTGGAAGTTGAGCAGCGCTTCGAGCCGGCCTTGGCTGATCTCCGGCTGGTAGGGCGTGTACGCCGTGTACCACGCCGGGTTCTCGAGCACGTTGCGGCGGATCACGGGCGGGGTGATCGTGCCGTAGTAGCCGAGGCCGATCATCGACGTCAGCGGCTGGTTGCGGCCGGCCAGCGCGCGCAACGCGGCGGCCACCTCGGGCTCCGATGCGGCCGGCGGAAGCGCCAGTGCGAGCTTCTCGCGAATCGATGCCGGGATCGCGTCGGACAGCAAGTCGTCGAGGGCCGGGTAGCCCAACGCGTCGAGCATCCGCTGCTGGTCGGCGGATGTCGTTCCGATGTGCCGCGCGGCGAACGGGCTGGCCTGCTCGAGGTCGGAAAGGGAGGTCATCGGGTGTGCTCCATGATCCGGGCCGACGCTCTCACCGCTTCGGTGAAAGCGTCCCCGTCTGTCGGGAGTGCCCCTCCAGAGTGGCCTCACCCGCGCGGTCCTGGTGCCTGAGAGGTTCC
This sequence comes from Jatrophihabitans sp., assembly GCA_035642535.1. Taxonomy (GTDB): domain Bacteria; phylum Actinomycetota; class Actinomycetes; order Mycobacteriales; family Jatrophihabitantaceae; genus Jatrophihabitans. The sequence continues at coordinate 27,559 of DASQSE010000121.1, read as the reverse complement.
GGGGAGGTTGCCCCTTCGGCGCCGAACGATCGGCTCTCCCACGCGGTGTCGTCAGCCAGCATCAACGCTACCAGTCACCGACTGCGCGCGAGGCGATCAACACGGCCCGGGTTCGGAGCCTGGCGAGGTCGGTCAGGCGGACGCGGAGCGAGCCTGACGCCGGCGGGCGAGCTCGTCCTGCTGGTTGCCGGCGCCGGCGATGATCTCGGTGCCGTCGGCGCGCTCACCCGGCAGGTGCGCCAGCGAACCGCGCAGTTCGCGCAGGGCGCCGCTGACGGCAATGCCGAAGACGCCCTGGCCGCCACGCAGCAGGTCGACGACCTCCTCCGGCGAGGTGCATTCGTAGACCGACGTGCCGTCGGAGAGCAGCGTCACCTGGGAGAGGTCGTCGACGCCGCGCGAGCGCAGCGCGTCGACCGCGACCCTGATGTTCTGCAGCGAGACGCCCGCATCGAGCAGTCGCTTGACGACCTTGAGGACGAGGATGTCCTTGAACGAGTACAGGCGCTGGCTGCCCGAGCCGGTGGCGCTGCGAATGGTCGGTGCGACCAGGCCGGTACGGGCCCAATAGTCCAGCTGCCGATAGGTGATGCCGGCGGCCGAGCAGGCGGTCGGCCCGCGATAACCGATGAGCGAATCCGAGGGTCCGGACGGGTCGGCGAACAAGGTGCCCTGCTCCGGAATCTCGTCCACAGCTCCGCCTCTCACCACGCCACGACCGGACCGGAATTGCACCGTCGTGATTCGCAGCCTCGACGGTAAGTGCGGGTCGGGCGGTGGGTCAATTCGCCACGCCGAGAATCCTTAACCCTCAACCTGAGCTTGACGAAAAGCCGTCGCAATCCTCGAACGGCGAACCGGTCAGCCGGAGGCGAAATCCTCCGGCGAGATGTGGTCGAGGAACTCTCGGAACCGCTCGACCTCGTCCTCCTGCTCGTCCGGGATTTCGATGCCGGCGGCGTCGAGGACGGCGTCCGAGCCGAGGATCTCCACCTCGGCGCGCAGCGCCAGCGCGATGGCGTCGGACGGGCGGGCGCTCACCGTGATTCCACCGGCGAAGCGCAATTCGGCGTAGTACACGTCGTCGCGCAACTCGGTGATGTGGACGGCCTCGAGCCGGATGCCGAGCGCCTTGATGACGTCGCGGAGCAGGTCGTGGGTGAGCGGGCGCAGGGTTTGCACGCCCTGCTGCTGGAACGCGATCGCGGAGGCCTCGACGGCACCGATCCAGATGGGCAGGTAGCGCACGCCGTCCTCTTCGCGCAGCAGGACGACAGGCTGGTTGGCCGGCAGCTCGACTCGAACTCCGACAACGCGCATCGGATGCACGACCGCACCTCCACGAACGAGCGGGACCTTGCGCTCGCTTCCGACGCTACACGGTGGTTGCTAACCTCCGATGACCTCGCGCAGCCCGATCTGGACCAGAGCAGCGTGCAGGCGCACGGATGCGGCGGCGAGCTCGCGCACCGTCTCCTCGGCGCGCGCCTTCGCCTCGCTGCCGCGCTGCCGGGAGATCGGTCCGACGACCTGCGAGAACAGCCCGACCTCGCGTTCGGCCGCGGTGCGGAACGCTCGCAGGTGTCGGCCCTCGAGGCCGAACCGGGCGAGATCGGCGACGATCTTCGCGACCGCGAGCGCGTCGTCGTCGTAGTGGCCGCCCGGCTTCTTCGTCACCAGCCCGAACTGCTCGAGCTCGGAGAGCTGCTCGCCGCGCAGCCCGGCTGCGTTCAGCAAGTCCTCCCGGGAGAGCCGCATCGCGGCCGGCGCCGGGCGGAAGTGCTCAGCGGTCGGCGCGTTGTCCTCGATCGAGGCAACGGCCACGTGCGCCGTGTTGGGGCTGTCGGTCGAAGTTCCCGGCGGAACCAGACCTCGGTCGATGGCGTCGAGCTGATCCTTGATCACGCGCAGCGGCAGATAGTGATCACGCTGCTGGCTCAACACGTAGCGCAGTCGGCTGACGTCGCCCGGGGAGAACTTGCGATAGCCGGACGCAGTGCGCTCGGGCTGCACCAATCCCTGGTCTTCAAGAAAACGGATCTTGCTGATTGTGAGGTCGGGGAATTCGACCTTGAGATGGGCTAGGACGTCGCCGATCGTGAGCGTCGCGGTCGTGCTCCCGCGTGCGGCGCCCAGTGAGGTCATGCTTTGGCCCCGACGCGTACCGCCGCAGTCAGGTACACGAGCCGGAACTTGCCGATCTGTACTTCGTCCCCGCCGGAGAGCGGCGCGGCGTCGATGCGTTCGCGATTGACGTAGGTGCCGTTGAGCGATCCCACGTCGTGGACGGTGTAGCCGCTGCCCTCGCGGCGGAACTCGGCATGCCTGCGCGACACAGTGACATCGTCCAGGAATATGTCGCTATCCGGGTGGCGACCCGCCGAGGTGACATCTTGATCGAGCAGAAATCGGCTGCCGGCATTCGGTCCGCGTTTGACGACGAGCAGTGCTGAACCGGGGGTCAGTGCGTCAACCGCACCCTGGTGTGCCTCGGCCGAGAACTCGGTGTCGATATCGGGCCCTGGCCCGGTGCTGCCGATCGCGCTCGTTACGTCGGCTCCGGAAGCAGCCGCCGGCAGCGCGGCACCGCAGTTCGCGCAAAAGTGACTACCGGGCAGATTCTCCGTGCCACAAGCGGTGCAGAACACACGCGCCACCCTTCGTGTCGGAGGTCGGTGCAGCGAGCCTAAGACGGGCTCGCGGCAAGGGTCAATCGGAGCTTGAGATGCACGTGACGGGGTCTCGATTCGGTCACGTCAGACCTGCCGTCAACCGGTCAACGCACTGTAGCCTGACGCGTCCAGCAGACCGTCGATATCGGCCTGGTCCGAGATTTCGATCTCCAAGACCCAGCCGTCCCCGTACGGGCTGGAGTTGATCAGTTCGGGGTGCTCGTCGAGGCTCTCGTTGCGCGCAGCCACCTTTCCCGAAACGGGCGCGTAGATGTCGGAGACGCTCTTCGTCGACTCGACCTCGCCGACCGCTTGACCCTTCGCGACGCTCGCTCCCACCTCGGGAAGGGAGACGTACACAACGTCCCCGAGCGCTTCCTGGGCGTAGTCGGTGATTCCCACGCGCACGGTGCCCGAGTTGCCTCGGACCCATTCGTGCTCGTTGGTGTATTTCAGGTCGTCGGGCACGTCGGACATGCCGCTCAGACTAGTGGGAGGGTTCGGCGTACTTGGGTCGGGGCAGCGTTCGGGTGGCCGTCACGTGGACCTTGTGCAGCTCCTGGACGTTGAGGTTGCCGCCCGCGGCGCGCACGGTCGCGGCGACACCACCGGGGATGTTCACGGCCGTGTCGAGTGTCTTCGGGTCGCCGATCGCAACGACGCGATACGGCGGCGGCAACTCGGTGCCGTCGACGGTCGCGGTGCCCCCGTTGCCTTCGAACGAGGTCGACGTCGTGACACGCACCGTGCCGAACTGGATGGCTTCGGCGCCCGCACCGCGCAGCTCCTCGACGACGTCGAGCAGATCCTCACCGGTGAGACCGGCGGCCGGATCGGTGAGGGTCACGATCACGCCGGGGCCGACTGCGGGCAGCGTGCCGAGCAGAATGGCGAGCGCGCGCGATTGCTGCAGCAGCTGCCGACGCGCGGCGGCGGATCGGTCACCGCTGTTGCGCAGCTTGTTCAGGCTGTCGTTCAGATCGGCGATCTGTTGACGCAGTCGGTCCGCGCGATCGTTCTGGTTGTCGAGGATCCCGATCAGATCCTCCTCGCGCAGCCCGGACAGCGCATCGCCCGAGGAGTGCGCACGCACCTGCACGGCGATGGCGAAGCCGAGCAGCAACGTGAGGACGGCGATGAGCGCGACCGACCAGCGCCGCCACTGCAGTTTCCGCGTCTCGCTCACGTCCGCCTCCCCGCCCACCGCCCAAAAGCGACTCCCTCGCCCATCATCATTACGCCCGGAAGACGTGTCGACGGATGGCGGCAGCATTGCCGAAGATCCGGATGCCGAGCACCACCACAACCGCGGTCGAGAGTTGGCTGCCGACGCCGAGCTTGTCGCCGAGGAACACGATCAGCGCGGCCACCGTCACGTTCGAGACGAACGACACCACGAACACCTTGGCGTCGAAGATCCCGTCCAGCCATGCGCGCAACCCGCCGAACACCGCGTCCAAGGCAGCCACGACCGCGATCGGCAGATACGGCTCCAGCCAACCGGGCACGGTCGGGCGCAGGACCAGCCCCAGCGCGATCCCGACGAGTAGCGCGATCCCGGCGACGATCACTTGTGCGCCACCTTCGCGTACCGCACCTTGACCGAGGCGCTCGCAGGCAACGTCAGCTGCTGTTCGTCGGTGAACGAGAACCCGATGTTCTCCGCACCCTTCAATGTTTGGTAGCGGCTCGCGACTGCGCTCTGGGCGAAGTTCGTCGAGAGCACGTCCGGGTTGCCGAGCGCGCGAATCTCGTACGGCGGGGTGATCGGCTGGAAGTCGACGAGCACCGCCTCGCCCGCGAAGCGGATCGCGCTGGTCGGGGTCAATCTGATGTCGTTCACGGATATCGCCTCGGCGCCATCGCGCCACAACTCGTTGACGACACTGCGCACATCACGGTCGGTGAGGATATTGGTCGCTCCGATTCCGGTCGTGCCGCCGCGCCCCGGCGTCGGGCTCGCGGTCGGCTGCGGCGGTTCGTCGAGGGTCACGCTCATGCCCGGCCCGGACACCGCGACCAGACCGGCCTGCAGCCGCGCCAGGTCGAGATTCTTCGCGAGCGGTCCGGACTTCGGCAGCGCTGCGGACAACTGGCGCTCGAGGTCCGCGACGCGATTGGCGAGCTCGTCGCCGGCCTGCTGCGCCGCGCGCACACGAGTCACCAGACTGTCGTGCACCCTGGTCGCCTCCGGCGCGCCGCGGTGCGTGTGGATGTAAGCCACGACGAGGATGAACCCGCTCAGCAGGCAGCCGACGATCACCGCCGGGCGGTCGTACCAGCGCGGCGCCGCGTCGGGTCCCCGCCGCTCGGCGGCAGCGGCGTACCCGGGGTCGAGGTGATTGTTGACGAGGTCGACAAGCAGCTGGGCCGACTCGACAGGCTTGGGTGGTGGTTGCGTGCTCATGCGATCGGCTCATGCACGGGGTTGCGCAGCAGCCCGCGAATCTGTTGTAGGTAAATCGCGCCGGACCACAAGTAGAGCGCGGTTCCCCAGATCGTGAACGCCCAGGCGATCGGCCGGGCGATGTCGGCCGCGGTGTTGTGGTACGTGCCGAGCAGGAGGAGCGGGAACGCGTACAGCAGGGCGAACGTCGCGGCCTTGCCGAGGTAGTGCACCTCGGGCGGGGCGTAACCGGCCTTGCGCAGCCGCGGCAGCGCCAGGCCGACGACGACGTCGCGGCCGACGAGGGCGATCGCGATCCACAGCGGGATGATGTGTCGGAGCACCAGGCCGACCAACGTAGCGAGGATGTAGAGCCGGTCGGCAGCCGGGTCGAGCAGCGCCCCGAGTCGGCTCATCTGGTTGAGCCGGCGCGCGAGTACCCCGTCGGCCCAGTCGGTGAACCCGGAGACGGCGAGCACGACCAGCGCCCAGGCGTCCGCGTGCGGGCCGAGCAGGAGCCAGAGGAACAGCGGGACACCCAGCAGCCGGAGCACGCTCAGCGCATTGGGGATCGTCCAGATCTGATCCGTCCCCGTGGGCGCGCCCTCGCCCAACGAACCTCCAGAGCAGTCGCTCTCCATCTTGTCGGGACGGCGGGATTTGAACCCGCGGCCTCTTGTCCCCCAGACAAGTGCTCTAGCCAAACTGAGCCACGTCCCGCGACCGACCAACCCTATCGCAGTGCCATGTCTGCGAGCGGCGAAACGGTCAGTGCCCGCGGCTACCTTCCGGCCATGCCGAACGGTCACAAGTACACCCGCGAAGAGCTGGCCGCGGCCGTTGCCGCCTCGAGATCCTGGCGCGGCGTCCTGCGCACGCTCGGCCGCTCCGCGACCTCAGCGGGCGTCCAGCGCGCGGTGCGGCGGCAGGTCGAGGCGTTCGGCATCGACCATTCGCACTTCACCGGCCAACGCGGGTGGAGTGATCGTCAGCTTCGCGATGCGATCACCGAAGCTCGTTCGTGGCCCGAGGTCCTGGAGCGCTTGGGACTGCGCGGCAGCAATTACGCGACTGTTCGCGCGCACGCCGCGCGCCTCGATCTTGACGCGTCTCACCTCGGGAAGCGGGCAGCGCCTCGAGTTCGATCACAGGTCGAGCCGCGACTCGATAACCTGCGCATCGCGGGGTCCGCCTTTGCAGCGGCCTGGTTCTTGGTGCGCGGCTATCACGTGATGTGGCCTCTCGAGCCGTGTCGGTATGACGTGGGCGTCCTATCCGAGGGCCAATTCCAACGCGTGCAGGTTAAGACCGCTACATATCGCAATGCCGGCGGCGCGTACGTCGTGTCACTGTCCAACAGCCGCCGACCGGGCCACCGAGATGTCTACGACGTCGGTGAGATCGACTCCTTCTTCGTGATCGACGCGGAGCTCACCGCGTATTGGATTCCGTTCGCGGACGTGTCTGGCTACGGACAGATCTCGTTGCGCAGCTACCGTGCATACCTCGTCGGTGAACGAGGCAACTGGCTGCAAATCCCGGACGGCTAGATCAGCGGTTGCGCTTCTCCCTTACGCGCACCGAGATCTCGATCGGGCTGCCGGTGAAGTCGAATTCCTCGCGCAGCCGGCGTTCGAGGAAGCGGCGGTAGCCGGCCTCGAGGAAGGCGGTGGTGAACAGCACGAAGCGCGGCGGGCGGGTGTCGGCCTGCGTCGCGAACAGCACGCGCGGCGCTCGGCCGCCGCGGGCAGGTGGCGGCGTCTGCGCCACGACCTCGCCGAGCCACGAGTTCAACTGCGCGGTGGGCACTCGCGTGTCCCACGATGCCAACGACGTCCGCAGCGCTGTCGTCAGCTTCTCCACGCCGCGGCCCGTGCGTGCCGAGATGTTCACCCGCGGCGCCCAGGCGACCCGGGCGAGATCGCGGGCGATCTCCTTCTCGAGCATCTCGCGGCGGTCGTCGTCGAGCAGATCCCACTTGTTAAAGACGAGGACGAGTGCCCGCCCCGCGTCAACCACCTCCGCGATCACGCGCTGATCCTGCTCACTGAGCCGCTCCGCCGCGTCGACCAGCACGACGGCCACTTCCGCCGCGTCGACTGCCGCCGCGGTGCGCAGGCTCGCGTAGTACTCCATGCCGGTGGCCTGATGGACGCGGCGCCGCAGCCCGGCGGTGTCGACGAACCGCCACACCTCGCCGCCGAGCGACACCAGACTGTCGACGGGGTCGATCGTCGTGCCGGGCGCCGCGTCGACCACCACCCGCTCCTCACCGGCGAGCCGGTTGAGCAGGCTCGACTTGCCGACATTCGGCCGGCCGACGATCGCCACCCGGCGCGGCCCGCCTTCGTCGACGACCTCGGGCGGCGCCTCGGGTAACCGCTCGAGCACCGCGTCGAGCAGATCCCCACTTCCCCGGCCGTGCAGTCCGCTGACCGGGTGTGGCTCGCCCAGCCCGAGCGACCACAGTTCGGCGGCATCCGGTTCGAGACGTTCGTCGTCGACCTTCGTCACCGCGAGTACCACGGGCCGCCCGGCCCGCCGCAGCGTGCGCGCCACGACCAGGTCCGTCGCGGTCGCGCCGGTCTGGCCGTCGACGACGAACAGGACGAGGTCCGCCGTGGCCGCGGCCCGCTCGGCCTGTGACGACACGGTCGCCTGTAGCCCGCGAGCGTCCGGCTCCCATCCACCGGTGTCGACGAGGGTGAAACGCCGCCCGTTCCAGAGCGCGTCGTAGGCGATGCGGTCGCGAGTGACGCCAGGTACGTCCTGCACGACTGCCGCGCGGTGTCCAAGAATGCGGTTCACGAGCGTCGACTTGCCGACGTTCGGGCGCCCCACGACCGCGACGATCGGCGCGCCGGCCGCCTCGCTCACCGCACGGCCTGAGGTGCCGCCGGCGCAGTGGCGACCACGAGCTCGGCGAGTGCGACGCGCACCTGCTCGGTCCCTTCCAGCACGTCGCGCCGCTTGACCCGCTGCCCGTCCGGCACCTGCCCGAGGTCGATCGGCTCGCCGATCGTGAGTCGCGCCATCGGCCGCCGCCACCTGCGGTGCTTGAGCAGATCGGTGCCGTGACACGCGACGGGCACGACCTTGGCCCCGGTGCGCATGGCGAAGTACGCGACGCCCGGGCGCGCGGTGCGAACCAACCCGTCACCGCGCGCGCCTTCGGGGAACAGCCCGATGACGCCACCGTGCCAAAGGACGTGCAGGCTGAAGCGCACGGCGGCAACGTCCATGTTGTTCCGCACGACCGGGATCTGCCCGGTGCTGAGCAGATACGGCGACGCGCGCGGCGTGAACGCCTCGATCTTGACGAGGAAGTTCACCGGACGGTGCACGTGACCGAACACGAGCGGCCCGTCGAAGTAGTCGCGATGGTTGACGGCGATCACGACCGGACCGGTGTCGGGCATGCGCCCCAGGCCGTGCACCTCGACGCGGCCGAGCGCGCGGCCGAGCAGGCGGGCCACCGCCTGGCGGCGCCGGATCGGGGCCGACCCGACGATCCGGTCGGCGAAGGCAGGCGTGTACATCAGCGGGCGAGCGAGGCGGCGAGATCGGCCAGCTGCCCCACCACTTCGTCGATGTCGAGCTCGGTGGTGTCGAGCTCGACGGCGTCCGCGGCTTGGATCAACGGACTCGCGGCGCGGGTGCTGTCCAGTTCGTCGCGCCGGCGGATGTCGGCCGCCACCGTCGCGAGATCGGCGTCGACCTCGCCCGCGCGCCGCCGCGCCCGGGCCTCGGGGCTGGCTGTCAGGTAGACCTTCGGACGCGCCGTCGGCCACACCACGGAGCCGATGTCCCGGCCCTCGACGACGATCCCGCCGTCGGCGATCAGCTCGCGCTGCGCATCGACCAGAACCGCGCGCACTGCAGCGACTGCCGACACCGCGGAGACCGCCGCAGTGGTCTCGGTGGAGCGGATATCGACGTCGACGGGCTCACCGTCAAGATTGATCGACGCGTGCTCCGGGTCGGTCGAGATCACGATCTTCGCGCCCTCGACCACGTGCGTCACCGCTACCGGATCGGTGAGCTCGACACCGCTGCGCAGCACTGCGACAGTGGCCGCCCGGTACATCGCGCCGGTGTCCAGGTACCGCGCGTCCAACTGGATCGCCAGCAGCCGCGCGACCGTCGACTTTCCGGTGCCGGACGGGCCGTCGAGCGCGAAAACGCCCGCGAACGTCTGATCCGATCCCACAGGGCAAGAATACGGATGGCTACTGCGGGAGGTCCGTGCGCAGGGCGTTCGCCCCGCGCAGATACACGTGCCGGATGTCTGCGCGAGTGAGCTGCGTCTCAATGTGCGCAAGCAGCCGCAGCACGCGCGGCATCGAACCCGGCACGGCGATCTCCGTGCTGCACAGCAGCGGCACGTCGGTGAGCCCGAGCAGCCGAGCCGCATAGGCCGGGAACTCCGCGTTGAGGTCGGGGGTGGCCGTGAACACGATGCTGATGAGATCCGCGGGCTCGACGCCGTTGCGGTGCAGCACCTCGGTGACAAGTTCAGACGCACCCTTGAGAATCTCGTCCCGCTCGTTCGCGTCCACCTGGATTGCGCCCCGGATCGCCCGTACCGCCATGCTGATCAGCCTAGGCGGCGCCTATGTGGGGGCAGATTCGGCGAGCCGGTGCAGGGCTGCCAGCTCGCTGTTGGTGAGGGGACGCACGGTGCCGGCACGCTGCCCGCCGAGCTGCACCGGCCCGATCCGGGTGCGCACGAGTCGCGACACCGGGTGACCGACCTCGGCCAGCAACCGCCGCACGATGTGCTTGCGTCCCTCGTGCAGGACCACCTCGACGATCGCCTGGCGGCCCTGCGTCTGGACCACGCGGAACGAATCGACGGCGACCGGCCCGTCCTCGAGGGCGACGCCGTCGCGCAGCCGGCGCCCGACCTGCCGGCTCACCGGTGCCGGCACCGTCGCCAAATACGTCTTCGCCACGCCGAAGGACGGATGCATGAGCCGGTGCGCGAGATCGCCGTCGTTGGTGAGCAGCAGGAGCCCCTCGCTGTCGGCGTCCAGCCGGCCCACGTGGAACAACCGCTCAGGCCGGTCTCCCACGAGGTCGGCGAGAGTGGGTCGACCGCGCGCGTCGCTCATCGCGCTCAGCACGCCACGGGGCTTGTTCAGCGCGAGGTAGACGAGATCGTCGCGGACGACGATCCGGTCGCCGTCCACATGGATGACGGCGGTCTGCGGATCGACCCGGGCGCCGAGTTCGGCAACCTTGCCGTCGACGGTCACCCGGCCGGCTGCGATGAGCACTTCGCACGCGCGACGCGACCCCACGCCTGCAGAGGCCAGGACCTTCTGCAGCCGCGTGCCGCCCTCAGAGGTCATCGGGCGCGATGCTGTCCAACCCCTCGACGTCCGGAAGCAGCGGTGCCAGCGAAGGCAGCTCGTCCAGCGAGTTCAGCCCCATCTTCTCGAGGAACAGGTCGGTCGTGCCGAACAGCCCGCCGCCCGTCTCCGCGTCGCTGCCCACCTCGACGATCAGGCCGCGCGCCAGCAGCGTGCGCACCACGCCGTCGACGTTGACGCCGCGGATGGCCGAGATCCGCGACCGGGTGACGGGCTGTCGATAGGCGATCACCGCGAGCGTTTCGAGCGCCGCCTGTGTCAGCCGACTGCGCTGCCCCTCCTGCAGGAAGTGCTCGACCACCTCGGCCTGGTCGGGTCGCGTGTAGATGCGCACCCCGCCGGCCGCCTCGCGCAGCTCGATGCCGGCGCCGCGCTCGTCATAGCCGACGCGCAGCTCGTTGAGCGCGGTGAGCACCGCGTCAGTGGGCTGCTGGACGGCCGCCGCGAGCGCAGTGACGCTCACCGGCGACTCGACGACGAACAGAATCGCCTCGAGCGCCGCGGCAAGCCGCTCGGACGCGATGTCCGGAGCCGCAACCGGCGGCAGTATCTCCGCCTCGTCGGTGATCTCGATGTCGAACTCGGTGTCGTTCATTAGCAGTCGCTCATTCGTAGTCGCTCACTCGTAGTCTTCGTCGGTGTCCATCGGGAGGTCTGGCAGCTCGACACTGTCGTCGTCCGGGCCCGTCCAGCGCACGCCCAACTCGGCCAGCGCCGCCGGCTGCTCGAAGGCAACCCAACCGTCGCGATAGAGCTCGAGCAGGCCGAGAAAGCGCGCGACGACCTCGCTGGTCATCGTGCAGTCGTCCACCAACGCGCGGAACGTCGCGGTGCCGGTCCGGCGCAGCCGGTCGCGCAGGATTCCCATCTGCTCGCGCACGCTCACCTGCGGCGTGTAGAGGTGATCGGTGCCGACGACCGGCACCGGCCTGGGGATCATCGCCTGCGCGGCGAGCATCGCGAACCGCTGCGGGCTGATGTCCAGGAACACCTCGGGCAGCAGCTCTGCGAACCGTGGTTCGAGTTCGACGGCGCGGCCGTGTCGCCGCGCCTGGGTGCGCTCCAGTTCGGCGAGATGAGCGGCGGCGAGCTTGTACGCGCGGTATTGGAGCAGTCGAGCGAAGAGCAGGTCACGCGCTTCGAGCAGCGCGAGATCCTCCTCGTCCTCGATGTCGGCCGCCGGGAGCAGGCGCGCCGCTTTGAGGTCGAGCAGTGTCGCAGCGACGACGAGGAATTCGGTGGCCTGGCCGAGATCCCAGGTGTCCATGGCGTCGAGGTAGGTGAGGAACTCGTCGGTCACCTGCGAGAGCGCGACCTCGGTGACGTCGAGTTGGCGCCGGCTGATCAGGTTCAGCAGCAGGTCGAACGGCCCCTCGAAGTTGTCGAGCCGGACGCGGAACGACCCCTCGGACGAGGTTTCCGCGGCGAGATCACCGATCACCTCGGCGTCCGCTGCGGACAGCGGCTCACTCATGCGCAGCCGACGAGCGGGCGATGACCTCTCGCGCCAGGTTGCGGTAGGCGCGCGCCCCGGTCGAGGTCGGCGCCCACGACGTGATCGGCTCGCCGGCCACCGTGGTCTCGGGGAAGCGGACCGTCCGCGTGATCACCGTGTCGAAGACGATGTCGCCGAACGCCTCGAGGATGCGAGCGAACACCTCGCGCCCGTGCAGCGTTCGACCGTCGTACATCGTCGCCAGGATGCCGTCGAGCTTGAGCCCGGGGTTGAGTCGTTGCTGCACCTTCTCGATCGTCGTGCCGATGAGCAGCGCGACGCCGCGGAGACTGAAGTATTCGCACTCGAGCGGGATGATCACGCCGTGCGACGCGGTCAGCGCGTTCACCGTCAGCAGGCCGAGCGACGGTTGGCAGTCGATCAGCACGAAGTCGTACTCCGGCAGCACCGGCGCGATGATCCGGGCCAGCGCCTGCTCGCGCGCGACCTCGCTGACGAGTTGGATCTCGGCGGCCGACAGCTCGATGTTGCTGGGCAGCAGGTCGATGCCGGGCACCGCCGTCTTCACCAGGACGTCCTCGATGCCGATGTTCGGCTCCATGATCAGGTTGTAGATCGTGCGCTCGAGCTGAAGCGGCTGCACGCCGAGCCCGGCCGACAGCGCGCCCTGCGGGTCGAAGTCGACGAGCAGCACGCGGCGGCCGAGTTCGGCAAGCGCGGCCCCGAGATTGATCGCGGAGGTCGTCTTGCCGACGCCACCCTTCTGATTGCACAGCGCGATGACCCGCGCCGGGCCATGCCGCTCCAACGGCGCCGGCTCGGGCACTTCCCGCTTCCGACGAGCCAACGCGGGGTCGCCGGATTTGCCCGATTCGACGGCGAACAACGCGCCCGGCTCCGGCTCGTCATCCGTCCGCGTCTTACTCATTGGCGCCGAGGCTACCTCAGGATTCCGCCCGTGCCGGGCTGCGCAGCGGCGCGCCTAACGACGTGCCGCCGACTTGGTCCGATGGCCCGCCCGCGGGTGCGCGCTGGCGTAGATCTCGCGCAGTGTGTCGACCGTGACGAGCGTGTAGATCTGGGTCGTCATGATCGACGCGTGGCCGAGCAGTTCCTGCACGACACGCACGTCGGCGCCGCCTTCGAGCAGGTGCGTGGCGAACGAGTGCCGCAGCGTGTGCGGCGAGATTCCGGCGGCCAGTCCGGCGCGTTCGGCTGCCGTGCGCAGCACCACCCACGCCGACTGCCGGGACAGCGGTCCGCCGCGCGAGTTCAGGAATAGTCGCGGCGATCCGGTTCCGGCACGCGCCAGGCTCGGCCGGGATTGCACGAGGTAGGCCGACAGGGCGGCGGCGGCATACGAACCGACGGGTACCCGGCGCTGCTTGTTGCCCTTGCCGGTCAGGAGCACCGTGTTCTCGGTGAGGTCGAGGTCGTCGACGGCCAACCCGACCGCCTCGGAGATGCGCGCCCCGGTGCCGTACAGGAATTCGAGGAGCGCGCGATCGCGCAGCGCGAGGGCGGTGCCGGGATAGCCGGCCGCGTCCAGCAGCCGCTCGACGTCCTCGACCGGGATCGCCTTGGGCAGGCGCCGTGGCGGCGCCGCCGTCTGCACCTCCCGCGCCACGTCGACCGCCACCAGGCCCTCGTCGAGCGCGAACCGGTGCAGCCCGCGCACCGCGGCGACGGCCCGGGCCACCGACGACGCGGACAGCGCGGGATGGTCGGCGTCGCCCTCACGCAGGTGCGCGAGGAAGCCGCCAACAGTGCGGGCGTCCACGTCGGCAACCGAATCCACGCCCAGCCCGGCCAGGTACGCCAGGTATCGCTCCAGATCGCGACGGTAGGCGCTGAGCGTGTTGGTCGCGACGCCGCGCTCGACCGCGAGGTGATCGAGATACTCGCGCACCACCGACGCCAGCTCGGGGCGCCGCGCTGTGGTCGGCACCGTCGTTACCGGCCCGGCCGAGCCGGCCAGGGAGCGTCGGCCGGACGCAGATCGCGCCACGCTGTCGCCCGGCCGTGCACGGCGGCGAGTATGCCCGCGACCGCCGTCGCATTGGTGATTCCGCCGGACAGCACCCGGCGCACCGCGTCCGGAAGCGGTTCACGCGAGACCGTCAGCGTCTGTTCCTCGTGCTCGGGCGCGAAGTCGCCCTCGGCCGCCGAGAGATCGCGGGCCAGGAACACCCGGATCGCTTCGGTCGTCATCCCCGGCGACGAGTGCAGGTCGACCAGCACGGCCCACTCGTCGGCCACCAGCCGCGCCTCCTCGGCAAGCTCGCGCTGCGCGGCAGCCAGCGCCGACTCACCGTCGACGTCCAGCAGGCCGGCGGGCAGTTCGTCGAGCTGCGCGCCGAGTGGGACGCGGTACTGATTGATCAGGATGATGTTCCCGTCGTCGTCGAGCGCGACGATCGCGACTGCGCCCGGATGGGCGACGACCTCGCGCTGCACGACCGCGCCGTCACTCATCCGAACGTCATCGACCCGGACGCTCAGCAGCGACCCTTTGAACTTGGTCTCCGACCCGACGACCTCGTATGCGTCGGATTCGCTCACGACGCGGCTCGGATACGCGCCGTGCGCTGCTCCTCCGCGCCCGGGCGCCCGTCGTCGTCCGGAATCTCGACCGGCAGTCGTTCGGCGGCGTTGTACGCCAGCGCCGCCGCGACGAACGCGTCGAACAGCGGGTGCGCCCGAGTCGGGCGCGACTTCAGCTCCGGATGGGCCTGGGTGCCCGCGTAGAACGGATGGACGGACGGGGGCAGCTCGACGAACTCGACGAGCCGGCCATCCGGCGACTCACCGGAAACCACGAGGCCGGCGCGCTCGAGCCGCTCCCGGTAGTCGTTGTTGACCTCGTAACGGTGCCGGTGGCGCTCGGACACCGCGGTCGTCCCGTACGACTGCGCCACCACCGATCCGGAGACGAGGTTCGCCGGATAGGCGCCCAGCCGCATCGTCCCGCCGAGGTCGGCCTCCCCCGCCACCGCCGCGACCTGGCTCGGCATCGTGGCGATGACCGGATCCGCGGTGTCGGGCGCGAATTCGGCCGAGTTGGCGCCGTCGATCCCGGCGAGGTTGCGCGCCGCCTCGATCACCATGCACTGGAGCCCGAGGCACAGCCCGAGCGCCGGGATGCCGCGCTCACGGACGTGCCGCAGCGCGCCGACCTTGCCCTCGATGCCGCGGATGCCGAATCCGCCGGGCACCACGACGCCGTCGACGCCGGCCAGTGCGACCGCCGCACCGGCGGGCGACTCGCACGAGTCCGACGGCACCCACCGGATGCGCACCTGGGCGCGGTGCGCGAACCCGCCGGCGCGCAGCGCCTCGACCACGGACAAGTAGGCGTCCGGCAGGTCGATGTACTTGCCGACCAATCCGATCGTGACCTCGGAACGCGGGTTGCGAACCCGGTCGAGCAGGTCACCCCACACTGTCCAGTCGACGTCGCGGAACGGGAGGCCGAGCCGGCGCACGACGTAGGCGTCGAGTCCCTCGCCGTGCAGCACCTTCGGGATCTCGTAGATGCTCGGGGCGTCGACGGCGGCGACGACCGCCTCGGCATCGACGTCGCACATCAGCGAGATCTTGCGCTTGACCGAATCCGGCAACTCGCGATCGGAGCGGCACACGATCGCATCGGGGGTGATCCCGATGCTGCGCAGCGCCGCGACCGAGTGCTGCGTCGGCTTCGTCTTGAGCTCCCCGGACGGCGCGAGATACGGGACGAGCGAGACGTGCAGGAAGAAGGAGTTGTCGCGGCCCACGTCGTGGCGCACCTGACGCGCGGCTTCGAGGAACGGCAGCGATTCGATGTCGCCGACCGTGCCGCCGATCTCGGTGATTACGACGTGCGGGCGGTTGCCGTCCGCGCCCGGCTCGGCCATTGCGCGGATCCGGTCTTTGATCTCGTTGGTGATGTGCGGGATGACCTGCACGGTGTCGCCGAGATACTCCCCGCGCCGTTCCTTGGCGATGACGCTCGAGTAGACCTGGCCGGTCGTGACGTTCGCCGACCCGGCGAGATCGGTGTCGAGGAACCGCTCGTAGTGGCCGATGTCGAGATCGGTCTCCGCGCCGTCCTCGGTGACGAACACCTCGCCGTGCTGGAACGGATTCATCGTCCCTGGATCGACATTGAGGTACGGATCGAGCTTCTGCATGGTCACGCGTAAGCCGCGTGCCTTGAGCAATGATCCGAGGCTGGAGGCGGTGAGGCCCTTACCCAGCGAGGAGGCGACGCCTCCAGTCACGAACAGATGTTTGGTGGCCTCAGGCGTCCGATCCACGGAAGTCCACGCTAACACGGACGGCAGCGCGAGCCGGCATCGTCAGCGCGGCGGCGCGTCGCGCACAAGTTCCAGCAGACGCTGGGTACGGACGGCGTGCTCGTCGGAGAGCAGACCGCTCGCGTGCATCTGCCGGATGAGCCGAGCCCGCGAATAGGACGTGGTGGCGAACGGTGCCGCGGCGCCCACGATGACCATCGCGAGTTGTCGCGCCGTGGCGAGCACCGAACTGTCCGGATGCTCGCGGCCGCGAGGTGGCAGCACCTCGGGAGTGTCGCGGCGGCTCCACAGTGGTGCGAGCGTGTCGGACACCTCTGTCAGCCGCTCCCGGACGAACCTCGCAAGGTCGGCGACTGTGGGAATTGCCATGTGCTCCTACTTCGACGGGGCCGGGAACAACGCGTCCGCGTTCTGCTCCGTGCCGTAATGGCCGATCTGACCGTCGGTTGCCGCGGCGAGCGCGAGCACGGTCGACACCTGGCCGAACGGGGTGTCGGCGTTGTCGACGGTGCTCACCGCCGCCCGGTCGGTCTTCGACGCGCGGACGAGCGAGATCAGCCCGGCGCTGCTCGCCGAACTGCGGTCTCCGGCGACGACGACGTGCCCGCCGCCCGCGGCAAGCTGGGACACCAGCGACTCCTCCGCGCCCCCCGCATAGTCGCGTGCCGCCATCGCGCCGTGCGCGAGTACGACGACGGTCGTGCTGGGCGTGATGTCCTCGCGGTCCGAGGTCACCATGTGCAGCCCCGCGAAGCCGCCGAGCACGGTGGTCAGGTCGGTGTCCTGCCCCTCTCCGAGCAGCACGTAGGCGAGTAGCGAGCCGCCGAGCTGATCGGCGTTGCTCGTTTCCGGCGCCGTCCAGCCGACGGGGCGCGACGGCCCGGTGGCCAACGAGATGATGCCGGTGCCGCGGGACGGATCCAGGTAGGCGTTCGTGATCGTCACCCGCCCGCCGACCTTCGCGCCGGCGGCGCTCAACTGCTCCGACAGGCCGTCCTGCATCTCGCTCGTCGTGCCCGGCAGCTCGACCACGAGCACGGTCTTGCCAGCCAGCGAGTCGGCCACGAGCTGCGCGCCGTAAGTGGTGGCGAACTTGCCGGCGTCGTCGACCTGACCTTGCAGCGCCTTGACCTGCGCGTTCAAGGCATCGCGTTCCTGCTCGGTGTCGTGCAGCTGATTGCGCAGGTCCTTAGTGATCGGACCGTTCAGCGCAGTCGTGCCGACCACGATGCCCAGCGCGAGCGCGAGGAAGACGGCGACGATGGAGACGAGGTGGTACCGGAACGAGATCACGAGAACTTGTCCTGAATCCAGTCGACGACGTTGTTCCAGTCATGGTGCAGCGAGCCGAGGTAATCGCGGCCGGTGTCCGAGACGGCCAGTGCCGCGACGATGGCGACCACGGCCGCGATAACGAGTAACAGCAGCGCGGCGCCCGAGATGCGGTTGCGGTACAGACGCGCGACGCCGCTCGCGTCCATCACCTTGGAGCCGAGCCGGAGCCGGGTCAGGAAGCTGGACGCCATGCCGGAGCGGCCCCGGTCGAGGAACTCGGTCAGCGTGGCGTGGCTGCCGACGGCGACGACGAGATCTGCGCCGTTGTTGTCGGCGAGCAGCATCGCGGCGTCCTCGCTGGTGCCGGACGTCGGGAACGTGATCGCGTCGATCCCGAGGTCCTGCACCCGCGCCAGCCCGGGCGCGCGGCCGTCGGGGTACGCGTGCACGACCACCTCGGCGCCGGTGGCGAGTGCGGCGTCCGACACCGCGTCCATGTCGCCGATGATCAGGTTCGGCTCCAGGCCCGCCTCCAGCAGCGCATCCGCGCCGCCGTCGACGCCGACCAGGACGGGCTTGTACTCACGGATGTAGTGCCGCAGCGATCGCAGGTCGCGCTGATGGTCGTGCCCGCGCACGACGATGACGGCGTGCCGTCCGGCGAAGCGGGTCTTGATGTCCGGAATCCCCTCACCGTCGAGCAGCAGCCGCCGCTCGCGGCTCATGAACTCCGCGGTGTTCACCGCGAACGCCTCGAGCTGCGACGCCAGGCCCGACTTCGCCTCGCTCATCGAGGCCTTGACGGTTTCGGGGTTCTGCAGCGTCCCGGTGACGACGACCGCGTCGCCCACGAACACCGAGTGCCCGTCGATGCGGACCTTCGTCCCTTCCTTCACCGCGGCGAAGATCTCCGCCCCGACGTTGTCGAGCAGCAGGATGTCGTGCGCGACGATCAGCTGCGGGCCGAGATTCGGGTAGCGGCCGGAGATGCTCGGCTGCGCATTGATGATCGCTGCAGGCTTGGCGACGACGAGCGCCTCCGCGGCCACCCGATCGAGATCGACCTGGTCGATGATCGCGATGTCGCCATGGTTGAGCCGACCGGCGAGACGCAGCGTCTGCCGGTCGAGCCTCGCCACGCCGGTGACGCCGGGCGCGGCGTCACCGCGTCGGCGCAGCGGTGCGAGCTTCATGGCTGCCATGGTGCCATCCGATGCCATGCGGGGCGCTTTGCGCCACGCGGTCCGCGGCACCTCTCTCAGCCCGCTTGGCGGGCCGTTTTCCGGGGATTCGGGGGAGTTGCGCGGGCCACGACAGGTTCGTCGCGCGCAGCGTCGGCAAGCAGTTCCGCGGCGTGCTCGCGGGCGGTCTGGGAGTCCGAGCCGGCCAGCATCCGGGCGAGTTCGGCGACCCGCTCGTCGCCGTCGACGACCCGCACGTCGCTGGCGGTGACGCCGCCGCCACCGTCTCCTGCGGGCTTGTCGACGACCACCTGCCGATCGGCGAACGCCGCCACCTGCGGCAGGTGTGTGACCACAAGCACCTGCCGGTGCCTGGCTAGCCTGGCCAGCCGGCGCCCGAGCTCCACCGCGGCCCGGCCGCCGACCCCGGCGTCGACCTCGTCGAACACGAAGGTGGGGACGGGGTCGGTACCGGCGAGGCACACCTCGAGCGCGAGCATCACCCGGGACAGCTCGCCGCCGGACGCGCCGCGCCCGACCGGCAGCGCCGGCGCCCCGCGGTGCGGCTGAAGCAGCAGCGTGACCTCGTCGGCGCCGTCGGCGGCGACCGCGACCTCCTGACCGGCGACAGTGAGCGTGGGAAGTCCTGCCGAAGGCGCGCGCGGCGCGACTTCGACCTCGAGCCGGGCGTCCGGCATCGCCAGCCCGGCCAGCTCGGCCGATGCCGCAGCTGCCAGCCTCTCCGCCGCTTCGCGCCGCTGCGCAGAGATCGCCGCGGCCAATCCCGCGACCTCCGCCGCGGCGGAGTCGCACGCGGACCGCAGTGCAGCAAGCGCCTCGTCCGAGACGTCGATCAGCTTCAGCCGGGCGCCGGCGTCCGCCGCCCAACGCAGGACGCCCTCGATCGTGGGCTCCGGTTCGTCGCAGTACTTGCGGACGAGCGCAGTGAGCGTGGCGCGCCGCGCCTCGATCTGTTCGAGGCGCGCCGGATCGGTGTCCAGCGAGTCGGCATACGCACCGAACTCGGCACCGAGATCGGCAGCCAGCGCAGACAGCTCGGTGACCCGCCCGGCGAGCCCGTCCAGTTCGTCGTCCGAGCCCTGCTGCTGGGCGAGCGTGCGAGCGGCCGCGGCGAGCAGCGCGGTGACGTCTGCCGCGGCGGCCGTGGGATCGTCCGAATCGCCGAGCAGGACGTCGTGGGCGGTCCGCGCGGCCAGGCGCAGCGCATCGGCGTGGCCGAGCCGGCCGGCGAGCTGGGTGAGCTCGCCGAGCTCGCCGGGCTGCGGCGCGGCCGCTTCGATCTCTCCGATGCCGTGGGTGAGCAGGTCCGACTCGCGGCGCAACTCCGCGGCTCGGCCGATCCGGTCGGACAGCTCGGCCGCCGCCGCTCGCCACCGCGCGTGCGCGGCGCCGAACGTGTCGAGGTCCACGCCGGCGTAGTGGTCCAGCGCCGCGCGCTGCGCGGCCGGACGGACCAGGCGAAGCTGATCGGCCTGGCCGTGCACGGCCAACAGCTGGTCGGCGAGCTCGGTCAGCACCGCGACCGGGGCCGGCGCGCCGCCGACATATGCGCGCGATCGGCCGCTCGCACTCACGGTCCGGCGCAGCACCAGCTCGTCGCCGCTGTCTGCGCTGTCCAACTCACCGCCGGCCGCTCGCACGCGGTCGGCGGCCGGCGACTCCGCAGACAGCGTGAGCCGCCCGTCGACGCTGGCCTGGTCGCGACCGGTGCGCACCCGCGCGGAGTCGGCACGCCCGCCGAAGAGCAGCAGCAGGCCGGTGACCACCATCGTCTTGCCGGCGCCGGTCTCGCCGGTGACGGCCGTCAGCCCCGGGCCGAGCGGCAGCACCGCCTCGTCGATGACACCGAGCCCGCGGATGCGCAGCTCATCCAGCACGATCGCGCGCCCTCATAGATCGACCTCGCCGGCCGGCGACGACGCTTCGCGCAGGCTGCGCACCGGCAGCTGGAACTTCGACACGAGCCGCTCGGTAAAGCTCACACCCCCCAGCCGGACGACCTTGATCGGCATCGCGCCCCGGCGCATCCGGGTGCGGGCATGGGCCGGCACGGTGAGCGAGCGGCGGCCGTCACAGCTGAGCACCGCGTCGTGACCGGGGCTGAGCAGATCCACGTCCACGACGCAGGTCGGCGAGACGACGAACGGCCTCGCGAACAGCGCGTGCGCGGCGTTCGGGACGATCAGCAATGCGTCGACGTTCGGCCAGATGATCGGGCCACCGGTCGAGAACGCGTACGCCGTGGATCCTGTCGGAGTCGCACACAACAGCCCGTCGCAGCCGAAGCGCAGCATCGGCCGGCCGTCCACCGCAACCGCGATCTCGATCATCCGCTCGCGGCTCGTGCGCTCGAGCGACGCCTCGTTGAGCGCCCACGCCGTTCCGGTGACCACGCCGTCCACGATGATCTCGACGTCGACCGTCACCCGCTCCTCGACGGTGTACCGACCAGCCACGATGGCGTCGACGGCATCCTGCAGACCCTGCGGGTCCGTCTCCGCGAGAAAGCCGACGTGCCCGAAGTTGACGCCCAGCATCGGGACCCCGGCCGGACGGGCCAGTTCTGCGGCGCGCAGGAACGTCCCGTCGCCGCCAAGCGCGAGCGCAAGTTCGCTGCCGAGTGCAGCGTTATGCGGGTCGACGACGCGAACGGTTGCGGCCGGACACGCGGCGGCCTCGTCGGCGAGCATCCGAACCTCGATGCCCGCCGCGGCGAGCTGATCGGTGGCCCGCTCCGCAAGCTTGACGATCTGCCGACGCGACGTATGCGCGACGAGCAGCACCGACCTCATCCGTCGCCTCCCTCGGTGATCACGGCGGTCATGATCTCGTCGTCCGGCATGCCGGCGGGCTCGCCACGGCGCAGCCACAAGAAGAATTCCACGTTGCCGGCCGGGCCGGGCAGCGGGCTGCGGACAACGCCGCGCGCCGGCCAGCCGAGCTCGGCCGCAGCCCGGGCGACGCGGAGCACGGCCGCCCCGCGATCGGCCGGATCACGCACCACGCCGCCGGAACCGAGCCGCTCGCGGCCGACCTCGAACTGGGGCTTGACCATCGGCAGGATGATCCCGTCGGGCGCGGTGCATGCGGTGAGTGCCGGCAGCACGATCGGCAGCGAGATGAATGACAGGTCGGCGACGGTGAGATCGACCGGCCCGCCGATCTGCGCCGCGCTCAGCGTCCGGACGTTGGTGCGGTCGTGGATCTCGACGCGTGGGTCCGAGCGCAGTGCCCAGGCAAGCTGGCCGTACCCGACGTCGACCGCGATCACCCGTGCCGCCCCGGCACGCAGCAGCACGTCGGTGAAGCCGCCGGTCGACGCTCCCGCATCCAGACAGCGCTTGCCGGCGACGGAAATCCCCGGAAACGCGGCGAGCGCACCGGCGAGCTTGTGCCCGCCGCGCGAGGCGTACCCCGGATCTGCGTCGTCCGGCCGCAAGCGCAGCGAAGCGTTGGCGTCCACGCCCGTGGCGGCCTTGCTCGCAACCACGCCGTGCACCTCCACCCGGCCGGCGGCAATCAGTTCGCCGGCGTGTTGCCGCGATCGAGCCAGACCCCGGCGCACCAGTTCGGCGTCCAGGCGCGACACACGTTTCGCCACGGCCGGCAATCAGCTGGACGCTCAGGCGTCGTCGATGTCGCTCAGCGCGCTCTGCAGCTGCGAGTGGACGCGCTGATACACGGCGGGATGCTCGGCCACCGGCTGCTCCCCCAGCGCGTCGAGTTCGGCGAGCGCCGCCTGGACCGGCGAATCCGCATCCAGCGGGTCCGGGACCGCCGGGTCCGGGACCGCCGGGTCCGCGACCGCCGGATCGGCGACCGCCGGGTCCGCGAGCCGCGAACCAGCCGCGACCGGCGAATCCGCAGTCTCGAGCCCGGGATCTCCCTGCGGCAAGGCCGCGTCGGGCTGCGCCGCGGTGCCGTCCACCGACCTGCTGTCGTCGGCTTGCTGGGGCTCGAACTCCGACATCCACATCTCCGCGTCATCGCTCGGCGCGTGTTTGCGCGCCGATGCAATCGGCCATTCCCTCGCGCTTCAACGTACCGGCCTGACGCTGCGATACCGTCGATCGCCGCGATCCGAGCCGGACGCGGACGGAGCGCGCAACGGAAATCGACGTGCGGAGGAACGCCGGTGGCAACGGTCGAGCAGTGCGAGCAAGCGTTCCGCGAGTTGGCCGAGCGACTTGCCACTAGCGAGACCTCTCGCCGCAAGCTCGGCTTCGATCGCAGCCTGACCTGCACGATCCGTGATCTCGACGTCGTCTTCTCCGGCCGCCTCAAGGACGGTCATCTCCTCGATATCGGCCGAGCCGCCACCAACCACGCGCAGGTGCGCCTGACGATGAACAGCGACGATCTGATCGAACTGGTGGACGGACACCTGAAGATGGGTCACGCCTGGGCCACCGGCCGGGTCAGAATCCACGCCGGGGTGCGCGACCTCCTCAGGCTCCGCTCGCTGTTCTGATCATCCGTTCCTACGCCATCCCAAGCCGGGCCAGCACATCGGCCGCAGCCCGCCGCGATTCGTCGTCGTGACCATCGGCGGCGACCTGCACAGCCGGCTGCACCGTCCAGCGCGGCGGACCGCCCTCGTCGTCAGCGGGCGTATCCGCGGGCGTCACGTCCCAGTTGGCGGTGCACAGCGCGCGCAGCGCATCGAGTTGGTCAGCATCCGGCGCTGCCACCTCCGTGACCGCGTCGCCATCGGCGCGCTCGCGTCGGCGCAGCAGCAGACCACTGCCCTGCTCTGCTGCAGCGCGCATGGCCTCCCACTGACCGCACGCCGCGCCACCCTCGATCATCGACGGTTGCTCGTGCGGGACGAGCAGCCCGCCGAGATCCGCCGCGAGAAACGTGGGACGTCGGTGCGGCGCGACGACGAGGAGTTCCGGCGCGGACGTGACGCCGGACAGCACGAGTAGACTGTCGCAACCCACCGCGTTCGCACCCTCGATGTCGGTGTCGAGTCGGTCGCCCACGACGATCGGGCGCCGCGCACCCGAGCGTTGCACGGACTCTCGGTGCATGGTCGGGTCCGGCTTGCCGGTGACGACGGGCGCCACGCCGGTGGCGTGCCGAAGCGCAGCGACGAGGGAGCCGTTGCCGGGCAATGGGCCGCGTGGCGAGGGAACCGTCGGGTCGACGTTGGTGGCGACCCAGGGCACGCCGCGGTTGATCGCCACCGCGCCCTCGGCGAGCATCCGCCAGTCCAGCTCCGGTGAATAGCCCTGCACGACGGCGGCAACCTCGCCGGTCGCGTCCGTGACCGGATCGAGGCCGCGCTCCCGAAGCGCCTGTTCGAGCCCAGTCGTCCCCACGACCAGGACGCGTGCGTGCAGCGGCAGGCGGTCCGCGAGGTAATGGGCGGCCGCCTGCGCCGAGGTCACGACCTCGTCCGCGCCGGCCGGGATGCCCAGCGTCGTGAGGTGGTCGGCGACCGCGGCCGGCGGCCGAGACGCGTTGTTCGTCACGAAGGCGAGCCGCATGCCCGCCTGCCGCGCTGCCGCGAGCGCCTCGGGCGCGCCCGGGACCGCGCTCGCCCCGATGTAGACGACGCCGTCCAGATCGAGCAGCGCGACGTCGTAGACCTCGGTGAGCGGACGGGCTGACCCCTGCAGGTGCACGGGTCGCATGGTCGCATGCGCGCGAGGCTGCGTACGATCGCGCCTCGTGACCGCGGAACAGACGAAGCTGCAAGGTCTCTCGCTCGCCCCGTTCCGCGCCCTGCGGCCTCGGGTCGATGCGGCCCGGCTGGGTCGATTGCTCTGCCCGCCGTACGACGTGATCGACGATGCGACGCGCAGCCGGCTGTTGGAGGGTGACGCGGACAACGCGGTCGCGGTGATCTTGCCCGAGCAGTCGCCGACCGGGTACGCAGGCGCGGCTGCCCGACTGCAGGCGTGGGTCGATGACCGGCTCTACGCGGTCGATCCTGCGGCTGCCCTGTACGTGTATGAGCTGCGCGACGCGTCGGGGCACGCGACCCGAGGCCTGATGGGCGCCGTGGAACTCCGCGCGGCCGAGGACGGCGTGATCCTCCCACACGAGAACACGATGGCCGGCCCGGTCGCCGACCGGCTCGCCGTCATGACTGCCACCGATGCCGACCTCGAGCCGATCTATCTGGTCTACGACGGCGGTGGTCCGGCGACCGAGGTCGTCCGGGGCATTGACGCCGATGAGCCCATCGCCGAGGCGGTGACGGCGGATGGCATTGCCCACCGCCTGTGGCCAGTGCGCGATTCCGAAGCGGTCAGGTCCGCGATGACCGACCTCGAGACGCGTCGAGCGCTGATCGCGGACGGCCATCATCGCTACGCGACCTACCAGGAGCGCCAACGACGCCGTGCTGCGGCCGAGGGAGGCCCTGGGCCCTGGGATCGCGGACTGGCGCTGCTCGTCGACTCGTCCGAATACGGACCGCAGGTGCACGCGATTCATCGCGTCGTCCGCGGGCTCGACCTTGCAGCCGCCGTCCAGGCACTCGCGGGATCGGCGTCCGTCGAGCCGTTCGACGGCGCACCGGCCCATGCACTGGAGCGCATCGCCGAGGGGACCGGGTTCGCCGTGGTCCTCACCGACGGGCGGCAAACATACATCGCAATCGACGACGCGGGTCGTCTCCGAACGGCCGCAGGGCGCGCCGGCGAGCCCGAGGCACTCTCCGAACTCGACGTGACGGTGGTGCACCGGACGCTGGTCGAGCGCGTCTGGGGTCGTGCCGACGACGTGGAGACTGTTGGGTACGCGCACAGCATCGACGACGCGCTGGCGGACGCCGGTCGCAGCGGTGGTTTCGCTGTGCTGGTGCGACCGACGCCCGTCGCCGCCGTCGCTGCGGTGGCCGCCGCCGGCGCCCGCATGCCGCGCAAATCGACGTTGTTCACCCCGAAGCCCGCTTCCGGCCTGCTGATGCGCCGGCTCGGCGACCAGTCTTCATGAGCCGGACCGTCTCGACCTCGACGGCATACCGGCTCGCGACTCCGGACGCCGTCCGCCAGAAGCGGCGGTGCAGGCTGCCGGAGACCTCCAGGTCGTCGCCAACACTGGCCCGGGCGAGGGTCTTGTGCGTTCTGGCCTTGGTGGCGGTGCATTCGATGCTGTCGACCCGCGCTCGCTGGCCAGGCGGGCGGGCGACCGTCACTCGGAACACGGCGAGCCTGTCCCCGCTCGGCAGGTCGCGAAACAGCGGCGCGCCGGCGAGGCGGCCGCGCAGAAACACCTGATTGTCAGGGGATGCAGCGTCGGTGGATGTGTTCATGGCCCGATCGTGCGCTGGCGCCCTGACGGTGAACCGGCGCACTGCTTACGCCTGTGGACACGCTGCGGCGCTGTGGACAACCAGATGGCGGTGTCGGATGGCTCGGCTAGCCGCCCGTTCCACTCAGAGCAGTGCAGCGGCCCGTTCGGCCGAATCCAACTCGCCCTCCGGGTCCTGGGCGGCGGAGGCGGCAAACCAGGTGGCCGCCTCGTCCTTGCGGCCTAGCGCGACGAGCGTGTCGGCGTACGCGTACCACAGGCGCGCCGCGCCCGGGCGTGGCCGATCGCGGTCGAGTCCGCCTCGGACCAGCACGGACAGCGCAGCGTCGAGCTGCCCGGTATCGCGGCGCGCGCCGGACACCACGATCAGCAATTCGGCACGCGTCTCGGGATCGAGGCGTCGCACATCGGGGTCACTGAGCGCCTGTGCGGCACGCTCCGGTCTACCCAGGGCGCGCTCGCAGTCCGCGATGATCGGCAGGTTGCTCGGGTCGCCGGAGATCCGGCGGGCCGTCCGTAACTCCGTCAACGCCTCGGCCCACTCGCCGGCGTGGTATGCGGCAATTCCGACAGCCTCGCGGACAGCTGCCACCCGTGCAGTGCGGGCCCGAGCCGCACGCGCATGGGCGAGCGCCTGCCGCGGGTCGGTCTCGAGCAGCTCGCCCGCGGTGACGAGGTGTTTCGCCACCGCATCCGCGTTCACCTTGCTCAGCGACCGCAGCTGGGCGCGGACGCCGCGGTCGAGCAAGCCGACGTCCGCGTCGTCCGGAACCGGCGGGGAGCCGTCCGAGGGCGCGCCGGCAGTCGGCGTCGTGCGCGAGGCACGCCGTTCGGTCTGCCGACTACTGCTGCGGGGCCTCTCAACTTTCCTGTCGCTGCGGCTTCGACGACCGGCGCCGCCTCGGGGTGTGGCCATCAAATCGATCCGTTTCCGGCCCTCAAGAGACCCAAATGCAATGAGGGCCATTCGGCGAACCGAACGACCCTCATTGCGAAGTAATGTCCGGCGACGTCCTACTCTCCCACGCAGTGGCCCGCGCAGTACCATCGGCGCTGAGAGGCTTAGCTTCCGGGTTCGGGATGGGACCGGGCGTTTCCCTCTCGCTATGGTCGCCGAAACGCTATGGAGATATGGTCCGCCCGCAGAGCGACGGGGACCGCACCTCGGGAACCGCACAGTGGACGCAAGATCGCTCTCGGGATAACCCGAACGAGCGGAGGTATGTGGCAAGTCCTCGGCCTATTAGTACCGGTCAGCTACACGTGTTGCCACGCTTCCACTTCCGGCCTATCAACCCGGTGGTCTAGCCGGGGGCCTTACTCCATAAAGGATGGGAGATCTCATCTTGAAGCGAGCTTCCCGCTTAGATGCTTTCAGCGGTTATCCCTTCCGAACGTAGCCAACCAGCAGTGCTCCTGGCGGAACAACTGGCACACCAGAGGTTCGTCCGTCCCGGTCCTCTCGTACTAGGGACAGCCCTTCTCAAATCTCCTGCGCGCGCGGCGGATAGGGACCGAACTGTCTCACGACGTTCTAAACCCAGCTCGCGTACCGCTTTAATGGGCGAACAGCCCAACCCTTGGGACCTACTCCAGCCCCAGGATGCGACGAGCCGACATCGAGGTGCC
>DASQSE010000120.1:0-2786 GCA_035642535.1 Jatrophihabitans sp. | reverse complement strand
GATCGAGCGCAATGATCACCGCTATGCAAACACGTTCGCCGAGGTGGCGTCGGTGGCTACCCGTCCTCGTCGTCGGATACCTGATTTCGGTCCTGGCAGCGCTGCACCGCGGTGCAGGCTCGAGCTCCGGGCAAATTGACTGGCCTGCCGTGACGGTCGGTTACGGCGGTCTCGTCGGCATCGCGGCCGCGATGTTTGCCGTCGGAGCCCGAGCGATGCGCTGGATGTGGGACGCGATCCCGCGCCCTGGTGATCGCGCTGGCTGGGCGGTGGGAAGGGCGGTGTCCCACGCTCAGCTGGGCGCGGCCCACCTTGTCTTCGTACAGAGCACCCGGCGGTTCGGTCGGAGCGGCGCCGCGGCGAAGTGCCAGCCGGATGCGCGGGGCACTCCACACTCGTCATGGTTCAAGCCCGGCCTGCCAGTACCGCTCGGCAAGTGGATCCTGGTGACCGGGACGATCCGTCGCGGACGGTACGGCGATCCTCGAGTGCTCCATGTCGAAGATGTGCTCGATACGTTTCCGTCCCGCGCTCCGACCGTGGCGCGCAAGCAGCACGCAAAGCACAGTTCGCGACGCGAGGTCACTGCGGCGGAGTTCCTTCAGCGCCATCGCGCGAACGGGCGCGGACCACCGTCTTGGTGGCCCGCGCCCGTCGCGTCAGAACGGCCAGTCGGCGTTGCGGCCGGCCTCCAGCAGCGGGATCATCGCGAACCCGCTGTCGGTCAGCCCGCCGAACGTGTGCCGCGTACCTGTGCCGGACGGCGCGTGACCGTACCGGTAACCGGCCAGGTTCCAGGTGTACACCGGAACCTGTGGCGGCACCTCGGCGGCCGGATCCGAGCCGCGCGCGTCGAACCAGGCCTGCTCGTCCGTGACGATCACGACCCGGTCGTGGCGGCGGTAGTGGCGGCGCACGGCGTCGGCTGTGCGCGTCCCACCGAGATCACCGAAGCGATCCAGCACCCGCAGCACCGCCTCGCCGCGACGGAACCGTACCGGCTGGCTGCCGGTGCCGAACTGCACGAGGTCGGCACGCTCGGCGGGCACCGCCAGCGCCGTGCCGAACACCGCAGCTGCGTCCGCCCGGGTCAGCTGACCGCGTGCCGACAGCGGGCCGAACATCGAACCCGACCGGTCGACCAGCACCAGCGTGCGACCCGGCAGTTCCGGCACCGACGCCAGCGACAGCTGCAGCGCCCGCTCGAGCGAGGCCGCCCAGCGCAGCGACGACGCAGCCCGGTAGGCAGACAGGAACCGCGTGGGTAGCTGACGTGACGCCGCCACCCGCGCCGGATCGGACAGCAGCGCGGCAACCTGCTCGGCGACGTGATCCGGCACGCCGGCGTCGTCGATGTTGCGCAGGTTGCGCAGCAGCGCCATGTAACCCATCGACGGGATGATCGCCTGCCACGCGGCTGCGTCGAGCGGACCCTGGAGCCAGCCGGCCAGCGACTCCCACGTCATGCCCGCCTCAGCGAGCCGCGCGGGAGAGGCCAGCACCGCACGGCGCTCCGGCACCGGAAGCGCCATCAGCGCGGCCCGCGCCGACAGCGTTCGCAGCGCGGCCGGCACCACGTCCGCACGGCCGTGTCGGCGATCGATCGCGTAACGGAACAGCTCGCCCTGCCACGCGGCCGACGGCGTCGGGTGGGTCAGGTCGAGCACGTCACCGAAGCGGACCGGACGCTCGACCGAATCCCACTTCAGGAGGGACCGCTCGTTGAACAGCCGCACCGCCGCGTCTGCGACACCACGCTTGACCGGCTTCGGTACCGCCCGGCCGTGCGACGTGAGCCAGTAGCCGAGCAGCTCACCCGGCTCGTCCGCGCGCTGCAGCGCCGACGCGATCACCGCTCGGTTGCCGCCGGCAACGCCCGCCTCCAGCCGGGCTGCCGCGAACTCCGCCGCAGCGACCAGCGACGCCGAACGCAGCAGCGCACCGGTGCGCAGCCAGCCGATCAGCCGCGCCGTCCAGTCCGGATCGGACACCGCCAGCTCGCGCACGAGCGCAGTGAAGCGCGCGTCGCGCTCGCCAGTGCGCTCATAGAACGTGTCCTCACCGACCATGTTCGTGACGGCGAGCAGGAACAGCTCGCCCTTGTCGTCGCGCGCGTAGCCGGGCGCCCCCTCGTACATACGCCCGGTCGGAACCGTCGACGTGCGAATCGGACCGCGCGTCGCAACACGACGGCCGATCTTGTTGAACTTGCTCACTGCTCCTTCTCTCGTGGTGCTCTCGTTTCGAGTGCGCGTCGCGGCACTCGGTCCCGCCGAGAACAAGTCGGGCTGCGGCTTCGGTGAGATTCCTAATCAGGGAAGTAGCCGCGGCCCTGCGCACCGGCGGGACGATGTGGTGGTGTGCCGAGATCCCATCGACGAAAGCATTGGTTAGTTGCTCTGCCAATTGAGCTACACCGCCCAGCGGCGATGGTCGGATTCGAACCGACAACCCACCCCTTCTGAAGGAAGTAGCTCTCGTCTGCGCACCGGCACACCACGCTCATGGCCACTTGCGCGACCTCGCCTCCCCGGCAGGAGTCGAACCTGCGGCTTCGTGGTTCGTAGCCACGCACTCTGTCCGCTGAGCTACGGGGAGATCGCTCGGGTGCCCCCGGCAGGACTCGAACCTGCAGCGCACGGTTTCTAAGCTAAGACCGTTGTGTAATCCTGTTCCACCACGGAGGCGCGCGCGGAGGGGATCTCGCACTGTTCAGTCGTCGTGTTCAGGCAAACGAAAAGCCGCCCGCGGTGATGGCTGCGGACGGCTCGCGCGTAGAGAGAAGA
>DASQSE010000119.1:0-50319 GCA_035642535.1 Jatrophihabitans sp. | reverse complement strand
ACTGCCGCGACAGGTGCGATCGACCCGGCCGGGATCAGCGACGACACGTTGTTCGACGCGGCACTCGACGCGCTGGCCGGGCTGGTGACGGAGCCGGCCGAGCCGCGCGAGTAGCCGTCACTGTGTCCGCGCGGCGAAGTGCTCCTCCTGGGCACGCCAGAGCTCCCGGCCGGTGACGAACTGGTGCCCGCCCCACGGCTTGAACGGCCCGGCCCAGTGGGCGACCTTCGGGCTCTCGGCCACCTCGAGACGCAGCAGCCGGTTCCAATCGGCGTTGACCTTCTTGCGCGCGCGCCCGATTGCGAAGTTGAGGACCCGCTGGCCGTTGACGCCGAACCGCTGGACGTAAGCGAGATAGCGCCCGCAGAAGTCGCCTTCGCGCATCGCAGCGAGATCGAGCACCATGATCCCGGCGTTGAAGATGTCGAAGTCGAACGCGTGCTTCGCGTGCGTACGGATGATCAGCTCCCGCGCGAGATCCGGCCGGCCCTCGCGGCGTAGTAGTCGAGCGCTGTTACGGATCGAGTCGAAGCCCCGGCCGAAGCTGGGCTGCGGCTCGTCCACCGCGGCGATCCACGTGCCCTCCATGTCGACGTCGAAGAGTTCGGCGAGATCGGCCAGGCACAGTGCGTCGAGGTCGAAGTGGATGATCCGACCGACGTCGTTCAGCAGCTCGGGCAGGATCGTCCGGTCCATCGTCACGATCGTGGCCCACTCGATCTTGCCGCGAACGTCGCCGTAGTCGACCCGGTCCGTCGGCAGCCACACGAACGAGACGGTCGGAAACAGCCGGGCCGTCCGCTCGAAGTCGTCCTGGCTCAGGCCGCGGCACAGCACGAACGCGCGCACCGGCCGACTGCTGCGTTCGACGACCGAGTCGAGGACGATGTCGAGCTGATGCGTGTAGTTCTCGTCGACGGAGAACTCGACGTTGATCTCCGCACCGCGCGGCCCGGGGGCGGTGCGCGCCATCGTGACCGTTTCTGCGCGGATGGCGGCGCACACGTCGGCGAGATCGAAGCTGAGCTTCGGGTATTCGGGGAAGCGCCGCAGCTCGGCTTCGGCGCGCGCCACGTCGGCAGCGCACGCTTCGCGCCAGACCTCGTACACGTCCTTGTCCGAACGGCCTGCGAGCAACGCCTCGAACACCGCCGCCAGCTTGTCGGAGACGCCGCGCTGCAGCGCGGCGAAGTCGGCGTCAGCGAGTTCGGTGAAGTCGACAGTCCGATAGTCGCTCGTGTCGCTGCGCCGGAACTCGGCGGGGCAGCCGAGGGCGCGCACCGCCAGGTAGCGGCGCAGGTCGGACGTAACGAGCGGCGCGCCGTCGGCCCGTTGGTCGCGCAACTCGATGGCCGCCGCAGCGAGGCTCCCGGCCAGGTCGCGGGTGTGGTGGTCTCGCGCACCGTCGGCCCCGACGACATTGTCGACCGTCATGGTCAGCGCGCCTGAGAAGAACGCCGGGATCTTGGCCGCGTGCAGCAGGAAGACGGTGTCCCAGTCGCGGCACCCGATCGGTGCATGGTCGCGCAGATAGTCCACGGCGCCGGGTGTGCGCAGCGCCTCCGGCGGAATGTGGAACGAGATGAAGATCGGGCGCAGCCTGCGATTGAGCGGTATGTCGTAGTGCGATTCGCCCAGCGGCCGGGTGAACCACTCCGCCACGATGATCCAGGTGCCGTCGGGAACGACGGCGTGCCGGCTGACGTCGCGGTCGACCTCGTACAGGCGGACGGTCGTGTCGCGGCCGCTGATGCGCCGTCCGGCGGGAACAGCACCGCGCAGTTGCTCGGCGACGTCGACAAGACCCGGCTCGCCGCTGAACTGCACGCCCTCGTGGCGCAGCAGGTGGCCGAGCGCGGCCATCGTCTCCATCGGGTCGGCGAGGTCGCCGGAGATGGCGTCTCGGTCGGGGTGGTCGAACCCCACCAGCGCGAACGGGATCTCGCCGTCCGGCGCCTCGCCCGGCTGCGCGGCCTGCGCGGCGCGATCGAGCCACTCGTGCAGCTTCGACGATCGGGCGGTCAGCTGCTCGATGCGCGCCGGATCGGCCACGCGTTGCATCGCGGCCTCGGCTCGGTCGAGAGACTGCCCGGTCAGGTCCAGGTAACCGGCGGAGAAGGCGGCATAGCAGATCTCGAGCCAGACGTGTGGATCGGCCGCCAGCCGGATCTCGTCACCCAGCATCCGAGCGAGTGACGCCGCCGCCGTCTCGGGATCGCACCGGAAGCCGAGCTGGAAGTATTCGCCGGCGGCCAGGTGCCTGATCAGGCCGAGGTCGTTGCGGGTGAACAGCGTCCACGCCGGCTCGGGCATCGGCTCCGCGATGGCGCACAGCGCCAGGCAGATATCCGCAACCGGACGCAGCTCCTCGTACTGCTGGAGAACCTGCGCAGCGACGCGTGCGCGACTCGGCCCACCCGAATCGCGGATCAGGCTGCGCGTCATAGATACCGCTGCCCGGCCGAAGTCGCCGTCCACACTCAGCATCTCGAAGAAGTCGACGAAGACCTTCGCGTCGAGTGCTGCTGCCTGGGCGCGATCGGCTGCCTCGCGCATGGCGCCGAGGCGTTCGAGGGCGTGACGCTGCTCGGCGGCGCGCTGCGCGGCGCGGTCGAGCGGTCCGACCTGCGCCGCCGCACGTCGCAACGCGCGCCGGACCCGCGCGCGCGTGTTGCGGATCGAAGACAAGGCGAAAAGCCTCCTGTTTGTCCAGCTGAAGCAAACCGCCGAACATGCTAGTTAGGTGACCGAGGACCACCCCGTGCGGGCGAAGTCGCACAGATCAGAAGACGACGACGACCGTCCCGGTCGCCGGCCGGTTGCCCATCCCGGCGAGCGCACCTTCGGCGCCGGCCAGCGCCGTCAGCGGCAGCTGTTCGGTCACCATCGCGCCCGGGTCGAGGCGGCCCGCCGCGATCTCGGCGAGCAGCGCAGCATAGTCGGCCGCGCCCATGCCGTGGCTGCCGTAGATCTCGAGCTCCTTCGCGAGCATCCGCGCCATCGGGACGGGCGGTGTTGCGTCCGGGCCGACGAGCAGCCCGACCTGCACGTGCCTGCCGCGTGGACGCAGCGACTCGATGCAGTCGCGCAGCACGGCAGCGCTACCGATGGCGTCCAGCGTGGCGTGCGGACCGCCGTCGGTCACCTCGCGCGCCGCGGCCGGCAGGTCCGCGCCGGCGACCAGCGTCGCCGCCGCGCCGAACCTGCGCGCGAACGCGAGTGAGTCCTCCGACAAGTCCACCGCGAGCACCCGCGCGCCGCGCACGGACGCGATCATCGTGGCCGCAAGCCCGATGCCGCCGCAGCCCACGACCATGAGCCACTCGTCGGCGGCGAGCCGGGCGTGCGCGGCGACGGCGCGATACGCGGTCGCGAACCGGCAGCCGAGCCCGGCGGCGGATACGAAGTCGACGTCCTCGGGAAGCGGGACGGCGTTGCCGTCCGCGCGTGGGACGGCAACGCGCTCGGCGAACGACCCCCATCCCGTGAAGCCCGGCTGGAACTGGTCCTCGCACACCTGCGGCGCGCCGGTCCGGCAGGTGGCGCAGCGGCCGCACGCGCACACGAACGGCACGGTGACGCGGTCGCCGATCTGCACGCGAGTGACGTCGGCGCCCACCTCGTGCACGACGCCGGCGAACTCGTGCCCGGGCACGTGCGGCAGGGCGACGTCGGGATCGTGGCCGGCCCACGCATGCCAGTCGCTGCGGCACAGCCCGGTGGCGCGCACCTCGATCACCATGCCGTCCGGCGGGCAGCTCGGCTCGGGCACATCGCGCACGACCGGCGGCGCGCCGAACGCGTCGACGAACAGCGCCCTCATCGCAGATCGACCAGCACCTTGATCGCCGTCCGGCCGTCCATCGCGGCATAGCCGTCGGGCACGTGGTCGAGGTCGATCGAGAG
This sequence comes from Jatrophihabitans sp., assembly GCA_035642535.1. GTDB lineage: Bacteria > Actinomycetota > Actinomycetes > Mycobacteriales > Jatrophihabitantaceae > Jatrophihabitans. The sequence continues at coordinate 46,413 of DASQSE010000119.1, read as the reverse complement.
GTCGAAGACCGGCGCCGGGTCGAGCGCGCCGGAGAGCACGTCGGGCAGCAGTTCGTCGATGTAGGCGCGCACCGGCGCGACGCCGCCGCCGATGCCGATGTTGCGACCGAACAGCGGCCGCAGCGACAGCCCGTCGTGCACGCCGGCCGGCACGCCGACATAGCCGATCCTGCCGCCGTCGCGCACCGCGGCCACCGCGGTCGCCCACGCCTGGTCGGTGCCGACGCATTCCAGCACGCGGTCGGCGCCGCGCCCCTCGGTGAGTGCCTGAACCTGCGCGACGCCGGCGTCGTCGCGCTCGGCCACGATGTCGTCCGCGCCGAACCGCCGGGCGACGTCCGACCGCACCGGGTTGCGCGACATCACGATGATGCGACTTGCCCCCAGCCGACGGGCGGCGAGCACCGCACACAGGCCGACCGCCCCGTCGCCGATCACCGCAACGCTGTCGCCGGCGCGCAGCCCGGAGCCGAGTACCGCGTGGTGGCCGGTGCCGAGCACGTCGGAGAGTGTGAGCAGCGCGGGCAACCGCTCGTCGCGGACGTCGACCGGCAGCCGGACGAGCGTGGCGTCGGCGAACGGGACGCGGACGTACTCACCCTGCCCGCCGTCCGCGCCGGGCGCGCCCCACCCGCCGCCGCGCTCGCACGAGGTCTGCACGCCGTGCCGGCAGTAGAAGCAGTCGCCGTCGCTCCAGACGAACGGCGCCACGACGAGGTCGCCGACCGAGAGCGTGCCGACCGCGGCACCGACCTCGGTGACCACGCCGACGAACTCGTGTCCGGCCCGGCGCGGCTCCGGCACCGGGAACGCGCCGCGATACGCCCAGAGGTCGCTGCCGCAGATACAGGCCAGCGTGACCTGCACGGTCGCGTCGGTCGGTTCGTGCAGGCTGGGGTCGGGGACGTCCTCGATGCGGACGTCTTGGGCTCCGTGGACAACGGCGGCGCGCATGGTTGTGCAGTCTTCCCTGTCGTCGGCCGAGTGCGCGATACGGTCCCAACCGGGGGCGCCGGTAGTCCATTTCGGTTCGAGCTGTACGCACCGTTTGTCCGGTCATCGGACGCTTCAGGCGCAATCGCCGGGTCCTTGCGGCGTCTTTGCGCGGGCACAATGTCCTACATGGGGGTCGCCGGCCGAGCGCGCGCAGACGTGCAGATCGCGCTGCTCGGCGGCTTCACTGCCACTGTCGACGGCACCGTGGTCGAAGATCGGTGGCGGCTTCGCAAGGCGAAGACCCTGGTCAAGCTGCTCGCCCTCGCACCCGGGCACCGACTGCACCGCGAGACCGTGCTGGACCAGTTGTGGCCGGACGTGGAACCGCGAGCGGCGACGAACAACCTGCACCAAGCGATACACGCCGCTCGCCGGGCACTAGGGGCAACCCGCATCGCGTTGCGCGACGAGATGGTGTGGCTGTCTCCTGACGAGGCGCTCGTCGTCGACGTCGACAGTTTCCAAGCGGCCGCGGACGAGGCGCTGGTGAGTGGCGACGTCGATCAACTACGCAGGGCGGTCGCGCAGTGGACCGGAACGCTGCTTCCGGAGGACCTCTACGAGACCTGGTCTGCGTCGTACCGGGATGCTTTGGCCGAGACGTACGCCGCGCTGGCGACCCAGCTCGCGACCGCACTCGTCGAGATCGGGGAGGCGCAGGCCGCGCTCGCGCTGCTCGAACCGCTCGCCGAGGAACGCACATTCGACGAGTCGTTGCAGCGGAGCTGGATCGACGCGCTCGCCGCTCTCGGTCGGCGATGGGACGCGCTCGCCGCGTACGAGCAGCTACGTGACGCTCTTGACCGGGAGTACGCCGCGAGCCCCGAGCCGGAGACCAAGGCGACCTACCGACGCGTACTCAATGGCGTCGCGGCGGCACCCGCTCGAACGCCGCACAACCTGCCTGAACCGACGAGCACCTTCATCGGGCGGCAGCGCGAGCTCCACGAGCTCAGCACCAACGTGGAGCGGACCAGGCTGTTGACGCTGACCGGCCCGGGCGGGGCAGGAAAGAGTCGGCTCTCGGTGGAACTCGCGCGTCGTGCCGCCGCCACCAGTGATTTCCCGGACGGTGTGTGGCGGGTCAAGCTGGCCGGCGTCAAGGAAGGCGAGATCGTAACGTCGACGACGGCAGCCACGCTGGGTCTCGCGCTGCCGGGCGGCCGACCGTCCGAGCTGGCGATCGCCGATCAACTCGCCGAGCGATCGCTGCTTCTCGTGCTGGACAACTGTGAACACCTGGTGGCGGCCTCCAGCGCGCTCGTCAACGCAGTGCTGTCGCGATGCCCGAACGTCCGGGTCGTGACTACCAGCCGTGAGCCGCTCGGCGTTGCCGGCGAGGTGGTCTACCGGGTGCCGTCGCTCGAGCTTCCGGCGCAGACCGATATCGACTCGGACGTCGCAGCGCTTGCCCGGCTCGAGGCTGTCCAGCTGTTCGTCGAGCGCGCGCGGCAGACCACTGACCAGTTCGCACTCGACGCCGGGAATGCGGCCGCCGTCGCGGACATTTGTCGTCGCCTCGACGGGATGCCACTCGCGCTCGAGCTCGCAGCGGCGCGGTTGGCACACTTGAGCGTCGCCGATCTCGCGGTCGGTCTCGACAGCGCGCTGGCGCTGCTCGCCCGCCGGGGCGGCGCCCGGCTCGACCGGCAGCAGACGTTGGCGGCGACGCTCGACTGGAGCCACGAACTGCTCGACGCCGACGAACGTGCTGCGTTCCGCCGGCTGGCCGTCTTCGCCGGCGGGTTCGACATCGAGGCTGCCGCGCACGTCTGCGACGCGGGACCGACCGAGATCGTCGGGTTGATCTCCCGGTTGGTGGACAAGTCGCTTGTCGAGGCGGACATCTCCGGCCGGTCGGCTCGGTACCGACTTCTGGAGGTGGTGCGGCAGTATGCCGAGGCGCGACTCGATGATGCCGGCGACCGGCCGGGCGCCCAGCTGCGGCACCGCGAGTGGTTCGCCGTCGCGGCCGCGAAGCGCGATCCCGATCGGGGCGAACCGATCGTCGGCGAGCCGTCTTCCTGGTTCGACGTCGAACAGGACAACCTGCGAGCTGCGTTGTCGTCCTCGTTGTCCGAAGACCCCGCGCTGGCGCTGCGGTTGGCGACCTCCACCTGGCGCTTCTGGATGTCCCGCGGCCTGATCGCCGATGGCGCGCGGTGGCTGACGCATGCCCTCGACGACTGCCCGGATCCGTCATTGGTGCGGGCGCGGGCGTTGGCGGCGATCGGCGTCCTGCACGCGCGGCAGGGACGGGGGTCCCAGCTCTGCGCTATCGGGAATGAGATTCACGCGCTGCTGAGCGGGCACGACGATCCGGCAGAGCGGGCATTCGGTCGGCACCAGCGGGCGTTGTTCGCGTTCATGGCCGGTGATTGGGACGCGGCCGCCGACGATGGGCTCGTGCGGTCGACGCCGAGTGCCGAACCCCTTGCGGCAGTCGCAGCGTCCGCGCAGCACCTCGCCGGTGTCGTGGCCCTGAGCAGGGCGGACACCGCGGCGGCACGGGAGCTTTTCACGGTGGCGCAGTTCGCGCTGGAACAGGTCCCACCCGATACGCCGCCGTACTTCATGACGATCACCATGGGATGGGTTATCGACGGCCGTGTCGAACCGCCGCTGCCCTTCGGCGAGGAGACCGTCCTGTTCGGCCGCCGGATCGGCGCGCAGCAGGCGGCCGGGCATATCGCTATCGCGCACGCGCTCACCCATCGGCTGTCCGGCGACGTCGACTCTGCGCTTCGCCGGATCGACCAAGCCCGGCAGCGGTTCGACGCGCTCGACGATCGGTACGGCCAGGCGTACGCCGCGGCGCAGCGCGGCCACACGCTGCGTTGGGCCGGTGATCATCCGGCGGCCGACGACGCGTTCGTCGAGTCGGAGGCGTTGCGGCGCGAGTTGCGCGACCAGCGGTCCGTGGCGATGTCGGTGTCGGGCCGCGCCCTCGTCGCGGCCTCGGCCAAGCAGAGCGCTTCGGCACGGGCGCTGGGCACGCGCGCGCTGGAGATGATGGAGCGCAACGGTGACACTGCCGGCGTAGCGCTGACGAGTACCAACCTGGCGGTCGTGGAGATGCTGCTCGACGAGCCGACGGCGGCACTGGGCTGGATCGACCGCGCATTGGATATCCCGGGCCTGCCGGGCGGACACCGAGCATTCGGCTGGCTGCACCTGCTGCAAGCGCACCTGCGCTCTGCTGCGGGCGACCGGCAAGCCGCCGACACCGCGGCAGATGCCGCCCGCAAATTCTTCGCCGGCCTGGGCGAGCAAGACGGGCTCGACGCGCTGCAAAGAGCGTGCAAAGCCGACCTCCTTAGGTTGCCTGAGGACAACACAACGTAGGAGGAAGCACATGCCGCACGTCCTTGGCGAGGCCACGGTCCGCGAGCTCGAAGCCAGCCTGACCGGAAGGCTGGTTCGCCCCGACGATGCGGAGTACGAGACCGCGCGTCGCATCTGGAATCACGCGATCGACAAGCGCCCGGCGCTCATCGTGCGCCCGTCCTCGACCGAGGACGTGGTCCGCACCGTGCGTTTCGCGCGTAGCGAGGGCCTGCCGATCGCAGTCCGGGGAGGGGCGCACAGCATCGCCGGCTTCTCCACCTGCGACGACGGGATAGTCATCGACCTTGCGGATCTCAACTCCGTCGAGGTGGACGTCGAAGGCCGGCGCGCCGTCGCGGGGGGCGGCACGAAGTGGAAGGACTTCGACGCGGCGACTCAGGGGCACGGGCTGGCAACCACCGGTGGGCTCATTTCGAGCACCGGCGTCGGAGGGTTCGCCTTGGGCGGCGGGATCGGGCACCTGGTGCGCAAGTACGGCCTGACCTGCGACAACCTGCTGGCCGCGCAGGTTGTGACCGCCGACGGGTCGGTCGTGCGGGCATCGGAGTTCGAGAACACCGAACTCTTCTGGGCGCTGCGTGGCGGCGGCGGCAACTTCGGCGTGGCGACCGAGTTCGAGCTCGCGTTGCACCCGGTCGGCCCGACGGTCCTCGGTGGGGTGGTCTTCTACCCGGGCGAGCAGGCGACGGAGATCGTGACCGGCTGGCGCGATCTGCTGATCAACGTGCCGGACGAGCTGACCACGATCATCAACCTCACGACCGCACCACCCGCTCCGTTTATCCCGGAGGAATGGCACTTCAAGAAGGTCGCCGCGGTGATCGCCTGCTGGGCCGGCGATCCGGACGACGGCGAGAGCGTCGTCAAGCCGCTGCGCGCGCTGGGCACGCCCATCGTCGATCTGCTCGGGCCGATCCCGTACGTCGAGCTGCAACAGCTCATCGACGCGCTCTGGGAGCCGGGCGCGGCGAACTACTTCACCTCCGCGTTCCTCGACGCGCTCCCCGACGAGGCGATCGCGACCTACGCCGAATACCACCAGCGGTCGGCCGACCTACCCATCCAGGAAGAGCTGCACATCCACCACCTCGGCGGCGCGATGGGTGCGGTGTCGCCGGACGCGACCGCGTTCACCGACCGGCAGTCGCCGTTCATCATCAACTGCATCGCGCGCACACCCGAGGTCGACCAACTACCGGCGCGGATCGAGTGGGCGCGGGCCGCACGCGACGCCATGTCGGCATACGGCAACGGTCGCACCTACGTGAACTTCACCGGGCTGGGCGCCGGAGACAAGGCGCGGATGAGCTACCCGCCGCAGACCTACGCCCGCCTGCAGGCCGTGAAGGACCGCTACGACCCGACGAACGTGTTCCGCTTCAACCAGAACATCCCGCCGAGCAGCTGATCGGGGCACCCTCCGCCAACGCGAGCGTGGTCTCCATCCGCCGAGCGCACCGACAACGCACCCATTTACCCATCGGAGTTTGACATGCACATCTTCAAACGGCTGGCCGTCGCCGCGGCCGCGTTCACCCTCGTCCTCCTGCCGGCCAGCGCTGCCCACGCCGGCAGCGGCGGCCACCTGCGCATCGAGAAGGCGTGGTATCACGGCCACGAGGTCACGTTCCTGCAGCCATCAGTGTTCAGCGCGAACTCGAACGGCGGCACCCTGGCCTGCTTCGGGCTCGGCCCGGACCTGACCGGAATCAGCCGACCGACGCAGCCGCTTTACGTGGTCTTCGACGACACTGCGACGCAGGACCATTGCGACGGACAACCGAACGTGCTGCGCCACGACCACATCCTCCCGGTCGCGCCCGGCGACCCCGGCTACACCGGAGCCTGGACCCTGGTCCTGCTGGTCGAGGCGAGCCCCGGCAGCATCGACCTCGCGACGCACCCGTTGACGAGCGCCGCGCAGGTGCAGAACGCGATCGCCAACGGCCGGCTGGTCGACGTCACATCGGTGCTCGCACCGAACGGGCCAGTCAGCATGGTCGCCCCAGTGATCGGTGGGTCGTGAAACGAGGACCGGATCGATCGCGTCGAGGAGCTGTGCCATGTCCGTAACTACGGTCAACACGAGCGATGCGCCGATGAACGCCCACTACAGTCAGGCAGTTCGCGCCGCCGGGCTCGTGTTCGTGTCCGGGCAAGCCGCCTTCGACCCAGCTACTGGCGAGCTCGTCGGCGAGACCATCCAGCAGCAGACACGCCAGGTTCTGACGAACATCGCAGCGATCCTGGACGCAGCCGGAACTTCGATGGACAAGCTCGTCAGTGCCACGTTCATCCTTTCCGATCCTGCCGACTTCGCTGGGATGAACGAGGAGTGGCGGACCTGGTTCCCGATCGATCCGCCGGCACGCCAAGGCGCCAAGTTCCCGCTCGATGTCCCAGGGCTGCTTGTCTCGATCGCTGCCGTTGCCGCAGCGTGAGCCGTCGGCCGGCTCGGCGGGCTGTTCCGCGCGTCGCCGCGTTACTTGTCGGCGGCCGACGCCTTCTCTGCCGCCTCGCGCATCTCGAACGCGTCTGAGGCCCACTCGCCCATCTCGTGCGCGATCTCGCGGACGGCAGCTGTGATGATCGTGGCGATGCGACCGATGTGCACCGACGCCGACTCGGTCAGCACCTGGGCGGTGTCCTTCGCCGCTTCGAGCCGTCCGACCATGAGTCCTCCAGTCATGCGGCGGCGGGAGTCTTCGTCGCTACTACGGTAACCGCCGGCGCGGGCTGCTCGGCACTGCGGCGGGACGGCAGCGCCAGCCGGAAGATCTTGGCCCACGTCGAGCCGAGCTGCTTGGACAGCCGGCCGGTGGTGTAGGGCAGCCCGTACTTCTCGCACAGCGCGCGCACCTCGGGTGCGATTTCGCGGTAGCGACGGGCCGGCAGATCCGGGAACAGGTGGTGCTCGATCTGGTGCGACAGGTTGCCGGACATGATGTGGAACAGGTTGCCGCCGGTGATGTTCGCCGAGCCCAGCATCTGCCGGATGTACCACTGGCCGCGCGATTCGTTCGCGGTCTCCTCCTCGGTGAACGTCGCGACGCCGGTCGGGAAATGGCCGCAGAAGATGATCGAGTACGCCCACAGGTTGCGCACCAGGTTGGCGCTCGCATTGGCGGACAGGGTGGCGAGGAACTGCGGGCCGGTCAGGAGCGGGAACAGCAGGTAGTCCTTGAGCGCCTGGTTGCCGACCTTGCGCCAGATGCCGCGCAGCAGCGCCTTGTTCTCGGCCGGCTTGCGCTTGCCGGACAGGACGTTTTCGACCTCGAGGTCGTGCAGCGCGACGCCGTACTGGAACAACACCATCAGCAGGAACGCCCATACCGGGTTGCCGAGGTAGTAGGGGTTCCACTTCTGGGCCTCGTCCATCCGCAGGATGCCGTAGCCGATGTCGCGGTCCTTGTCGACGATGTTCGTGTACGTGTGGTGGATGTAGTTGTGCGAGTGTCGCCACTGGTCGGATGGGCAGGCGGTGTCCCACTCGAAGCGCTTGGAGTTCAGCGCCGGGTCACGCATCCAGTCGTACTGGCCGTGCATCACGTTGTGCCCGATCTCCATGTTGTCGAGGATCTTCGAGACCGAGAGTGCCGCAGCGCCGAACAGCCAGAACGGCGGCAACGCGCTGAGCAGCAGCGATGCGCGGCCGGTCACCTCGAACGCGCGCTGCGCCTTGATGACGTTGTAGATGTAGGCGCGGTCGGCCGCGCCGAGATCGTCCACGACGCGTTGCCGGATCGCGTCCAGGTCGCGGCCGATTTCGGCGATCTGTTCCTCGGTAAGGGTGATGCTCACGGGTTCCTCCTCAGAGGTCGATGGCGACGTCGCCGACGGGTGCCGAGATGCACAGCTGGACCTCGACGTCGGGATCGCTGTTCGTCTCACCGGTACGTACGTTGCGCGTGCAGCCGGACGTCTTGACTTTCGTGCACGTGAAGCAGATGCCCATCCGGCAGCCGTAATCCGGCGTCAGGCCGGCGGCCTCGGCCTGCTCGAGCAGGGTCACCCCGGAGTTGTCGACGACGACGTCGCCGAACCGGATCGAGCCGGTGGCAGTGCCGTCCGCCGCACTGAGTGCCGGCGGCGTGAAGTCCTCGGTGTGCAGCGTCTGCTCGATGCCCTTCGCCGCGTAGTGCGCACGCACCGCGGCCATCAAGCCGGCCGGGCCGCAGAGGAACGTCGTGGCGTCGACGTACCACGGGGCGATTTCGGCGAGGTGTGTCTCGTCGAAGTGGCCGTAGAGGTCGCCGCCCGATCGAGCCTGTGTGTAGGCCAGCACGAGCCGAAGATTCGAGACGACGAGGCGGCGCAGCGCGCTCAGCTGTGGTACCTCTGGCTCGGTCGGCGCATAGTGCAGGAACACGATCTCGCCGGCGTACCGCTCGTCGAGCAACGTGCGCAGCATCGCGAGCACCGGAGTGATGCCGCTGCCGCCGCTGATCAGCACGATCCGCTCCGGGCGCGGGGTGGGCAGCCGGAAGGCGCCGCCGGCCTGCGACAGGCCGACGACCAGGCCGGGCTGCGCGTGGGCGTAGAGATAGCGCGAGACCTCGCCCTGTGCCTTGACGGTGAGCTCGATGCGGCGGTCCGCGCGATGCTGCGAGCTCGACGGCGAGTAACACCGGGTGCGGCGCACACCGTCGATGTCGACCGCGAGTTGCACGAACTGGCCGGCTTGGAACCCGCGCCACTGGCGGGTCGGGCGCAGGGTCAGCGTGACGCTGTGCGCCGTGCTGCGCTCAACGCGGGTGACGACCGCACGTAGTTCGCGCACGGTGAGCATCGGGCTCACGAGCTCGAGGTACCGGTCCACCTCGTGCGGGGTCGCCAACGCGTCCAGAAACTTCAGTGCACGCTTGTTCACTCGATTAGTGTGTAGATGTCCCCTTCGGTGTGTCAATTGGTGTAGGCGTGACGGGCCACACGATGATTGTGACCCGCACTGTGTGCACAGGCGTACTCTGGCTGCGTGAGTGATGGATCACCGCGGGGTGCGCGCCGTGGGGTGTTGCGCGAGATCGCGCACGAGACGCAGACCCGCGCCGAGCGCAAGGAGCGCACCCGGCAGCGCCTGCTCGACGTCACGCTTCGGCTCGTCGCCGACCGCAGCCTGGCAAGCATCAGCCTGCGCGAGGTGGCCCGCGAGGCGGGCATCGTGCCGACCGCGTTCTACCGGCACTACGCCTCGATGGACGCACTGGGCGTCGACCTCGTCGATGACGCGATGCGGCCGTTGCGGCAGATGATCCGGGACGCGCGACGCGGCCGGGCCGCACGCGGCGACATCATCGCTGACACCGTGGCCGTGCTCGCCAAGCAGGTGCGCGAACACCCGGACCAGTTCTGGTTCCTCACCCGCGAACGCTACGGCGGCGTCGCCGCCGTCCGCCGCGCAATCGCGACCGAGCTACGGCTTTTCACCAGCGAGCTGACCATCGATCTCGCCCGACTCACTGCCGGCTACGAATGGTCGACCGACGACCTCGAGATGGTGGCGGCGCTGATGGTCACGGCCATGCTCGCCACAGTCGTGGATCTTTTGGAGAGCGACGCGCGGCACCCCGAAGACGTGGCGGCGCTGCTCGACAACGCCGAGCGTCAGTTGCGGCTCATCACGCTCGGAATGGGCCAGTGGCGCAGCAAGCCGTCCTAGTCGAGATGGCCCGTCCGTGCACTGTCCGGCTTGGGCGGTCGACGACGATGTTCTCTTTACAACGTATGGCCCGCCGGTTGCAGGTGCTCCCCGGCTCTGGTCAGCGTTTCTGTGGTGGTCAGACAGTTGCCCGGCGCGGCTGCCATGAGCATCGCGGTCAGCGCGACCTCTTCGGGCGTATCCGGTGGCAGGACGAGTAGAGCGATCCGGTTGTGCCCGCCGCAGTGCAGCACCGCGAGGTGGGATTCGGTCAGCCCGTACCAACTGATGTTGGGACTGCTGGTGGCCAGCGGATGAAGGACCAGCGGTGCGCCGGGCCATTCGTCGCGGTTGAGTGCGACGCCGATTACAGCACGCAATCTTGTGAGGGCAAGCTTCAGCATCGGGGTGAGTTCACGTTCGATGTCGGTGGTGTAAGGCCACCAAGCCCCGTGCAGGTGATCGCGACGCGCGGGTCGTTCGGCGATCACCAATCGGGTGTCGCGCTGCGCGATCACGCGGCGTCCTCGAACGCGGCGCGCATGTGGGGGTCGGTCAACGGCATGGCGTGAGCCGGCGTTCCTGCGTCTGCGGGGACTGGTACGGAATGTCGTAGTGGGCAAACAGTGCCGGTTCAGTGTCGGCGGGTAGCGTCTGGCCCGGGCGGACGTACGGTGCGCGGCGCGCGAGTTCCTTACCGCATTTCACCGTCACCGACGCCGGTTCGATGCTGGCGTCGGTTAGGGAGACGAAGACGAGGCGGCGGCGCCCGCGCCGGATCATCGCGACGCCCGCGAAGGACACCGCGCCGGTCTCGGTGTCGGCATACAGGTCGACGAGCTGGCCGATGCGCTCGCCACCGGGATCGAAGACGGCGCGTCCTACGATGTCGGCGGTGAAGCCGGTTCCGCTCATTCCTGCCTCCTACCGACAATGTTGACCACGACGCGGTGACCCTCGTCGAGGCTTCCGTCACCATCACCGTCTGGGCCCTCCGTGTGCGGCCAACAGGTCGTGACGTGACGCCGCGGCTCGATCCGAACGCACGGAATCACTACGCTGCGCGAGCACAGGGTCGCGCCCATATGTCGTGGAGGAAGATGCCGAGCCTCAACTCACGGTAGCACCGATGGCCGGTGCGCGTTCGCGTCCATCGAGTGAAACAGCGTGCCGCGCAACCGCAGCGATACGCCGAATCGGACAGATGCCGTAGGACGGTCGCGCAGGTGCCGAACACAGCTGTCTTCGGGCGGCTGATCGCTCGGTGCAGCGGGGGCATCGTCTTGTGGCGGGTAACCACGGAACACCGTCAGCTCACGACCCGCGACCGGCTTACGCTGACCTGCACGAGGTCCGGAGGAGGTGTCATGTCGCTGCTGCATTACGGTTCGGCATTGCGGATCCGGCTCGACGAGGCGACGACCCGGCAGGTGATGGAGGCGATCGGCGCTCACGCGACCCGAGGTGGTTGGGTTACCGCAACCGATATCGACGGACGGGAGTGGTCCTTCCTCGTGTCGGCCGGGGTTCCGATCTGGGTCAACGAAAAGGATTGATCCACGAGCCGCAGCCCCAAGTGATTCGGTCTGGGCCATTTCCGGCCCGGTCGCACTTCCCTCAATCGTCGGAGATTCCCGGCACGGACGAGTTGGTCGGAAGGCCCGGCTGGCGCGCGTACCATGGGCGAATGACCGACGGGTGGCGCGCGCACAAGGCCGCCGAGGCAATCAGTGAGTCCGATGAAAAAGCGCGTTCGATGCAGGCCAGCGACGCTGTCCGGATTCGTCGTAAGCAGGCCGAAACATCTCGGATCGCTGCCGCCATCACCAGCTTGCTCGCCGAAGGGGAGTAGGCCGCGTCATCGCGTCTTCCGACGCAGGGGTCGCGGCGGCCCCACTCATCGGCTAGGTGACGCGCTGAACCTGTTCCACCACCGACCCTAAGCACTCACCGAGGCCGGCATCCGGCTGGCCCAAGGAATGGCCGACGTCGCGCAGCAGCTGAACTCCGCCGAACTGAAAACCGGCGCCGCAACACGCGGCAAGTCCTGACACAGGCGGATATGGCCCGGTGTTGCACGGCGGTCGGGCCGCGTACCGTTCCGGTTAGGCAACCGCGTCGCGCGGTCGCTGCGTGTTTGCCCCGGACCCGGCCGGCACGGCTTGGGACGTGTGTATGCCAGGAAGGCCGGGCAAGGTGAACACACACCGCTGCTTGTCGCGGATCGATGTTTGCGTCGTCGGTCGTTCGCACCTGCTCACCGATCCCATCACGCGAGTGGGCCGGTCGTACGCGAGGCACCCTGGCCAACGCTCGCCGGGACCAGTCTGGGCACGGCACAGGACCGGGGGCGGCGGCCGTGCCCAGACTGGACGCCTCGAACGAGGCGTCAGTGACCTTGCCGAACGGGGATGGTGCCGACCAGGTCTGCGCGCCCGCGCCTGCGCTCTACCAGCGAGTAACCTTGGTGACGGACTCGGTCCTCGGTGCTGATCCGGAAGGTGGCCGACGTGTATCCCGTCGCTGAGCAGCGTTCATTGCGCCTGCATGGGCACGAGGTCACGTATCGGACCGCGGGAACGACTGGTCCGGTGGTCCTTCTGGTCCATGGCATCGCCGGCAATTCGGCGAATTGGGACGGGATTATCGGCAGGCTGGCGGCCCGCGGCATGCAGGCCGTCGCGCCAGATCTACTCGGGCACGGCGCGTCGGCCAAGCCGCGCGGGGACTACTCACTGGGCGCTTATGCGGCGGGCCTTCGGGACTTGCTCCTCGCGCTCGGCCACCAGCGAGCCACCGTCGTTGGGCACTCACTGGGCGGCGGTGTGGCGATGCAATACGCCTACCAGTTCCCGCAGCACTGCGAGCGACTGGTTCTGGTGGACAGCGGCGGACTGGGCCATGAGGTGAGCATCATCTTGCGCCTGGCGACGCTTCCCGGTGCGGAATATGTTCTGCCCGCGCTCGCGACGGTGCAGTTGCGCGCTGCCGGACGGTGGGTCGCAGCTCGCTGCAGAGATCTTCCAGTGACGTTGCGGCCCGGCGTGACCGAGTTACTGCGTGGGTTCGGGTCGCTGGCCGACGCGCAGGCACGGCAGGTGTTCGTGCACACCGTGCGCAGCGTCATCGACATCCACGGCCAACGCGTCAGCGCGCACGATCGGCTCTACCTCGCCGCTGACATGCCGACCCTCATCATGTGGGGACAGCGCGACGCGATCATTCCCGTCGAGCACGCGCACGCCGCGGCTGCCACCATTCCGCACAGTCAGCTTGTGATTTTCGAGCGCTCCGGACACTTCCCGCATCTCGACGAGCCCGAACGCTTCGCCCACCACGTTGCCGACTTCATCACCGATACCCCCGCGGCAGATCCGGATCCCGGGGTTCTCCAAGCACGGCTACAACGCGGCAAGCCCGCAGCGCAGACTCCTGAGCCCGTGTCACTCGTCGACGCATCATCACCACGTCCGCCGAGCGCGGCTCAGTCGAAGTAACTGGGAAGCCGTTCCACTCGGCATGAGTGGTTAGTCCACGGTGGCTAGGTCGAACCACACCGTTTTGCCGGCTCTGCCCTCGCTGCAGCGAACGCCCCAATGCGCGGCCAAAGCGTTCACGAGCATCAGGCCCCTGCCGTGTGGGTGATCACCTCGTGGCGCTGGGTGGATCAGCGACGGTGATGCGTCTCCCCGGTCGAGGACCGCGACGGCAATGCGATCCGGCCTGAGCCACAGCTGCAGCGTGATCTCAGGCTTGCCGTGCTGAAGGGCGTTGGTGACCAGCTCCGACACCATCACGAGCGCCTCGTCGAGAGTGGCCGCTGACAGGTTGCGCGCGAAGAGCCGGAGGTATGAGCGCGCCGTCGACGGAGCCGCGCCGGTAAACGGGAGTTCCACGCGACAATGCCCCCGCGCGGGATGTCCGTCCATCACGCTCTCTCCCGTGACATCGGTGTCGCCTGCACGTCGCGGGGTCCGGGCGCGTACCTACGCTGGACATACCCGTGGATCAAGGTTTGCAATCTGCGACGGGGATGGAAGCCATCGGCCTCCTAACGCGGCATCGGACAGAGTCACCCCGAGCGAGCAGGACAGGGCTAGCGTGGGGAAAGCGGATCGCATCGTTGAGCGCCTCTGGACCCGACCGGTTGCCGGCGAAGTGCTGGGAGGTCGGATGGCGCGTGATGGCGCAGACGTAGGCAAGGTCAACTCGAGCGGGGCGGCGGCGTCGCTGGTGGCGCGGATCTGTCGGTTGGTTGTGGAATCTCTTCCGGTGAGCAAGGCGGCGGTGTCGGTGATGACTGCTGGTGGGCATCGGGGTGTCGTGTCCGCCACCGACGAGACCGCGCAGTTGCTGGAGGATGTCCAGTTCACCGTGGGCGAGGGTCCGGGATGTGACGCGTTCGAGTGCGGGCGGGCCGTGCTGGTCGCGGATCTGGAGGCGGCTACGCCTGCGTGGTCGGCCTTTCGTGATCTCGCGCGTGATCTCGCGGTGCAGGCCGTGTTCGCGTTTCCGCTGCATCTGGGTGCCGCGAGGTTGGGGACCTTGACTGCCTTTCACGGCGAGCCGGGCGCGCTTTCCGGCGAACATCTGGCGCGGGCGGTGCGACTGTCTGACGCGGCGGCGGTGGCGGTGCTGGACCTGATCGTCGGCGCGGCCGCCTCCGACGGGACCGGTGCCGGGCCGGACGGCTCGGATCTGGTCGCCGAGTTCTACCGGGCCGAGATCTATCAGGCCGCGGGCATGGTGATGGAGCAGCTCGGGGTCAGCATTGAAGTGGCGACGGTGCGCCTGCGCACGCACGCCTACGTTTCGGGACGGCCGATCGGCGACATCGCGCGTGACGTCGTGGCCCGCACGCTGCGGTTGGAGGCGGATGGTGACCGATCACTCGACCAAGCATGAGGGGGTGCCCGCCGGGGCACAGCAACCGACGAGCCGAGAACATCGAATCGCCGACGTGTTCGTGACGCTGGCCGACACGCTGGTCACCGGCTTTGACGTCGCCGGGTTCTTCGACGACCTCGCCGGCGCCTGCGTCGAGTTGCTCGACGTCACGGCGGCCGGTCTGATGCTCGTCGATCCCGCCGGGCGGCTGCGGGTGATGGCCTCGTCCAGCGAGCGGTCGCGGCTGCTCGAGTTGCTCGAGATCCAGAACGACGAGGGCCCGTGCCTGGATTGCTATCGGGGCGCCGAGCCGGTGCGAGCCGACGACCTCGTCGCCGGCGACGGCCGCTGGCCGATGTTTTCCGCGGAGGCGGCACGGGTCGGTTTCGGTTCGGTGTATGCGCTGCCGATGCGGCTGCGCGCGGAGACGATCGGCGCGTTGAACCTGTTCCACCGACGGCCCGCGGCCCTGACCGACGCTGGCCTGCGACTGGCCCAGGGGCTGGCCGATGTCGCCACCATCGGCATCTTGCAACAGCGTGCCATCCAGCGCGGCGCGGACCTGGCTGACCAGTTGCAGACCGCGTTGAACAGCCGGCTGATCATCGAACAGGCCAAAGGCGTGCTGTCCGAACGCGAGCAAGTCGACATGTCCGCAGCGTTCGACGTGCTGCGCCGATACGCCCGGCGGACCGGCCGCAAGCTGTCCGAGGTCGCGGCGGCGGTGGTTGCCGGCGAACTGAGCTCCACCGAACTGCAATCCGTGGGGGCCCCACGGCACCAGTCGTCGCAGGACACCGCCTGACCACTCGGTCTGGTCGCCGTCCGCACGCTGCAGTAGCATTCGCGGCACGCGGCTGCAGACTTTCGTAGCTTGCCGTGTTGCCCCGGACCCGGTGACACCCACGACGGACCACGTTCCTAGTGAGGGCCTCCGGGCATGGTAAACCAGCACCCCCGGTTCGACGGACGTCTTTGCGCGTCAGCCCACCTTCGTGTTGGAACGGCGGTCACGCAAAGCGAGCACTTTAGCGGGGGCACCTCGCGAAGGCTCGCCGAACCCGGTCTGGGCACGGCCAACAGCTAGGGGGCGCGGCCGCGCCCAGACCGGGGCACACCGGTGGCGCGCCGATCGAATGCGCGCGGCAGCCGTATAGGTGCACCTGTCGCGGTCGTGGAGAGCCCACCCCACGTCGGGTCGAGGACGTCCCGATGGGCCAGCATCGGGTGGTTGTCCTCGGTGATCTCGCTTAGCGGACAGCACCGGCACGACCCAACTCGCTGGCGTTCGGGTCAGGCGTGACTCTGATCTTTGAGGATCCGCTGGCTCGCCAACCGGGCCGGCGAGCCGATCACGCAGCCGCCGGGGTGCGTCCCCGACCCGCACTGGTAGTAACCGTCGAGAGGGGTGCGGTACTGGCTCCAGCCGGGTGCCGGCCGGAAGAAATACATCTGCGGCGCGAGGAACTCGCCAGCGAAGATGTTGCCCTCCGTGAGCCCGGTCAGCCGTTCGATGTCCACCGGAGTGACAACTTCGCGGTGCAGCACGAGGTCGCCGAAGCCCGGAAAATGCGATTCCAGGACAGCTTGCGTCGTATCACCGAACCGCTCACGCTCGGTGTCCCAGTCGCTCCCGCGCAGGTCGTACGGGGCGTACTGAACGAAGCACGACATCACGTGCTTGCCAGGCGGCGCCATGTCCGGGTCGACGACCGACTGGATTGCGGCGTCGATGTACGGCCGCTCGGAATACCAGCCGTACTTCGCCGCGTCGAATGCTCGCTCGACGTACTCGATCGTCGGTCCGATGTTGAGGAACCCGCCGTAGTGGTCGACGGTATCCGGCAGCGCCGGGAACACCGGCAAACCGTCGAGGGCGAAGTTCACTTTCGCGGAGACGCCGCGGTACCGCAGCCGCTCGACATTCTCCACGAGATCGGCCGGCAGCGTACGCGGGTCGAGAAGTTCGAGGAACGTATGACGGGCGTCCAGCGCGGACACGACGATCGGTGCCCGGAACTCGGTGCCGTCCTCGAGCGCTACTCCGACCGCCTGACCGTCGCGGGTCAGCACGCATGACACCGGCGAACTCACCCGGATCTCCGCACCGAATGCCTCAGCCGCGCGGGCGAGCACCTGGGTGAACCCGCCATTTCCGCCTTTGTGAAATGCCCAGGAACCGAGGTGGCCGTCGTGCTGGCCCATCTTGTGGAACAACAACACGAGCCCCGAGCCCGGCGACATGGGACCCACCTTCGAGCCGATGATGCTCGATGAGGCGTGGAAGCCCTTGACCGCCTCGTGCTTGAAGTAGTCCTCCAGCCAGTCGGCGGCGCTCCCGGTCAGCAGTCGCACGACGTCGTGCATCACCTTGCGCTCGACACCGCCGAGGTGGTTGAGCAGCCATGCGACGTCGGCCTGGTCCTCGGGGTCCTTGCCGAACACATTCGGCGGTGCGTTGTCGAACAGCGGCTGCACAGCCTGGACGACCTGGTCGAGGTCGTGGTGGTAACGGTCGTAGGCGTCGGCGTCGTGCGGCGAGTGTCGACGGATCTCCTGGACGTTCTGCGCATGGTCGTCGCCCAGCAGCAGGTAGTCGCCGTCGCCGGTCGGGTGGAACGAGGACGGCATCATCAGCGGCAGGAACCCGTGGCTGACGAGGTCGAGCTCGTGGATGATCTCCGGCCGCAGCAGGCTGAGCGCGTACGAGAATGTCGTGAAATAGAAGCCGGGCATCAGCTCCTCGGTGATCGCGGCACCACCGACGAACGGTCGCCGCTCGAGTACCAGGGTCCGTAGGCCCGCCTTGGCGAGGTAACCGGCGTTCACCAGACCGTTGTGGCCGCCGCCGATCACGATCGCGTCGTACTGGTGGTGCTGCCGGTCGGACTGCGTCATTTTTGTCATTCCGGTCATTCCGCGGCCGTCTTCCTCGATGGGTTGAACAGAGGCAGCTTCGCGGTGCGCGCCTTCACCGTGGTGTTGCGGTGGGCGATGGCGACCTCCACGCGCATCTCGGTGCCGGCAGCGGCCATGTCCGGGCGCACCCGGGCGAGGCCGATGTGGCGCTGGAGCACCGGCGAATACATGAAGCTCGTGACGTAGCCGAGTTGGTTCCCGTCCTCGTTGGCGCGATAGAGCATCGACTCGTACGGCAAGGGATGCTCTGATTTCGCCGGCAGCAGGCCGGCGTCACGGTGCAGCCGGTCCCAGTCCGCCCAATCGACCACGATGCCGACCGCTGCCCAGCGCGAGGTGCCTTCGGTGAGCTCCCGGCGGATCGCCTGCCCCCCGATGAAGGCACGGTCGTCCTGCTGCAGTGACGACTTCGGGAGCATCCAGCCGAGGCCGAGCTCCTTGGGAGTCACCCGGTCGGCGTCGGTGAACGCGGTCCGGCTGTTGTGCCACTCCACGTCGATGAGCGGCAGGCCCGCCTCGATCCGCAGCATCATCAGCGCCTCCTCGCCGAACGGTCGCATGCCGTGCGGCGCGCCGACTTCCAGCACGGCGTCGAGCACGGCCAGCGCGTGCTCCGACTCGACGGTGATCTCGAACCCGAGGTCGCCCGTGTATCCCGTGCGCGACACCGTCACCGGCGCCGACGCGAGTTTCGCCTGCGCGTGATCGAAGAAGCCGAGCGAGCGCACCTCTGGTGTCAGCGACGACAGCGCAGCCCTCGATCGCGGGCCTTGCACCGCCAAAATGCCGTACTCGTCGGAGACGTCCTCGAGATGCACTCGCAGCGAGCCGGCGAGGTCGGCGAACCATCCGAGGTTGGGCCGCGCCGCGGTCAGCAGGAAGTCGTTCTCGGAATGTCGGAAGACGACGCCGTCCTCCATCACAAAGCCACGGTCGTCGCACCACACGGTGTACTGCGCCCGCCCCGGTCGACAGCGCCGGACGTCGCGCACCAGAGCCCCCGCCAACAGGCGTTCCGCGTCCGGACCGGTGATGCGGTACTTGAACAGTTGGGAGGTGTCGAAGACGCCAACGGCATTCCGTACGGCGAAGTACTCGTGTTTCGGCGCAGAGGTGTAGCGCAGGGGCGACAGGAATCCCTGCCAATGCGTGTAGAGCCCCTGCGTGTTCAGCTCGCGCAACCGTGGGTGGAACGGCGTCGTGCGAATCATCGGCTCACCGTAGCCGGATCCGAGGCATTGCTCTGCTCACTAGGAGTTCGGTACGAGGCGGTCTGCGCCGATTGCGTGGATCCTCAGCTGAGCCCTTAGTCGAGCCCGTCGAGGCAGGCGGCCACCAACGTGCCGATCGCACCGAGGTCGTAACCGCCCTCCTGCACGACGACCGCCGGCAACGCAAGCCCGCGCAGGATCTCCCCCGCGCGGCCATAGCCGTCGGCCGTCACCTCCAAAGGGCTCTCGGGGTCGACCGCCGCCGCGTCGACGCCGAGTGAGACAACCAGGGCGTCCGCACCATTGGCCCACTCAGCCAGGTCGCGGACGCCGTCCAGCCAGCGGCGGTCGCCGGTTCCCTCGGGCAGCGGGAGATTGCGGGTCGCTCCTGTCCCATCGCCCGCGCCGGTCTCGTCCGCGTGCCCGAAGAAGTGGGGGAACCAGCCGTCGGCGGGGTCCACGTGCAGCGAGCCGTAGCGCACATCGGACCGCTCCCAGAAGATCGCCTGCGTGCCGTTGCCATGGTGGGCGTCAAGGTCAATCACCGCGACCGTGTGGCGACCAGCTGCGCGCAGCGCCTCGGCGGCCACGGCAGCGTTGTTGAGGTAGCACGAGCCGCCGTACCCCTCGGCGGTGGCGTGGTGGCCCGGCGGCCGACAAAGGGCGTACGCCGTGCCGCCCCCGCTCGACACCAGGTCCACCGCGGTCAAGGCGCAGTCGACGGCGGCTCTCGCGGCCTCCCATGTGCCCGGCCCGACCAGGGTCATCGTGTCGTAGCCGAACTGTCCGGCTCTGCCGTGCGTCGCCGCTGCTCCGGTGACAGGCATGCCCTGCGTCATCGCAGGCGTCGGGAAGACGTAGGGAACGACCCGGTCCTGGCCGACCAACTGGTCGTACGGCCCGGCGAGCCATTCGTCGTAGATGGTCCGCAGGTGGTCGATGAACGCCGGGGCGTGGACGCGATGCAACACCATCTCGTCGTGCGCCACCGCCTCGACGAGCTCGTGACCGGTCAGCGCGTCGAGGATCCGGTCTACGCGCTCGGGGACCTCGGTGCCGTCGGTCGCGACGCCGACCCAGATCTCGCGCATCGGAAGATGACGTCGCGTCTCGGAGGCCCACACGACAGGGATCGGCATGGGACGGAGCATCGCATGCTGGTTGGATGCTGGCATGCCGCGTGCTCGCGACCTGGGGATCGTCATCGGGTCTCTACCGACCGGCCCTACCAACGCGGTCCTCGACGTACCCGGCGTAGGGCTCGGTCATACGACACTGCACCGCGACGAGCCGCCCCCGCCGGAGGGTCGAGGCATCGCCCGCACGGGCGTGACCGCCCTCGTGCTCGCCGACGACGCGTTCGCAAGGCCGCTGCCCGCCGGCGGAGCCGTGCTCAACGGTGCCGGTGAGTGCACGGGCTTCATCACCGCTGCGGAGTGGGGATCGGCCGAGACGCCGGTCTACCTGACGTCGACGCTTCAGCTCGGCCGCGTCTACGACTCTGCGTGCCGGATCGAGCTCGAGGTCAACCCGTCGTGCGCGACCGACTTCATCATCCCTGTGGTCGCGGAGTGTGACGACTCCTTCCTCAACGACGCTCGCCGGATGCAGGTCGAGCACGACGACGTGGTCGCCGCCTGGCAGCAGGCGATGTCGTCGCGCGCGTCCGCGACTCCTCCGGACGAAGGTGCGGTCGGGTCCGGTACCGGGATGTCGTGCCTGGGCTTCAAGGGCGGCATCGGTACGGCGTCCCGCGTTGTCGAGGGGCACACGGTTGCGGTGCTGCTGATGACGAACTTCGGGCAGCGCGCGGAGCTTGTCGTGAGCGGTGTGCCGGTGGGGAGGCGGCTGTCCGGGACCGGCGGACCGGCAGTGCCGACAATGCCGGCGGGGTCGTGCATCGGGATCGTGGTTACGGACGCGGCTGTCGACGGCGCGTCGTGCACACGACTCGCTCGCCGGGTCGGCCTGGGTCTGGCCAGGGCCGGCTCAGTCGCCCATCACGGCAGCGGCGAGATCTTCATGGCCTTCGGCACGGGGATGCGGCTCGATCGGGACGGCAAGCCGGACGGCACGCCGGTGGTGACCGGACGCGCTCTCGACCCGCTCTTCGCCGCCGTCGTGGAGGCGTCGGAGGAGGCAGTGCTCAACTCGATGTTCACCGCCCCGACCGTGGTCGGGAGGGACGGCAACACGAGCGAATCGGCACACAACGACGTGGTCCTCGGGCTGCTGCGGTGAGAGTCTCCGAGGAGCGGATCCCGCTCCGCGACGGTGGCTGGCTGGCCGCGACGCTGTATCTCCCGGACGAGCCCTCCCGGCCGCAGCCGTGTCTTGTCGAGGCCCTGCCCTACCGCAAGGACGACCTCACGTCGTCCTACGTCGAGAGCTACCGCTCCCTGTGCGACAACCACGGGTACGCCGTTTGCCGGATCGACGTACGCGGCACCGGCTCGTCGCCGGGCGACGCGCTCGACGAGTATCAGGAGGCGGAGCAGCGCGACCTGCCCGACGCCTTCGGCTGGCTCGCCGCCCAGGAGTGGTGCGACGGCCAGATCGGCATGTGGGGCACGTCGTACTCCGGCTTCAACTCCCTGCAGATCGCGTGCGAGCGACCGCCGGAGCTGAAGGCGATCTGCGCGATATACGCCACCGACGATCGGTGGACCGACGACGTGCACTGGCGTGGCGGCGCGCTGCGGCTCGTCGATCTCGTCGACTACTGCCACTACATGACGCCGATGTGCGTACTGCCTCCTGTGCCCGCGGTCTGGGGCGACGACTGGTACGACGAGTGGGTGCGGCGGCTGGAGACCAACCAGCCGTGGGTGCTGACCTGGCTGCGCGAGAACCGACACAGCGCGTACTGGAACCACGGTTCGGTACGAATCGACGGAACGGCGTCGGGCTACGAGCGGATCGGGTGTCCGGTCATGATCGTCGCCGGCTGGGCGGACGGGTACCGCAACAACTCGTTCCGTGCCATCGCCGAGCTGGCGCGGCTCGGTGTGCCGCACCGGCTCCTGGCCGGCCCGTGGGCCCACGCCGACCCCGCCACCGCGTTGCCCGGTCCGCGGATCGACTTCGAGGCCGAACTGGTCGCGTGGTTTGACCGCTGGCTGCGCGGGAGCGGCGAGCACGAGAACCGTTGTGACGTCTTCGTGCGGAAGTCGACGAGGCCCGAAGTCGACCTCGACCTGCACGAAGGATCGTGGGTCACCCTGCCGTCGGTGCCACCGGTGGACCCGGTGATCGTGGACCTCGACGCGCCACGGACGCTCGAGGTCGTTCCCGATGTCGGGACCACGGCCTGGATCGACTGCGCCGGTCACCTGCCTTGGGGACTGTCGGGCGACCAACGCCTCGACGACGCCCGCTCGCTGACGTGGGATCTCGCGGCGCCGTCCCGTCCGCTGATCGGGTATCCGACGCTGCGCATACGTGTCTCTGCTTCGTCACGCGCGGCATCCCTCTCGGTGAAGCTTTGCGACGTCTTCCCCGATGGCACGTCCGCCCTGGTCTCGCGAGGCACGCTCGACCTCGTCTTCCGCGACGATGTCCACGGCCCTGCGTCCCCGCTCGAGCCGGGAGCCGTGTACGACCTCGACGTCGTGCTGGACGCGTGCGCCTATTCCTGGTCACCCGGGCAGACGCTGCGGGTGTCGATCGCGGGCGCCGACTGGCCCAACACCGTTGCTCCACCCGGGCCGGTCTCGCTGACCGTCCATGAGGCGTCGCTGACGCTGCCGCTGCTCAGCGGCTCGTTTCCCGAGCCGACGTTCGACGCCGGGGCGGAGCACTCCACGGAGTCGCCCGAGGGCGTCGGCTGGGAGTTCCACCACGACGTCCTGGCCCGGACCACGACGGCGACCACGCGGTCGGACTCCCGCTACCCCACCCCGTACGACGGGACCGCGCGCGAGCTCTACCTGGGCGAGGTTGCCGTCGACACGCGTACGTTCGCGCAACGGGCGCACGCCGACACCGTCTACGAGCTGAGCTGGCCCGGTATCGACCTCACGGTGCGTTCGACCATGACCGTCGACGTCACAGCCGCGTCGTATGACGTGTCGATCTGGACGAATGCCGACCTCGGCGGCCAGTCGATCAGCGAGCGGAGCTGGCAGGAGTCGATCCCCCGCTGACCGTCACACCATCCAGTTCGGCTGGTAGGCGGGATCGGTGAGTCCCGGGCGGTCGAACCCGAAGGCGGAGACGTCCGAGGACGTCTGGCCCGTCGTCGCCAGGTCGGCCAGGATCCGGCCGAAGGTGGGCGCGAACTTGAAGCCGTGCGCGGCGCCCAGGCCGACGACGACCGAGGGATGTCCCGGCACGGGCGCGAGCACGAAGTCGCGATCAGGCGTCAGCGTGTACTGGCAGCGCAGCGACCGCACCGGCCGGCCGGACCCAGGCAGGACGGCGCCCACGAAGCTCGCCAGGCGGTCCAGCATCTGAGGATCGGGGTCGGAGGTGCGGTGGTCAGGATCGACAACCGGCCCACCGCAGTCCTGCGCCGTCTTGATCGTGGATTCGCCGTAGCAGGGGAACCCGTAATAGGACGGCTCGTCCATCCAGATCCACAGCGGCATGTCCACGAACGGCCGAGGGTCAGTCGGCTGGAAGTACGTCGCTTGCTCGAGCGTGATGGTGAGTGGGATCCCGACGCCGAGTCGCGCGAGTACCTGGTTGGTCCAGGCATCGGCGCAGATCACCACCCCGCGGCACGTGTACGACGAGCCCAGAGTCTCAACAGCGAGGTGGGAGCCGTGGTCCTCGACGACCGTGACCTTTGTCGAGCCCAGCAACGCTGCGCCGTTCGCCGTCGCGAGGCGTTGCATCGCGGCGGTACCTCGCGCCGCAGGGACGATCGCGCCGCGGGACTGGAACAGGCCACGTGTCCCGGAGGGTGGGTCGAACACCGGCCAGCGCCGCCGGAGGTCCGCGACGTCGAGTTCTTCGAACTCGATGCCCACCTTCCGCATCGACCCCACGTAGTCGAGCGGCGAGATGGCGCAGTCGGGAGGGAACAGGTCGAGACCGCCGACCACGGTGACGAGCCGCTCGCCCGACTCCTCCTCGAGCCGAGCCCAGTCGTCGTACGCCTCGCAGGTGAGCCGCACATACGCAGGCGTGTGGTAGCTGTGCCGCAGGATTCGCGAGGTGTCGTGGGAGGCGCCGCGGCTGTGGCCGAACTCGAACTGCTCGAGCCCGACGACGGAGTGACCGCGGGCGGCCAGGTGCCACGCGGCGGCTGAGCCGAGCGCGCCCAGTCCGACGACTACGTAGTCGGCGTCAGCCACGCTCGAGCCTGGGCAGCAACCATCGCCGGATGTCGGCGGAGTCGTCCTCCATCGGTGCGAACCAACCGTGGGTGTACGCGCGCGAGGACATGCCGCGCTGCACCGACTCGCAGATCGCCCAGTCCTGGCGGTTGACCATGTCCCAGAAATCGCCCGCGTCGGACGGGTCGAACGATGCCGATTCCACCTCCGAAGCCGCGAACAGCAAGCGGCACTCGATCGCGGTCCGGTCGACGGCCAGTGGGCGCAGTATCAAGGCAGCGACGTGATCGGCCGAGCACGACAGCATGAGGTTGGGGTAGACCAGCTCGCCCTTGTGCCGCACCCGCTCCTCATCAGTGAGTCCGGGGAGTGGGGAGCGGTCAGTGCTGCCGGACATCGTGAACGTCCAGGCACCCTCGCGGTGCGGGATGCCGGCGTCCCAGTCCAGCTTCCGTCGGCCACCCGCGAACGACGGCACCAGCCGCGACAGCTCCGGGTGCACCGGTCCGCAGTGATAGCACTCGTTGTAGTTCTCGGCGATGACCTTCCAGTTCGCCGCGACGTCGTAGGACATGGTCAGCCCGGTCGCCAACGACGACAGGTCGTAGTTGGCCAAGGTGCTGCCGGCCCGCCCCACCGTGTCGGAGAGCGGAGCGGCCTGCGCCGGCGTCGGGTGTACGAAAACGAATCCGCCCCACTCCTTGACTCCGACCGGATGCAGGCGGAAGTCCGACGCCTCCACTTCGCCGTCCTCGGTGTGCGGCGCACGCAACAACGAGCCGTCGAGGGCGTAGGTCCAGGAGTGGTACGGGCACCGGATCGACTTCACCGCACACAGCTGCGGTGCCGCCCCCGGAGGCGCGGGGAAAAGCTGCGAACCACGGTGGCGGCAGACGTTGTAGGACGCATGCAGGGCGTCATCCGGGTCGGATGCGACGAGCAGCGACTCGCCGAGCACCTCGACGACCGCCACCCGCTCGGGGTCGTCGAGGCCGAGGTCGTTTCGGCGGCCGACACACGTCCACTCACGGAAGAGCACGCGCTCCCGCTCGTGCTGCCACGCTGACGAGTCGACGTACATCTCCCGCGGCAGCGTCGCCTGCAACGTCACGTCATCGCTCCGTCCGGGCAGCTACGAGGTGGCAGGCACACCGATGCCCTTCGGGATCCGCGGGCAGCACCGGCAGCGCAGTACCGCGACATGCGTCGGCCACCTCGTCCGCCGCTCCCGAGGCCAACCACTGGCACCGTGGATGGAACCGGCAACCGCGCGGGATCCGGGACGGGTCGGGGATCTCGCCGCGCAGCACGATCGGCTCCAGTCGCTCCATCTCGGGTATGACGGACAGCAGGGCCTGCGTGTACGGGTGATCAGGTGCCGTCAGCACGTCTTCGGTCGGCCCGGTCTCCACGACACGGCCGAGGTACATGACCGCGATCCGGTCGGCTATGTTCCACGCCAGCCCGAGATCGTGCGTCACTACCAGCACACCGAGCCCGAACTGCTCGCGCAGCTTGAGCAGCAGCGCCAGGATCTCGCCGCGGATCGACGCGTCGAGGCTGGAGACCGGCTCGTCGGCTATCAGTAGCGACGGCTGCACCGCGAGTGCGCCGGCGATCAGGACACGCTGTCGTTGACCGCCCGAGAGCTCGTGCGGGTAGCGGAGGAACAACGTCTCGGGAGGGCGCAGCCCGGCCGACGCCAGAGCAGCGGCGACGAGTTCCGTCTCGCTCTTCTCCGACTTCGCGACCAGCTTGTGGACGCGCAGACCCTCGGCCACCGACTCGTACACGGTTTGCCGTGGGTTGAGTGCGCCCAGCGGGTCCTGCAGCACGAGCTGGACGTGGCGTCGGAGCGCCTTCAGACCGCGCCCGGAGTGGTTGAGTGGCTTCCCGTTCCACAGCACCGTGCCGCTCACCGGTCGCTCCAGGCCCATGAGCGTGCGCGCCAGCGTCGTCTTGCCGGACCCGGACTCCCCGACCAGGGCGACGATCTCGCCGGCCCGGACCGTGAGGTCGGCGCCGTCCAGGGCTCGCGCGACCCGGCCGGTGCGGGTCGAGAACTCCACGCGGACGCCGTCGGCCGACAACTCAGCGCGCAGGTCGCGGTCCCCCCGGCTGTCATCGGCGAATGAGCGAACCCGAGGAGACGAAGAACGGCGTGCGGCGCTCAGGAGTTGGCTCCTATCTCGTTTCGGACCGGAGTGTCGTCGGGCTCACCGATCCGCACGCACGCAGCAGCTCTGCCCTCGGCGTACGGCGTGAGCTCGGGCTCGGCGGGGAGGCAGACCTCGGCGGCACGCGGGCATCGCGGGGCGAACGTGCACCCGCCGGGAAGATCCCACGGCAGCGGGGGGTCGCCAGGCAGCCCGGCAGGCGCGAACCTAGCGGCGGGGTCGCCGACGCGCGGAAACGCCGAGGACAGCGCGGCGGAGTAGGGGTGAAGCGGTGCGGCGAAGATCTGCGCGGCCGGCCCCACCTCGACAACGCGGCCGGCGTACATGACGGTTATCTCGTCGCAGACGTCGGCGAGCACGGTCAGATCGTGACTGATCATCATCATCCCGACGCCGCGCTCGCGGACGAGGCCGGTCAGCACGGTGAGGACCTGCGCCTGGACCATGACGTCGAGCGCGGTGGTGGGCTCGTCCGCAACGACCAGCTCGGGATCGCAGGCGAGGGCCATCGCAATCATCACCCGTTGCTTCTGACCACCGGAGAGCTGGTGCGGATAGGCTTTTGCGCGCGCCGGGTCGAGGCCGACCTGCCCGAGCAGCTCACCGACCCGCGAGCGCACCCGCCCCTCCTTGAGTTCCGGCATGTGCACACGGATCGGCTCGCCGATCTGGGCACCGATCCGGTGCACTGGGTTCAGCGAGTGCAGAGCGCCCTGGAACACGATCGAGGCACCCGCCCAGCGAACCGCTCGGAGCTCACCCCAGCGCATGGTCAGGATGTCGCGTCCGTCGAAGCGCACCTCGCCGGTAACCGTGGCGTTGGCCGGCTGCAACCGGAGGATGGTGCTGGCCAGGGTCGACTTGCCACACCCCGACTCCCCCGCCACGCCGACGATCTGGCCGCGCTCGACCGTCAGGTCGACACCGCGCACGGCCGGCAGCGGACCTTCGCTGGTCGTGTAGGTGACCGTCAGATCGTGGAGGGACAGAAGTGGCTGTGTCATCGGCGGGCTCTCAACCGCGGGTTCAGGATCTCTTCCAGCGCCTGTCCGATCAGGGTGAACGCGAGCACCACGAGAACGACGCAGACGCCGGGCGGCAGGATGAACCACCAGCACCCCGTAGTGATCGCGCCCGCATGGTAGGCACCGTCGATGATGGTCCCCCACGAGGTGCGGGTCGGGTCGCCGAGCCCGAGGAAGCTCAGCGTCGTCTCCGAGAGGATGGCGATTGCCACGGTCAGCGTGGTGTTGGCGAACACCATCGGCATCACGTTAGGCAGCACGTGCTTCGACATCTGGTGCCAGCGCCCGGCGCCGATCGCCCGGGCCCGATCGATGTAGGCACGTTCTTTGATCGACAGCGTCTGGCTGCGGATCAGCAATGCGGTGCCCGGCCATGACGTCA
The DNA here is from genome assembly GCA_035642535.1 of Jatrophihabitans sp. Classification (GTDB taxonomy): domain Bacteria; phylum Actinomycetota; class Actinomycetes; order Mycobacteriales; family Jatrophihabitantaceae; genus Jatrophihabitans. Next base: position 18,548 of record DASQSE010000119.1, on the reverse strand, counting down.
CACCGATCACGATCACGATGTTGAACAGACCGCGGCCGAGGACGGAAGCGAGCACGATCGCCAACGGGAGGAACGGGATCACGAGGAACCACTCGGTCAACCGGAATGTGACCCGGCCGACCCAGCCTGCGAAGTAGCCCGAGACCAGACCGAGGACGGTCCCGATCACCATGGAGACCAGGGTGGCCACGAGGCCCACGAACAGCGAGATCCGGGCTCCCCAGATCAGCAGCGTGAGCACCGAGCGGCCGTTGTCGTCGGTGCCGAGCCAGTACTTCGATGAGGGCGGACCGAGCACCGGCCCGTTGGCCTTGGTGACGTCGAGCCCGCTCGAGCTCGCCAGAAGCGGAGCCGCCAGGGCGACAACCACGAAGAACACCAGGATGCCGAGCCCGAGCATGCCGCTGCGGCGTTGCCGGAACTGCTTCGCGACCCGTTTCCACGCCGCCAGCCGGCGCCGTCGGGTGAGCTGACGTGCGGAGAGGCGGGCACTGACGGCATTGACGGCGTAGGCGGTCTGGGTCATGTGCGCACCCTCGGGTCGATCCAGCCGTAGATCAGGTTGGCGAACAGGTTGGCGACGATCACACCGGCACTTGCCACCAGGAAGGTGCCCTGCAGGACCCAGAAGTCCGGGACGCCGATGGCGTTGGTGGCCAGCAGGCCGAGCCCCGGGATGGAGAAGACGGTCTCGACCGTGATGGCGCCGCCGACCACGAACCCGATGTTGAGGGCGATGATCGTGGTCGTCGGCAGCATCGCGTTGCGTACGGCGTGCCGGTTGCGCACCTGGATATCGCGCAGCCCCTTGGCCCGCGCCGTCTGCAGATAGTCCTCACCGAGCTCGTCGAGCAGCGAGCTGCGCATGATCAGCGAGAAGTCCGCGAGATAGGCCAGCGTCAACGTCGTCACCGGCAACGCAAGGTGCCACATCGTGTCCAGGACGCCGTGCAGCGAGTTGGGGTTGACGTCCGGGCTGTGCAGGCCGCCCGTGGGAAACAGGCCGGGGATGAACCAGAAGCCGACGCCGAGCGCCGCGATCAGCAGCAGGCCCAGCCACCACTCGGGCATCGCGTACAGGGTCAACGAGGTACCCGTGGTGATCCGGTCGAACAACCCGCCTCGCCGCCATGCGCCGCGGATCCCGAGGTAGACCCCGATCAGCGTGGCCAAGATCGTCGAGGACCCAACGAGCAAGAGGGTCGGCCAGAGGGCGTGGCGGATCAGTGTCGAGACCGGCGTGTGGTACTCGACCGAGATGCCCAGCTGACCGGTGAACGTGTTGTGGAGGAAGGTCAGGAACTGCCGTGGGATCGACTCCCCGAGGCCGTAGGTCTTGTTGAACGCCTCTACCTGGGCCGGAGTGCTCAGCCGGCCCCGCCCGAGCGTTCGCGCCGGGTCTCCGGGCAGCACCCGGAACAGGAAGAAGTTCACCACCAGCATGAAGAAGAAGCTGCCGATCGACCCGAGCACCTTGAAACCGACATACGACGCGTATCCGCGTCTCCGGGGTTGGCCGGCCTCAGCCTCAGCCTCGGCCTCGGCCAGCCCCGGGTCTGCTGCGGGAACGCTCATTCACGATCTCCGACGGTGGCCCGCCGGCGCAGCTGCCGCCCTCCGAACACGGCCAGGGCGGCGGCGAGCAGTACGGCGCCACCGATGATGAACGGCAGGCCGATCGAGCTGGAGGAGCCGCCCTTCGTAGCGGTGACCGCCTCCTTGAGCTGACCACCGCCGGTGGCGGACTCACAGTTGCCGGCCTGGGACGCCGGTTTGATGTGCGTGTAGTTGTAGACGCCGTACTGCTCGATCCACACGCCGCCCGGGTTCGGCTGGGGCACGAAGCAGGCGAAGTGGTCGCTGCGCACGGCCTCACCGATCGTGTCGTACGCCGTCACCAGATAGGGCGACTGCTGGTAAAGGATCTGCTGCATCTTCTTGACCTCGGCCTCACGCTTCGCCTGGTCGATCTGCACGTGCTGCTCGTGGTAGAGCGCGTCGTACTGCTTGTTGCAGAACCACGAGTCGGACCAGTTCCCGCGCTGACCACATGTCATGTAGCTCAGCATCGAGTCGGGGTCGGGCTCGACATACCAGCCCCAGGCGAAGGCGTCGAAATTGCCCTTGAGGATGATGTCGGTCAGCTGGTTGGAGCTGGGGGCCGACACCTGCGCCTTGATCCCGAGCTGGCTCAGCCACGACTTGAAGTAGTCCATGGTTTTCAATGCCGTGGGCGAGTCGGAGCGCCCGTCCAGCCGCAGGGTGCCGATCGGTTTGCCGTCCGGCATCGTCCGTAGTCCGTCGGACCCCTTCTTGTAGCCCGCCGCGTCGAGCAGCTGTCCCGCCTTGGCGAGGTTGAAGGTCATCTTCTGTCCGGCCGGCGGCTCCCAGTGGTACGCCTTGTACGACGGCGGGACGATCGTCGTCCCCGGGAGGCCGGCTCCCTGGTAGACCTTCTGGATCAGCTGCGGCAGGTTCACCGCGTAGCCGAGCGCGTGCCGGAACTTGGGGTCGAGCATCGCCGGGTTGGGGTCGCCGATCGGCTTGCCGGTCTTGGTGTCCACCGAGCCGGTATTGAAGGCGATCTCCTCGAATGCGGGCGAATTGCCGTTATGGGCAGTGACGCCCGCCTGGCCCTGCAGGTGCTTCACCTCGAGCGCGGTGATGCCCTCGACGAAATCGACCTCGCCCTTGATCATTGCCTGGATGGCCGCGTCGTCGTTCTTGTAGAACTGGAAGATCACCTCGTCGACATGTGGGCGGCCGCCCCAGTAGTCGGGGTTGGCCTCGAACTTGAACGTGTCCCCGTTGGCGGTGCCCTCCACCAGCCTGAATGGCCCTTCGCCCACCACCGGTTGGCCATTGCTCGGCGCAGCGGAGTAGGTCTTGACGTCGCTTTCGCTGACGTTCTTCCAGACGTGCTCGGGGACGATCGGGATCGGCAGCAGCGGCAGCGTGGCGCTCGGCTGCTTCAGCTTCAGCACCACCGTCGTCGGGTTCGGCGCGGTGATGTCGGTGACGCCGTTCAGGTAGGAGATCCAGGACGCCTGCTCCGTCTTGCCGTGCAGGACCCGGTTGAAGGTGTAGGCGACGTCCTTCGCGGTGAGCGGGACCCCGTCGGAGAACTTCACTCCCTTGCGGACCGTGAACGTCCACGTCTTGCCGTCCGGGGAGGTCGTCCACTTCGTGGCCAGGGCCGGCGCCGGCGACATATCGGTCATCGAGTAGCCGACGAGGTAGTCGTAGGTCAGGCCCCACATCTCGTACGACGGCGACTGGATGCCGACGAACGGGTTGAGCGAGTCCACACCTTCGCCGAGCATGGCGACCTTGAAGACCACCTTGCTCTTGGCGGACGCCGGGCCGTTGACAGCAAGGCCCGGGGCCAGGCTCGCCAGCACCAACCCGACCACGATGAGGAGCCGTCCGCCGGTACGGTGACCGCCGTGACCAGCCACACCACGCCGCCGGCGCCCGCGCCTCGGAGGCCGTACACCCACACCGAGCACGGCGTCGTCCGCTCCGACCCGTACCAGTGGCTGGCCGCCGTCGGCGACCCCGCCGTCCTCGCGCACCTGACTGCCGAGCGAGCCTTCTACGACACGTCTTGTCTTCATCTCGAACCCCTCACGTCCGCGCTTCGCGCGGAGATGTTGTCGCGACTCCCTGTCACCGACGAATCCGCGCGCTGGTTCCGAAGGAGGTTCACCTATTGGACCCGGCACCACGTAAACAGCGAGTACGCCGAACTCTGGCGACTGAATCACGGTTCAACAGCCAGGTCAACGACTGAATCCGAATCGTCATTGGTGTTCGACATCGCCGGGCTGGACGCCGGGACGGGCTACCTCGACGTCGGGGTGACCCTCGTCAGTCCGGACGAGGACCTGCTCGCCTACAGCGTCGACACCGACGGCGATGAGGTCTTCGAGCTCAGGTTCCGCGACCTCCGCACCGGAGAGGATCTCGCGGACCGGGTGCCGCGGAGCTACTACGGAGGCGCCTGGACCGCGGACTCCAGCTCGTTCCTTTACACCGTCCACGACGGCGCATATCGCCCATTCCAGGTGTGGCGACACCGTCTCGGCAGCGACCCTCGTGACGACGTGCTGGTGCTCAAGGAGCCCGACGCGATGTTCTCGGTCAACCTGCGGACGACCCGGTCCGGCGAGCTCATCGTGATCTGGAGCGAGAGCCGGTCGACCAGCGAGGCGTGGGTCCTGGACGGGGCGGAACCGGATTCTCGGCCGCGGTCGGTCGGGGGCCGTCGGCACGGCGTCGTCTATCGCGTCGAGCATGCCTCGTCGCCGGCCGGTGACCGGCTGCTGGTCGTGACCAACGACGGCGCGGTGGAGTTCCGGATGATGACGGCGCCGGTCCCCCGCGACTCCGATCAGGACCACACCACGTGGACCGAAGCTCGTGCCGAGGACCCTGGCGAGCGTTTGATCCGGGCCGACGCGTTCGCGGGCGGGATCGTCCTCTCCTACCGCTCCGAGGGCGGGCATCGGCTGCGCATCGTGCCGCACGACGACCTGGCCGGCGCGGGTCAGGTGCTGGCGAGCCGCTACGACGTGGGCTGCCTCGCGCTGGCGCGCAACACCGCCTACGACGCGGCCACTGTGACCGTCCGCGACGCGAGTTACCTCCGGCCGGCCGTCTGGTCCTCGATCGACCTGCGAAGCGGGGGCGTGACGGAGGTGCAGCGCGGGGAGGCGCCGGGATTCGACGCCGAGCAGTACGTCCTGGAGCGCCGCACGTTCCCGGCGCCGGACGGGACCGCCGTACCGGCGGTGCTGCTGCGGCACCGTGAGACGCCGCTGGACGGGACGGCACCCTGCCTGATCTATGCCTACGGCGCCTACGAGGCCGTCGACGAGCCGGAGTGGGATGCCGCGCTGCCGAGCGTGCTCGACCGCGGTGTCGTCTGGGTGCACGCGCTGGTCCGCGGCGGTGGCGAGGGCGGTCGGCGCTGGTGGCTGGACGGCAGCATGCGGCACAAGCAGCACACGTTCGACGACCTGATCGCGGTGGCGGACGGCCTCGACCGGGAGGGGCTGGTTGACGGCACGCGGATCGCCACGCGGGGCCTCAGCGCCGGTGGGCTGTTGCAGGGTGTCGTGTTCACCCAGCGACCCGACCGTTGGCGAGCCGTCGTGGCGGAGGTGCCCTTTGTCGACGTCGTCACCACGATGTTCGACGAGGACACGCCGCTGACGATCACCGAGTGGGAGGAATGGGGCGACCCATGTATTCGCGAGCAGTTCGACTGGATGCTCGCGTACTCGCCGTACGACAACGTGCCGCCCGCGGGCGGACGACCCGACCTCCTGGTGACCGGGGCGGTCCACGACCCACGCGTGATGGTGCGGGAACCCGCCAAGTGGGTGGCTGCCCTGCGGCACTCCGACCCGGAGTGGTCACCACGGTGCCTGTTCCGCTGCGAGACCGGCGCCGGGGCGCACGTCGGTCCGTCCGGGCGCGTCGCGCACCTCGGCTACGAGGCCGAGGTGTACGCGTGGATCCTCGATCGTCTGGGAGTGACTCAGGATTGAGTTACGCGACCGCCGTGCGATCGAGTGTTGTACGAGGCGTATCCCGGTCGAGGCGAGCACGCAGTTCCCGCTTTGCGACCCGTTCCGACGCGGTCAGAGGCAGATCGGCGACGAACGTCCAGTAGCGGGGGACCTTGAAGTAGGCGAGCCTTCGCTGGCAATGCTCGATGAGGTCAGCCAGATCCGTCGCACCGTGACCATGGGCGGCGACGATGACGGCGTGTACTTCTTCGCCGCGCAGTTCGTCGGGCTCCGCGAGCACCGCCGCCACCTTGACAGCCGGGTGTAACTGCAGCACCCGCTCCACCTCGGCCGCGGCGATGTTCTCCCCGCTGCGCCGGATCATGTCTTTGGTGCGGCCGACGAAGTAGATGCGTCCCCGCTCGTCCATCCGGGCAAGGTCGCCGGTGTGCATCCACCCGTTCCGAAACACAGTCCGCGTCGCGTCAGCGTCGCGGAAGTAACCGGTCATCATCCCGGCGCCGCGCACGACGAGCTGCCCCGTCACGCCGGGCGGCGCAGGGTTGTCGGCCTCGTCAACTACGCGGGCCTCGCGTCCCGGTACCGCCCGACCGATGCAGCCGGTGCCCACGCATTCGTCGTGATCTCGCGGGTCGAGCCGGATATCGCTGCCCGTTTCGGTCATCCCGAACGCTTCGAACCACGGCACACCCCAGCGAGCCTCGAGGTCGCGGTGCAGCTCGGGCGGGATGGCCGACGCGCAGATCGACCGCAGCGTGCCTGGGCGAGCGGGAGCCGGCGCGCTCAGGAGCAGTTTCGGCATCATGCCCAGGCAGTAGAACCAGGTCACTCCGTACTCGATGATCTTCGACCAGAACGAGCTGGGGTGGAAGCGATCGAGCACGACGAGACGACACCCGGATGCCAGGCCCAGCGCGACGTTCCACTGCGGGTCGATGTAGTGGAATGGCTGGGCGGTGAGGATGACGTCATGCTCGGTGATGTTCGGGAACCCGTCGATGAGGCCCCGGACCAGCGTGGTCCAGTACGCATGCGGCAGGATGCAGCCCTTCGGTGCGCCCGTGGTACCGGACGTGTACTGGATGTTCGACACGGTGCCCGGCGCGACGTCAGCCTGGGGCGTTGCGCCGGTGGACGGCGTGAGGTCATACAAGTCCAGCGAGACCACGGCTTCCAAGCAGGTCTCTGCCTGGATTGTCCGGAGCAACTCGGCGTGGCTGTCGTTAGCAAGCGCAAGTCGTGCCTGTGAGTGGGCGAGCAGGCGCGTCGCGTCGTAACGGCGATAGCTGGTGTTGACCGGCACGATCGCGGCACCGAGCTTGGTGATCGCGAGCCACGCGAGCGGGAACGTCGGTGCGTTGTCGAGCATGACCGCGACGTGGTCACCCTGGCGGATGCCGTTGTCCGCGAGTAGCTGGGCGAGCGCGTCGCTACGCACATCGACATCGGTGAAGGTCAGCGACTCGCCGTGCTCATCGAAGATCCACGCAACGCGGTCGGGCCAACGCTGGACAGCCCGACGCAGCAACGCGGGGAGTGTTTGCGGCAGACTCATGCGCCGCGATTCCTTGCCCGGCTGGCTGCCAGAGCCTGGTCGCCGCGCTTGGCCACCCCGTCGGTGATGATCGCGTGCGAGATCTCCAACTCGAGGCCGGCCCCGAAAGCCGCATCGATGCCGTTGTCCAGCGCGGCCTTCGCCAGCGCTGTGGGCACCCGCGGCTGACTCGCCAGGCGTCGCGCCCACTCCATAGTCGCGCCCGTCAGTTCGCTGGGCGGTACGACACGATTGACCAGGCCGAGCCGCATCGCCTCCCGCGCGTCGATCGCCTCACCCAGCAGCAGCAACTCCTTCGCTTTGATCGGACCGACAAACAACGGCAGCAACTTCGTCAGCCCGCCGGTGACGCTCAGCCCAAGACCGACCTCCGGGAACCTGAAGCGCGTGCCCTCGGCAGCGACGACGAGGTCGCATCCCAGCGCGAATTCTGCGCCCGCACCCACTGCGTGCCCGTGCACCGCGGCAATCACCGGGATGGATAGACCGCGGATTCGCCTAGTGACCTCCTGGAGGCGCTCGAGACGGCGCAACAATCCGTCGTCGCCACCGCGCGGCTCCTTCAAATCATGGCCGGCACAGAACGCTCGCCCCCGACCCGTCAGCAGCGCGGCACCGCATTCGCCCGCCTCGATCTCGGACAAGGCGTCGAGCAGCCCCTCGACAAGCTGGTCATTGACCGCGTTGAGCCGGTGTGGGCGGTTGAGCGAGATCACCGCGACGTCGGCATCGATAGTTAGAACTACCGCTCCGTCGTCGGCATGCAGCGTCGACACAGCCGTCCTCCCTGAGCCAGGGTGAGAGTCGCTAAGTGCGTTCATCGTCCATCTTCGAGCCGCAGCGAGGTATCACCAATGCTGGTCGACAAGGTTTACGTCGGAGCGCGCTTTCTGACGGGCCGCGAGTTCACCCCTGTCGACGCCCTCGCAGTCCACCACGGGCGGATCGTTGCCCTGGGCGACGATGCGCGGGATTTGCCGGCCCGGCGCCGGATCGACCTCGGCGGAGCAGCCGTTGTGCCGGGCTTTCATGATGCGCACAACCATCTCGCCTGGTTCGGGATGAGTCTCGACGAACTGCCGCTGGGTGTCGAAAACGTCCGGTCCGTCGATGACGTCTACGCCGCGGTTGCAGCGCGTGCGGCGGAGCTTCCGCCGGGCAGTTGGATCATCGGCAGCGGCTACGACCAGAACAAACTCCTCGGCAGCCACCCGAGCGCCGAAGCGCTGGATCGGGTTGCGCCCCGGCATCACGTGTGGCTCAAGCACACCTCCGGCCACATGTGCGTCGTCAACTCGGCGGTGCTCACCGAACTTGACCTGGACCATGTGCCCGAAGGCGGTGACCTCGTCCGCGATGCCGCCGGGAAGCCCACCGGGTTGCTCCGCGAGCAAGCCCAGCTGTTGTTGCAGCCGCTCGTGTATCCGACACCGGTCGACCGGGTGGCCCGCGCCATCGAGCGCGCGAATCATGCGCTGCTAGCGCAGGGCGTCACGAGCGTGCAGGAGGCCGGCATCGGCGGCGGCTGGATCGGCCGAACGCCGATCGAACTCGCCGCCTACCAGAACGCGCGCGCAGAACATGTCCTCGACCTGCGGGTCACTGTGATGATCGCGGCCGATGCGATGCACGCGGTAGAGGCCGCCGAGGAGGACGACATCAGATTCGGTCTCGATCTCGGCCTGCGGACCGGATTCGGTGACGACCACCTCCGCATCGGCGCGATGAAAATCTTCGCCGACGGCTCGTTGATCGGCCGCACGGCGGCCATGTGGGATGACTACGACGGCGAGGGTGGCCGCGGCTATTTCCAGACACCGCCTGCGAAACTGCGCGAAACGATCGGCCGTGCGCACCGTTCGGGGTGGCAAGTAGCTACCCATGCCATCGGCGACCGCGCTGTCGAGGAGGTTCTCGACATCTATGAAGACATCCTGACTGCGCATCCTCGGTCCGATCACCGGCACCGGATCGAACACTGTGGGATCGCCCGTCCCGAACACGTCGAGCGGATTGCGCGGCTCGGCGTGATCCCGGTTCCGCAGGGCCGTTTCGTTCACGAACTCGGCGACGGGATGATCTCGGCGATCGGCGCCGAACGTGCGGAATGGTGTTATCGCCAGAAGTCCTTCCTGGACGCCGGGATCGAGCTGCCCGCCAGCTCGGACCGCCCCGTGGTGAACGGGGATCCCGTGCTGGGTCTGCGCGACCTCGTCGAGCGCCGCACTGCAACCGGTGCCGTGCTCGCCGCCGACGAGCGATTGAGTCCCGCACAGGCCTTACGCGCCTACACCTACGGCTCGGCGTACGCGGGCTTCGCTGAGCATCGGGTAGGTCGACTGGAACCGGGGTACCTTGCCGATTTCGCGGTACTGTCCGCAGATCCGCTACAGGCTGAAGACCTCGGGGCGATGGCCGTACTCGCGACGATCGTAGGTGGGGAAACGGTTCATGACGCCGCCGGAATCTGTTAGATCAGGCGCCCACGGCCCCGTAACCGGTACCTCCGACCGTCGTCAGCCGCATCGTTTGAGGAGCTTGGGTGTCGGTCCGTCAAGCGCTTACGTCCGATCTGTCGGTCATCCGACGAACGTTGGAGATGCATGCACGACATGAGGCGTCGATGCGTCGCACCGACTCGGCAATCGATGAGCTCGAAGAGGCCTTGTTCGGCAGGGACGCGTTTATCCAGGTGACCATCGCGGAGCGCCCTGACGGATCGTTCGCCGGTCTTGCGATGTGGTACCGAACGTTTTCATCGTGGGCGCGAACGTCCGGCATCTGGCTCGAAGATCTCTTCGTGGTGGAGGTGCACCGCAGATCGGGGGTAGCGCGCGAGTTGATGGACTGTCTGCGTGGCAAGACCGAGGGTCGCATCGAGTGGGACGTGACGACGGGAAACGTCGCCGGGGAACGTTTCTACGAAAGCCTTGGAGCGGTTGCACTGCCTGACATCACCCGCTACCGGTGGGTCACGAATGATCCGCTTCAGCCAGGGAACGCATGACGAACCGCGGGTGCTGGTCATCTGCTTGGTTCAGCCGCCTCAGCGGCGGCCGCCGTACTGCGGCGTCTTTGCCGAGCCGTTGGTGCTGAGTCCCGGGCCGTGCAGAGTCGCGGGGCCGAACCGCGTTTCGGGCTGGCGCCTGTGCCCGTTGGCACCTGGGCCAGGCTCGCGGCGCGAGGGTGGAGGCGGCGGGGGCCCTTCCGGGCGGCGATTCGCGAGCCACCAGTGCAGCACGACGGTGGCGATCGACGACCCGAACAGCAGCAGCCCCCAGCCGGTCGAAACGGCGCGGGTGCCGATCAATAGCACGAGCAGGGCGAGGATAAGTAGGCCTACCGTGGCGTGGTTGCCCGCCGACCCGGGCAGCTCCTCTCCGGGCGCGGCGTGCCGTTGTTCGTACAGCTTGTCGATACGCGCGATCTCGTCACGGACGCTGTGGTCCTCGATCGGCACGCGTGGGCGGCGCCGCAAGGACAGGTAGTGCAGGACGAAGACTTCGAGCCAGACGACGCCGAGCAGAACGATCCAGCGCAGCGAATGCCACGGTGGGATTGCCACATAGCCGAACACCACCAGGAACACGAGAAAGGCAGCGACGGCGGCGGCCAAGTCGGCGTGGTTGCGGAACCTGCGTTTGCGGCGCAGCGAGAGGTAGGCGGCGTATCTGGGGTCGTCGAGCCCCTTCGTCACGTCTTTCCATTCCCACTGGTCAAGCATGATGTCCCCCGCATGTCACTCTCTCTCAGGCTGGGAGCGCTCCGGCGGCTCCGGCAGAGGCCGATGTCGCGTGGCCTCCCGGCCTTTCGTCCTGAGCCTGCCCCCAACGACAGATCGCGACGATCCCGAACGACTCGGCGCTCGGGGCCAACCGACTGCACGCGTCTGCTTCGAGTCGAATTCATCCTTGACGTTGCAGGCACCGAAGATCTGCCGCGCCCGAGAGGGAAATGGTCCACGCATACATGCGTTTCGGTCCGAAGGAGCTGAGCTGCGCGCCGTCGACCGACGTGCATTCAGATTCTTCGGGGTCCGCTTGGAGCGTTGGCGGCCTAACGGCACTTTCCGAGCCGGGCCGGGTGCGGGAAGATCGTCTGCCGCAGGATGGGAGGGATTCGTGCGCAAGCTTGTGGCTGTAGTCGCTGCGGTCACGACCATCGCCGGCGTGTTCCTCGCGATCGCGCCAAACGACCTGCGCTACGGCGCGGACCTGGTCGCGGCCCTGCTGGCAGTCGTCACAACCGACGAAGGTCGGGGCGTGAATGCGACTGCTTGATGTCCTCGGGTGGGCCGGATCGGCAGTGCTCGTCTGGTCGCTGCTGCAGGCGCGTCAATTGCGGCTGCGGGCCTTCAACCTCATCGGTGGCCTGGTGCTGATCGTCTACAACTGGGCGCTGGGCGTGTGGCCGCAAGTGGGGCTCAACATCGTGCTCGCCGGCATCAACGTTTGGTTCCTTCGCGACATGCTCGCCACCCGGCACGACCCCCGGCAGTACCAGGTGATCCAGGTTGGTATCGACGACGACATCCTCGACTACGTGCTGCACACCCACGCGGAAGACATCGTCCGGTTCAACCCTGGGTTTGACTGGTCGGCCGGCGCGGACCGATCCGCCTACCTGGTGTTCACCGGTGACAACCTGGTGGGCGTCGTGCTGGTTCGGGCCCTCGACAAGACGACCGCGCAGGTCGAACTGGACTACGTGACCAAGCCGTACCGGGACTTCACCCCAGGTGAGTTCGTCTACCGATCCAGCCACCTGTTCACCGACCGCGGGTTCCGCCGGGTACTGACACCACCCGGCGAGGTCGACCCCTACTACGGTCAGCTCGGCTTCACGAAGTCCGGCGAGTCCTACGTCCTCGACTTAGACGGATAGCTGACGGGAGCTACGAACGGTGCCAAGCAGCGGAGGAGGCCCCGTGCCTTCTACAAACAGGTCGCGCAAACGAGCCGCCCCGCACGTCGCCAGGCCTCCGTCGGAGCGTTCGGAGAGCGAATCAGTCAAGTGGCCATTGCCCGAAGACTCCCATGACGGCACCTATAACGAGCCCTGCTAGCGCGGCCCCACATTGCGTGCTCGAGTTCCTCGAGTTTGTCCTCAGCGAGGGTAAACGCGATCATGCCGCCAATAACGCACAGGCGAAGGCTCCGGCACCGCCGCCCCGTATTCCGGGGGCTACTTGTGTGGGCAAGGGCGGAGTTGAACCACCTGACAACGCCTGTAAACACCGGGCTGCAGGCCACTGACCCCGCAAACACGGGCAACCGAGGGGGTATCTCGAGGTACGTCGCGAGCCTCAGACGCCATCGGGTGGGACATGTCCCACCCGGCTTGGCGACCTCGCGCTGGACAGCAATGAAGTGGCCGACGCTAGCGTGCCCTCGCTTGGCGTATGTCTATGCACGCCAACGGATACGTGTGCAGACTTCATGGAAGTGCCATGCCATCGCTGCGGAATCGCCGAATCGGGTGCGTGGTGGTGCTCGACCTGGTTCACGCTGCGGAAGACCTGATCTGCGGGCAGCGTGCGGAGCGCGGCGATGGTGGATGGCGCCCGCGTCGACGCTCACCCGCCTAGCCATCGGCTGACTCACGGAGGCGGGCCCTATCAGATCGCGTGACCTGTGCGGCGGCGGATTGCCAGTACGCCGAGCGCCATCGTCACGGCGAGGTGAGCCCGGTTGATCGCGCGGGCATTGCGCCCGGGCAACGTTCGGTACGGCGTGTCGGCGTCGGCCGCTGTCGGCGCCGGTTGCTCGGCGATGGGGTCCACACGCCGCGGCGGCTTGGCGGCCTCGGCCGCCATATACAGCAAAGGCGCCGATCGGCGCCGCTGAGCCTCCTGGCGTGCCCGTCCGAGCCCGAAGCCGGAATCGCCGTGTGGGCCGCACAGCACCGACGACACCGAGGCGAACGCGTCGATCCATGCCTGCCAACCTGCTTCGTCGTCCGGGCCGGCGGGGCGGGCGCAGCTCCGGTCGGCATCGGGGCTGCGCGGATCGGGCGGCAGGCTTGCGAGCAGGTAGCCCCGCATCGCATCGAGCGTGCGCCATAGGTGTGCGGCGTAATCACATGACTCATAAAGCGCCTTGTGGAGCAGTTTCGCCTCGGGCCTGTCGTCGGCAGTGAACTGCGTCCCGCGCTTGCGCAGCGGGCGATCAGGGTCGAGCACCTGCGGCTGCGGTATCTCGATCGGTTCGGTCATCGGTCCTCCATTCGCTCTGGACTGTCGGCTTAGACCGGGCGGTTACTCCGGTTCGGTGCGTGGGTGATCCTCCGGGCGCTCTGCTGGAAGGTCGTCGTTCGTGCCCGATTCGCGCAGCGCGGCGAGATTGGCTCGACCGAGCGGTCCGTGCGGGACGACGGTGACGGCACCGCGCGGCTCGAGAAGCACGTAGCGCACATCGTTGGGATCCCCGACCCCTGCCTGGCGCAGGATGCGCAGCGCCTCCCGGGGTGAGATGCCGGCCCTCTGAGCGCGTGCTCGCGCAACTGCCCGTCTGCGCAGATGACAAGCGGTCGGCGTTCGAGCAGGTCCCGAGCCACCCGCGTTGCTGCATCGCGGCCACGAGCCGGTGGACGGCGAGCAGGGCCAGCAGGGCCACTGCTCCGGTGAGGAAGGACGTGGTGGACGAAGTTGCCGTGCGCCCGAGATCGCGCCGGTCGCGACCGCGACGACGAAGTCGAAGATGCTCAGCTGCGCGATTGTGCGGCGTTCGGACAGCCGGAGTCCGAGCGCCGTGGTGAGGAACAGCAGGATCGCCTTAAGCGCCACCCAGCCCAGCTGCGCGCTGTGTCCGAGGAGCGCGTTCATGCCGACCGGCTACCGCGGTGGGCCACGATTCGACGGAGAACGGCGTGTGCAGCCTCCGGTCGACCGGCACGTGACGAAGCAGGGCGGGCCGACCCGCCGCCCCGGCTCCTGCGCTCCGGTGAGCACGCCGCGTTGCGCATCAGGTCGCGCATTCCGGCGGCCGACCATGCTGCGGCGATGGCGGCATCGAGGAGGCCGGCCCGAGCGCGGTTTCGGTCGACCGCGGCCAGTCCGAGGGCGGTGGAGGCGTGCACGGCGTCGACGAGCACGCCCACCGCTAGCACCTCTGGTCTCGGCCGCAGGCCGGACAACGCGGCCTGGGCCAGATGCCGGGCCCCGAGGGCCCGGGCGACCACGATGCTCCTGTGATCGACGGCGACGTGGTGCACGTGGCGCAGGAGCTCGTGCGGGCGGGCGAGCAGCGCGGCGCCCCAGGCCGCGCGCGCCAGTTCGGTCCAGCTACGGGTGCGCGCCGGTCGTGAGGGGCGGTTGGTGGTCATGAGGCCACGCTTCCGAGAGTTTCCGGGCTGGGTGACTGGGCCGCGCGCGGACGGAGGACGCCGAGGACGCCTTGCAGGTTGAGCCAGCCGACGAAGTTCTCGCGGAGTTCGTCGAACACGGGCAACGCCGTACCGCCGGCCGCGTCCAGCTCGTCAAGCGCGTCATCGAGCGTGGTCGCGGTGGTGACCGCGGGTAGCTCCTCGACCAGTGACGCGACCGGCGCGGTGTCGTGCTCGCCGTCGGCGAGCGCTTCGGCGAGACCGCGCGCGGTGACCACGCCGACGAAGGCGCCGTCCTGGCTGGTCACCGGGAGCAGCCCGTGCCCGCCCTGGGCGAGAAGCGGCACCACCTCGAGCAACGCCGTCGAGCCCGGCACGGTGTCGGCCACCGGCGTGACGATCGCGCCCACAACTGTGCTGGCGAGCTGGCTGGCGGTCGGGCGGGTCTCCAGGTCGATGCCGCGGCGGCGCAGCTTGAGGGTGTAGATGGTGTCGGTGGAGAGCAGGTGGCTGACGCCTGCGGCCAGTACGATGGCGGCCATCAACGGCAGGATGATCGCATAGTCGCCGGTGAGCTCGAACAAGATGATGACCGCGGTGATCGGGGCGCGGGCTGCGCCCGCGAACACCGCCCCCATGCCGATCAAGGCGTACGCGCCGGGCTGGCCGGCCAGGCTCGGCACGAGGTGATGCAGCGCCTGGCCGTAGGCGGCGCCGGACATCGCGCCGATGAACAGGCTGGGCGCGAACACGCCGCCGGAGCCGCCGATGCCGATCGTCAGGCTGGTGGCGACGATCTTGCCGGCGAGCAGCGCGAGCAGGAACCCGATCGCGTATCCGCCGGCCACGCTGCGGGACAACACGGGGTAGCCGACGCCGTACATCTGCGGCAGCACCAGCAGCAGCCCGCCGAGCAGCAGCCCGCCGACCGCGGGCCGGGCCCACTCCGGGCCGCGCCACACGATGTCGCAGCCGTCCTCGATCAGATACAGCACCCGGGTGAACACGACACCGATCACGCCGGCGACGACACCGAGCGCGGCGAACAGCGCATAGTCGACCGGATGCTGCACGGTGAAGGCGGGTAGGTGCAGGAACGGTTGGTTGCCGAACGCGGCGCGGCCGATCACGCTGGCGGTCACCGAAGCTAGTACCACCATGCCGAAGGACTGCGCGGCGAAGTCGCGCAGGATCAACTCCATCGCGAAAAAGACCCCGGCCAGCGGCGCGTTGAACGTCGCAGCAATACCGCCCGCGGCCCCGCACGCAACCAGGACCCGCATCCGCGCCTCGGCCACCCGCACGATGGAGCCGACGGTGGAGCCGAGCGCGGAGCCGATCTGCACGATCGGACCCTCCCGCCCGACCGACCCGCCGCCACCGATGCACAACGCCGAGGCCAGCGCCTTGACCGCCGCAACCTGTGGCGCAATCCGGCCGCCGCGGCGCGCGACCGCGTACATCACCTCCGGCACCCCGTGCCCACGCGCCTCTCGCGCGAAGAAGTGCACCAGCGGCCCGTACACCAGCCCGGCCACCACCGGCGCGAGCAGCGCGAACCATCGCCCCAGCCCCGGCACGTGCGGGTTCGCGGCATGCCCGGCCGCCGAGTAGTCGCTGTGCCCGGACAGCAGCAGCGTGAACTGCCTGATCAACCAGCGGAACACCACTGCACCGCCACCCGCACCGGCGCCAACCACAAGGGCAAGCACCAGCAACCCGGTACTCGACGAGCGGATCGCGGTCATCCCCCGGGCGACGCCCGCCTGCATTGGCACAGCTGCGGAACTGCCGAGGCGACGCCAGACCAGCGGCCGAGCTTCCCACGACGTATGTTGCACTATGCAACAAGTGTACTGTGCGAGATTACTCGGGCGGTACGGCGGTGCCGCCCGAGCGCTCAGCGCGGCGCCGCTGCGTGCCCGCTCTTCTCCGCCGCCGTCACCAGCACCTGCAGCGCCGCGGCCAGTCGGTCCTGCTCCTTCGCCGGGATCGTCTTGAGCAGCCGGGTGATCTGCAGCTTGCGACGCTTCGTGCTCGCCGCAATCAACTCGCGCCCCGCCGTGTGCAGCGTCAACCGCACCCGCCGCCGGTTCGCGGGGTCCAGCGTGCGGCGCACCAACTTCTTCGCCACCAGCCGATCGCACATCCGGCTGGCCGTCGAAGGCGCCACCCCGAGTTCAGCGGCCAACTCCGCCACCGTCATCGCGCCGCGGGCCTCCAGCAGCACCATCGCCCGAAACTGCGGCAACGTCACCTCCGGCATCAGCCCGGCCAGTGCGTTGGACGCCACCGCGACAAACACCCGGCTCGCGGCCAACACCGCGTCGACCACGTCCGCCTGCCCCTCCAACACCTCGGACGCACCGGCGGACACGGAACCCATCGCCTCACGCTCCGTTTCGTGCCCTGTGCAACGGTTGTCGACTGAACATTAGCCGCGCGCACCCGACGAAGGAACTCGTCACGATCATCGGCGGCCACTTCGGCCCGCTCTGCCACCGAGCACGCTGTTCGACGAAGTCAGCCAAGCCCAGAAGGAATTCCGTGCCCGACACCTCTGAGCATGTGTCGATCGTGCGACACCTTCAAGGCAGCCCTGGTGCAAGAGGGGTCACGGACCGCGAGCGGTTCGACGAATTGGGCTCATCCAGGTACCGTCCCGCGCACTCCCAGTAGCGCCCGCGACGCGCACTATCTGCGCCGAACGACGTCAGGTCGGCGAACAGAACAACCCTTACAGGATCGCCCGCCTGCATGGGCGAATGGCGACGTACTCGGCGTTCCGTTCCGCTGCGACCACCTGCAGCCGCGCGCTCATATACAACGGCCTGCATAGTGTCGCGAGGGAGGCGGCGGCACCTGCGCTGCGCCGCCAGGTGCGGCGCCATCTGCGGGCGGGCCGCCGTGTCATCAACGTCGATGTGGGTGCGGTTACCTTCATCGACTCTCTCGCCCTGGGCGCGTTAGCCGCTGCGACTGACCGCTGCGCCTGCGCGCACGGGTCGCTGACCTTGACGCACGTCCCGGCACGGATGTGGCGGGTCATTCAGATCGCCGGGCTGGAGAACGTGTTGATGATCGACACGGCGCCGGCAGAGACGCCTGGTGCCTGACGAGCCTCGCCATTCCGGGGCCCCGTGCAGCGTGCCGGTGCCGGTCAGTTGCCCCTTCGGGGAGCGTGGATGCCCGCGGCTGTCGCTGTGCCCGCTCAGCGGCTAGTTGTTTCGGAGGTGCGGCAGAGATCTCGGCGAGCGCGGATCGCTGGTCTTGGTCGATGGCGAGGTCGCCGAGGGAGACGACGCCGACGGGGCGGTTGCCTTCGATGACCGGGATGCGGCGGATGGCGCCTTGGCGGATGAGTTGCACGGCGCGCTCGGTGTCGTCGTCCGGGCCGAGGGTGACCACGTCGGTGCTGCAGATGTCACGCAGCCTGGTGTGGCCGGGGTCCAGGTTGTCGGCTAGGACGCGGATGACCAGGTCGCGGTCGGTCGCCAGGCCGGTGAAGCGGTTGTTGTCCGCGATCAGCACGTCGCCGATCGCCTGGTCGCGCATCGCCTCGGCGGCGTCGATGACGCTGTGATCTGCGCTGAGCCTCACGGGAGGGCCGGTCACGATGTCGCGAACCTTCTTGGTCATCGCGCACCTCCTTGGCTGGTTCCGGCTACTCGTCCGGGGGACCCGCTGGGTGGCTCGGATAACTCATCGTCTGCGCTCGGGTACGACCGGCAAGACCGGGCCCGAGCGAAAGGTGATCAACAGGTCGTCTCTGATCGGAGGCGCCGAGGTGGACCACGCTCGAGATCCGGCCGATCGGTAACCAGTGATCTTTCGTCTCGCCGCGCGTGTTGGCTGGGCACTGTTCGGCGCCTGTTCTCGGCGGTCGTCAGGGCACGGGGGCGGATGAGGTGCTTGGTACCGGGGCCGGGGTCGAACTCGAGGACGGTGTGCTGGAGCTGGCGCTCGGCGACGGCGAGCTGGTGGAGCTGCTGGGCGAGAGCACGGGGGTGGAACTCGACGGCGAGGCTGTCGCGGGCTGGGTGGTCAGGGTGGTCGGTGTGGGTGTGCGCGTGGGGGTGTGGGTCGGGTTGGGCGCGGTGCGGCTACCGGGCGCGGGTGTGGTCGGTGCCGGG
>DASQSE010000118.1:0-21274 GCA_035642535.1 Jatrophihabitans sp. | reverse complement strand
GCCAGTTCTCGGTCACCACGAACTGCCACGGCTGGGTGTTGTGGATCGACGGGGCCTTGATCGCTCGTTCGGCGGCGCGGCGCAGCAGCATCGCCGTCTCTGATGCAGTGGTGCCGGTCATCGCTCGCTCCTTGCTGCCATCGCATTGACGGTCCCTCGTACCGCCGGGCGTCAATAGGGCTGGAAGGCCCATGATGGACAGGCCGGTCGTCGCCCCGGGATGGCCGGCTGCTTTGCCGGAGCGGCAGCGACGCGTCCGCGTCCGGATCGGGACGGTCAGTCGTCGCCTTGCGGGCGGTGCCGCCGCCGTACGGTCCATGAGACGCGTGCGGTACTCCGGTAGGCGCCTACCCGTCTGCGAAAGCCGTGCGCCCGGCGGAGATCCCCTCGGTGCGCATCGCCCGGTCCTGCGGCCACGGGCAGTGTGATCTCCGCTCTGGTCCCGCAGCCTGGGGGGCCCGTGCGGGCGTTCGTGCCGTGGCCGGTGACGCCCCTGCGTCGCTGGAACTGGAAAGACGTCCGCCGCCACCTCACCGGACCACAGGGCCGGTGGCGCAGCACGACGGCGGAGTTCGCGGCGAAGGCGGCGGCCGATGCGGCATGACCGGCGCGCCGTTGAGGCGGGCCCGGTTGGTTCGGCCGGGCGGGAGTGCAACCTCACCTCCCTTACGCTACTTCCACCAGTTGGTGGTCGACTATGCAAGGCGACTCGTCGAGCTGATGCCCGACCTGCAGCCGCTCGCCCCATCCCGCCGCGAAGGCGCCGAAGCGCACCTCGGTAACCGTTTGCGCCGCAACCGCGTCCGCCGGCAATGACGTGCTTGTCGTCAAGGGCAGGTAGCGGCAAGGCGGGCCGCGAGCTTGGCGGAGATGACGTCGGTTTCGTCGAGCCGTTCCGGCCATCACCCGCGAACGGCTCGACGAACTGAGCCCACTCGTCGTCGCTGAGATGGGCGATCCAGACCCGCAAGCGAAGCCAGGGCAGCCGCTTGCCGGCACTTGGTCGTGATCTTGACGTGGTAGCCAGCGTGGTAGCCAAGCATGTTGTCCGATGCAGTCCAGGGCGGCGGGTTGGGCCGAAATACCGGAGCAATGCCGCCCATCGGACGGGCTTGGATGCGCGAGCGACGGCCTGAAAAGCGGAAGGTCGACAGTTCGATCCTGTCCCTGGCCACCAGCATTTCTCCGGGCTTGCTCTGCGCTAGCTCCAACAGGTGCAGGTCATCGCCGTTGCCCCGAAACGGGCACGCACTCAACGAGCAGGTCGACGATGTCGCGCCAGGCCCGCTGCGCGTGCTGCCGGTGATAGCCCACACCGGGCAGCAGGGTTTGGTCGGCTCGCGTCGGCGGATGGTGGAAGGCGTGCAGGGCGCCGCCGTAGACCACGACCCGCCAGTCGACGCCCGCGGCCTGCATCTCGTCGGCGAACGCAGCCCGCTGCTCCGGCGCCACGATCGGGTCTTCTGACCCCACCCCGGCCCACACCGGGCAGCGAATGCGCGCCGCCTCGCCCGCTCGGCCCGTTGTCATGGCATTGACCGTTCCGATCGCGCGCAGCTCGGCACCGTCGCGCCCCAGTTCCAATACGATCGCGCCCCCGGTGCCGTAGCCGATCGCCGCGATCCGGTCGGGGTCGGTCCGCGGTTCGGCGTGCAACACATTGAGCGCCGCGTGGCCGATGCCCCGCATCCGATCGGGGTCGGCGAGCAGCGGTATCACTCGCGCCAACATCTGTTCCGGGTCGGTGAACCAACGCCCGCCGTGCAGGTCGAAGGCGAGCGCCACGTACCCCAGCTCGGCAAGAGTGTCGGCGCGACCGCGCTGGAAGTCGTTCAGCCCCGGCCCTTCGGGCCCGATCAGGACCGCGGGCCGGCGATCGTCACCGGCGGGAACCGCGAGGTGCCCACGCATCGTCAGGCCGTCGGCCGGGTATTCAACAGTGCGCGTCGTGACCGTCCCCATACCGCCAGACAGTAGTGATCATCGAGGCCGCTCTAGCCGGCGTTCACCGCAATCCGGAGATGGTCTTGACACCCCGGAAATGATCTTGGCAGATCGAGAGGAGCCAACTCGTCCGCCACAAGATCGGACTTGGTTTGAGTACCGGGGCGTGCAGGAGCCGTACTAACTCATGACAGCTTTCCGATCATGGAGTGAGAGGCTCGCATGCGAACAACGACGCGGACGTGGACGGGGCTCGGGGCGGTCCTGGTGGCGGGTGCTGTGCTGATGACGGCAGCCCCGGCGGCGCTGGCCGCCCCGAAAGACAGAACACCGCCGACAGCACCGGGCAACCTGCACACGGTCAGCGTGACGGATGAGGACATCGTGCTGGCTTGGGACGCCGCAACCGATGACAGCGGTGTCGTGCTCTACAACGTGTTCTTCGACGGCAACCCCACCCCGTTCGGCCCGCTTTCCGACACTCAGTTCGACGTGCACCTCAACCAGGCGATCGGGATGGTGCCCGGCAGCACCCACACCTTCCAGGTCCAGGCGGAGGACCGATCCGGCAACACCTCGTCCAGTAACACGCTCACGGCATCGTTCGCCGCCGGCGACGCCACCCCACCGACAACGCCGACCAACCTGCGGCTGGTCAGTCAGAGCGCGTCCGGGCTGGAGCTGGCGTGGGACCCCTCCACCGACGAGTCGGCCTTCGACTATCACGTCATCGGTGTCTTCGGCTGCCCGGTACTGGTGGTGCCGAGTGGCACGACCCAGGTACTGGAACCGTCAGTCGACGTGGACCCGGTCTGCGGGCTCGTTCCGGGTGTCACCTACACCTTCCAGGTCTTCGCCCGAGACGCCTTCGACAACGACTCGGCGCTCAGCAATCCGCTGACGGTCACCTTCTCGTCCGCGGGGTGATCCCTGGCCACCGCTTAGGCGTCATGCCTCCGACGGCTCGCGAAGCGCAATAAGGCGAGCAGCAGCGCGGCAACCGGCACCGCGATGAAGAACCGCAGCAGGGCGGTGTCCACCCCCACCGTCTGCGTCACGAGTGCCTGCCAGAGGACGGGCGCGGTGAACAACAGCGCGAGGAGCAGGACCGAACCACGGAACATGACGACTACGCCTCGAGTCCGCCGATCGTGTCGAACAGCGCGGCCGTCCACCGCTCGGCGGTGGCCGGGCGGCCGTCGAGCATGGCGACCGGGATGTTGAGCTCGAGCACGGTGGCCGGGCTGGCGGTGTCCGCCGCGCCGACGACCACGAGCGCGTCGACGAGGTCGATGGCCGCCACGCGCACCCGGATGTCGGCCGGCTTGCGCGTCGCGTCGACGATTGCCCAGACCGCGTCCGGGCGCAGGGCACGCAGCACGCGCGACGGCGTGCGGCTCACGTCCTCGGGCCCGTCGGTCGGGATCACGGCGACGGCAACCTTGCCACCGCTCTCGCGGTGCTCCTGGGCTGCACTCGCGGCGCCCCAGGCGTCCTGCAGCAGCGTGGTGCCGCGCGCCTGACCGCGTCCGACGCCGATCGTCCAGATTCCCGCGATGTCGACGTCGTCCGAGTCGCGCAGCTGCCGCGCGGTGGCCATCGCCTCGTCGGCCGGGCCGACGATCGCGAGCACCCGGCCCGGTCCCGCGGGCGGCCGGGGTGCCCTGGGCAGCCGCCGGACGATCGTGCGCACTGCCTCCTGCACGTCGGCCGCGTCATCGGGGACGAGGTCGATCGGCACGCCGAGCTCGGCGAGCTCGCGGCGCAGCACCAGGCTCGGGCTGCGCGGCTGCGGCGCCGGCTGGGTCTGCGGCGCTGGAGCTGCCGGCTGGGCCGGCAGTGTGG
This sequence comes from Jatrophihabitans sp., assembly GCA_035642535.1. Classification (GTDB taxonomy): domain Bacteria; phylum Actinomycetota; class Actinomycetes; order Mycobacteriales; family Jatrophihabitantaceae; genus Jatrophihabitans. The sequence goes on along the minus strand of DASQSE010000118.1, from coordinate 17,485 downwards.
GCGCCGACGGTGCCGGCTGGGCAGGTGCCGGGTGCGGCAGCGGCTGCGGCGCCAACTGCTCAAACCCGTTGATCAACAGCGCCGAACCGTTCTCTTGCGGCGGTTCGGGCCTGTTGATCACCGCAGGAGGAGGGGGAGTTGGCTGTGCCGGTGCCGGTGCCGGAGCCGGAGCCGGAGCCGGAGCTGGCGCTGGCGCGGCCGGCGGGGTGCGCCCGGCCGCCTTCTGCGCGGCGAGTTCGAGGAGCAGCGAGGCGAATTCGGCATTGCTGCCGAACGACTCCCGCGTCGCCGTCTCGAGCGAAGCGATCACGCTCTGCTGCGCGGCCGATTCCTGCGACTCGGCGCGGTCGATGAGCTCGGCGAGCGGGTCGGCCGACGGCGCCGGGGTTGGGGTCGGGGCGGGGGTGGCGGCCAGTTCGACCTGATACCGCACCGCAACCCGCGGACGCGCGAAGAAGCCGAGCACCCCGCCGACCCGCGCCTGCTCCACGTCCAGGACACGCACCTGCTCGCCGTATTCCTCGTGCAGCTCGGCGAGCAGGGTGTCGAGGTCGTCACCCTCCCGGTACAGCGTCGAGGATGTCATCGACGACTCCAATCGCGTTCACGGCGACCGACCCGGTCGCGAGTTCGTTGTAGGACAGCACTGGTAGATCCGGAACGGCGAGCCGGACGAGGCGGTGCAGCGCGGCGCGGATCGGTGCCGCGCAGACCAGCACCGGCTGATGACCCTTCGTGGTCTCCATTCGGTACTGCTCGGCGATGCTGTTGACGACGGCCTCCGCGGCGCCGGGCGGCAGCAGCAGGACGGCGCCGCCCTCCGCAGGGCGGACCGACTCGACCATGGTTTGCTGCAGCCGCGCGTCCAGCGTGAGCACGTCAAGGCGGCCTTCGGTCGCGTGTTGTGCGGTGATCGCCGGCGCGAGCGCAACACGTGCGGCCTCGAGCAGCCGATCCGGATCGGTGCCACCCTTCGCGGCGACCGACAGCGCCTCGTAGATGCGGACGAGGTTGCGGATCGACACGCCTTCATCGAGCAGCGCGTGCAGCACGCGCTGGATCTCGCCGAGGCTGAGCACGGCGGGCGTGAGGTCCTCGACGACGACCGGGTGGGTGCGCTTGAGGGCCCGCGTCGCGGCGGCCACTTCCTCCCGGCCGAGCAGCCGGCTCGCGTTGCGCCGGACGGTCTCGGACAGGTGCGTGATGATCAAAGACGAACGGTCCACGACCGTGGCGCCGAGCAGCTCCGCCTGGGCGCGCAATTCGCCCGGGATCCACCGGCCGGCGAGACCGAATACCGGCTCACGTGCCGGCCGGCCGGGCAGCCCGTCGATGCCGTCACCGAGCGCAAGCACCATGCCCGCCGGTGCCTCGCCGCGCGTGACCTCGACGCCGTTGATGTTGATCGTGTAGGTGGACATCGGAAGCGCGACGTTGTCTCGCGTGCGGACCGGCGGCATCACCACGCCGAGGTCGCCGGCGAGGGTGCGCCGCAGGCTGCGCACGCGGTCGAGCAGGTCGGCACCCGGGCCGTCGACGAGCGAGATCAGGTCGGGCGCGAGTGAGAGTTCGAGCGGGTCGACAGTCAGCTCCGCGAGCAACGCCTCCTCGCTGTCCGTCGACTCGGTCGCCACCTCGGCGACCGGCTCGGCGGTGTCGGCGCCGCCCGACTTGTCGAGCCGGGACGCGATGAAGAGCAGCATGCCGCCGACGAGCAGGAACGGCACCTTCGGCAGTCCGGGCACGATGCACAGCAGCAGGGCAGCGGCGCCGGCGATCTGCACCGCGCGGCGCTGGCTGCCCAGCTGACGGGAGACGACGGTGCCCATGTCGTCGGCGTCGCTGGCGCGGGTCACGATGAGTCCGGTCGAGACGCTGAGCAGCAGCGCCGGGATCTGCGACACGAGACCGTCGCCGACGCTCAACAGGCTGTAGGTGGACAGCGCCTGCGAGAAAGACAGGTGGTGGCTCATGACGCCGATCGCGAACCCGCCGATGAGGTTGATCAGCGTGATGAGGATCGCGGCGATCGCGTCGCCCTTGACGAACCGGGTGGCACCGTCCATCGCGCCGTAGAAATCGGCCTCGGCCGAGATCTCGGCGCGCCGCTTGCGGGCCGTCGCCTCGTCGATGAGGCCGGCGTTGAGGTCGGCGTCGATCGCCATCTGCTTGCCGGGCATCGCGTCCAGCGTGAATCGCGCGCCGACCTCCGCGACCCGGCCGGCGCCGTTCGTGATCACGACGAATTGAATGACTAGCAGGATGGCGAAGATCACCAGCCCGACGACTAGCGAGCCGCCGATGACGAAGTGGCCGAAGGCGCTGATCACATGGCCGGCGAAGCCGTGGGCGAGCACGAGGCGGGTCGCGCTGATGTTCAGGGCGAGGCGGAACAGCGTCGCGATCAATAGCAGGGACGGGAAGCTGGAGAACTCCAGCGGCCGGTGCACGTACATCGACACCAGCACGACGAGTACGGCACCGGTGATGTTGCAGGCGATGAGGAAGTCGAGCAGTGCGGGCGGCATCGGCACGACCAGCATCACGACGATGGCGACGACGCCGATCGGAACAGCCAGCTGGCTGAGCCTGTTCGTCTTCACGCACACCCCTCGTCGGATATGGACCGTCCGTAACGGGCATCCGACCCGGGCACTGCTCGCCATCCTGGCTGCCGATCTAATCGACCGCCCGCAGCCGGACTTGAGCCGTACGTTGATCTCGGGTCAGCGGGCAGCGGCCGCCGCCAGGACGCGCACCCGGTGCGTGCCAGCGGCCGAGCCGCGCTTCGCGAGCGTCATGATGAACGCGAGGACGGTCGCGACGGCCTTGTAGAGCTCCGGCGGGATCTCCTGCCCCACCTCCACGGTGGCGTGCAGCGTCCGTGCCAGCGGGACGTCCTCGACCATCGGGACGCGGTGCTCCTCGGCGATGGCCCGGATCCGGGCGGCGACGTGGTCGGCACCCTTGGCGACGACCCGCGGCGCCCCCTTGCTCGGCTCGTACACCAGGGCCACCGCGACGTGCGTCGGGTTGACGATGACGACGTTGGCCTTGGGGACGTCGGCCATCATCCGGCTGCGGCGCATCGCCATCTGCCGGGCGCGCACCGCGCCGCGCAGCCGTGGATCGCCCTCGGCGCTCTTGTGCTCCTCCTTGATTTCCTGCTTGGTCATCTTGAGCGTCTTGTCGTTGCGCCGCCGCACCACGACAAAGTCCGCCACCGCCAGCACCAGGCCGGCGGCCGCTGCGTAGCGCAGCAGGCCCAGCACGGTGCCGGTCGCGATCGATATCAGGCTGCTCAGCGGCAGGGAGCCGGAGCCGATGACGGTCGGGATGAGGCGTCGCACCGACAGGTAGACGACCAGCGCGAGGGCACCGCTCTTGCCCAGCGCCTTGGCGAGGTTCCACCAAGCGTGCGGGCCGAACATGCGCTTGATCCCGGACAGCGGGTTGAGGCGCTTGAACGTCGGTTTGAGCAGCTTCGGGCTGAACCAGATGCCGCCCTGCAACGCAACCGAAACGACCGCGATGCCCGCGATCGTCAGCGCGAGCGGCAGGATGCTGACCAGCGCACTGCGCATGGCGGACGACGCGATGCTGACGGCGTCGCGCTCGTCCGGGTGCTCGATCACGGCGCCGACCTTGATGAGCGAGGTGCGGCTCTGATCGAACAGGCTCTTGAAGACGTGCGGCAGCACGAAGCTCGCCACGAGCAGCCCCAGCCAGGCGCCTAGTTCCGGGGTATTGCCGATCTGACCGTCCCGCCGCGCCTTCTTGCGACGCTTCGGGGTGGCCTTCTCGGTGCGCTCGCCGCCGCCACCTCCTCCGGCCATCAGCCGGTCACCGAGGTGACGAGTTCGGTCGCGTGTCCGGCCAGCTCCGTGACCATCCGAGGCATGAGGGTGAAGCCCAGTCCGGCGAGCAGCAGCGTCAGGCCGATCTTGAGCGGGAAGCTCATCGCGAACGCGTTGAGCTGCGGCGAGATCCGATTGAGCACGCCGAGCGCCATGTCGGCGACGAACAGCACGACGAGCAGCGGGCCGGCGATCTGCAGCGCGGCGACGAACAGCGCCGTCGTCCCGTGCGCGATGGTCGCGTCAAGGTGGCCCATCGACAGGTGTCCGTCGAGCGGCACCGCGGTGAAGGTGCGCAGGAAGCCCTGGAAGATCACGAGGTGTGCGTCCGTCGCGAAGATCAGCGTCGTGCAGAGCAGCCCGTAGAACCGTCCGAAGATCGAGGTCGTCGTCGTGGACAGCGGGTCGTACGCCGCGGAGAGGGCGAAGCCGCCGAACAGGTCGAGCAGCGCGCCCGCCGACTCGACGGCGGCGAACACCATCCGGGTGAGGAAGCCGAGCGCCGCACCGATGATCACCTGCTCGAGCAGCGCGCCGGCCACCGGCGCCACCTCGGGGGTCGGTACATGGCTTTGGGCGAGCGGCACGACGGCGAGTCCGAGCCCGACGCTGAGCAGAACCTTTACGGTGCGCGGCACGCCACCGGTGGCCATTGGCGGTGCGACGAGCGACCACGCCAGGATGCGCGTGCTGGCAAGCAGCAGCGTCAGCAGCCACGCCTCGTCGACCTGGAACTGCACGGCCGGCTCAGCTCAGCAGACTCGGGATCTCGCCGAACAACCCTTGGGTGAACGACACGAGCGTCGTCATCATCCAGTGCCCGCAGACGAGCAGCGCGAGCGACACGGCAATGACCTTCGGCACGAACGAGAGCGTGAACTCCTGCAACTGGGTCGCGGACTGGAACATCGAGACGGCGAAGCCGACCACGAGCGAAGTGATCAGCACCGGAGCGGCGAGCTTTGCGGAGACGATGAGCACCTGAAGTGCGATGTGCATGATCTCGGTGTCGTTCACGTCGTCAACCTCCCCGATAGCTGTGGACGAGCGAGGTGATGACCAGGCCCCAGCCGTCGACGAGGACGAACAGGAGCAGCTTGAACGGCAGTGACACCGAGACCGGCGGGAGCATCATCATGCCGAGCGACATCAGCGTCGACGACACGACGAGATCGATGATCACGAACGGCACGAAGACGACGAAGCCGATGATCATCGCGCCGCGCAGTTCGGAGAGGACGAACGCCGGGATCAGGCTCGTCAGCGGCAGATCGGACTTGTCTGCCGGGTTCGGCAGCCCACCGGCGCGCAGCATCAGCGCGATCTCCTGCGGCCGGGTGTGTTCGAGCATGAACTGGCGCAGCGGCGCGGTGCCGTCCCGCCAGGCGACGCTGCGGGTCTTGGTGCCGTGCAGGTAGGGCTGGATGCCCAGGTGGTTCACCTTTTCCAGCACCGGGCCCATCACGAACAAGCTGAGGAACAGCGACAGTCCGGCGAGCACCTGGTTCGGCGGCACGGACTGCAGACCGAGCGCATTCCGGGTGAGCGACAGGACTATGAAGATCTTGGTGAAGCTGGTGACCATCAGCAGCAGCGACGGCGCCACGGCCAGCACCGTGATCGTCAGGAGCAGCGTCATGGACTGGCTGGGCTTCTGCCCCCCGACATTGACCGTCACCGAGCCGTCACCCGGGTTGGCCGGCGTGTCGCCGGCCGGCGGGGTGGGCGTCACCGGTGCGGACGGCCCAGCCGGCGCCGAGGGTCCGGCCGGCGCGGCCGACGCGTGCGCGGAGCCGAACGCCAGCACGATCAGGCCGAGCGCCAGCAACGCGAGTAGGACGCCAAGCACGTGGCGTCGGCGGATGGTCATGGGCTCAGGTGTTTCGCGCCGTCAGCGTGCGAACGGAATCTACGGCCTGCCGCCAGGTGCCGGGGGAAAGCGCCGAGCCGGAGAGCGCCGAGCGCCGGACGGCCGGCCGTTGTTCGGTGAGGATCCGCCCGTCGGGCCCGATCTTCGAGGAGAGGTCGACCTTGCGCTGGCGCGGTCGCGGCGGCGCCACCTCGACTGCCTGCTCCGCGGCCTCCAGGTCCGTCTCGCCGATCAGACTCACCTGGCCGTCGGTGACGCCGATGATGAGCGCCTTGTCGAGCACCCGGACGACTGCCACCGAAGCGGTGCGGGAGAGCTGCCGGCGGCCGAGCACGTCGACGAGGCCGGTGGTGCGGCCGCGGGTCGGCCGCTTGACGCGCCGCGCGATGACCCACATCAGGCCGAGGACGACGGCGAGCGAGACGAGCAGCCGCCCGATGAGCGTGACCGTTTCCACGGGCCTACCGCCCGGCCGCGTCGGAGACGACCTGGGTGATGCGGATGCCGTAGTTCTCGTCCACGACGACCACCTCGCCGCGGGCGATCAGCCGGCCGTTGACGAGCAGGTCGGCCGGATCGCCGGCGACCCGGTCGAGTTCGATGACGGCGCCGGAGCGCAGGGCAAGCAGGTCGTTGACGGTCATCCGGGTCCGGCCGAGTTCGGCCGTCGCCTCCATCTCGACGCCGCGCAGCAGGTCGAGGCGATCGACGGGCAAGTCGTTCGACGGAGCCAGGGACGGGGTCTGCGGCACCTGCGGCATCTGCGGCGCCTGCGCCTGCGGCATCAGCGAGAGCGCGACGGCCGCCCGCGGCCCGTCCGCGCCGAGCAGCGGGACAAGTCCGGATTCGGAAGCCGCCAGGATCCGGTTCACGGCGAGCCGTCGCTCCGTCACCTGCACCGGCCCGAGGGCGACAGGCCCGATGGCGGCGGCGATGGCCTGCAGCACCGGCGCGAGCGCGTCGCCGAGGTCGACCGGCCCTTCCGGTGCGGCCTGCAGCGCGTTGCTCAACTCGTCGTCGACGATGTAGAGCAGCTCGCCCGAGCGCGGACCGGCGAACGGCGCGAGCACTGCCTGGGAGCCGGCTTGGAACGACTCGGGGTCATGGGTCTGCGGCCCCGGCGTGAGCGTCTCGCCGCTCGCCATCGTGGTCGCCGCGGTTTCGGCGGCGACGGCGAGCAGCCCGTCCAGATCGGTCAGGGCGGATGTGGTCACGACTTCTCCTGCGGGGTGTCGGTGATGAGTGCGGCGAGTCGGGTACCGGAGCGGCCGGCGACCGCGTGGGCATAAGCGCTGCCGCCGGCACGCACGGTGAGCGGCACGCCGACGCGGTGGTCGAGGACGATGACGTCGCCCTCGGCGAGTTCGAGGAAGCGGGTGGGGCTGAGCGAGAGCGGCTGGAACTCGACGGACACGTCGAGCAGCACGCCGCCGAGGCGCTCGCGGACGTGCGCTGCGGCCACGTCGGCGTCGAGTGCGTCCTCGCCGTCCAGGTTGCGCGGCCGTTGGGCGACCAGCACCGGCAGGATCGGCGCGAGCGGCATGCACAGCGTGAAACGGCACTGCTCGCTGCCGACGACCATGTCGTAGTCGGCGACGATCATCGCGTCGGTCGCCGTCGCGGCCTGGACGAACTGCGGGTTGTACTCGATGCCGCCGAGGTCGGGGTTGATCGCGATGATCGGCTCGAAGGAGTAGCGCAGGACGCTGGTGATCTGCTCGAGCAGGCCGCCCAGCAGGGTGGCCTCGATGTCGGTGAGCTGGCGGGGCAGCTGTTCGCCGCCGGGCCCGCCGAGCATGTAGTCGACCGCGGCCAGCGCAACAGGCAGCGAAAACTGCAGCACGCAGGTGCCGGCGAGCGGGGCCGCGGTGAACGGCACCATCAGCGTCTGGCTCTCCAGCCCGGTGATGTACTCCTCGTACGACTGCTGGGAGATCTCGGACACCGTCACCTGGCACACCTGGCGCAGGCCGCCGGTGAGCAGGGTCGTCAGCCGGCGCGCGAACGTGCCGTGCGCGATCTGCAGCATCCGGATGTGCTCGCGGGAGAGCTTGGTGGGCCGGCGGAAGTCGTAGGGCACCACACCGGCTCGCCCGGTGGGCAAGCTGCGCACAGCCTCGGAGCTGGGCTGGTTGACTGGCACGGAGGCTCCGATCGGCCATCCGCGTCATAACATGAGGACGCCCGCGAACGGACGGGACCTAAGTCACATGATCAGCCACTCGTGACGAATTGGGTATAAAAGACGTCAAACACCTCCCCGTCGTACGCGTCCTTGATCTTCTTCTTCAGGTCGGCGAACAGCGTCTTGCGTTTCGCGCCGGAGAGCAGCGAGGCGGCGTTGCGGTCGCTGAACTCCTCGATCATGAGCTGGGCCGCCTTGTCTTTCATGAAGTCGGCCGCGGTCGCCTTGCCCTTCACCACCTGGATCGAGATCGCCACCTTCAGGTAGCTCCCGTCCTGGAGGTTCAGCAAGGTCGGATCGATCGCCACCACTTCGCCGCCGGTCGGCGGGACGACGGGCTTGGGCGCGAACATCTTGTATCCGATACCGCCGATGGCAAGAACCGCGACGACGATCATGATGAACTTCTTCGATTTGAAGACGGACTTCTTCTTGGCCTCGTCCGCGCCGCCCTCCGCAGCAGCCTTGTCCGACGCGCCCTTGCCGCCGGAGCTGCCGGACTTGCCGGTGGCGAACCGGTTCTGGGTGGGAGCCGTAGTTGTCATGATTCGTCCTTTTCGGGTTACTTCGCCGCTGCTGCGGCCTGTTGCAGTTGGGCGGCTTCGCTGTCCGGCAGCGACGAGCGCACGACCACCTCGACCCGGCGGTTCAGGGTGACCGCCCGTGGGTCGCTCGGCGGATAGAGCGGGTGCTGGTCGGAGTACCCGACGGCGGAGAGCCGGTTCTCGGCGATGCCGTCGGTGATCAGGAAGCGGACGACGGCCGAGGCGCGCGCCGAGGACAACTCCCATCCGCTCGGGTACGGATACGTGCTCACGTTCAGCTGGTTGGTATAGCCGTCCACCTCGATGGAGTTGGCGATACCGCGCAGCGGTGGCGCGACGGCGGCGATGATCCGCTGCCCGCCGGACAGCAGTTGGGCGCTGTTACCCGGGAACACCAGGTCGTTCGTGATGATCGTGACGACCAGGCCGCGATGGTCGATGGTGAACCGCGCGGCGTTGCTGAGACCCTCCTTGGCCAGGGCCCGCTTGATGGCCCGTTCGATCGCGGCGAAGTTGTGCGCCTCCTGCAGCACGCGCTGCGAGAACCTGTGGGTCGTCGAGGTGGACGGGGGCTGGCTCGACGGCTGCGTTGACGGGCTCACTGCGCCGTTGATATCGGGCTGCACGGGCAAGCCGGGCATGACCAGTTCCTGGCCCTGCCCCTCGGCGTCGTTCTCCTTGATGCCGATTCCGCCGTCCAGGACGCTCTTCTGTCCGTTGCCGAACGCCGAGGCCAGCGACGTCTTCAGCGAGATGAACTTGCTGGTGTTCACGACGGAGATGGAGAACAGCACGATGAACAGCACGAGCAGCAGGGTCAGCACGTCCGCATACGTGACGAGCCAGCGCTCATTGCCCTCTTCCTCGCCCTCGCCGTGCTGGTCGCGCGAACGCCGGCGCGGGTTGGCGGACTTGACACCGCTCGGCTGCCCGGAGCCGCGTCCTGGACGCGCGGGCATCAGGCAACCTCCCGTTCGTCCTCTTCCGTGCCGCCGGGCAGCATGCTCTGCAGCTTCTGCGCGATCAACCGCGGGTTGGAGCCGGCCTGGATCGCGAGGACGCCCTCGAGCACGAGCTCCATAGACTCCGCCTCGCACTCAGCGACCCGCTTGAGCCGCTTCGCGAGCGGGAACCAGAAGACGTTGGCCGACATGACGCCCCACAACGTGGCCACGAACGCCGAGGCGATCTTCGCGCCCAGCGTGGTCGGGTCGCCGAGGTCGCTGAGCACGTGCACGAGGCCGATGACGGTGCCGATGATGCCGATGGTCGGCGCGTAGCCGCCCATGTCGTGGAAGATCTTTCCCGCGGCGGCGTTATGCGCGCGCTTGGCATCGATCTCGGCGCCGAGGATCTCCGCCACCTGATCCGGATCCGTCCCGTCGACGGCCATCTCCAATGCGCGGCGCAGGAACGGGTCCTCCAACTCGGCGACCTCGCTCTCGAGCGCGAGCAGCCCCTCTTTCCGGGCGCGGGTGGCCAGCGCGACGATCGTCTCGACGCTGGCACCGGGCTGCGGCACCGGCTTGGTGACCGCGCCGATGAGCATCTTCGGCGCTGCCTTGACGTCCGCCATGAGCGCGCCGCCCATGGCGGCGCCGATCGTGCCGGCGAACACCAACACGATCGGTGCGGGCAGGATGATCGCAGCCGGATTCCCGCCCTCCATGATCATCGATCCGAAGATCCCGACCAGGGCGAGGCCGATTCCGATTACGGACGCGGGATCCATCAGCGATCACCCGGCTGGGGCAACGCGACGACGTTCGAAAGCCCAGCGCTGCGCGAGGCAGCGACGTCGCTGTCCGCGATGAGTTGTGCCTGCGCAACGACATCGGCGCGGTAGGCGGTAATGAGTGCGGCGAGTTCTTCGATTGACTCGCGGATGACGTAGCGGCTGCCGTTGACGAGCATGACAACGGTGTCGGGTGTGGCCTCCGCGCGCTCGATGAGATCCGGGTTGAGCGCGAAGACTGGCCCACCGAGCCTGGTCAGCTGTATCACGGTGTCCGTCCTTGGATAGTGCGGTGTGCAGGCCGTCCTTGGCCTCCACGTGCCTTATCGGCAGCCGCCCCGCCTCCTTGAGCGCGGCGTGCCGCCGCCGGCCCCCCGTTCCCCTCCCCTTAGGTGATCAACAGGGCCGAAACGTCGTCAGGCGACGGTTCGCCCCTCTTGATCAAGGACGTAGGGCAGGCCGGGGACGGCAGGCTCCGGAGGCGGGTACGGCACGCCCAGCTCGGCTGCACGGCCGCGCAGCCAGGCGTCGACCTCCTCCATCACGTGCGCGGGCCGCCGCCTCAGTTCCGCCGGCGGATAGTGCGTCACGGCGAGGCCGTAGCGGGTGAGCATGTTGTGCCGGTGCATCGTCCGGATCCACTTCGGCTCCAGGAAGTGATGCCGCCTGCTATCGACCTCCAACACGGCGCGCAGCGCGCGCCACAGCACGTCCGCGATTGCCACGACCCGGCCGGTGGCGTCGAGGATCGGCACGTTCTGTTCGAAGGACGGCATGCCCGCGGCGTGCATTGCGTCCGCGAGCTCCGCCTCCGCGATGAGGCTGCGCCACCGAACACGTCGTCGAGGGCGCTGCGCAAGTGCGCGCTGCCGTTCTGTGGGCCGCTTTCGAGCTCCCGCTCGAGATCGTCGGCAGTGCAGCGGCCGAGCTGCACCGCAGTCGTCACGAGCGCCCGGACAGGGGCGAGCGTGCGATAAACCAAGGCGGTATCGGCGACGGCTCGGGCGGCGGTTGCGGCCGGGACGGTGCATGCACCGGGAAGGTGTAGTGGAGCGCAGTGCAGTTCACGTGCGGATGGCCGGATCCGAACGCGTCCAGTGACGCGATGCGTACCCGTCGTGGCCAGGATGAGCACCTCGTGCGTCGGCGCGCGTTCCGAGCCGAAGCCGTAGCCGCGCACCGCGTCCCAGCCGCTCAGCGCTGACCCCGGACCAGCCACGAGCAGTCCGGCTCGGATCCAGTCCCCGCGTGTCGGCAGCTCGGGGCGAGTGAGGTAGACACCGCGCATCATGGGCTCCCAGCGGCCGAGGCGCACCTCGGTTCGCCGACGTCCTTCGGTGTATCCGAGCCGGCTCGCCTGCGCGGAAGTGATGACGCGCGGCAACGGGTCGCCGCTCGGGGTCAGCAACATGCGCGGATCATGCGCCACCTGCGCAACCGCCCGCGGCGCACTGCGCACAGATCTGGATAACCCTTCGTCACCACCCGTCCCATCCCGTTGATCAACAGGCACGAAACTCGCGAGCGAACAGTTCGCGCCTGTTGATCAACGTGGATGGCCGAGTGGCACCGGGGTGGTGCCCTGGGTTAGTTCTTCAGGTTGACGAGGGTCTGCAGGACCTCGTCCGCGGTGGTGATCACCTTGGAGTTCGCCTGGAAGCCGCGCTCGGCGATGATCAGGTTCGTCAACTCCTGGGAGAGGTCGACGTTCGACATCTCGACGTAGCCGGAGGTGATGCTGCCGCGCGAGCCGGAGTTCGCGGCGCCGATCAGCGCCGGGCCCGAGTTGGACGAAGCAACGAACGCGGTGTCCCCGGCCTTCGACAGGCCGTTGGGGTTGGCGAACGTCGCAAGGCCCACCTGGCCGATCGTCGTGATCGCACCGGTCGAGTCGACAGCGTTGATCTTGCCGTTCGAGTCGATGCTCCAGGACGAGTAGGTGCCGTTCGTGAGGCCCACGAGGTTGAGCGGATTGCCCGCGGTGTCGCACACCAGCGAGCCGTCCGGCGTGACCATGTTGCCGGCACTGTCGAGGCTGAAGTTGCCGGCTCGGGTGTAGAGCGTCTGCCCGTTCTTCTGGATGACGAAGAACCCGTCGCCGTTGATCAGCATGTTGCTGGTGACGCCGGTCGCCTGGTTCGAGCCCTGGGTGAAGTTGAGCTGGGTGCCGGCGAGCGCGACGCCGAGGCCGACCTGGATGGGGTTGGTGCCACCGGTCGTCCCGGTTGCGGCGCCGCCGCCCTGCAGGGTTTGGCTCAACGTGTCCTCGAACACCGTCGAGCTGGACTTGTAGCCGGTCGTGTTGACGTTCGCGATGTTGCTCGCAGTGACGTCGAGCATTTTCTGGTGCGCGCCTAGCCCAGAGATGGCGCTGAAAAGGGAACGAAGCATGTGAACTCCTCGAAGGTTTCTGATTGTTGGATGTCAGGTTTTGGTCGACGGCGCAGTGGCACTCACCCCCATGACGCTGGTGAGCGGGACGTCCACCCCGTCGACGGACAACGTCGCACCGGTCGAGAGCAGCGCCGCGCTGTCGACGACGCCGCTCTTCTGAACACCGGTGGTGTCGGCGTAAGTGACCGTCTTGCCGATCAGCTCGGTGGCAGCCTGCGCCTGCTGCGCACTGAGCAGCGAGGTCAGCGTGGTGGACATCGAGTTCATGGTCTGGACCTGGCTCAGCGTCGCCGTCTGTTGCATGAACGCAGACGTGTCGACGGGGTTGCTCGGGTCCTGGTACTGCAACTGCGCGACGAGCAACTGCAGGAACGCCTGCGGGTCGAGCGTCGAGCGGTCGCTGCTTGTCGGCGTCGCGGTCGGCACGGTGCCGGTCGCGGTGGCCGAGGTGACGGGGGTGGTCATGGTCGGTGCCTCCTATAGCCAGCGGTCCAGCGCCGCGTTCGATGACGGACGGCGGCGCAGCTCGCGGACGGGCGTGGTGTCGGGCCGGGCCGATTCGGCCGACGCATGCGTTGCCGAATTGGCGTTGCCTTGCGCAGCGCGCGGATCGGGCTGCGCCGCGCCGTTGTCGACGGTGACGTCCACGCCGGCGAATCCCGCCTGCGCGAGGTCGGTGTGGAGGTTGGGCAGCGCCGCGCGCACCGCGTCATGTGCGGCGTCGTCGGCGCACGACAACGTCACCGTGAGCACACCGTCGCGGACCTTTGCGACGACGTCGACCTGGCCGAGTTCGGCCGGATGCAGCGCCACGGTAAGTTCGTGCGTCCCGTCGGCGCGGCTGCGCAGTCGCGCCAACGCGGCGCTGAGGACGGGCTGCGCGTCGGGCGTCCGCACCGGCGTCGCGACCTGGACCGGGTGCTCGGCAACGACCGGCTTGCTCTCGATGTGCAGCGTCGGGACGGCTGCGAGCCCCTCCGGCGCTTCGATCGGCCGCCGCACCGAATGGCCGGGCGTGGCAGGTGCGTCGGACGAACCTGCCACGGGTGGCCGCGGCATGCTCGCGAGTGCGGCGTCCAGTTCGACCGCCTCGTTCGCTGGATTCCGCTCGTTGATCGACAGCGCCGAACCGTCGGTTGCGGACGGTTGCGGCTTGTTGATCACCGGAACTGGGGCGGCGGGTTGGGCGTCAATGTCGGCCACCTGGACGTCGGACGGCGCGCCAGGCAGCGGAACGGCCGGCAGCACCGATGCCCGCACCGATGCCGGCACCGACCCTGTCACCGAGCCACTCCCTCCGTTGATCAACAGGTCTGAATCGTCGTCAGCAGACGGTTCGGCCCTGTTGATCACAGGTAGGGGCGCGGGGGCGGGCGTGAGGGCTGTGGTGGAAGCGGCAGCGAGGGCGGTGGGAAGCCCTTCGGGCGCGGTCAAGGTCTGCGCGGTCGAAGCGGCAGTCGCCGAGGCCGTAGCCGAAGCCGCCGCCGAAACCGAAGCCGCCGAAGCCGCCGAAACCGAAGCCGCCGCGGAACCCGACACCCGCCCCACCCCGCCCCGTTCGCTGATCAACAGGTCTGAACCGTCGCCAGGCGACGGTTCAGACCTGTTGATCACAGGCAGGGGACCGGGGGTGGTGGAGGCAAGGGCGACCGCGACAGGCGTGAACGGGACGAGCAGCGCGAGTGTCGCCTGCTGGTCCGCGGGCGCGTTACCCGCGTTACCCGCGTTATCCGCCAATCCGCGGTCGGCGTCCTGGTCGGCCCGCCGATCCGCGCCGGGTGGCGGCAGCACGTCGTCGATGACGCCGGCGAACTGGTCGGCGGTGTCGCCGTCGGTGGGCTCCCCGGCGCCCGTGACGGGCAGCGCGGGCGCCGCGTCGGCCGCGGCGGTGATGGGCATCGTCATGCGCCGGCCCTCAACATTGACATGATGCTCCGTACGTAGTTCTGGGTCTCTGTGTACGGCGGGATGCCGCCGTACTGCGCGACGGCACCGGGACCCGCGTTGTACGCGGCGAGCGCGAGCGGGATCGAGCCGTGGTATCGATCGAGGCTGCCGGACAGGATGCGCGCGGCGGCGGTGATCGCCTGTGCGGGGTCGTCCGGGTTGACGCCCATGCCGGCCGCGGTCGACGGCATCAGCTGCATAAGGCCGCGCGCGCCGGCCGGGCTCACCGCGTGCGGATTACCCCCCGACTCCTGCTGCGCAACCGCGGCGAGCAACCCATCGGGCAGCCCGAAGCGCGCCTCGGCCGCGGCGAACTGCCCCTCGAAGCGGGTCACCGCCGGATTCAGCACCCCCGAGGCCGCGACACCGTTCGAGGCAGCAACACCGCTCGAGGCCGCGACACCGCCCGGGGCCGCGACGCGCCGGATGGACGTCGGCGTCTGGTAGACGTCGGTGATGTGCACGGTCTTGCCCGGCTCGGGCGACTCGATGAGCCGGTGGTGCCCGAGATAGATCGCGACGTGATACGCGGGGTTGCCGAAGAACAGCAGATCGCCGGGCTGCGCCGCCGCCAGTGACGGCACGGCAGTGCCGACGTGCTGCTGATCGGCGGCCACGCGCGGCACGTCGATGCCGACGGCCTTCATCGAGGCTTGGACGAGCCCGGAGCAGTCGATGCCCTGATGGGATTCGCCACCCCATACGTACGGCGTGCCGAGATAGCGCTCCGCGGCGTGCACGATGGCCGATCCGGTCGTGCCCGTCGCTGCGCTCTTGTGCGCCGAGTTCACCTGGGCCAGCGTGTCCGCGAACGCGCTGGCCGTGGTCCCGGTGACCGAAGACGAGCCGGTCGCGGACGCGCCGCTCGCGGACGCCATCAGCCGCGGCGCCGACAGCGAGCTCAACTGCGCCTGGACCGCGCTGATGCGCGCCTGTACCGAGGCGATGTCGGAGGTGAGTTCAGCGGGCGCCGTCATGGCTGCTCCTCGTACGTGTCGCGATGCATCCGGGCCGCCATCTCGTCCAACTGGTGCTGCGCGGCGCGGTGCGCCCGGTTCGCGGCTTCGGCGGCGTCCCGCTCGTGCAGTTCCTCGGCCGTGCGTCGGGCGCGGGCCGCGTCGACGAGTTCGCCGCGGCGCTCCTGGACCACGTCCGCCGCATTGCCGGCCAGCTTCATGGTGGCCGCGTGCGTGGCGGCGGCGGCCTGCAACGCGACAGCGGCAGCGACGAACGCCGGCGCTTCGTAGACCGCGTTGCCGGTACGCAGACCGTCGAGCCGCTCCCGGTCGTAGCGCACCTTGGCCTGCGCGCGCCGCGCCGCACGCTCGGCAGCCGCGAGCCGCTGTGCGGCGACGTCCTCCTGCGCCTGCCGGGCGCGCATCAGCCCGGACAACCAGTTCTTAGCCATTGGTTTCCTCCCCGAGCACGTCGCGCAGTTCGTGCCACGCGGCGTCGGCCGTCGAGAGCTCCCTGAGGTCCTGGGTCAGGAAGGCCTCCAGCTGCGGCCACACGGTCAGCGCGCGATCGGCGGCGGGGTTCGTGCCGTGCACGTACGCGCCGATCTCGACAAGTTCCTTCACGTCCCGGCGCGCGTCGAGCAGTTGCCGTGCGCGGCGGGCGACGAGCCGCCGCTCGGGTGTCGTGATCGCCGACGCCAGGCGGGAGACCGAGCCGAGTACGTCGATGCTCGGAAAGTGCCCCGCGTTGGCGAGCTTGCGGTCAAGCACGATGTGCCCGTCCAGGATCGAACGCGCCGTGTCGGCGATCGGCTCGTTGTGGTCGTCGCCCTCGACGAGGACGGTGTACAGCCCGGTGATCGAGCCGCGGTCACTGGCGCCGGCGCGCTCGAGCAGCTGCGGCAGCATCGCGAACACCGACGGCGGGTACCCGCGGGTCGTCGGCGGCTCGCCGGCGGACAACCCGATCTCGCGCTGCGCCATTGCCAACCGGGTGACGCTGTCCATGAGCAGCAGGACGTTTCGCCCGGTGTCGCGGAACCACTCGGCGATGCGCGTCGCGCGGAACGCGGCACGCAGCCGCACCATCGGCGGCTGGTCGGAGGTGGCCACCACGACGACGGCCTTTCGCAGCCCGTCCGGGCCGAGGTCGTCCTCGAGGAACTCGCGCACCTCGCGGCCACGCTCGCCGATCAGCGCGACGACGGTGACGTCCGCGTCCGTCCCGCGGGTGATCATCGACAGCAGGCTGGACTTGCCGACGCCGCTGCCGGCGAAGATGCCCATCCGCTGCCCCTGGCCGACCGGGATCATGGTGTCGATCGCGCGCACGCCGAGCGGCAACTGCTCCGCGATGCGCGCCCGGGTGAGCGCGTGCGGTGACGACGCCTCGACGGATACCCGCGGCAGCCCGGTCGGCAGCGGCGATCCGTCCATCGGCCGGCCCAGGCCGTCGAGCACCCGGCCGAGCAGTGGCTCGCCCACACGGACGGTCATCGGCCGGCCGGTCGCGGTCACCGGGTCGCCGGCGCCGATGCCGACGAGCGGGCCGAGCGGCAGACACGTCGCGACGTCGCCCTGGACGGCGACGACCTCCGCTGGCACCGGCTCGGCGCGACCGATGAGGACGAGTTCGCCGACGCGTGCCGACAAACCTTGCACCGCCACCGACAGCCCGCGCACCTCGCCGACCTGCCCACGGATGAGCGGAGCGGCGTCTGCGATGGCATCGGCGACGGCGATGTTGATCCGGTCGAGAACAGTGGTCATTGGCGCAGCGCGTCCTTGATCCGATGGAGGCCGGCGCGGATGCGCGCATCGATCTCGGTGGCGCCGGATGTCGCCACCGCGTCGCCGGGCGCCAGCGTGGCGTCGGGAACGAGCGTGATCTGCCGCGCGTCGTTGCGCACGATCGCGTGGTCGGCGACGACGGCGTGGTCGTCGGGGTGCAGCCGGACGGTCAACGGCTCGTGGTGCGGGGCGAGGTCGAGGACGC
>DASQSE010000117.1:0-87292 GCA_035642535.1 Jatrophihabitans sp. | reverse complement strand
GTGAACTCGGACGTGATGGTGTCCGGCTGGTTGCTCTGCGCCGAGTAGTAGCCGGCCTGCGCGATCTCGTTGTCGTTGGTGAACTTCGTCGTGACGGCGTTTGGATCGCCGCCGGGCAGCGCGCCGGTGATCGGCAGCATCGGGACGTCCTCGGCGGCGCCGCAGCCTGGTCCGCTGATGTGCGTCAACGAGTAGCCGGTGATCGACGCGTCGCCGAAGCTGTAACCGCCGCCTGCGTTGCGGTTGGGCATCGTGTCCGGGCTCCACTGCGTCATGCCGAACGGAGCCTCGGCGCCCGGGAAGGTGTTGCCGCCGCTGGTCGTCCAGGTTCGGGTGTCGACCAGTTGCGCGATGTCGGTGACCGGCTGGTTCACGGTGGAGGTCCGTTTCGCGGCGGCCGGGCGTTCGGAGCGCGGCACCATGTCCGGGCAGTTGACGACGCGGCCGGTGCGTGACTCGGCGCAGGTGGCCGTCCGGCCGGCCGTCGTGCTGCTCGATGGCGCGGTACGCGCCGGGCTGCTGCCGGGACTCGGCGCGGGGCTGGGGCTCGGCGCCGCAGCCGCTGCTGGCGCGCCAAACGCCACCGTTGCCGCGACGCCGAGCGCGGCGGCAGCGGTGAGGATGCTCGCCACCCGCAGGCGCCCGACCAGTGACCCGGATGTAGCTCGCATCGCACGCTCCTTCTGCTGAATCACCGGGGGCCTGATTACGTGTACTCAGGGTGACAACGTTGTCAGGCGGTGGTGGCGGTGAACGTACAACGCTGACAAAAGGGGTGTCAATCGTAGGAACCGGGCATTGTCGTTCTTGCGTCGCGTTAGCAGGCGAGTCCGACGATTTCGGCGCGGTGGATGTGGACGGCTGTTGGTTGTCCACAGATTGGTTGGCCGGTCGAACTTGGGTCGGCCGGTCGATCAGGATCGTGGGTATGTCCGCGGTGCTCGAGCGAGCCGACCCGATGGTGGCGTTGTCGGCTGTGCACGCCGGGCTGGACGAACTGGCTGCGGTGGAGCTGACCGGGTTGGGTGTGGCGGAGCTGCTGGGGATGTGGCGGGAGCTCGAGCGGCTGCGGCGTCGGATCCCGTCGGTCGAGCACGGGCTGGTGCTCGAGGCTGAGGCGCAGGGGCTGCCCGAGCAGGTTCAGGTGCGGGGCGTGGCGCAACTGTTGCGCGGCCTGTTGCGGCTCGATCCGCACGAGGCGGCCGGGCGGGTGCGGGCCGCGCACGCCGCCGGAGCCCGCCGCACGATCACCGGCGAGCCGCTGCCTGCGGCCTACCCGGCGCTGGCCGCGGCCCAAGCCGACGGGCGGGTCTCCGAACGACAAGCACGGGTAATCGTGGACGCGATCGAGAAGCTGCCCGATTCGGTGCGCGACGAGCACGCGGTGCAGATCGAGAGCGAGCTGGTCGGCTACGCGGGCGAGTTCGACCCGGTCCCGCTCGCCAAACTGGCCGACCGCATCCGTTACCGCTACGACCCGGACGGCGCCCTGGAGGACCTCGCCTACCGCGACAAGCATCGCGAGCTGACGGTGCGACAGCGGGTCGACGGCTCGAGCTCGATGCGCATCGAGGCCACCGCCGAACTCACCGAGCTGGTCCTCACCCACTGCGACGCGCTGGCCAAGCCGCTCCCGGCCACCGATGGAGTCAAAGACCCGCGGACCGCCCGGCAGCGCCGCCACGACGCGCTGCTCGAAGCATTGAAACGCAACGTGCGGGCCCGAGAGCTGCCGACTGTCGGCGGAGTGAGCACGACCCTCGTGATCACCATGACGGCCGAGCAGTTTGAAACTCGCCAAGGCCTGGCCACGACCGGTCATGGCGCGCTCGTCCCAGTGCCTGAGGCGATGCGCATCGCCGCCGCGGAATACCGGCTGATGAACGTGGTCATCGACAAGACGAAGGGCATCACCGGCTACAGCAGCGTCCAACGGCTGTTCACCGAGGCCCAGCGGCTCGCGATGATCGCCGCGGACGGGCCGGGCTGCAGCTTCCCGCAGTGCCCGGTTCCGGCTGCCTGGTGCGAAGCCGACCATGTGATCGACCACGCCTCCGGTGGGCCCACCCGCGTCGACTTCGGCGTGCTGGCCTGCGGCTACCACAACATCGAGGCCAAGAAACAGGGCTGGCGCAGCACCCGCGTCAACGGGCGCGCTGGCTGGATCCCGCCGCCCTGGATCGACCCTGAACAGAAGCCCAGGTACAACCAGCTGCATCGCACCGAACCGCCGTAGCGACCCAGTACGCGGCGATCAGCCGCAGGGCTGCGCTGGCTGCGATGCGTCAGGTTGCGTCGATCTTCGTGCGCATCACGGTGAACCCGGCGAGGGCACTAAGCGGATACGGCGTGACCGACTGCTAGCGCAGCTCGAGGGTGTAATGGATTGTCTGCGCGACGATCTTGCCGTTCTCTATGACGTACGAGTCGACGCCGTCCCGCACCCGGACGGTCGCATCCTCGTAGGTCCATTCGAGCAGCCCGACCGATCCTTCCGCGGCCACGTACGTGTACTCGAAGGTCGCGTGCTCGGGCAGCTCCTCCGCGAGCATCCGCGCCAGCTCGCGCACGCCGTCATAGCCGCGGAATGTGCCGCGATTGATCAGGATGACGATGTCCTCCGAGACGTTGCGGCGCAGGTCCTCCGCCAGCACGTCCTCGAGTGGCACGTCGACCCACTGGTTGGCGATGTTGAGGTGATCGTCCAGCACCTCGCGCGCGGACCGGCGGCTCAAATCGTCCACACTCATGTGCACTTCCTGATCAGCTGTCGACCTCGGCGGCGGGGTGCTGGGCGAAGTACCTCTTTGCGGCACGGGAGAACAACCCGAAGCCGCGCCGATTGACCGGCGCCAGCACGCTCAGCACCGGCGACAGCATCGACTTCGCCTCGAGCGCGATCGTCCAGGTCAGCAGCGCGCCGTCGCCGTCCTCCTGGACGGTGTAGTCCTCGGCGAAGGTCGCCATCCCGGGGCGGTTCATCGACTCGACGTAGAACGAGTAGCCGCGGCCGTCCTCCCAACGGAAGAACCGCTCGCGGACGGTGCCGAGCCCGAGCGGCAGCACCACCTCGCGCGTGGTGTCGACGCCATACGGTCGCGGCGAAGTCCAGCTCAGGCGGCGGACGCCGAGGTCCCACGCGGCGAGGCTCTCCTCCGACGAGATCTGCTCCCAAACCCGCGCCGTCGTCACCGGCAGCCGGATCGGGTAGCGGTAGACGTGCGCAGCCGTTGCGAAGGTAGTCTCGTCGGCCGATCGGAGCGAGTACCAGCGAGCCACCCGGCCGAGCCTAAGTGCCCAGCTGCCGCAGCGCCGCTCGGATTTCGTCGGGCACGGGCACTGATTGGCGCGTCTCGCGGTCGACGTAGACGTGCACGAAACGCCCGACGGCGGCCGGCTCCGCGCGCTGCTCACCGAACAGCGCCAGCCGGTAGACGACGCTGGACGTGCCCAGGTGCTCGAGCGCGAGGCCCGCGGTGACGACCTCAGGGAAGCGCAGCTCGGCGAAATATTGGCACGACGTCTCGACGACGACGCCGATCGCGGGCAGTTGCCTGATGTCAAGGCCCGACGCCTCGATCAACCAGCCGTTCACTGCGGTGTCGAACATCAGATAGTGGACGACGTTGTTGACGTGCCCGTACGTGTCGTCGTCCGACCAGCGGGTCGGTAGTTGGCGCAGCACGGCGAAGTCGCTGCGCCGGACCGAAAGCGCCTCCTCGCGGGCCATCAACGCGGCGCGCCGAGCCGATCGATGCGTACCGTGCACGCGCGCAGCTCCGCCGGGCGGACTGCGCTCTTCGAGGTGCCAGGCACCGTCACCCGCACATTGTCCGACAGCGGGGCGTTGCAGCTCGAGTAGTCACGCAGCAGGCTCTCCGCGACCTCGCCCGGCCGCAGCGCCCGCATGGAGCGGCGGCTTGACGAGGGCTGCGATGGATGACCGATCGCTTTCCCCTTGCGGAGCAGGGTCACGGACGGATACCCGACGAGCACGCACGAGGCGTGCCCGGAATTGACGAACTGCAGCGCCGCGATCTCCTGGCCGGGGATCGCCGAACCGCGGATGACCCGCACGTCGATCGACGTGCAGGTCGTGTGCGGCGCGGTCTCGGTCGGCTTGGGCGACGGCGATGGGACGTGCGTCGGTGGCGCGGAGGTCGGCGGGTTGGACGTTGTCGGGGCGGGCGTCGAGCTGTGCGAGATGGTGGGCAGCGTCGGCTTCGGATGTGGTGACGTCGTCGGTGGTGACGTCGTCGGCGGTGGCGTCACGACGTCGGAGGGAGTGGTACGCGGACCGACGGCTTTGTGGGTCGACCCCGAACTGGTGCACGCAGCGAGCAACGTCAGCGCCGCGATGGACGCGACGCCAACTCTCACGAATCGATCCGCAGGTCGGTGGAGTACGGCAGGCTCTTCACCTTGAGGCGTCTGTCGGACTGCAGGTTGTTCCACAACGTCGACCACGCGGTGCGCCCGGTGAGGCTGCCGCAGCTGTTCGCTTGCTTGCACGCCGTCCACTCTGTCAGGGGTCCGCCGAAATGGATCCGCGGGCTCCCGGCCGCCACGCCGGTGAGTGAGATGTACTTCCACTGGCTCGCCATGGTCGTGTTGTAGATCTGCGGGAGATTCAGCATCCGCACCGGCGCCGCGCCGGCGGCGAGGCGGTAGAGCCCGGTCATCCGCCAGCCGTTGTTGCAGCCCCCGTTGATCGCCGTCCATGAGCAGCCGTCGGCAGAGCCATTGAAGACGAATGGCGCCTGCGTGGCGCTCAGATAGCCGCTCAGCCACGCCTTTGTATGCCGGTAGGTCGCACGGAAGCCCGGCTCGATGTCGTTGGCGCCGGCGACCGTGATTCCGATGAAGTGGTTGTGCACGTAGGTCACAAGTGGTTTCACGACCTTGGTCGCCCACGCCTTGCCGCTGCCGTAGGAGACGTCCATGTCGTTGTTCGTGCCGATCGCGATGGTGACCGGCGCGCTCTTGCGCTGCTTGCTGTGGTAGCCGGCGGCGTATGCCTTCAGGTCAGCGACCAGGTCGCCGTACGAGACGAACCGGGTCGTCGCGCTCAGCACGACCCCGCCGTTGACCTGGTCCTGACCACCGATGTCGAGCAGCACGAGATAGCCGTGCCCGGACGGGTTGTAGTACGCGTCGTGCGCTCCTTCGCGCCGCATCTTTGCGCGATCGGTGTCGCTGGCGCCGTAGATGTTGCGGATGTACCGACTCGTGGAGACCGGCGCCGGCGTGGTCTGCGGTGGTGGATTTGCCTGCGTCTTGACCTTCGGCGAGGTGCCCGCAGCAGACGTCCCCGCGACGTTGACTGCGCGAACGGTGAAGTAGTACGTCGTCCTGGACGCCAGGCCTGTCACGGTTGCCGTCGTCGTGCCGGAGCCCACCGTTATCGACCGGCCACCCGGGTGGGCGACGACGGTGTACTTCGTCCACGGCGCACCGCCGTCGGATCGCGGCCGCGACCACGTCACCTCGGCTCCGCCGTATCCGGCAATCGCGGCGACGTTGCGCGGCGCGCTCGGCGCGACCGGGTTGACCGCGATGATCAGCTTGCAACCGAGACTGCGGTCTGAACCGCCATCGACGTTCAACGCGGTCAGGCACACCGTGTGCTCGCCCTGGCCGGCGGCTTTCAACACGACGGAGATGCCGTGGTTGGGGCCGAACCTGCGGTAGACCTTGGCCACGTCGGGGCGGTCGACGTTGGCGAGTACGGTTCGGGGCGGGTTGCCGTCGAGTTGCACCTCGACCTTGATCGGCAATGTGGTGTCGGGATCGAGCGTCCAGCCCGTGACCACGAGGTTGTCCGGATCGGACCCGCGCTTGAGCGAGCCGAACGCGCCGATCGGCCGTAGCGCGAGCGTGATCGTGCGGCACGCCGGCGCCGAGTTGTGCGTGCCATAGACGACGTTCAGTCCCACTGCGCAGACCCTGTGCGTGCCCGACTTCAGCGGGACGTACAGCAGGAAGTTGTGCCCGTCGTGAGTCTTGCCGGCGCGTCCAGCAGTGATGGTCTTGACGGCGTGCCCATCTGCGGTGATCGAAACGTCGATCGGCGCCTTGGTGTCCGGGTCGCGTGCCCAGCCGCGCAGGGTCGCGCCGGTGGTCTCCGCGGTCAGGGCGGTGATCGTTGCGGTGGGGGTGAAGTTCAGGACGCCGGTGCGGCACGGGAAGGTAACGTCGCTGCCGTAGCCGAGGTCGTGCGCAGTGACGCACACCTTGTGGCTGCCTTCCCGCACCGTGTAGTCGGCTACGAAGCCGTGGTTCTTGCCCGCGACCGGATGCTTCCTCGCGACGTCAGCGCGAGCCACGTTGGCCAACACCGAGTGCGCGGTGCCGTCGACCTTGATGGTGACGTTGAGTGCGACCGTGGGTGCGCTCCGGTCGTAGGTCCAGCCGACGACGTGCAGCTTGCCGGATCGCGACACGGCGGCTTCGAGTGCGCCGACCGGGCTGTCATTCAGGGTGACCGTCTTGCAGCCCAACCGATTGTCGGTTCCGATGCCGATGTTCTTTGCGGTAACGCACACCTGGTGCGTGCCTTGGGACATCACGATCGACGCCACAAAGCCGTGGTTCCCGCCAGCGGTGTGATGCTTGTCCGCGACGTCCTGGCGGAACTTGTTCGCGGTGATGGTCGGGGACGCCAGGCTGTCGATGGTGACGACGATCTTGACCGCGGTCTTGGGTTGATCGGCGTCGATCGCCCAGCCCTTGACGTTGAGGTGCCCGCGCGCCGCGGTCAGCGTGTCGATCGACCCGAACGGGCCGTAGTCGAAGGTGCGGGTCACGCAGCGGATGCTGAAGTCCGAGCCCTTGTCGATGTTCTTTGCCCGAATGCAGACAGCGTGCTTGCCCTCGGGCACCGGCACGAAGAAGTCGAAGCCGTGGTTAGCGCCGGCCCTGGGGTAGTCGGTCGCGACGTCGGTCCGCTCTAGGTCGGCGGTCGTGCTGGCAACTCGCGTTCCGTCGACCGTCGCAGTCGTGCGTAACGCGGTCCGCTTGGCGTCCGGGTCGAAGTCCCAGCCGACTGCACGCACGCCCCCCGGTCGTGAGCCGAGGTAGTCGACCGCCCCGAGCGGCGACCGATTGGCGAAGGAGGCTGCGCGGCTCGGCACCGGAAGCGAGCGGACGACGCTCACGGCTGTGACGCCGATCAGTGTGGTCAGTATTGCGGGAAGCACCGTGGCGAGCCGCCAGGCCCGCTTCGGTCCGGAGCTTCCAGACACGTCCGTACGACACCCGGCTGTGGCCATCGTGCTGTTTCCCGTCGTCCCGGCGACCACTGTTTGGTCGCGAGCCCGTCCGGGCGGCCGTGAAGCTCGCCCGCCCTCGATGCGGCGAGGGCGCTCAGATCAAACCACCAATGTTACCTGTGTGACAAGAGTGGCTGTCGGTCCGACACGCCGGTTGAACCCGAAAAATCAGGCCGTGGGCAGTTCGTGGTGGGCAAACTTGTCACGGAGTGTCTTCTTCGAGAACTTTCCGACGCTGGTCTTCGGCACTTCGTCGATGAAGACCACATCGTCCGGCACCTGCCACTTCGTTAGCCGTTCGCGCAAGAAACCGAGAATTTCCTCCTTGCCGAGCTGCTCGCCGTCCTTCACCACGACACAAGCGAGCGGACGCTCCATCCACTTCGGGTGCGGCACCGCGATCACCGCGGCCTCGGCGACCTTGGGATGCGCCATGATGTGGTTCTCGATCTCGACCGAACTGATCCATTCGCCGCCCGACTTGACGAGATCCTTCGTGCGGTCGACGAGTCGGATGTAGCCGAGCCGGTCGATGGACGCGACGTCGCCGGTGCGCAACCAGCCGTCCGACGAGAACTGCTCGCCCGGCTCGTCGGAGCGGTAGTACTGCCGGGCGACCCACGGCCCGCGCGCCTCGAGCTCGCCGCTGGCCTCGCCGTCCCATGGCAGTGGCTCGCTGGTTCCGGCATCGACGATGCGCACCTCGATGCCGGGCGGGGCGATGCCGGCCGTGGCGCGCAGGTCGGCCTTCTCGTCCTCTGCGCTCTCTGCAAGCTCGGCACGCTCGATGCACACCGAGCCGAGCGGTGACGTCTCGGTCATTCCCCAGGCCTGCTGGATCGGCAGCCCGATCTTCTCGCGATACGCCTCGGAGAGTGCCCGGGGCACCGCCGAGCCGCCGCAGATGATCAGGCGTAGCGACGAGAACTCGTGGTCGTCCAGCAGCGGCAGCATCCCCATCCAGATCGTCGGCACGCCCGCGGTGACGGTCACGCCCTCGGACTCCAGCAATTCGGCGATCGCGCCCGGCGAGAGGTCCGGGCCGGGCATCACCATCGACGCGCCGGTGAGCAGGCAGGCGTAGGGCAGGCCCCAGGCGTTGGCGTGGAACATCGGCACGACGGGCAGCACCCGGTCTCGGTCGCAAAGTCCGAACACGTTCGATGTGGTGATCGCGTTCGAGTGCAGCCATGCGGAGCGGTGCGAGTAGAGCACGCCTTTCGGGTTTCCGGTGGTCCCGGTCGTGTAGCAGATCGCGGCAGCCTGACGTTCGTCTGTGACGCGGTCGGTGAAGTCGACTTCCGTCGCGCCGCCGACGGCGTCCTCGTAATGGACGACGCGCGGGTCGTCGGGAAGCTCGGCGTCGGCGCCGTCGTCCATGACCACGACGTGCTTCAAGGAATCGAGCCGCGGCAGGTATTTGCCGAAGAGCGGAAGCAGCGACCGATCGACGAAGACGGCCTCATCCGCGGCGTGCTCGACCGTGTAGATGAGCTGATCGGCGAAGTAGCGGATGTTCAGCGTGTGCAGCACCCGTCCCGTCCCCGGCACGGCGAAGTACAGGGCAAGATGCCGCGCCGTGTTCCACCCGAACGTGCCCACGCGCCCGTCGCTCGAGATGCCGACCGAGTCGAGATAGCCGGCGATCCTGCGCGCTTCGGCGAGCACGTCAGCGACCGTGCCGCGCTCGATGCCCTTGGCGGTGCGGGTGACGATGTCCTTCTCGCGGTAGTAGCGCTCCGCCCGCGCGAAGATCCAGTTCGTGGTGAGCGGGAAGTCCTGCATCAGCCCCAACATGGGGTCGATGGTTGTCGCCTTGCCCGCGACCGGCAAGACGTGGCAGCCACCGGGTCAATACGCGCGGTTGATCTGGAATGTGTGTGTCTCTACCGTGCTCGCCCGGAAGTAGCCGCGCGCACTGCGGAGGAAGTCGCGGATCGACCGGTTGCGGCTAGCCTCGACGTCGCGCGCCAGCGGTACGTATGAGTCGTCGATGTCATGATCACCTCCAATCGAACCGTCGCCGTGCATGCTCGACACCGTGGTGACGTTGGGTTTGTCCGGGTTGGCGACGCCGTCGAGGTGCGGCACGACGTCGCGCTCGTTCTCGAGCGCGAGCACCTGCACCCGCGAGGGCAGCGCGCTCACGGTGAGCCCGATCGGCGCCCCCGACGTGATGACGTGAGTGACGTTGAACTTGCCGCCGGCGAGGGCGTCGCGCGCTGCCGTGACTGCGACCATCCCGCCCTCGCTGTGCCCGACGAGCATGACGTCATCGGTGCTGCGTACCCCGGCGCGGCGCATGGCGGCGAGCACGCCCTGCTCGTACGCCGTGGACTCGCCGACCAGCGCGCGCCCGTTCGTCGTGAGACTTGTCACGTCGCTGGTTGGCAGCGGATCCCACGACTTGGTGCCCGTGACGTCGACGATCGCCCGGCGCGCACCATCGGGCAGTGTCAGGATGCGCACATCGATTTCGCCGTGCCGGCCGTCGCCGTTGCGCTGCGCGAGATCGTCGAGTAGATCGGTGAGTTGACGCGGCGGACGGCCGGCGACGCCAGTCCCGTCGAGACCCGTCCCACGCGCCACGCCGTGTCCGTCGGGCAACTGCGCAGCGGCGGCATGCAGCAGGCTCGGGACGCCGAGCACGCTGACGAGCACGTCGGCCAGCTCGGGATCGTCGGCGACCACCGTCTCGGCCGCATGCACCGGGTCGGCGGTGCGCGCCAGCACTGCCGCGGCGTGCGCGAGCGCGGGGAGCGCCGATACGCCGCCCGCGACGAGATCCTGCAAGTCGGTGCTGAGCTGGTCGACCTGCCGATACGCCGCCGCGGCGAGTCGCAACTCGCTGTCGATGCCGGCGCACTCGCCCGCTACCCAGCTCAGCCCCTGCCATCCGTCGAGCGCTGCGAGCAACTCCGCCTCGAAGTCGGCGAAGCCGAGCGGGTCGACGAACCCCGACAGGACAAGGCCGGGACTCGCGAGATAACCGTGCAGAGCGAGCGCACTGAGCGCTGTCTCTTTCCCTGCAGCGCCGAACCGACCGGCGAGCATGCCCATTTCGGCGCAGTCGGCGGCGATTCCCGCGCTGCCGCCGGTGACCGAAACCGGCTGCCGCCCGCCGCTCACTGTGCCCCCTGGTTCGCTCTGGTCGGCCGCTTGGGATGACGGCTTCCCTCCTGCGCTGCTCGGCGCTCGTGCCTTGCGCTGAGCCCTTCGTTCGCTCTGGTCGGCCGCTTGGGATGACGGCTTCCCTCCTGCGCTGCTCGGCGCTCGTTCCTCGCGCCTGCGCTGCTCGTCAGTCCAGCCGTCGTCGCGGCCGCCCTCCGCTCACAGCCGCTGCTCGTCGGTCCAGCCGTGATCGCGGCCGCCCGCCCGCTCACAGGCCCACCACGCTCAACGCGTCATCGACGAGGTCGACACCGTCGGACAGCAGTTGTGTGCCGTCGGAGAGCAGCCGATCGGGATGGACGACGGTGTCGGTGAGCGCCTGCAGGCCGTCGATGCCGAGCGCTTTGAAGTCGTCATAAAGCGCGCCGACCCGGCCGGCGTGCCGGCGCAGCGCAGCGGCGGCGTCATCGAGCCGGCCCGCAGCGCTGCGCAGCGCAGCAATAGTGAGCTCCGCCTCGGCCCGAAATGCGGCTGCGGCGAGACCGCGCCAGCCGAGCGCGCCGACGGCCGCGCCGAGTCGAAGCGCTTGCGCGCGCGTCGCGGTGGCGTGCTGACTGATGCGGTCGGCGACGGCGTAGAGCTCGCTCGGATCGGGCAAGAAGGCCATGCGGTCGAGGATTGCCGTGATGCGCGACATCCGACTCGCTGCGCGCCGCGACTGTGGATGGCCGGGCAGTTATGCACAGCGCGCCGAAGCGCCTTGACTTCGCGAGGTCGTGGTTCAATGGCCCTATTGGAATTACACGGGTGGAATTCGGTGGCTGCGCGCGTCGATTCGCCCGTCCTGCAGGAGACACGGACCGACACGTCGGAGGGCACCTGGCATGCAGTCCGCGCACGCCGCGTCCGGGACAGGCGACACAGACGGCACAGACGCCTCCGGTGACGGCCTGAGCCGCCGCGATCGGGAGATCCTTGCGTTCGAGCGGCAATGGTGGAAGTACGCTGGTGTCAAGGAACAGGCCATCCGCGAGCTGTTCGACATGTCGGCGACGCGTTACTACCAAGTCCTCAATGCGCTCATCGACACGCCGGCGGCACTCGCAGCCGATCCGATGCTGGTGAAAAGACTGCGCCGGCTCCGCGCGAGCCGGCAGCGCCAGAGATCGGCACGTCGATTGGGTATTGAGGTTTAAGGAAACTGGACGCGCAGGACGTCAAGCATGGCCGGGTTGCCCGGCAGGTCGCGCGGCGACGGCAGCGGGAACGCATCGCCGGCATCCTCGTGATCGGCATCGGCCTCGCCGTCCTCATCGTGGCTGTGGTTGCGTTGCGCGAGCCGAACGGTCACGTGGCTGCTGCGCAAACGGGGCAGCCGTCCGGCGCGTCGAACATCGCGCGGAACTCGACGCCGCCGCAATCGACCAAGTCCACCTCATCCGCACCGCGGACCAGCGATTCGCATGCCAGCTTCAAGGTCAAGGACGTGCCGCTGATCGTCCTCAACAACACGACGACCACCGGGCTCGCGGCACAGGCCGCGCAGCGCTTCGAGGGCGGAGGCTGGACTGTCACGAGCGTCAGCAACTACCAGAACTCGATCCTGTCGACCTGCGCGTACTACGACCCGGCTGTGACCGGTGCGAAGGCGGCGGCGACGGCGCTGCAGCGCCAATACCCGACGATCAAGCGCGTCGCGCCGCGGTTCGCGCCGGACCCGGGAGCCGAGCCGCTGCCGGCCGGACCGATCGTCGTCGTGCTGACGCCGGACTACTCCGCCGCGTAACGGCCGGATCGGCTGTGGAATGATGGGCGCTACAACCGAATAGCAACATCTCATCCAGAGGGGCAGAGGGACCGGCCCGACGAAGCCCCGGCAACCGCGCGCGATGACTCTTCTTTCGAGACGAGGCCGCCGCACGCAGGTGCCAACTCCGGCCCGCGTTCGGCGCGGGAAAGATGAGGAGAAAGGCCTCGCATCTATGACTGCTGTCGTTTCGACATCCTCTCCCGCCTCCGGGCTCGTCTGTCGCAACTGCGGCGCGTCCTACCCGCTCGGCGCACAGCACGCTTGCTTCGAATGCTTCGGCCCACTCGAGGTCGGCTATGACCCAGCCGCCCTGGCGCGAGTCACGCATGAACAGATTGCCGACGGGCCGCACTCGATCTGGCGCTACGCGGGACTCCTGCCGGCCGGGCAGGATCCGGCGACGCGCGTCGACTCGCGGACCGGGATGACGCCGCTCATCCGCGCCGATCGGCTGGCGGACGAGTTGGGCTTCACCGCACCGGTGTGGATCAAGGACGACTCGGCGAAC
This sequence comes from Jatrophihabitans sp., assembly GCA_035642535.1. GTDB lineage: Bacteria > Actinomycetota > Actinomycetes > Mycobacteriales > Jatrophihabitantaceae > Jatrophihabitans. Next base: position 74,592 of record DASQSE010000117.1, on the reverse strand, counting down.
CCGACGCACTCGTTCAAGGACCGCGTGGTGTCCGTGGCGATCACCGCCGCGCGCGAACTCGGCTTCGAGCGCATCGCGTGCGCGTCCACCGGCAACCTGGCCAATTCGGTGGCCGCTCATGCGGCGCGGGTGGGCATGCCGTCGATCGTGTTCATCCCGGCCGACTTGGAGGCAGCCAAGGTCGTCCAGACCGCCGTCTATGGCGGGACGCTCGTCGGCGTGGACGGCTCGTACGACGACGTCAACCGGCTCTGCTCGCAACTCGCCGAGGAGGACGAGTTCGAGAACACTGCGTTCGTCAACGTGAACGTCCGTCCGTACTACGCGGAAGGTTCGAAGACACTCGGCTTCGAAGTGGCCGAGCAACTCGGCTGGCGGCTGCCGGGTCAGTACGTCGCGCCGATGGCGTCCGGGTCGATGCTGACGAAGATCCACAAGGCGTTCAAGGAACTCGTTCGCACCGGGCTGGTGCCGTCGTCCGCGTGGAAGGTCTATGGCGCCCAGTCGCTGGGCTGCTCGCCGATCGCCACCGCCTTCGAGGCCGGGCTGGACGTCGTGACCCCGGTGCGTCCGACCGGGATTGCGAAGTCCCTCAACATCGGCAATCCGGCGGACGGCCCGTACGCGCTGGACGCGGTGCGCGAGACAGGCGGTGCGATCACGTCCGTGACCGACGACGAGATCCGCGCCGGCATCCGGCTGCTCGCGCGCACGACCGGCGTGTTCGCCGAGACGGCCGGCGGCGTGACCGTCGCGGTGCTGCGCAAGCTGGTGGAATCCGGCGCAATCGACACGTCCGTCGAAACGGTCGTCTACAACACCGGCGAAGGCCTCAAGACGATGGACGCGATCGCGGGCAGCGCGACGCCGACTGCCGTCATCTCACCGACGCTTTCCGGGATGCGCTCCGCCGGTCTGCTGTAGCAGTTTCTTCGGCTGATCACCCAACCTTGTCTCGTCCTTCGGACGTAGACAGGGTATGGAGGTGCCGATCAACGCCGACCCGCCGCTGACCTCCGATCCGGCGGCATTCGCGGCATGGGTCGGGCCGTCGGTCGTTGCGATGACGCGGTTGGCGCGCCGCCTCGCGCCGCACGACGACGCGGACGACATCGTCCAGGACGCGCTGACCCGCGCATGGGTCAAGCGGGCGCAGTTCGATCCCGACCGCGGGACGCCGACCACCTGGCTGCTCGCGATCGTCGCCGACCGCGCACGCGCGTCGCGGCGCTCGTGGGTGCGTCGGCTTCGGGTCGTCGACGAGCACGCCGAGATCCCGGACGCGGCCGCGTCGGTAACCAACCCCGATGTCGACCTCGAGCGCGCGATCGAGCGCCTCGCCGAGCGCCAGCAACTCGCCGTGCACCTGCACTACTTCGTGGGCCTGAGCGTCGACGAGACCGCGGCGGTCATGGCCTGCTCGCCGGGCACGGTCAAATCAACGCTGCACGATGCGCGCACCCGGCTGCGCGCCATGCTTGGAGAAGACGATGACTGACGAGCAGATGGACGCCCGCCTCCGCCGGACCGGCGAGGCCTGGCGCGCCGCAGAAGCCCCGACAGCCGCGGGTGTGGCGACACGCGTGGAGACGCTCGCGGTTGCTCCCACTCGTAAGCCGCCTCGTTCGCGGCGTTTCGGGCTGCTCGCGTCGGCTGCCGTAGTGGCTGCCGCGCTCGTCGCCGGGGGTGGGTTCCTGGTCGCCAACCTGGGCTCGGACGGCGGCCCGACACCGATCGAATCCGGTCCGCTGTCGCTGACCGGGACGAATTGGGCACTCGTCGGCATCACCGACGCCGCCGGACACGATGTCCCGGTCGCCGGCAACCCGACGCTGGGTATCGACGACTCGAACCACGTGGGCGGCACCGACGGCTGCAACAAGTTCGGCGGTGACGTCACCGTCGACGGTGCCGTAATCCGCTTCGGCGCACTCGAGATCAGCGCGATGGCCTGCCCTGATGACCAGGTCACGGCGACGGCCGAACAGGTCGACGCGACGCTCTCCGGCGATGTCACCTGGAGCACGAGCAACGACGAGCTGACGCTCAGCAAGGCGGACGTCGGGACGCTCATCTACCGCTCGGTGCCTTCGGAGGACACGTCGACCGATCCGAACGACCTGATCGGTTCGGATTGGGCGTTGACGACGATCGAGCGGGGGGCTACCGCCGCAAGCACGCCGGCGGTTGTGTTCACCTTCGGCGCCGACGGCGTCAGAGACAGTGCGGACAACGCTGCGGGGGCACGGATCTCGGCAGGCACCATCACGTTCACGACCCGATGGACGAACGGCCTTACCACGTCGGCTGACCAGGGTCTGTCACCCTCCGATTCGCAGTTCGTCTACGGCAGACTGCTCACCGGCCACGTCACTTGGGTCGTCGAAGGCGATCAGCTCAAGATCACCAAGGATGGTGTCGGCGCACTGATCTATGCACCCAGCGGTGGCGGAAAGGCTGACCTTGCTTCGCTGCTCGGCCACACCTGGACACTCAACGGCATCGAGCACCAGACCGCGGCCGGCGGCTCGGCCAGCGGATCGAGCAGCATGTCCGACATCACGATCACCTTCGACAAGGTCGCGCGTATCACGATCAAGCATCGCTGCTACACGGACAAGGGCAAGGTGCAGGTCGGCGACTCCACGCTGGACATCCGCGGCATCACGCCCGACGGCACGGTCCCGTGCACGTCGCCGACCGACCCCAACGAGAATCGGACCAACTCGACCGTGGACCGCATACTCACCGGCAGCGTGCAGTGGCAGATCACCAATGGCCAATTGCAGATCACCAAGGGCGACACGACACTCGACTTCAGCGACGCGGGCACGCCGGAACAGCAGCAGCCGCAGCTCAGCGGCACGCTGTGGAAGCTGACCAACGATTCGCAGGTCACTCTGATCTTCGACGGCGGCATCAGCTACCGCCTCGAGACCGGGTGCCACACGTACACCGGCCACGCGAAGATCGCCGGTGCCACGATGACGTTGTATGACCAGCGCGACCAAGGCGGTCTCGACTGCCTGAACCTCAAGGCGGAGCAGGTCCGGAAGTTGCTCGAGAGCGGCGAGGCCGCCTGGTCCATACAGGACGGCACGCTCGTCCTCGGCAGGGACGGGGTGAAGATCGAGTTCAGCTCGAAGTAGCGAGCTCCTGTGTGCCGATGACGCGCAGCAGCTCGAGCTTCTCGCGGGCGTCCGTCCCAGGACGGGGGAACAACACGACGAGCATCTGCCCGTTGACGCCGCTGACCAGCGTCTCGCACAGCAGGTCGAGGAGTCCGACCTCCGGATGGATGATCCGCTTCGCATCGGCGCGCCGCACCGCCACTTCGTGCTTCGCCCACAGCGCAGCGAACTCCGGCGACGCGGCGAGCAGGTCGGCGACGAACGACGCGACGTCCGGATCGGAGCCGCGCCGCCCGTAGGTCGCGCGCAGGTCGGCAACGTGCGTGCGCGAGTGGATCGGCCAGTCCTCGGCCGGGAACCGCTGGCGCGTCGCGGGGTCGGTGAACCACCGCCACGTGAAGCTGCGCTCCCGGCCGCGGTGAGCCAGCCCGTCGCCGCTCACCGCGATCGACATCGGGTTCTGCACGATCGTCTCGCCCAGATCGCCGACGACGAACGCGGGCGAGTCAGTGAGCCGGTCGAGCAGGTGCAGCATGCCCGGCGAGACGTGTGCCGACGGTAGGTGCCGAGCAGGCGGCGCGACCCCCGCAAGGTGGAACAGATGATCGCGCTCGTCGTCGGTCATCCGCAGCGCGCGCGCCAGCCCGGCCAGCACCGCGTCCGAGGGGTGCGGCCCGCGCTGCTGCTCCAGCCGGGTGTAGTAGTCCGTCGAAATCGCCGCGAGCGCCGCCACCTCGTCGCGCCGCAGCCCGGGCGTCCGCCGACGCACGCCGTCGGGCAGCCCGACGTCGACCGGGGTGAGTCGGGCGCGGCGGCTGCGCAGCAGATCGGCGAGAGCGGCGCGATCCATGCGTCCACTCTGCCGCGTTCTGCCAAACCGCAACCAGGGATCGCCACTCCCTGGCAAACCGCCGCTGGAGCGGACAAGAGTGGAACGCATGGAAATCCGACAACTCGGCAAGACCGGACCACAGGTGAGCGCGCTCGGCCTGGGCTGTATGGGGATGTCCGGCATGTACGGACCGGCCGACGACGACGAGAGCGTGGCGACGATCCATGCTGCACTCGACGCCGGCATCAACCTGCTCGACACCGGCGACTTCTACGGAAGCGGGCACAACGAGCTGCTCGTCGGCCGCGCCCTCAAGGACCGCAACCGCGACGACGTCGTCGTCAGCGTCAAGTACGGCGGCCTGCGCGACCCGGACGGCGGCTGGGTGGGCTACGACGCACGCCCGGCGGCGACACGCAACTTCCTCGCCTACTCGCTCAACCGGCTCGGCACCGACCACGTCGACATCTACCGTCCGGCTCGCCTCGACCCGAATGTGCCCATCGAGGACACGGTCGGCGCGATCGCCGAGCAGGTCGAAAAGGGACACGTCAGACACATCGGGCTGTCCGAGGTCGGCGCAGAGACGATCCGGCGCGCCCATGCCGTCTATCCCATCTGCGATCTGCAGATCGAGTACTCGCTGCTGTCCCGCGGCATCGAGGACGGCATCCTGCAGACGTGCCGTGAACTCGGCGTCGCCATCACCGCGTACGGCGTCCTCTCTCGCGGCCTGATTGCGGGCGCCGGCCCGTCCGGCGATCCGCGCGATTTCCGCGCGCACAGCCCTCGTTTCCAAGGCGAGAACCTGGACCGCAACCTCGCGCTCGTAGCGCTATTGGCGCCGATCGCGCAGCGGCACGGCGTCAACGTCGCGCAGCTCGCAATCGCCTGGGTGGCCGCCCAGGGCGAGGACATTTTGCCGCTCGTAGGGATGCGCCGCCGCAGCCGATTGGACGAGGCGATGCAGGCGTTGGGCGTCGCCCTCAATGCTGATGATCTTGCCGAGATCGAGGCGGCGTTGCCGTCCGACGCTGTAGTCGGAGATCGATATCCCGCGGCGCAAATGGCGAACCTGGACAGCGAGCGTTAATCGAGAGTTAGTCATTTCTAGCCCTGAGTAGGCGGAACGGTGTAGCGTCCGCCCCGGTCGAAGTGACGAGCGTTTTCGCACGCGAGGTACCACGCCCTGCGATCCAGGCGCGTGCACTGCAAGAGGCGGAGCCGAGGAACGAAGACCCCGTGCCGGACAAGGTGTGCGGTACGGAAAGGCCCCTAGCAAGGAGTGCACGTGGCAAAGGGCACCGTGAAGTGGTTCAACAACGAGAAGGGCTACGGCTTCATCGCCGTGGACGGCGGCCAGGACGTGTTCGTCCACTACACCGCCATCCAGGCTGACGGCTACAAGTCCCTCGACGAGAACCAGCGCGTGGAGTTCGACGTGGTGCAGGGCCCGAAGGGCCCACAGGCGGATGGTGTGCGCATCGTTCGCGAGAATGCCTGACGACTACCCGAGCCGAGCGGCGGTCCCGGAGCCATCCGGGACCGCCGTGGTCTTTAAGCACATGTCCGCGCCGATCCAGTGGCCGGTTCCTTGCACTCGCCGGGGGTGAGTGCTAAACCTGAGTTGGCACTCGGCTAGGCTGAGTGCCAACCGGTCGCTGAGAGGCGCTCCCACGAGTGCCGGCCGTCGCGGGCGCAGGCGCACCGGCATCCAAGCGTTGTTCATGAAAGGACGACAACCGCATGGCCAAGTTGATCGCGTTCGACGAAGAGGCCCGGCGCGGCCTCGAGCGCGGCATGAACCAGCTCGCCGATGCCGTCAAGGTGACGCTCGGCCCCAAGGGCCGCAACGTCGTGCTGGAGAAGAAGTGGGGCGCTCCCACGATCACCAACGACGGCGTGAGCATCGCCAAGGAGATCGAGCTCGAAGACCCGTACGAGAAGATCGGCGCCGAGCTGGTCAAGGAAGTAGCCAAGAAGACCGACGACGTCGCGGGTGACGGGACCACCACCGCAACTGTGCTCGCCCAGGCGCTGGTCAAGGAAGGTCTGCGCAACGTCGCCGCAGGCGCCAACCCGATGGCGCTCAAGCGCGGCATCGAGGCGGCGGTGGCGTCGGTGTCCGAGGTGCTGAGCAACCAGGCCAAGGACGTAGAGACCAAGGAGCAGATCGCCGCCACCGCGTCGATCTCGGCCGCCGACACGACGGTCGGCGAGATCATCGCCGAGGCGATGGACAAGGTCGGCAAAGAAGGCGTCATCACCGTCGAGGAGAGCAACACCTTCGGCCTCGAGCTCGAGCTCACCGAGGGCATGCGCTTCGACAAGGGGCACCTGAGCGCCTACTTCGTCACGGACGCCGAGCGCATGGAGACGGTTCTCGACGAGCCGTACATCCTCATCCACGAGGGCAAGATCAGCAACGTCAAGGACCTGCTGCCGATCCTCGAGAAGGTGATGCAGACCGGCAAGCCGCTGGCGATCATCGCCGAGGACGTTGAGGGCGAGGCGCTCGCGACGCTGGTCGTGAACAAGATCCGCGGCACGTTCAAGTCCGTTGCCGTCAAGGCGCCGGGCTTCGGCGACCGCCGCAAGGCGATGCTGCAGGACATCGCGATCCTGACCGGTGGCCAGGTCATCACCGAGACCGTCGGGCTCAAGCTCGAGAACGCATCGCTTGACGACCTGGGCAAGGCGCGCAAGTTCACCACGACGAAGGACGAGACGACCATCGTCGAGGGCGCCGGCGACGCCGACCAGATCCAGGGCCGGGTCAACCAGATCCGCGCCGAGATCGACAAGAGCGACTCCGACTACGACCGCGAGAAGCTGCAGGAGCGGCTGGCCAAGCTGGCCGGCGGCGTCGCGGTCATCAAGGTCGGGGCGGCGACCGAGGTCGAGCTCAAGGAGCGCAAGCACCGCATTGAGGATGCCGTCCGCAACGCCAAGGCAGCCGTCGAAGAGGGTCTGCTGCCGGGTGGTGGCGTGGCGCTCGCCAATGCCGTTGGCACCGCATTCGAGAAGCTGGAGCTTGCGGGTGACGAGGCCACCGGCGCGAACATCGTCAAGATCGCGCTGACGGCCCCGCTCAAGCAGATCGCCATCAACGCCGGTCTCGAGGGCGGCGTGGTGGCCGAGAAGGTCAGCACGCTGCCGGCGGGTCAGGGCCTGGACGCGAACACCGGCGAGTACGTCGACATGTTCGTGGCGGGCATCGTCGAGCCGGCGAAGGTGACGCGCTCGGCGCTGCAGAACGCCGCGTCGATCGCCGCGCTGTTCCTCACCACCGAGGCCGTCGTCGCCGACAAGCCGGAGAAGCAGGCTGCTCCGGCTGGTGGCGCCCCCGGCATGGGCGGAGACATGGACTTCTGAGTCCAGCAGTACGCGAGGGCGGGCCGGGCTACCCGGCCCGCCCTTTCGCGTCTCGAGAAGCAGGTGCTACTTCCAGGCGAAGCGGTGCTTGAAGACGTGCTGGACGTAGCCGCGCACCGCCATTGCCGACATGAACGCCTGGTAGATGGTCGTGAATAGCAGGAACCCGATGGGATCGCGGCGCGGCACGAGCGCGAGCCGCGCGAACACGCCGCGCTTCTGCGTCCGGTACAGCAGGTAGTAGAGCAGCAACGTCATCGGGACGACGGCGAGCGTCATCGGTCCGACGATCCAGAAGCGCCCGGTGCAGGCGAGCACCACACCGGGCAGCCAGATCGCGACGTAGGCCAGGTCGAGGAACGGGATGGCTACGTCGATCATCGCCAGCGCCCGGACCATCTTGCGGTGCGCGTGCCACGGCGGGACGCTCGTCAGCCCCTCGAGCATGCCGCGCGCCCACCGGCTGCGCTGCCGGGTGAGCTGCCGCAGCGTCGTCGGGACGCCGGTGAAGCCCAGCGCGAGTGGTTCGTGATAGACGCGGCCGTGGCGCAGCAACTGCCAGGTGAGCACGATGTCCTCGCCGATCGCCGCCGGCCATCCGCCGGCCTCGCGCAGCGCCTCGGCGCGGTAGCCGCTGAATGCGCCCTGCGCGACGAGGGTGCCTTGATACATACCCTGCACGCGCTTCACCGCGGCGATGCCGAGCAGGTAGTCCCACACCTGCAGCCGCGCCCAGAAGCCGGCCCGGCTGTTGCGCACCATCAGATGCCCGGCCACCGCGACGACATCGGGCGGTGAGCCCTCCAGCCGGGACACCAGCAGCCGTACCGCCGACTTCTGCAGCAGCGTGTCGGCGTCCACGGTGATCACGATCGACGTATCGAGCTGCGCCAGTCCGAGATTGAGCGCGTAGTTCTTGCCGGCCCGCGGTTCGACGAGAACGGTCAGGTTGGCCCCGCTGCGCTGCGCCGCGGTACGCGCGATGTCGGCCGTCCCGTCCGTCGAGCCGTTGTCCATGAGGAAGATCCGCAAGTCGCCGTCGTAATCCTGCGCGGCGAGGTAGTCGACGGTCTCGGCGATCGTCTCGGCCTCGTTGCGGGCGGCGACGAGCACGGTCACCGGGGTGGTCGGATGCCTGTGCACCAGGGGCGGTTGCCGGTCGAAAAGGACGCTGACAGCCAGGAACGCGACGAGGTGCCCCGGGATCAACGCCACCAACGCGACAATGACGACCGCGGGCACGGTCGTGAAAACGCCCGCAAGCTCCCGGATCCACGGCAGCGACACCCACAGCGAGACGCACATCCAGCCGGTTGCGATGCCGAAGGCGATGCCGAACCGATGATGCGTGGCGAGGTGCCGGCGCCGGTACGGACTCCGCTGCGCGCTGGTGTCCGGAAAGGGACGTGCCATTCCGCCGCTGCTCGACGTGCGCAGCTCGGCATCCGGCCCTGCGGGCGTGTGCACACCTGCGGCGCCGGTGGTCTCCAGAGTCACGGTCTCTAATCGGCGCGCGGCGCGACAGGTTGAGGTCACCTTTGCCTCGAGTTGTCCGCCCTTGAGCACGCCCGGACGTGCCGGAGGGCGGACAACTCGGGAAGAGCTGGGGGATGATTCCGCCTCGTGGGGGCGCGCAGCTTCGATCCGGTGGCGCTCGGCAACGCCGAGTGCGACGGCTGGGCGGCCTACTACCGACGCGAGTGGCGGCCGTTCCTGCGCGCGGCAGTCGGCATGGTGCGCATCGGGTTCGGCATGTCGTGGCCGAAGAGCGGGTACGGCGCGTGGCTGGTGCTGCGCGCCAACCAGCTGTGGGCGCCGTACCCCGACAACGACCCGCCGCGCGCCCGCGCGTTGATGCGCCGCTTCTATGCCCTGGTCGTCCGGGACGGGCAGCTGACCGTGCACCCGGCCGAGGCCGCGTGGCGCGAGGTCGAATGGTGGCGGGTGCACCGGATGCACCAGCGCGAGGCCGAGTTGTCCGATGACGACCTCGCGGCGGCCCTGGTCGAGTTGTACAGCTACGTCTACTCGGTGCGGCCCGAGTCCGTCCGCACCGCGGCACACCATCGCGTCCAGGCGATGCGGCATTCGGACGATTGGGTCGAGGCCGGCTGCGATCTCGACGACCCGCTGCTCGCGGCCGAGCGCGCCGAGCTAGTCGCCTCCTACACCGCGCTGCTGGCCGCGGTGCGCCGCTAACGAACACGCCGCAGCGCGGGGAACGCCTGGATGTGTCACGATCTTCGCCGTGACGGCGGCCGACACGGTGCAGCGCTGCCCGCAGTGTTCGAGCGGGTTGGCGCGGCTTGCCGAACAACCGGCGTGGTGTCCCGAGTGTGAATGGAACCTCGAGGAGCGTGGCATCCCGAAGGGCAAACCGCTGAAGCAGTCACAACTGCGCGCCCGGCGTCGTGCGTTCGACCTGAACCGGCAACTTATCGACGAACTGAGTGGGACGTTGCCCGAGCGGCCGGCCGCGACTCGTAGTCGGCTCGTCCTGCTCAGCGCCTCGGTCGCACTGCTGCTGTTCGACCTCGCACTGTTCGCGGGTGGCGTCTACTGGCTGATTATTGGTCCTGACGTGCTGCGCATCCTCGGCTTCGCGCTCGTCCTGATCGCGATCGAGTGCCGCATTCGGTTCCCGAAGATCGGCTTCCGCACCGGCGAGGTGACGTCGCTGGATGCGCCGCAGCTCCATGCCATCGTCGAGCAGGCCCGGATCGCGGTCGGTGCGCCGCGCATCGACATCCTTCTGATCAGGCAGGACTGGACGGCGTCGTGCGGGCGCAGCGGCCTGCGTCGTCGAACCGTCCTGACCCTCGGCCTCCCGCTGTGGGGTTCGCTGGGCCCGGATGCCCGGCTGGCCCTGCTCGGGCACGAGCTCGGGCACCTCGTGAACGGCGACCCGACGACCGCCTTCACCACGCAACCGGCGTTGACGACCTTTGCGCGACTGGCCGTCATCTTCGACCCGGAGCACGTCGGCTCGCGATACCGCTCGATCATCGAGTGGTTCTTCCAACTCGTGTGCTGGCCCATCCATCGCGTCTTCGTCTGGGCGCATCTTGGGCTCGCGCGCACGGCCGCCCAGGACCATCAGCGTGCAGAAACCTATGCGGACGCGCTCGGCGTCCGGCTCGGCGGCACCGCGGGTGCCCGCGAGCTCAGCCGGGTCATGCTCTTCGATCGAGAGGCACGACAGGCGGCGCGCCGCGCAGCGCTCACCGATGGCGCCGACCCAGGTGCTTGGCGCTCGAAAGTGCAGGCGGCGGTAACGAAGCCGGCGAACGCGGTGCGGACGGCCGAGCAACTCTCGCTGCGATACCAGGCGTCGGCCTACGCGTCGCATCCGCCCCGACGGGTTGCGGCACCGGCTGGTGGCGTCGTGGCCAACCCTGGAGCCCGCGGTGCAGATCGCCGAGTCGACCTTCGCGGACGCGGATCGCGAGCTTGCCCGGCACTACGAGCGGATTCGTCGGGCGCTGGTGAGCACCCCGGCGTAGGCGTCAGCCGAGCAGGCCGTCCACGTAGCACCAGCGCCACGCCTCGCCGGGCTCGATCGAGCGCATCACCGGATGCTCCGTCTCGCGGAAGTGCGCTGCGGCGTGCTTCTGCGGGGAGGAGTCGCAGCACCCGACGTGCCCGCACGTCAGGCACAACCGCAGATGCACCCACCGGGTGCCGTCGCGCAGACACTCCTCGCAGCCCTCCGGGGTGCGCGGCCGCACGATCTTCGGTGCGTCGCGCAGGTGCTCGCACTTGCCGGCACGCTTGCGCGGGGTGACCAGCTCGTCCTGAATGCGGACCGCTGCATCCTCGACGCGATCCAGCATCGACTCTTCGAGGTCGATCGCGTTGAGCGCGACGCGCAGCACCTCGTCGTCGTACACGCCGCTGTCCCGGGCTTGGAGGATCGAGCCGCGCTCGGCCGAGAGCATCTGCAGGCGCAGCCGGCGAAACGCGGCCGCCGGCGGCTCCAGCTCGGACTGCGGACGGCCGAGCGCCTCCCACAGCCGGTTGCTCCGCTTGTTGGCGCGGTTGCGCAGCTCGTTCAGCACTTCGGGTGGATCGTCGTCCGTCGCGATCTCGTCGAGGACGGCCAGCCCGGCCCGCGCCGCGGCGGTGACCAGCCCCGCGGCCTGCAGCACGTCCTCGGAGACGTCAGGCGCGGGCAGGTTCACCCGCCGGACGACCCAGGGCAACGTGAGGCCCTGCACGAGGAGCGTCCCGGCGACGACGCTGAACGCGACGAGCGCGAGGAGCTCACGCTGCGGCGTGTCCGGCGGGAGCAGGAAGACCGCGGCGAGCGTCACGACGCCGCGCATGCCGGCCCAGGAGACAATTGCGGTGACCCGCCAGTCCCACGCGCGCATGCGTAGCGCGCGCAAGATCGCCACGACCGCGAACATCCATACGATGCGGGCGGCGATCGTCACCGCGAGCACGACTAGGCACGGCCACACCACCTCCGTCCAGGCCAGATCTCCATTCGCGACGCTGGTGACGAGCGGCCGGATCTGCAGCCCGATCAGCAGGAACACGACGTTCTCGAGCAGGAATTGGACGGTGCGCCAGTTGATGTTCTCGGCGATGCGCGAACCCGCCGACTGCCATTGCGGCGCCATGTGGCCGAGGATGAGCCCCGTCACGACCACGGCGAGTGCGCCGGATGCGTTGATCTCCTGAGCGGGGAGAAACGCGACGTAGGGCGCGGCGAACGAAAGCGTCGTGTCGAGGACGGCGTCGTCGATGCGGCGCCGGACCAGGCCGAGGACGAGCGCGGCGGCCAGTCCGACGAGCAAGCCGCCGCCCGCCTCACGGACGAAGTCCCAGCCGACCCGCCATGGACGCACCGACTCGCTGATCGCTGCGATCGCGGTGTTGAGCGCGACCAGCGCCGTCGCGTCGTTCACCATGCTCTCGCCCTCGAGGATAGAGATGATGCGGCGCGGCATGCCGACCCGGCGCGCGACGGTGGTGGCCGCCACCGCGTCCGTCGGGGCGACGACTGCGCCCAACGCGAGGCCCGTCGCGACCGTCGCGCCGGGCACCACCCAATAGGACGCGAGTCCGACGACCACGGTCGAAAACGCGACCAGCCCGACCGAGAGCAGCACGATCGCGCGGCGGTTGGCCTTGAAGTCGACGAGGCTGGTGCGGATCGCCGCCGCGTAGAGCAGCGGCGGCAGCAGTCCGATCAGCACGAGGTCGGGCGTCAAGTCGATGTCGAGGAAGTGCGGTACGAACGACAGCCCGATCCCGACTATCACCAGCGCGAGCGGCTCGGACCGTTGCAGGCGGCGCGCGAAGCCGGAGACGAACCCCGCGACTGCGGCGAGCGCGAGGATCTCGAGCGCGGCGTGCACCGCGCCATTGTGCCTGTGTCTAGTGCCCGATCTGCCCCGGCGTCGGCGGGGTGATCGACACCGGGGCGTTGTAATCGCTGAATTTCACGTCGATCGGGATGTCCTGACCCTGCACGTTCAGATGCAGACTGGCCTCGACCAGCTTCCCGTCCCGCGCGACGTACAGGTCGAGCGGCAACGGCTGGCCGCTGACGGGCAGTGCGTCCTGCAGGTCGCTGGGCAGCTTCGTCGGGTCGACCTCGAGCGAGTAGTGGGTCGCCTGCACACCCGCGACCGATCTCGTGCCCTGGACGTCGACGGACGGTGCGGCTCGCGCGATCGCGCCGAGCCGGCCCGGCGAGACGGCGGCGAGCGCCGCGCCGAGGTAGGGCGCGAGCTGATGGATCACCGGGTTCGGACTGTCCGAGGTGACGATCAGATATTTCCCGGACGAATCCATCGAGGCGGGCAACGTCGCGTACGTCGTCCCGTTCACGTACACGACGTGGATGTCCCCCGCGCCCGCGAGATTCGCGGTGAGGTCAAGGGCGACGACTTCGCCGTCGGACAACCGCTCGGCGCCGCGGCCGGAGAGTTGCTCCGCGCTGAGCTTGATGCCGACGTGCAGATGCGCGGACGTGACGCGCTGCGCAGCGGACGAGATGAACGTGCTCAGCTTCGCCACGGCGGTAGGCATCCCGCTGGGCACCGGCGCGGTGCCGCTCGCGCCGGCGCTGCCCGACGACGTGCACGCGGCAAGCAGGGCGGCGGCAGTCACTGCCAACGGCAGGCGGCGAAGCGCGGAGGCAGTCGTCACCCCGCGATCGTAGGCGCCGCCGCGGCGGTCGCTACCACCGCTGCCCGGTGATGTCCCATGCGTGGTGGGCGAGGTCGTGCAGGAAGTAGCGGGCGAAGGTGTCGACGGTGAACACGGCGCCGTCCGAGCGTTGCGCGGGCCGCTGCCACTGGTTGTCGTCCACCGCTGCGAAGGCCGCGGCGGTTCCGGCCGCGGCGACGCGGAGTTCGTTCGCCACGACGCCTGGCTGCTGCTCCCAGTACCGCTCCTCGACCGCCGTGACGTCTTGGTCCCAGTTGGCGAACTGCGGGTCGTCCTCGGTAAGCATCAGGTCGAGGCGTTGCGCGAACAGCGTGCAGACGTCACGGACGTGGCAGGCGTACTCGAGCGGCGACCACACGTTCGGCTCGGGCCGGGCGGTCGCGCTCGGACCGTCCAGTGCGGCAGCGATCGTCGCGGCATAACGATCGGTGCGTTCCGGGACGTCTTCGTTCGTCACCTGTCGCGCGTCATAGCCGCAGTTCGGGCACGGCTCGCGGATGACCCACGTCCAGTCCTTGACGTCCGGTTCGGGAGCGGGCGGCGGCGGGTTCGTCACTGCGGAATCGTATTGGAGCCCGGCCACACATATGGCAGATCCGGAGGCTCCACCCAACCGAACCGCCCGTACCACTCCGGATCCTTGCGCAGCAGGTTGCTGCGATGGCTGGCGTGGAAGGCGTCGTTCCCGAACCAGGCCGGCAGCACGGCAGAGCCGGCGCCGCGCAACTCGCGCAGTTTCTGCGCGACGGTGTCGGCGCGGCCGCGGTTCGTCCACTCCAGGCACATCGCAACGCCGTAGTCGACGAGTGCGTCGGTGTGCTCGCGCCACATCTTCACCGCCGGGTGATGCCGCCAGCCCTGCGTGATGCCGAGCAGCGACCGCAGGATCTGATACGCCTCGACACGCTGCTTGCCCAGCCGCACGTCGTCGAGCACGCCGGCCGAGTCCGCGAAGCCCGCGTACGGCAGGAAGGTCTGCACGAGTTACAGCGGACGCAGCAGGTCGTCGGCGTCGACGATCGTGTACGCATAGCCCTGCTCGGCGAGGAAGCGCTGCCGGTGCGCGGCGTACTCGGCGTCGAGGGTGTCGCGCGCGACGACCGTGTAGAAGTGCGCCTGCCGCCCGTCCTGCTTCGGGCGAAGCACCCGGCCGAGGCGCTGCGCCTCCTCCTGTCGTGACCCGAACGTCCCCGAGATCTGCACGGCGACGGCGGCTTCGGGCAGGTCGATGGAGAAGTTCGCGACCTTCGAGACGACGAGGACGCGCTGCTCGCCGCGCCGGAACTCGTCGTAGAGCCGCTCCCGCTCCTTGTTCGTCGTGGAGCCCTGGATGACCGGAATCCCGCCGAGGTGGTCGGCGACGTCGTCGAGCTGCTCCAGGTACGCGCCGATGACCAGGATCTGGTCGTTGGGATGGCGATCGACGATCGACTCGATCACCGGCAGCTTCGTCCGCGCGGTGGCGGCGATGCGGTAGCGGTCCTCGGGCTCGGCCGTCGCGTATGTCATGCGCTCGGCGTCGGTGAGCGTCACGCGCACCTCGGTGCAGTCCGCCGGCGCGATCCAGCCCTGGTTCTCGATGTCCTTCCACGGCGCGTCGTAGCGCTTCGGCCCGATGAGCGAGAAGACGTCGCCCTCCCGCCCGTCTTCACGGATCAGCGTCGCGGTCAGGCCCAGCCGGCGACGGGACTGCAGGTCGGCGGTCAGCCGGAAGATGGGCGCGGGCAGCAGGTGCACCTCGTCGTAGATGATCAGACCCCAGTCGCGCGAGTCGAACAGCTCGAGGTGCCGGTACTCGCCCTTCCGCCGGGTCGTCATCACCTGGTAGGTGGCGATGGTGACGGGCCGGATCTCCTTCTTCTCGCCGCTGTACTCGCCGATCTCCTCGTCGGTCAGCGAGGTACGGGCCAGCAGCTCACGGCGCCATTGCCGCCCGGCGACGGTGTTCGTCACGAGGATCAGCGTCGTGGCCTGCGCCTGCGCCATCGCGGCGGCACCGACCAGCGTCTTGCCGGCGCCGCAGGGCAGCACGACGACGCCCGAGCCGCCTGCCCAGAACATCTCGGCGGCCTGCTTCTGGTAGTCGCGCAGGTGCCACTCGCGCTGGTCGAGCTCGATCGGATGTGCCTCGCCGTTCACGTAGCCGGCGAGATCCTCGGCCGGCCAGCCGACCTTCAGCAGCGCCTGCTTAAGCCGCCCGCGCTCGGACGGGTGGACGAGTACGGTGTCCGCGTCGAGGCGCTGCCCGAGCATCGGTGCGATCTTTTTCTGCCGCAGGATCTCCTCGAGCACGGCGCGGTCGAGCGAGACGAGCACGAGCCCGTGCGTGGGGTGCTTGACCAGCTGCAGACGCCCGTAGCGGTCCATCGTGTCGGCGACGTCGACCAGCAGCGCGTGCGGCACGGTGTAGCGCGAGTAGCGGACGAGGGCGTCCACCACCTGCTCGGCGTCGTGCCCGGCGGCGCGGGCGTTCCACAGTCCGAGAGGGGTGAGCCGGTAGGTGTGGACGTGCTCCGGACTGCGCTCCAACTCGGCAAATGGGGCGATTGCGGCGCGCGCTTCAGGTGCGAGCGGATGCTCCACTTCAAGCAGTAGCGTCTTGTCGGACTGGACGATCAGTGGTCCGTCGTTCACGGTTCTCCAGGCAGCTAGGCGACTGTCCAGTATCGCAAACCGGTCGGACAGGTGCAGTGTTCCTGCGAAGTCGTCGGCCGCGGAGCGGCTACTCGTCGATCGCGCGGATGGCCGTGATGCGGTGCACGGGGTAGGCGACCAGCCCGTCCCGGCCGCGTTCGTAGCCGCGCACCATGCCGGCGGCGAGCGAGATCGGCTCGATCTCGTGCACGGTCGTCGAGCCGTCCGCCTCGGCCAGTCGCAGCCAAACGAGTTGATCCCCGCGCACCGCGCGGCGCAGCAGCTCCATCGTCGCGGCCGAGGTCACGCCGGGCAGTCGGGCCGCCATCGGCGGCACCTGATGCGCCTGTTCGCTCAACGCGTCCCCCGATCTGATACGCCGCACCAAATCGGTCAGCTGGGCGTCGGATTCGACGGTGCTGCGGCTGGTGAACGTTCGTGCCGGCGGCCGGCTGGGCGCGCGGGGTGCGTCGGCGCCGAGCGCGATCAGTCCGCCACCGGGAGCCTCCGCGGCCGGGCTGTACCCGGCTCCACGCAGCACCTCGAGCACTCGCGCGGTCGACGCGTCCGAGACGACGACGGTGGGCGCGAGCGCTCGCAAATGCAGCCCCGCGACGGCGGTGTCGGCGACCACTCGGGCCAGCAGCGCCTCGTCGTCGCAGCGCAGGTACGAGACCGCGGCACCGGCGCGCAGCACGCCATGCCGACGTGCCGCGTCCTCGATCATGTAGCGCAGCGCCTGCGGGATGGGCGTGCGCGAATGCCGCTCGATGAACGCGGTCAGCTGCCCGCCGGTGCGACCGGCGTCGAGCGCGCGGCGCACCGACCGCTCGGTCAGCCGGTAGACGTAGGCGCCGCCGGTCGATTCGAGGTCGGCCAGCAGCGCCAGCTCGGCGCCCATGGCCGGCTGCGGCGGTCCCGGGACCACGGCGGTGAGGTCGGGTTGCAGGAGGAAGTGGTCGACGGGTTCAGGCAGCGCGAACGCGAGGGCACCCTCGGCGGCGGGTGCGGACCCGGACAGCAGGGTGCGGGCGTAACCGGTGAGCCCGCCCGCGGCGGTCAGGCCCAGGACGTCGGCCTCCGCGAGGATCGCCTCGGCGAGCGGCCGTTGCCCGCTTGAGCGCCGCGGCTCGTGCCACGTCAGCACGTCCAGGACGCGGGCCCGACTCGTCGGGGCCGCGCCGGGAGGCAGGCCGGTCAGCACGTCGAGCACCTTGCGGCGCAGCGCCGGGACGGTGCCGCGCTCGGCGTCCGGGCTCAGCGCAGTGATCATCCGGTCCCGATCACCGCGCTGGTTGACCAGGCTGGGCTGGCGGGTCATGGTGAGCCACGCGGTGGCGAGCGTGATCCACCGGCCGGCCGGTCGGTGGCCGCGCCACGAGTCGTACTCGGTGCTGGGTAGGAAGGCGGGCTCCGGCCCGTTCGTGGAGTTGATCAGGCCGGCCGCGTACGCCACCTCGGCCGCCAGCGCCGCGGTCTGCTCGTCGACGCCGAGGTCCTTCGCGGTACGCCGCAGTTCTCGGACGCCGACGCCGCCGGAGCGCAGCAGCGGCGGCGGCTGCGCCGCCCACGTCTCGGCGAGCGCGTCGACCAGCCGGAGCAGCTCGAGCACCGCGGTCGTGCCAAGTCGGTCTAGCTCGGCCGGCTCACGCGTGACCAGCTCGACTGCCGGGGGCTGCGCGGCGGCCGGCTCCGCGCCGGTGCGCAGCGCGAGCCCGATCTCGCGCGGCAGCTCGACCCGCTGGGTGTCGATGGGGGCGAGCAGGCCGCGGTTGATGAGCCGGTGCGGGGCGGACGGTTGCGGGTCGGTCGTCGCCAGGCGGGTGTTGCGGACGGTTCCCACCGGCGGCCCCGCGGCGAGCTGGGCGAGCACCTCGCGTTCGGCCGCGTCGCACTCGCCCAGCAGCGCGGCCACCCGCTCCGGGTCGGCAAGGACGGCGGCGACCGAGTCGCCGGCGCGCGGCTGGCCCGCGGGTGGCAGCCCGAGGTGGCGTAGCACCGGGACGAGCTGCAGATCGGGCACCAGCGCGAACAGGGTGGCGGCCGGCCGACCCAGCCCCGCCGGATGCGGTCCGACGGACTCCCGGACGGTCGGTACGAGGTACACGGTGTCGGCATCGCCCCAGATCAGGCCGAGATCGAACAGCGGCTCCAGGTCGACGTCGGGCGGCCGCGCCACGGCGTCGCCGTCACCGGCGAGGACCAGGGTCTCGAGGGTTCGAAGCGCGTAGGCGTCCAGTCCGTCGACGGCGCGCTGGGTCGAGGTGCGGACGCCGATGCGGGAGGCCAGCGCGGCGAGGTCGGGTGGTGCCGGGCGGGCGAGGTCCGGGCGCAGCCGGAGCAGCCGGGCGAGCCGGCCGTCGTCGCGGGCGCGCAGCCAGTCGACGAGCGTGTGCGGCGTCCGCGCATCGCCGTCCGGCGGGCGGGCGGGCGACGCGGCCACGGTACGGAGGTACCTCGACTAGCGCCCGTCGGCCAGGTGCGGGCGTTCCTCGCGGGTGGGGTGCTCGTAAAGCAGCTTGGCGACGGGCAGCGGAAACTCCGTCTCGCCGAACGGGGAATGGGCGCCCGCAGCCTCCGAAACGAGTTCGGACACGGTGAAGTCGATCGGGAGCGGGTCGCTGCGGAACTGCTCCGGACGGCGAGGCAAGGTGCCGGCCATGTGCTGCCCTTCTCGCTGGTAGTCGGACAGATCAGTTTATCGGGCTGCTCGACCCGGCAGCATTTGTGGACGGCCGGGGCGTGAAACCGGGCGCTCGAGGCAGTAGCCTGGTGACGACGAGGCATCGCCGGCGTGCGGTGCCTCGAATCTCGTTCCACAGGTTCTTTCAAGCCTTTCAGGGAGTCCCGGTGCCGACCGGCAAGGTGAAGTTCTTCAACGCGGAGAAGGGGTTCGGCTTTCTCTCCAACGACGAGGGCGAGGACGTCTTCGTCCATCGCGACGCGTTGCCGGAGGGCATGACCGAACTCAAGTCCGGAACCCGCGTCGAGTACGGCATCGTGTCCGGCCGCAAGGGCAACCAGGCGATGCAGGTGCGGGTGCTCGATCCGTTGCCGTCGGTCGTGCGCGCCACCCGCAAGCCCGCCGACGAGATGGCTCCGCTCGTCGAGGACCTCATCAAGCTGCTCGACCACACGTCGAACCAGCTGCGCCGCGGCCGCTATCCCGATCGCGCTGAAGCCCGCAAGATCGCCGGCCTGCTGCGCGCTTTCGCGGACAACCTGGACGCGTAGCCCCCGTTAGGTGCGCGTCGCGGTGCGGCCCTTCCATTCCGCGCCGCGGCCCGCGCGGTGGCGGCGCGCCGAGTCGACGGTCACCACGACGTAGAGCACCGCGACGCCCGGTAGCAGCAGCGCGCGCGGCCAGCCGAGCCGGTAGTGGCGCAGCATCGGCACGTAGGTCGCCGTCATGATCGCCCAGGACGCCGCGCCCAGCACCAGCGCCGGCACCGAGCCCGAGATGGCGCCGGCGATGACGAGTGCCGGCGGCAGTAGATAGACGAGCAGCAGCCCGATGACCGTGCCGAGCAGCAGCAGCGGGGAGTAGCGCAGTTGGGTGTATGCGCTGCGCGCGACCATCTGCCACAGGTCCGCGAGCCGCGGGTACGGACGCACGCTGTGCATCTCGGGCGCGAGGCCGAGCCAGATGCGGCCGCGCGGCTTCAGCAGCCGGCCGAGCGCGACATCGTCGATCACCGCGGCGCGGATGGGCGCGAGGCCGCCCGCCTGCTCGAGGGCGCGCCGCTCCACCAGCATGCAGCCGCCGGCCGCGGCCGCCGTCCGGCCTGGAGCGTTGATCCGCGCGAAGGGATAGAGCTGCGCGAAGAAGTAGACGAACGCCGGGACGAGCAGCCGTTCCCAACCGGTGTCGGCCCGCAGCCGAACCATCTGCGAGGTCAGCACGAGCTCGCGCGAGCGCGCGGCGCGCACCAGACGCCGCAGCGCGCCCGGCGGATAGGCGATGTCGGCGTCGGTGAACAGCAGGTAGTCCGGCTCGCCCGCCGCGTCGACCCCCGCCGCAAGGGCGGCCACCTTGCCCATCCAGCCCGGCGGCGGACCGCTGCCGCACAGCACGTCGGCCCCCGCCGCAGTCGCAAGCTCGCCGGTCCCGTCGCTGCTCTCGTCGTCGACGACGATGACCCGGAAGCTGCCGGGATAGTCCTGGGCGAGCAGGGTGGGCAGCGTCAGCGGCAGGACGGCCGCCTCGTCGCGCGCCGGGACGACCGCGGTCACCGCGGGCCAGCGGTCGAGGTCGGACGCGTCCGGCAGCCGAATGGACGTGCGCCAGAACAGGCCGTGGCCGAACGCCAGGTACAGCCAGATCAGCAGCCCGACGCCACCCGCGATCGCCGCGATCACGCGCGCAGGTTCGGCACGCCGGGCGTGAGACCGGCGGCGTGCGCGCGGGTCAGCAGCGCCTCGGCCGCGGCGTAGCCCTCCTCGCCGAGGTCGCGGGTGAACTCGTTGACGTACAGCTCGATGTGTTGCCGCTGCACCTCAGGCGCCATCTCGGCCGCGTGCGCGGCGATGTAGTCCGCGGACGCCGACGGGTGGGCCCAGGCGTATTCGACGGACTGCCGCGCCGCGCGGCCGAGCGCGGGCCGGTCCAGCGAACGGCGGGCGATGATCGCACCGAGCGGGATGGGCAGCCCGGTGTCCTTCTCCCACCACTCGCCGAGATCGACGAGCGACTCGAGTCCGTAGGACGGGTAGGTGAACCGCGCCTCGTGGATCACCAGCCCGGCGTCGAAGCGACCGTCGCGCACCGCAGGCATGATCGACGCGAACGGCACGACCTCGATCCGCGCGGGTCGAAGGCCTGCCGCCCACAGCCGGAACAGCAGGTACGCGGTCGAGCGCTCGCTCGGCACTGCGACCGTGTGGCCGTCCACCGAATCGAGGTCGCCGCGGGTCAGGACGAGCGGCCCGCAGCCCCGGCCGAGCGCACCGCCGCTCGGCAGCAGCGCGTACTGATCCAGCAGCCACGGCAGCGCCGCGTAGGACACCTTGACCACGTCGAACTCGCCGCGCTCGGCGGCGGTGTTCGTCACGTCGATGTCGGCGAACGTGACCTCGAGCGGCGGCGCGTCCGCAAGCAAGCCGTGTGCCCACGCATGGAACACGAAGGTGTCGTTCGGGCAGGGGGAGTAGGAAATTCTCATTCGAACTGTTCGTCACCAGCCCTCATGCGGTGATCAACGGGGCCGAGTGCACGTTCCAGCGTGCGTTCGAGCCTGTTGATCACCAGGGTGGGCGGTTGCGCTACCTGCCTCATCGCACCACCGTCGCCATCGCCCGGCCGAGGGACTCCAGCGCGCGCGGGATCTCCCACGCCTCCCGGTCGCGCGGCCCGACCACGTTGCTGACCGCGCGGATCTCGCCGAACGGCACGCCGTGCAAGGTTGCGGCGGCCGCGACGCCCGCGCCCTCCATACCCTCGGCGACGGCGTCCGGAAACCGCCGGGACAGCGCGGCGGTGGTCGCCGCCGTCCCGGTCACGGTCGCGACGGTAAGCACCGTCCCCAGGTGCCCGCCGGTGCGGTCGGCGAGCTCGACCGCCAGCTTGGCCGGCACGTCGTAGCGATCCGTCGCGCCGAACCCGAGCTCCGACGCCGGAACGAAGCCGTCCGGCGTCTCGGCGCCGAGGTCGGCGAAGACGAGCGCGGAAGCGATCGCGAGCTGGCCGGGTGCGAGCGGCGCAAACCCCCCGCCGATGCCGGCGCACAGCACCAGGTCGTACACCGCGGCCGACAGCGCCCGGCTCGCCGCGGCCGCGGCCGCGGCGGCACCCGGCCCGCCGACGACGACGTCGGCCTTGACATCGGCGAGCGCGGCCCGCTCCGCCTCGACCGCGCACACGACAAGGACGTTCACGGTCCGTCGATCTGCTGCGGACGGAAGCCGCCGTCCGGGCCGGGTCGGTGCGGCCACTCGCGAATCGCGTGCATCTTCGCCGTGGCCCGGTTGCGCAGGAAGATGATCACGCCGACGGCCGATCCGATGATCCCGGCGGTCAGGAAGCCGATGGGGCCGTCGCCGTGCCCACTCGGCAGCCCGACGCCGATCGCGGCGCCGACGACCCACGCCAGCTGCAGGAACGTCTCGGAGCGGGCGAACGCGCTGGAGCGCAGCGTCTCGACGACGTCGCGCTGGATCAGCGCGTCCAGCGCGATCTTCGACAACGCGTTCCCGACCGACACGACGAACATGCCGATCGTGGCGAAGGCCGGGCCGAACGAGATCGCAACCAGGATGCACACCACCGCCGCGCAGCCGACGCTGACTATGATGACTCCCTCGGGCCGGGTCATCGAGAGCCGCGTACCGATCGCGGTGCCGACGAAGTTCCCGGCGCCGGCAGCACCCACGACGAACGCGAGTTCCACGATGCCCTTCACGCCGTGCTGCGTGGACTCGATGTAGAACGCGAGGTAGATCGTCAACAGGCCGGCCAGCAGGCGCAGCGCCGACTCGCCCTGCAGCGCCACCACGAGATGCGGGTCGAAGCCGCGCTTGGCCCACGTCTGGAGCCGGCTGAGCGGCGGCACCCGCTCCTGCTTGCGCGGCCGCATCGGCTCCTGCGGGTGCCGCGCCGCGGACACCGCGGAGTCAACCTGCTTCGGCAGCCGGAACGCGAAGAACGCGCAGGCGGCAAAGGCTACCGCCGTCACGTAGAGGCCGAAGCTGTACGAGCCGGTCATCTTGATCAAGACACCGACGGCGCCGCCGAGGACGAGCGTCGAGCCGAGGCCGAAGATCGTCAGCCGGGCGTTCGCCTCGATCAGCGTCATGCCGCGCGGCACGAGCCGCGGCGCGGCGGACGCCCGCAGCACGCTGTACGCCTTGGAGAAGACGAGCGAACCGAGCGCGCACGGATACAGCACGAGCAGCTCCGTCGGGTGCCCGGCCATGATCACCGCGAGCACGGACCGGCCGATCGCAGTCCCGGCCATCGTCCAGCGCCGGCCGTGCTGGAGGCGATCGAGCAGCGGGCCGATCACCGGTGCGACGACCGCGAACGGCGCCATCGTGATCAGCAGGTAGAGCAGGACGTTGCCACGCTGCGCGCTGGCGCTCGCTCCGAAGAACACCGTGCTGGCCAGCGCGACCGTGATCATGGCGTCGGTGCCGTAACTCAGCACCTGGTTCCAGATCAGCGCGGTGAGGCCGGATTCGTCCGCGCCGTTGGCCTTACTGGCCGTAATGACCTTGCGGGTGACGAGCCGGGCGGCCTTGTTCGTCCCCTGGACCGCGGCCCGGCCGAGGATCAGCGCGGCTCCACCGGCGCCGGTCGGCGGCGGTGGTTGCTCAGCGCGGCCGGCTGCCGGGGTGTGGTGGTAGGTCGGCGAGCCGTAGCTGTCGTCGGGGCGCTGGTAGTTTCCGTCGCGGTGCGGCTGTTGGTACTGCGGTGGCGGCTGGTAGCTCGGCTGCTGCGGGTACTGAGGTGGCGGCGGACCGACCCGCGGTCCGTGCGACGTATGGCCAGACTTCGAGAACCGCTTGCGCGGTTGCTCGCTGCCGCCCTTGGTCACATGACCCATCCTGCCGCACGACTGGCGCCTCGATGAGAGAATCGAGCTGTGCCCAGCTCCGAGATTGTGTTGCGCGCACCGGACGCCGCCCTCGCGAGGGCGGTCGACGTTGCCCGGGCGGCCGCGGTCGAGGTCGGCGACGACGCGGTAGGTGAGTACCTCGGCGTGCGCGCCGAGGGCGATCGGATCGTCACCCATTCGTTCGCGGCGTCCTTGCCCGGCTACCGCGGCTGGCAGTGGGCGGTAACGCTGGCGCGCGTCTCGCGGTCGAGGACCGTCACGGTTGACGAGGTCGTGCTGGTGCCCGGCACGGAGGCGCTGCTCGCGCCGGAGTGGGTGCCGTGGGAGCAGCGGGTGCGGCCCGGCGACCTCGCGCCCGGTGACGTGGTGCCGCCGCCCGAGCCGGACGACCCGCGCCTGGTGCCCGGTTACCTGAAGTCGGACGACCCGGCGGTCGAGGCGGTCGAGTACGAGCTCGGGCTCGGCCGCGTGCGGGTGATGTCCCGCGAGGGTCGGCTGGACGCCGCGCAGCGCTGGCAGACCGGCGATCGCGGGCCGCGCACCGCAATGGCCCGGCATGCGCCCGGGCACTGCGGCACCTGCGGGTTCTACCTGCCGCTCGCCGGTTCGCTGTCGGCCGGCTTCGGGGTGTGCGGCAACGAGATCACGGACGCCGACGGTCAGGTGGTCAGCGTCGAGTTCGGCTGCGGGGCGCACTCGCAGGCGCACGTCGAGGTGACGCCGCTGGCCGAGCAGGGCGTGATCGTCTACGACGACGGCGAGGAGATCGTTCCGTCCTAAACGCGGCGGCCGGCTCTGCGGTGCCGGCTCATGATCGCGAGGCCGAGCAGGCCGAGCACCCAGCCGGCGAGGCACGTCCACAGCCAGATGCGATGGTCGTGATCGCCGAGCCAGCCGTAGAACGGCAACAGCACCACGAACGCTACGAACCACAGCGCCGTTCCGACCAGGATCAAGCGCCGCGAGTTGACTCGCATCGGGGGCGGCGTGACCAAGTCCGGCACGATGCGGATAGTAATGCGATGTGAGGTGCGAGGCGCGCGCCGTCGACCTCGGGCCCGGCCCGTCCGTCGACGAACTCGTGCGTCGTGTCGCAGGCTGGGACGGGCTGGTGTGCCTGCGCGGCGCCTGGGCCGGCGGCACACCGCTGCTGACCTCCCATCCGGTGACTGTGTTGCCGGACGGCGCCGATCCGATCGCGGCGCTCGACGACCAGCCGTCTGTGACCGGCGACGCCGGGGACCTGGTCTGCGGCGGCTGGTTCGGCCGACTCGCGTTCGACGGCCCGTCCCGCCTAGCCTTCCATGACCACGTCGTCCGCCTGGTCGGCGGGCGATGGCGGTTCGAGTCGCTCTGGCACCCGGCGCGGGAGCAGGCGCTGTCGGCGCGGCTGGCCGCATGGCGAGACGTCCTTACCGCGGCGGACGCCCGCGCGCAGCGGTGGCAGCTCGGGGAGTTCACCGGCGCGCCGCAGGCCGAGCACCTGTCGGCGGTGGAGCAGGCCGTCGAGCTGATCCGCGCGGGCGAGCTGTACCAGGTCAACGTCTGCACCCGGCTCGCCGCGACGTTCGAGGGCAGCGCTGTGGCGATGTTCGCCACGGCGGCCGCCGCGCTGGAGCCACGCTACGGCGCTTACCTCGCTGGGGTGCCGGAAGTCGTGAGCCTCAGCCCGGAGCTGTTCGTGCGGCGTCGCGGCCGCGAGGTGCTCAGCGCCCCAATCAAGGGGACGGTGCCGCGGACGGCCGGTCCCTCGGCGTTGCGCCGCTCGGCCAAGGACACCGCCGAGAACGTCATGATCGTCGACCTGGTCCGCAACGACCTGGGACGGGTGTGCGAGACCGGCACGGTGCGCCCGGCCGGGCTGCTCGACGTGCAGCCGCACCCGGGCGTCTGGCACCTGGTGTCGAGTGTCGCGGGCCGGCTGCGTCCGGACGCCGGCGACGCGGCGCTGCTCGCGGCGACGTTCCCGCCGGGCTCGGTCACCGGGGCGCCGAAGCTGCGCTCGCTGCGCGCGATCGCTGACCTCGAAGCCGGCCCGCGTGGGACGTACACCGGCGCGATTGGCTTCGCCGGCCCGCTGTGGGGTGCGGAGTTCAGCGTGGCGATCCGCACCTTCGAGATCGCGGGCGATCGGATCGAACTCGGCGTCGGCGGCGGCATCACCGCCGACAGCGTGCCGATGCTCGAGTGGCGGGAATGCCTGCACAAGGCGAATCCGCTGCTGGGTGCGGCGCACGCCCGCACGCTCACGGCTGAGTTGCCCGAGCCGGCGCCCTCTCTGCAGCGCGGCGGCCTGCTCGAGACGATCCTCGGCCTGGACGGCGTGCCGGTGCGCGTCGCCGACCATCTCGCCCGCCTCGACCGCTCCTGCCGCGAGTTGTTCGAGGCGGGCCTGCCCGGCGAGCTGGCCGGCCGCGTCGGGCAGGCTGCGAAGGGCGTGCCGACCGGGCGCGCCGCGATCCGCGTCGTGGTCAGCCCGCAGTTGGACGTGCAGATCACGGTGACGCCGGCCGCGGCGCCGCCCGGGGCGATGTCCGCGACGACCACCATCCGCCCGCCCGGCCTGTGGCGGCACAAGTGGGCCGACCGGTCGTGGGCCGCTGTCTCGGATGGCGCGCTGCTCGTCGCCGTCGACGGCGCGGTGCTGGAGACCACTCGCGGCAACGTCTTCGTCATCGAGCCGGACGGGCGGCTCGTCACGCCGCCGCTGCGCGACGACCTGCTGCCGGGCGTTACTCGCCGCGCGCTGCTCGATCTTGCCCGCGACGCCGGCCGGCGCACCGAACTGCGTTCCTTCGACGTCCTCGAAATGATCACAAAGCCGGCGTTCTGGACGAGCAGCCTGAGCGGCGCGGTGCCGATCCATCGCGTCGACAGCGTCGACCTGCCGCGCGCCGACGAGTTGATCAACGGGTTCCGGGCGGCGTTGATCGGTGGCGAGAAGTCGTTTCGTTAGGTAGACTAAGTATCGATGACCACGGCGACCCGCACCACGATCTCGGAGCTCGCCTCGCAGTTGAGGCCGGCGCTGCTGCGCCTCACCCGCGTCGTCCGCAACCAGCGCGTCGACATGTCGGTCACGCTGACCCAGCTCTCCGCGATGGGGACGCTGCGCAAGAGCGGTCCGATGAGCGCCGGCGAGCTCGCCGCCTGTGAGCGCGTTCAGCCGCCGTCGATGACCAAGGTGTTGGCCAACCTCGAACAGCGTGGCCTCGTCCGGCGCGACGTCCATCCCACGGACCGGCGTCAGGTGGTGCTCGCGATCACGCCGGCCGGCGCGGAGCTGCTCGATTCCGAGCGGCGCTCGCGCGACGAGTGGCTCACCAAGCGGCTCGCCACCCTGACGCCCGACGAGCGGGCGCTGATGCGGCGCGTCGTTCCCATCCTCGACAAACTCGCTGAGCAGAAATAGTGACGGAAGCAGAAACCCGAACCCACGAAGCATCGCCCGAACGTCCCCGGCCCGGCATGTTCCGGTCGCTGCGCATTCGCAACTATCGCCTTTACGCCTCGGGACAGCTCGTCTCGCTGACCGGCACGTGGATGCAGCGCGTCGCGCAGGACTGGCTCGTCCTCGAACTGACGAACTCCGGCACGGCACTCGGCATCGTCACCGCGCTGCAGTTCGGCCCGTCCGTCCTGTTCGGGCTTTGGGGCGGCGTCCTCGCCGACCGCAGCGACAAGCGGCGGCTGCTGCTGGGCACGCAGTCCGGTCTGGCGCTGGTCGCGCTGCTGCTCGGGCTGCTCGACATCGTCGGCGTCGTGCAGTACTGGCATGTTCTCGCACTTGCCACCGCGCTCGGCCTGATCACCGCGATCGACACTCCCGTGCGACAGTCGTTCGTCGTCGAGATGGTGGGACGCGACGACCTGCCCAACGCCGTCGCAATCAACGCGACGATCTTCAACACGGGACGCATCCTCGGCCCCGCGGTCGCCGGCGTGGTGATCACCGTCGCGGGCACCGGCTGGGCGTTCGTCGGCAACGCCGCGTCCAGCCTGGCGGTGCTCGCCGGGCTGATGTTGATGCGGCCCGCGGAGCTGTTCCCGGCCCCGGTGTTGGCGCGCGCCCGCGGCCAGCTGCGCGAGGGACTGCGGTACGTGCGCGCCCGCCGTGACCTCGTCGTCACGATGGTGCTGATCTTCATGTTCGGCACGTTCGGACTGAACTTCGCGATCACCTGCGCACTGATGGCCAAGCAGGTGTTCCACCGCGGCGCGTCCGGCTACGGCCTGCTCTCGACGAGTCTCGCCGTGGGCGCGTGCGTCGGCGCGGTGCTCGCCACCAGGCGTATGAAGCGACCCTCGACGCTGTTCCTGCTGGTCATGGCGACGCTGTTCGGCATCGCCGAGGTCGCGGTCGGGTTGATGCCGACCTTCGTCGCGACGGCGCTGGTACTGGTGCCGACCGGTTTGGCGATGTTGTCGGTGACGACGGCGGCCAATGCGCACGTCCAGCTCGGCGTGACGCCGACGATGCAAGGTCGCGTGATGGCGCTGTACCTCGTGTGCTTCATGGGCGGCACGCCGCTCGGCGCGCCCTTGATCGGCTGGCTGGCCGGTGTCGCCGGGCCGCGCTGGGGGCTGATCGGCGGCGGGCTGATCTGCGTGCTGAGCGCGCTCGCCCTCGCCGCGTCGATCGCGCGGCGGCGGGGCATGGACGTCGCCGATGTGGCCGAACTGGTGACCGCCCGGATGCGTACCGCCGCCTAGCGCCGGTCGCTTCTTTACGCCGACTTGACATGATTGGGTTTGTCGATCAGGATTTCGCCGACTGCGGTGGAGATCGACAACTTCTCGACTCGCGGTGACCCATCCCCGAGTTGAGGAGTTACCCCGTGCGCAATGCCGCGCGCCCAGAGCAACCGACACATCGATTCCGTCCGCGCGTCGCGCTGGCCGGGCTGGCGGCCGGAGCCGCTGCCCTGGCCGTGCTCGCGGTGCCGGGCACCGCATATGCCGCCCCGCCGTCGACCACGCCGACGAACGTCCAGGTCAACGGCGAAACGGGCACCATCACCCTCCATGCCGATTCCACCGCTGCGCAGGTGCAGTTCCAGATCGACAACGAGACACCGCTAGCCCCGGTAGACGTGACGTCCGGGACCGCCTCGCTTCCGTGGGCGTCGTGGGGCTATGCCAACGGCACCGATGCGCACACGCTCACCGCATACGACTGCGTCGGCGGCGAGTGCGCGACCAGCGGAACGCAACAGACATTCACGCTGAGCAACACCCCGCCGACCCTGACGACGCCGGCGGGTGGCGACGAGATCACACTGACCGGCTTCCCGTTGACCGCGACGTCGTCCGGCGGTTCGGTCCAGTTCCAGATCGACGGGGGCGCGTTCGGCCCCGTCGTCGACGACCCGTACTCCACGACGTACAACGGTCTCGCGCTCACCGCGGGCCCGCACACGATCACCGCCGTGCAGTGCGCGCTTGGCGACGGGACGCACTGCTTCGGGCCGTCGGATGCCACGACTGTCACGGCAATTGACCTCGGGGCCACGATCAACTCGATCAGGCCGAGCCCGTTCAGCCCGAACGGCGACGGCGTGCTGGACCGAGCCACCGTCGCGTACTCGGTGTCCGGCGCTGATGGGCTGACGGTGAAGTTCGACGTGCTGAACGCGTCGAGCACCGTGATCCGCTCTGTGACGCTTTCCGGTGGGCAGCCGGCCGGGTCCGCCACCTGGAAGTGGGACGGCAAGAACAACGCCGGCAACCGCGCGGCGGACGGCCCGTACACCATCCGGCTGACCGTCTCGAAGGCCGTCGACGGCGGCACCGTGCAAGCCACCGCGCAGAAGACCGTTCGCATCGACGCCACGGCGCCATCGCTGTCCTCGGTTCGCGGCGACGGCGCGACGTTCTACCCGCACCCGGACCGCTACAAGGACACCTTCGCCCCATCCGTGGACCTCGGCGCGCGCGGCACGCTGAAGCTCGTCGTGAAGAACTCCGCAGGCCACGTCGTGCGCACGATCCAGGCAACCAAGGCGGCGGGCCGGCGCTCGCTCACGTGGAACGGGCGAAACTCGGCCAACCAGATCGTCGCTGCGGGCAAGTACCACTGGATGTTCACAGCGACCGACGCGGTGGGGAACACAAGCAAGACGGCGAGCAATGTCGTGAACGTCTCGGCGAAGCGGCTCGTGTTGGAGAACAAGGTCGTGACGCGAGACGGCAGCGCCTTCGGCTTCGCCGACCACTCCGGCTGCGGAGCCAGCGTGTCGAAGCCGAACTCGTCGTTCTCGCGCGGCGGCGTGCTGCTCTCGGTGAACTGCGGGAACCGTCCTGGTGTGGCACTGACGGAGTACAACCTGCGACTTCCGAGCGCGATTCGGTACGGCCGGATGAGCCTGGCGGCCTACGGCTACAGCCACCGCGGTTTCGCGCGGGTCGTGCCACTCGTGTACTCGACTGGCAGTCAGAGCTACGAGCTCACACGCAGCACGTTCGATGTCACGTCCTCGAGCACGGCGTGGCGCAATCTGGGCAGCGTGCGGGTCGACGGGCACTACACGGGCGGGCACGTCACGCATGTCGTGTTCGGGATCGGCAACGCGCCGAGCGACCCGGCCGATTTCGACGTCCGATCCATGCGGATCACCGTCGGCTGTTACGTGCTGCGCTAGCGGCGTGTCGTATCGGCCATGCGCCCGGCGGATCTACCGTCGAGCGTATGGCCGATACGTGCCGAGCCGCCGAGCAGTGCCCGGCCTGCGGGCAGGCCGATCTGCGACCGTACGGAAACGGGTCGAAGTGGATCTGCCCGAACTGCTACTTCCTGCTGCCCTGCTGCGAGGGCGGCGAACTGAGCGGGTCGAGTGCGTCTCGTCGAGATCGATGACGCCGCCGATCCGCGGCTGGACGATTTCCGCAACCTGACCGACGCGGACGTGCGGCCCGACCGGCGCGGTGTCGTGATCGCCGAGGGTGTGAACGTCGTCGAGCGGTTGGCCAATTCGACGTATCGCATGCGCGCCGTCATCGGCGTGCCCGAGCGCGTCGACGCGCTGCGGCCGACGCTCGAATCGCGCGACGTGCCCGTCTATCAGGTCGACAAGTGGCGGCTCTCGGACGTGGTGGGGTTCCGCGTCACGCGCGGCGTCCTCGCCTCGGCCGACCGCCCACCCCCATTGAGCAGTGCTGCTCTGCTCAGTGGGGCTGAGCGGGTGGCGGTGCTGGAGGGGCTCAACGACTTCGAGAACCTCGGTTCGCTGTTCCGCAATGCCGCCGCGTTCGGCGTGCAGGCAGTGCTGCTAGATGTGCGCTGCGCCGATCCGCTGTACCGAAGGTGTGTGCGGGTCTCGATGGGGCACGTGCTGCGCGTGCCGTTCGTCGTGCTGCCGGAAGGTTGGCCGAACTCGCTTCGCCTGCTGCGCGATTTCACCCTGCTCGCGATGACGCCGGACGCGTCGGCCACACCACTGCGTGAAATCACGGTGCCACCGCGCTGGGCCATGCTGCTCGGCGCGGAAGGACCCGGTCTGTCTGCCGATGCGCTGGCTGCCGCCGACGTGCGTGTCCGCATCCCGATGGCCGAAGGCGTCGACTCGCTGAACGTCGCAACCGCCGCGGCCGTCGCCTTCTCCCACCTCGCGGGCTGCACCTGACGTCTGCGCGCCGACGGGCCGGCCGCGCTCAGACCAGCGAGTCGCGCCACGCGGTGTGCAGGGTGGCGAACTCGCCCTCGCCTTCGGCGACGAGCTGCTCCGGCGTGCCGTCCTCGATCACCCGGCCGTCGTGCAGCACGAGCACCCGGTCGGCGATCTCGACGGTGGACAGCCGGTGCGCGATGATCAGCGCAGTCCGCTCGGCGAGCACGGTGCGCAGCGCGCGCTGCACGGCGCGCTCGGTCGGCACGTCCAGTGAGGACGTCGCTTCGTCGAGGATCAGCACCGCAGGGTCGGCGAGGAACGCGCGTGCGAACGCCACCAGCTGCCGTTGCCCCGCGGAGAGCCGCCCGCCGCGCTTGCGCACGTCGGTGTCGTAGCCGTTCGGCAGTTCGCTGATGAATCCGTGCGCACCGACGGCCTGCGCCGCCGCGACGATCTCCTCCCGCGTCGCGCCGAGCCGGCCGAAGCCGATGTTCTCGGCCACCGAGCCGGAGAACAGGAAGCCGTCCTGCGTGATCATGACGACTGCGTGCCGCAGTTCCGGGTCGGCGATGTCGCGCAGGTCGACGCCGTCGAGCCGCACGACGCCGGACGTCGGGTCGTAGAAGCGCGCGATCAGCTTCGCGATCGTCGTCTTGCCCGCGCCCGTCGCCCCGACCAGCGCGACCGTCTGCCCGGCCGGAATGTCCAGCGACAGCGACGGCAGCACGACGCGATCCGTTCGGTAGGCGAACGTGACGTCGTCCAGCGAGACGGCGCCGCGCACCGGCCGGCCCAGTGGCACCGGCAGCTCCGGTTCCGGGACGCTCGGCGGCTCGGCGAGCACCTTCGCGATCTTCTCCAGCGCGGCCGTCGCCGACTGCAGCGAGTTGTAGAAGACGCCGACGTCCTGCATCGGGTCGTAGAACTGCCGCAGGTAGAGCAGGAACGAGGTGAGCACGCCCAGTTCGAGTCCGCCGTTCGACACCCGGTAGCCGCCGACGAGCAGCACCGCCACGGTGGCGACGTTGCCGATCAGCGCGGTGCCCGGGATGAACCACGCCTGCAGGTTGAAGGTGTCCCGGTTGGCGTCGCGGTAGCTGCCGTTCAACCCGGCGAAGATCTGGTCGTTGCGCGTCTCGCGCCGGAAGGCCTGCACGGCGCGGATGCCGTTGAACGTCTCGACGATGTTCACGATCATCGTCGCGACCTTCTCCCGGGTCCGCTTGAACGCGACGGCCGCGCGCGGCGAGAACCAGCGGTAGAGCAGCCACAGCGGGATCAGCGAGGTGAGCGCGATCAGCCCGAGCGGGAGGTCGAGGATCACCAGCAACACCGCGATGGTGGCGCTGCTGAACATCGCGGTGAGCAGCCCGTCCAACCCGCTGTCGAGCAACTCGGTGAGCGTGTCGACATCCGAGGTGAGCCGGGAGATGACTCGTCCGGACGTGAACCGTTCGTGGAACGCAACCGACAGCGCCTGCACATGGTCGTAGCCGCGCTGCCGAAGGTCGAACAGGATGTCCTGCCCGATCCGGCCGCTGCGCATCACGAACACCGACCGCAGCACCCCGGACAGCACCGCGGCGACCAGCAGCCCGCTGCCGACGAACGCCAGCGAGGTGTAATCGCCATGGATCGCGTCGGGCAGCGAGTCGTCGATCGCGACGCCGACCAGCCAGGGTGCGGCCATCGTCGCCGCGACCTGGGCGAGGACGATGAGCAGCACGCCGACAATCCGGCGCCGGTAGGGACGGACGAGCTCGCCGAGCAGCTTGCGGCCACCGCCGTGCAGCTTGATGCCGTGGGCGGCGACCTCGTGATCGGCGTTCCCACGGGCCTGCGAGTCGGGTGTGAGCTGGCCCTGCCAGGAGACCGCCTCGGAGGGATTCTCGACGACGTCTGTCATGTCGTCACACCGCTCACTCCGGTCGGCCGCAGGAGATGACGGCTTCCCTCCTGCGCTGCTCGGCGCTCGTCCCTCGCGGCTGCGCTGCTCGTCAGTCCAGCCGTCATCGCGGCCGTCCTCCGCTTCATGACGTCACCCCCTCGAGCTCGGAGGACCGGGCGAGCAGCCGCCGGTACCCCGGCACCGTTTCGAGCAGCTCGGAGTGGGTACCGACGGCGGCGATGCGGCCGTCGTCGAGCAGCGCGACCCGGTCGGCGAGCAGCACGGTGGACGGCCGGTGTGCGACGACGAGTGCGGTCGTGCTGGCGAGCACCCGGCGCAGCGCCTCTTCGACCTGCGCCTCGGTGTGCACGTCCAGCGCGGACAGCGGGTCGTCGAGCACGAGCACCCGCGGCCGGCCGAGCACCGCGCGGGCCAGCGCCAGCCGTTGCCGCTGCCCGCCGGACAGCGACAGCCCCTGCTCGCCGATCCGGGTGTCCAGCCCGAACGGCAGGTCGTAGACGAAGCCCGCCTGCGCAACGTCGATCGCCTCGTGCACGTCCCGCTCGGTGATGCCGGCCCGGCCGAGCGTGAGATTCTCGTGGACGCTCGCCGAGAACAGCGTCGCGTCCTCGAACGCCGTGGTGACGGCATGCCGAAGTTGGTCGAGGCGCAGGTCGCGGACGTCCACCCCGCCGATCAGGACCCGGCCGCCGGTGACGTCGTACAGGCGCGGGACGAGCGCGGTGAGCGTGGTCTTGCCGGACCCCACCGCACCGACCAGCGCCATGGTCTCGCCGGCCTCGATCGACAGATCGATGCCGCGCAACACTTCGTCGGCGCGGTCCTCGCCGTCCTCATACCGGAAGCGGACGTTCTCGAACGTGAGCGTCGTACCGCGCTCGGCCGCGACCGGGCGCTCCGGGTCGAGGATCGTGGGCTCGGTGTCGAGCACCTCGAAGATGCGCCGGCATGCGCTCGCGGCCTCCTCGGTGAGCGCGAGCAGCCAGCCGAGCATGATGATCGGCCAGACCAACTGCAGGTAGAGGGCGACGAAGGCGACGAGTTGACCGACCGACATCGCGCCGTGCGCGGTCGCGTAGATGCCGCCGACCGTCACGACCGCCAGCACGACCTGTGGCAGTCCTTCGAGGAGCGCCCAGAACAGGCCCAGGGTCTGGATCTTGGTCAGCTCGGCGTTCTGCAGGCGCTTCGCGTCCGCCCGGAACCGATCCAGCATGTGCGCACGCCGGCCGAAGGCCTTGATCACCCGGATGCCGAGCGCCGACTCCTCGACGGACGTGGCGAGATCGCCGGTGAGGTCTTGCGCGTGCCGCGCGTTGCGGCTGTATCGCAACTCGAAGCGCCGGGTGCCGATGAGCAGCGGCACCATCGAGACGAGCACGACGAGGCCGAGCCAGACCTCGATCGTCATCAGCAGCACGACCACCACGCAGATCGTGAGTGTGCTGGCGAGCAGGAACACCGCGGCCAGGCCGATGAAGCGGCGCAGCGTCGAAAGGTCGGTCGTGATGCGGGAGAGCAACTGGCCCGAGGGCCAGCGGTCGTGGAAGCTCACCGGCAGCCGCTGCAGGTGCGCGAACAGGTCGCGGCGCAGGTCGGTCTCGACACCGAGCGCGGCGACCGCCATTGCCCGGCGCCGGGCGAAGAACAGCGACGCCTCGGTGACGCCGAGGAGGAGGGCGAGGCCGCTCAGCGCCCACAGCCCGGCGACGTCGTGATCCTTGATCGGGCCGTCGACGACCTTGCCGACGACGATCGGGACGACCGCCTGCGCAAGCATCGCGCCGCACGCCGAGGCGAGCATGAACAAGATCGCGCCGCGGTGTGGCCGTGCCCAGGTACGGAGCCTCAGCAGGGTGGCGATGGTGCTCGCCTGCCCCGCCGGATGCTCAATGTGGGCAGGCGTGGTCACGTCTGTCCACGGTACGTCGGAGCACCGGCATGCCGCGACCGAGTTTCAGGCGC
The DNA here is from genome assembly GCA_035642535.1 of Jatrophihabitans sp. Lineage (GTDB taxonomy): Bacteria > Actinomycetota > Actinomycetes > Mycobacteriales > Jatrophihabitantaceae > Jatrophihabitans. The sequence goes on along the minus strand of DASQSE010000117.1, from coordinate 39,403 downwards.
ACACGTCATGCTTCGAGGCTAGAAGTTGAACCCGGCTTCAACTCAAGTCGAGCGGCATGCAAGGAAGATCGCGAAAGGGGCGAACCGGTCAGTCCTTGCGCTTGATGCCCAGCAGGATGTCGTCCCAGGACGGGATGCGCGCGCGGGCGGCCCGCTCCTCCTCGGACAATTCGCGGCGGCTGGCGCCGCCGTTGCGCACCGCGCTCGCGGCCGGCCGGGCGGCCGAGTCGGCAACGCCGCTCAGCGGCAGCGTCGGCTCGTCGAAGTCGACCGTGGCCGCAGCAGGCACCAGCGGAGGGACCGCACGCGGCCCCTCCGGTGGCGCGTCCTGGTCGTAAACGTCATCCACGCGCGGGACCGGCCCGGTGATCGCCTCTGGCATGGGCGGGAACGCGACCACGCCGCGGGCGAGCGGCGGTGCGGCCGCCAGCGACGGCCGCTCCGGCTCGGGTGGGACGACCGGGCGGATCGGCCGGTCGCTGAGCAGGTCCGCGGCGGCGTCGTCGAGGGGCGTGACGCTTCGCGACGCGCGGGAGAAGAGCCACTCGGCGGAGTGGGTGGCCTCGCCGCCCAGCCAGGACGCGACGACCAGCCATTCGCCGTCGTCGCGGCGGCGGGTGTCCCAGGCGACCGACTCGGCGTCGATGCCGTGTGCGCGGAACCGCTCGTCCACCGCCTCGCCGAACTGCACGACGCGTCCCTCCGCGCCCTCGGAGCCGGTGCGCCTGGCCCGCGCGCGCCGCGCCTCGCCGGCGATACGGCGCCGCTCGTCGATGGCCGCGGCGGCGAAGCGCATCACCCGGTCGAGAGCGATGCCGTACCCGTCGGCAATCGCCTGTGGTGACTCGCCGGCGCGCACCCGGACCTGGATGTCGCGCGGCCCGATCGGCAGCTCCGGCCGCTGCTCCGGCGGGTGCTGCCCGCCCCGCTCGCCGGCCACCGCCGTGCGCAGCCCGGGATCCATCGTCAGCGCGAAGAGCTCAGCGCCGTCGGCGGTCTGGACGAGCAGGTGGCTGCCGTCCTCAGTGAGCCTCACGAAACGCAGCTCGCGCATGGGGCCGACGATAGGCGGGCAACCCCGAAAATCCGGGGAGCACACGCCGCCTGTGACCTCCTACAGCCGCTCGACCACGTAGTCGACGCAGTGCGTCAGCGCCTCGACGTCGGCCGGTTCGACCGCCGGATACATGCCGATCCGCAGCTGATTGCGGCCCAGCGCCCGGTATGGCTCGGTGTCGACGATCCCGTGCGCGCGCAGCGTGGCCGCCACCGCCTTCGCGTCCACGGAGGCGTCGAAGTCGATCGTCCCGACCACCGGGCTGCGCAGCACCGGGTCGGCGACGAACGGGGTGGCGTAGGACGACGCCTCCGCCCACGAGTAAAGGCGCTGGGCGGAGTCGGCGGTCCGCTTGGCGGCCCAATCGAGCCCGCCTTCTGCGAGTAGCCACTCCACCTGGTGGGCCAGCAGCCACAGCGTCGCGATGGCCGGGGTGTTGTAAGTCTGATCCTTGCGCGAGTTGTCCAGCGCGAGCGCGAGGTCGATCGACGGGGGCGCCCAGCGTCCCGCGCGCACCGCGGCGATCCGCTCGACCGCAGCGGGCGAGCACAGGGCCAGCCAGATGCCGGCCTCGCCGGCGAAGGCCTTCTGGGGCGCGAAGTAGTAGGCGTCCGTCTCACGCACGTCGACGGCCAGCCCGCCCGCCGCAGATGTCGCGTCGATGAGCGCGAGCGCGTCGGGATCGGCGCCGGCGACACGCTGGACCGGCAGCGCCACGCCGGTGGACGTCTCGTTGTGCGGCCACGCGTAGGCGTCGACGCCCGGCTCGGCCACCGGCTGCGGAGCGTTGCCGTAGTCGGCCTGGTGGACCCGCGGCTCGCCGAGGAAGGGCGCGCCGCGGACGACGGCCGCGAACTTGTTCGAGAACTCGCCGAGGACGAGGTGCGACGACCGCTCGCGCACCAGGCAGAACGCCGCTGCGTCCCAGAATGCTGTGGCGCCGCCGTTGCCGAGCAGCACCTCGTAGCCGTCCGGCAGGCTGAACAACTCGGCGAGCCCGGCCCGGATGCGTCCGACCAGCGACCTGACGGGCGCCTGCCGGTGGCTGGTGCCGAGCAGGGTGGCGCCGGTCTCGGCTAGCTGCGCCACGACTTCTGCGGGCACCTTCGACGGCCCGGAGCCGAAGCGCCCGTCGCTCGGTTTGAGGTGGTCGGGAATCGCAATCTGCACTGCCGTCACGACGTCGATTCTCCCAAACCGGGTGCACACGATGTCGGCCGCGGTAGCTACCGTGCGGCAATGAGCGTTCGCTGGTACTCAACCGTCGTCGACTGCTCCGACATCGCGGCGCAGGCTCGGTGGTGGGCCGAGGCGTTGGGTTGGACGATCGCATTCGAGGCACCGGAGGAGGTCGTGATCGTCCCACCGCATGCGCTGACCAAGGCCGACCAGATACCGCTGCTCGAGCGCGGCCCCGGCCTGGTGTTCGTGCCGGTGCCGGAGGGCAAGTCGGTCAAGAACCGGCTGCACATCGATCTCGCGCCGGGTCCGGACGACGATCAGGCCGCCGAGGTGGAGCGGCTGGTTGAACTCGGCGCGAAGCGGGTCGACGTCGGGCAGTCGGATTCGGCCCGCTGGGTCGTGTTGGCCGATCCGGAAGGCAACGAGTTCTGCGTCCTCACTCCGCGCGATTGACGTACTCGGTGACGACCTTCTTGGGCACGCACATCGCCCACGCGTCGATCACCAATTCCTCCAGTTCGGGCACGTCCACCTCGGCGAGGCGCAGCCGGACCCAGTTGTAGCGCAGGTCCGAGCGCTCCGGCATGAGGAATTTCTCCGGATCGCTCGCGACGAGCGATTCGCGCGCCTCCTTCCGGTAGCCGAAGCCGAGCAGCGTCTCGTCCCGCGACAGGGCGGCGAACACCAGCCGGCCGACCCGGAACTTCACCCGGTCGGCGACCAGCGCCTCGTATGCGCGCGGCAGCGAAAGCGCGATCCGCCGCACGTCTGAGATGTCAGCCAAGGACCCGCTCCAGGTGCTCGTTGCCGAAGATGCGCTGCGGGTCGAGCTTGTCGCGCACCGCGACGAAGTCGTCGAAGCGCGGATACTCATCGCACAAGGACGATGCATCGCGGTAGTGCAGCTTGCCCCAGTGCGGGCGGCCGCCGACGTCGCGGGCGATCGCCTCGACGGCGCGGAAGTACGCGTCGTGCGCGCGCCGGTGGTATTGATGCACCGCGACATACCCGGTCTCGCGCTCGTAGGCCGTCGACAGCCAGATGTCGTCGGCGGCGGCGAACCGGACCTCGACCGGGAAGCCGACCTGCTCGCCGCTTTGCACGAGATACGCCTCGATCTCGGCCAGCACCTGCGGCACCGCGGCGCGCGGCACCGCGTACTCCATCTCGCGGAACCGGACGGTCCGCACCGAGGCGAACACCCGGTCCGAGCGGTCGATGTAGTCGCGGGCGCCGAGCAGCCGGCTTGCGAGCGCGTTGGCCGACGGGATGAGGGACGGCCGGCGGGTGGTCAGCCGGTTGACGCCCTCGAACACGCGGTTGGACAGGAAGTCGTCGTCGAGCCAATGCCGGAGTCGGCCGACCGGGCGCAGCGTGGCGCCGGGCAGCACCCGGTTGTTGCGCTTGGTGAGGACGCGCCGGGTGTGCGGGAACCAGTAGAACTCGAAGTGGTCGTTGCCGAGGACGTGCTCCTCCAGATCGGCGACGACCTCGTCGAAATCGGCTGGTGCCTCGGCGGCCGCCAGCGCGAACGCCGGCTCGCATTGCAGCGTGATGGTCGCAAGCACGCCGAGCGCGCCGAGCCCCACGCGCGCGGCGGCGAACACGTCCGGGTGCTCGTCGGCCGAGCAGTGCAGCATCGAGCCGTCGGCGAGGACGAGTTCGAGCGCGCGCACCTGCGTGGCGAGGCCGCCGAGCTTCGCGCCCGTCCCGTGCGTGCCCGTCGAGATGGCGCCCGAGATCGTCTGGACGTCGACATCGCCCAGGTTGGTCATCGAGAGCCCGAGCTGCCACAGCGTCTCGTTCAGCGCGTGCAGCCGCGTGCCGGCCAGGACGGTCACCAGTCCGGTGTCGCGGTCGGCCTTGACGACGCCGGCAAGCCGGTCGAGACGGACCTGCACGCCGTCCGTGGCGCCGATCGGGGTGAACGAGTGGCCGGCGCCGATCGGCTTGACGCGCTGCCCGCGCTCGCCGGCGGCGGCCACCAGCGACGTCAGCTCGGCGACGCTGCCCGGCGACGCGACGGTGACCTCGGAGGTCACCGTCCCGGCCCAGTTGGTCCACGTCGCCATGGCCGACAGACTATTTGGGATGACCGACTTCGACGCGCTCACGGCGGCCACCGCCGAACTCGACCCGCCGCTCGCGGCCCTCGACCTCGCGGCCCTGGACGCCAATGTGGGCGACCTGATGCGCCGGGCCGGCGGCAAGCCGGTGCGGGTCGCGTCGAAGTCGGTGCGCTGCCGTTGGGTGCTCGAGCGGGCGCTCTCTCGTCCTGGCTTCAGCGGCGTCATGGCCTATTCGGTGCGCGAAGCGAGCTGGCTGGTGCGTGGCGGCGTCGGCAACGTCCTGATGGGCTACCCGAGCGTCGACCGCGGCGCGCTCGCCGAACTCGGCGACGACTCCGCACTCGCCGCGGCGATCACGTTGATGATCGACGACCCGGCGCACGTGTCGCTCGCCCCGCGCGGGGCTCGCGTCTGCCTCGATGTCGACGCGTCGTTGCGCATCGGGCGGCTGCACCTCGGCGTGCGCCGCTCGCCACTGCGCACGCCGGCCGACGCCGCGGCGCTGGCGCAGGTGGCCGGGGGGGCCGGGTTGCGCGTGGTCGGGGTGATGTTCTACGAGGCGCAGATCGCCGGCCTGCCGGACACGTCGCCGGCCGTCCGGCTCATGAAGCGGCGCTCCGCGCGCGAGCTGCTGCGCCGCCGCGCCGCGGTGGTCGAGGCCGTCGAGAAGGTGGCCGGTGCGCTCGAGATCGTCAACTCGGGCGGGACGGGCAGCCTCGAGGTGAGTTCGGCAGATCCTGCCGTGACGGAGGTCAGCGCCGGCTCCGGGCTGTTCGTCCCGACCCTGTTCGATCACTACGACGCGTTCGAGCCACGGCCTGCGCTGTACTTCGCGTTGCCGGTCGCGCGCCGTCCCGCGCGCGACGTCGCGACGTTGTCCGGTGGCGGATACGTCGCCTCCGGCCCGGCCGGCAGATCGCGGCTGCCGCGGCCGGTGCTCTCCGGGCTGCGGCTGCTCGGCACCGAGGGCGCCGGCGAGGTGCAGACGCCGGTGCGCGGCACGGATGCGTTGCGGATCGGCGACCGGGTTTGGTTCCGGCACGCCAAGGCGGGCGAGTTGCTTGAGCATTTCGACACGGTGCACGTTGTCGACGGTCGCGCTGTCGTGGCCGCGGTGCCCAGCTACCGTGGCGAGGGCAAGGCGTTCGGCTGACCGGGCGGCACCCGAGGGGTGCCGCCCGGTCCGCGGGTTCAGTGCGTGATGAAGAGCTGGAAGCTGCGCGCGCCGTGGACGACATCGCCCACCGACTTCGGCGCGCCCGCCGAGTGCCGCGAGCCCCGCCTCGAGAAGAGCGAGATCTGCGCGCGCACCTGGTCGTTGCGCGGCGCCGCGCCCAACTTGGTGACGAGGTCGTCGAAGGAGGATGCCCGGCCGCTGGAGAACTGCAGATTCCCGACGGACAAGTCGCCGAATGACGCCTTCTTCCGTGTGTCGGGCACCTTGACGCTGACGGTCTCGACCTTCGTACCGAACTGGTTGCGGCGCGAGTTGAGCGTCACCCGCAACGTGACCGTCGAGCCTGCCTTTGCCTTGAACAGCGAGCCGCGGTTGAGCGTCACCCACCTCGTGCCGGCCTTGCGCTCGACCTTGCCGACGCTGAACGCGCGGTCTGCCTTGTCCATCTCGGTGGTGATCCGGACCGAGTCGATCGTCACGTCGGAGAACTTGTTGTTGATCAGCTTGTACAGGTCCTCATACATCTCGAAGACGGACTCGAAGGAGATGTCGAACGACGAGGCGAAGCGGTTGGTGCGCACCAGGGTGAACGGGACACCGCCGGCCGTGCCGTCGACGGTGAAGTGCACCAGCGACGAGCCCGCCCCGACACGGTCGATGACGACGTCCTGATTGTTCACCTCGGCGAACAGGGCCACGTCCGGCAGGTAGTCCGGCAGGCTGACGTCGGTGTCGCCGGTACGGGTCTTGCCGGTGCTCACGTCGGTCACGTTGCTTTCCACCAGCGCGGTGTCGGGAAACTCGTCGAGCGGGCCGGTGATGCCGGCCAGGTGGTCGCCGGTGATCTCGCCAGTGGCGCCGGTGAGGTTGGCCAGCTTGTACGAGCCGCCGATGTCATCCTTGAGCACGGTGATGGCGTCCGCGCCGTGCATGGTCATGGTCGAGTCGCCGGTGAAGTTGAACGGGTGGCCGAAGCCGACGGCCTGCCCGTCGCAGACCATCGTCGTGGTACCGATGGCCGCTGCGGTGAGATCTCCGTCGGAGATCGAGGCGGCGAGGTTGCTGCCCTCGAAGATCGCGTCGCCGTCGGCCGGAGCGGATGGCGCCGCATTGGTCTTGTAGACGAGCACGTCGCGCTGGCCCAGTAGCGACGGACCGTGCAGGCGGGATTCCGCCTTGTTCAGCCGGTTGATGCTGACCGCACCGGAGACGCCGAGCGGCAGCGGGAGTCGGGTCAGACCCGCCTGGGCCTGGTTCTGGGTGGCGAGTCCGTCGGTGACGAGGCGCTGTTGCATCCGCTGCGGCAGCGCGACTTGCCGGGAGTCGGCCAGCGCCTTCGCAGTGCTGCTGGCCGCGCCGCCGCCGAGCAGTGCCTGCATGTCGGCGGCCGGGGTGACGCCGGCGACGGGCGATGCTTCGTAGGTGAGCCCGTAGGACACCGCGCCGATGAGGGTGCCGTCGTCGGCATAGACCGGCGAGCCGCTCATGCCTGCCCAGATGCCGGCGTTGTCGATCGCGGGCGAGCTGAGCTGGACGATGATCATGTCAATGCCGGGCGCGATGCCGCCGTCGACCACTCCGAGCACGTTTCCGGTGAACTCGTCCGGCGTGGTGCCGGAGGAGACGGTGAGACCGCTGACGTGTTGCCCGATGCTCAGCTGATCGATGGGGTAGGCGGCGGGACAGGCCGAACCGATTGCCGGCGCTGCGCCGGCCGGTGGCGCGGTGAGCGTCGCGAGCACTGCAGCCGTGAGGCCGGTGATCGCGGCGAGCGCGCGGAGACGCTCGCGATTGGACGTACGGGATTTCACTGGATGTTCTCCCTCCACAAAGGTGGCAAAGCGCCACATTCAGGCGCCAGCCGACTGTGGCGCTCGCACGATAGACGCACTAGAGGCCAAAGTCCGTTGCCTCAAATGGCAGATTTGTTCTAAGAGGGAATCTGCCGGCACAAAAGGCGCGCCGCACAGCCGCCGCGGAACGCCCGCTGGATCGGCACCGCGCCGGTTTAGGCGGGTTCGGGCGGCAGCGGGTCCTGCTGCGCCAGGACCGCGAACGCACCGGCGATCGAGGTCCGGGTCGCCGGGTCGGCGATCAGGCCGTCGTCGCCAACGGCCTCTCGAGGTACGGGGATGTGCCAACTTGCGTCGGCCACGATCCGGGCCTGGACGTAGCCGAGCACCGTGGCCAGCGTCGCGTGCGCGCCGCCGCCGCGGTGCGGGTCGGCTGCCGCGTTGATCCACGCGACGGGCTTGTCGGTCATGACGGTGTCGCCGACCGTCCAGTCGAGCAGGTTCTTGACCGAGCCGGGCAGCGTGCCGCCGTATTCGGGCGTGCAGAAGAGCACTGCGCCAGCGGCCGCGATGGCCGCGCGCAGCTCGGCGACCGGTGCGGGCAGCGGCTCGTGGTCGTCGTCCGGATTGAAGTGCGGCAGCCCGGCGAGGCCGTCGTACACGACCGCCTCTACGCCGTCCGGCGCGCAGCGCGCGGCCGTCCGCACCAGCGCCGAATTCGTCGAACGCGACCGAGTCGAACCAGAGATCAGCAGAATCCGAGTCACGTCGGGGCCAACCCCGTCGACTGGTTCGTTATTCGTTCAGTGGGCTCAGTCGTGGGCGATGTCTGCCCAGCCGGCGACCTCCTCGGGCCGGCGCGGCAGTGGGCCGATGTAGCGGGCGGAGGGTCGGACGAGGCGGCCGGTCTTCTTCTGCTCCATGATGTGCGCCGACCAACCTGCGGTGCGGGCCGAGCTGAACATTGCGGGCATCATGTGCGGCGGCACGTCGGCGAAATCGAGGATGACGGCGGCCCAGAATTCGACGTTGGTCTCGATCGGGCGGTCGGGGCGCCGCTCGCGCAACTCGGCCAGCGCCGCCTGCTCGAGCGCGGACGCGGCCTCGTACTTGACGGAGCCGAGTTCCTTGCAGGTGCGCCGGAGCACGCGAGCGCGCGGGTCCTCGGCTCGGTAGACGCGATGGCCGAAGCCCATCAGCCGCTCATGCCGGTCGAGGATGCTGCGCACGACCTTGCCGGCGTCGCCGACCCGCTCCACCTCTTCGATCATCGGCAGCACCCGCGCCGGGGCACCGCCGTGCAGCGGGCCGCTCATCGCGCCGATCGCCCCGGACATGCAAGCGGCGACGTCCGCGCCCGTCGAGGCGATCACGCGCGCGGTGAACGTCGACGCGTTCATGCCGTGCTCCGCGGCCGAGACGAAGTACGCGTCGACGGCTCTGATGTGTGCCGGGTCGGGCTCACCGCGCCAGCGCGTCATGAACCGCTCGACGATCGTCGAGCACTGGTCGATGCGCGACTGCGGGATGGCCGGGTTGGACAGCCCGCGGGCGGACTGCGCCACGTAGGACAGCGCCATCACCGCAGCTCGGGCCAGCTGCTCGCGGGCCTCCTCGTCGCTGACGTCGAGCAGCGGACGGTACCCCCAGATCGGCTTGAGCATCGCCAGCGCCGCCTGCACGTCCACCCGCACGTCGCCGGTGTGCACCGGGATCGGGAACGGCTCGGCGGGCGGCAGCCCCGGGCCGAACTTGCCATCCACGAGCAGCGCCCACACGTTGCCGAACGTGACGTGCCCGGCGAGATCCTCGATGTCCACGCCGCGGTAGCGCAGCGCGCCTCCGTCCTTGTCCGGCTCCGCGATCTCGGTCTCGAAAGCGATCACGCCCTCGAGGCCGGGGCTGTAGTCGTCTGCCATGGGACTTGCTCCGATCTGGTGGTTCGGCTGCGCGGAGGCTGTTCTCGGGCGGTGAGCGGATCACGCTCTCAATGACCATTCTGCTCACATTCGCGCGGTTCGCTGATACCGAGGTGGGAGGATTGCCGCAATGACAGATTCGGCCCGGCTGCGCGCGAGTAGCTACACGCGTGGGCACCTCGACGAAGCCGAGATCGCCGGCAGCTGGCTGGCCCAGCTGAGCGCCTGGTTCGACGCCGCGGCGGCCGATCCGGCGATCACCGAAGCGAATGCGATGCAGCTCGCGACGGCCGACGCTGCGGGCCGTCCGTCCGTCCGGACCGTGCTCGCCAAGGGCATCGACGAGCGCGGCATCGTCTTCTATTCGAACTACGAATCCGGCAAGGCGCACGACCTCGCGGCGAACCCGCGTGCGGCGCTCGTCTTCGTCTGGGCGGCGCATCAGCGCCAAGTGCGACTGTCCGGGGTGATCAGCAAGGTCGACCGGGCCGAGACGGAGGCCTACTTCGCCAGCCGCCCGCGCGAGTCGCAGATCGGGGCGTGGGCATCGCCGCAGTCGGAGGTCGTCGAGTCCCGCGCCGCGCTCGATCGGCTTGTCGCGGAGGTCGAGGCGCGGTTCGCGGATTCCGAGATCCCGGCGCCGCCGCATTGGGGCGGGTATCGCCTGGTGCCTGACGAGGTGGAGTTCTGGCAGGGACGGGCCGGGCGGTTGCACGATCGCATCCGGTACCGCCGGGCCGGCGAGGAGTGGGTTGTGGAGCGGCTTGCACCGTGACCGCGCCGCCACCCCCGGATCCCCCCGAAGTTGTCCGCCCGTCCGCCCGTCCCGGCGCGCCCAAGGGCGGACAACTCCGGGAAGCTGACGAAGTCGTCCGCCCTTCGGAACGTGCTGACGCACCGAAGGGCGGACAACTCGCGGGGGAGGAGGAACGCTCGCTTCGGTCGCTCGTCCGGCGGCACGCGCTGGACACCCGGCCGCTGGCGGTGCGTCCGTTCCGCAGGCTGGTGGTCGGGCAGGGCACGTCGTTCATCGGGGCGATGCTGACCCAGGTCGCAGTGCCCGTGCAGGTGTACGCGCTTTCGCACTCGTCGCTCTACGTCGGCCTGGTCGGCCTGGCCGGGCTCGTGCCGATCGTGGCCTTCGGCCTCTACGGCGGCGCGATCGCCGACGCGATGGACCGGCGCGTCCTGTACTTCTGGTCCTCGATCGGGTCGTGGGCGGTGACGCTGGCGCTGCTCGCGCAGACGCTGCTCGGCATGCACAGTGTCGGGCTCATCCTCGGGCTGGTCGCGGTGCAAGCTGCGTTCTTCGCCATCGCGTCGTCGGCGCGCGGGGCGATCATCCCGCGGCTCGTCGACGCCGAACTCGTGCCGGCCGCGAACACCTTGAACTTCACGGTCGGCACCGCGAGCCAGGTGGTCGGCCCGCTGTTCGCCGGCTTCCTCATCACCCGCGCGCACGGTTTCGCCTATGCGTATGCGCTGGACGGGCTGCTGTTCACCGCGGCGCTGTATTCCGCGCTGCGGCTGCCGCCGATCGCACCGGACCACTCGAGCCCGCGTCTCGGGCTGCGCTCGGTGGCCGAGGGGCTGGCATTCATCGCGCGCCGTCCCGTCCTGGTCATGTCGTTCGCCGTCGACATCGCGGCGATGGTGCTCGCGATGCCCCGAGCGCTGTTCCCGGCCGTCGCCGCGACGCGCTTCCACGGCGGCGTAGGACCGCTGTACGCGGCGCTGGCGATCGGTTCGGTGCTGGCCGGCGTGTCCAGCGGCTGGATCGGCCGGGTCCGGCGGCAGGGCGTCGCGCTGGTCGTCGCGATCATGTGCTGGGGCGCCGCGGTCGCGATCTCCGGATTGGCGCGGCAGCTCTGGCTCGCGGTGACGCTGCTCGCGCTGGCCGGCGCGGCGGATCTCGTCAGTGCGGTCTACCGGCAGACGATCCTGCAGACCTACGCCCCGGACGAGATGCGCGGCCGCATGCAGGGCGTGTTCATCGCCGTCGTCACCGGGGGTCCGCGGTTGGGCGACCTGCGCGCCGGTGCCACAGCGGCGGCGACGTCGACCACGTTCTCGTGGGTCGGCGGCGGACTGCTCTGCATGGCAGTGGTCGCCGTCGCCGGAGTGCTCGTCCGCCCCTTCTGGCGCTATGACGCGCAGGACCGGGAACCGGCCGAGGCCGCCAAGGCCCCGGCCGGTTCTTGACCTCCTACGCCGCCTCGCCGACCACTGCGAGAGGTGGATTCGCCAGGCTCGGCATCGCGCGGCTGCCGACCGACGTCACCAGCGCCAACGCGGCCTGGATGGCGAGGATCGTCGCGAAGCCGGAGCCGCCGCCGTCCAGCCCCAGGTACAGCGTGCCGAGCGTGGCGACACCGAGTGCGAGACCGCTCTGCTGCAGCGTGACCAGCACGCCGCCGCCGATGCCGGCCAGGTGCGGCGGGACGTCGGCGAGGATCAGTCGGAACAGCGACCCGAAGACGAACGCCTGCCCGAAGCCCGCGATCACCAGGCCGGGCGCCATGTCGATCAGCGCGACGTGCGGCCAGTTCACGTCGACGGTCCAGGCCAGCACGCCGAGCCCGATCGCCTGCAGGATCGAGCCCCACGCAAGGACGGCCCGGCCCATCCGCTCGATCGCGCGCGGGGTCAGTAGCGAGCCGACGAGGAACGCGATCGCCAACGGGGTGATCGCGAGGCCGCTGTGCAACGCGTCCGCGTGCAGGCCGCCCTGCACGGTGAGCGCGAAGACGAACATGAACGCGCCGAAGCCGAGGAAGAACGGCAGCCCGAGCGCGAGCCCGCGACGCATCGAGCGGACGCTCAGCAGTGACGGCGGCAGCAGCGGCAGCGCGCCACCGCGCTCGGCGTTGCGCTCGACGAGATAGGTGGCGGTGCCGAGCAGCGGAACGAGTGCGAGCACGAGCCACGTCCACAGCGGCCAGCCCAGCGTCCGGCCCTCGGCGAGCGGCACCAGCATCGCCGTCAGCGTCGCGGCGAACAGCACGGTGCCGCGCAGGTCGACGCCGGCCGGCCGGTCGGAGCGGGTCGCGGGCACGTGGCGGAACACCACGGCGAGCGCGACCAACCCGATCGGCACGTTGACGAGGAAGATCGGGCGCCACTCGGTGTCGGCGATGTCGGCGGTGACCAAGAGGCCGCCGGCGACCTGCCCGACGACAGCCGCGATACCCGCCATCGCGCCGTACAGCCCGAGCGCGCGCGCCCGGCGCGGGCCGTCGAGCGCGGCGTGGAAGGTGGCCAGCACCTGCGGAACGATCAGCGCGGCAGTGGCGGCCTGCGCGATGCGGAACCCGATGAGCGCCCCGATCGAGGGGGCCAATCCGCACAGCAGCGACGTCAACGTGAACCCGATGAGCCCGGTGGCGAACATGCGCCGCCGGCCGAGGGCATCGCCGAGCCGGCCGCCCACGACCAGCAGCGCGGCATAGGTCGTGCCGTAGCCCGCGACGACGAGTTCGAGAGAGGGTGCCGACGCATGCAACGTCGAGTTGATGGTCGGCAGCGCCACGTTGACGATGAAGAAGTCGACGATCGGGAGGAACGCCCCGAGCAGCAGCACGGCGATGCCGGGGGCGCCGAGCTGCGCGGGTTCGGTCCGGCCCGCGGCGATCCTCGTACGCGTCGGCGTGTGCTTAGTACGACTGAGCAGAGCTGTCATGCTCACTATGGTTGAGCGCGTCCTAAACTGGTACCAGTTGCGTGTTTATCCTGGTATCAATGGCACCTGGAACGCGGGAATGACCGCAGGCAGGATGGACGCATGACGACGACGACGGCACCGGTGGAGCACAGCTCGGAAACCCTGCGCCGGCAGGAACTCGGCGAGTTTCTGCGCAGCCGCCGCGAGCGCATCGCGCCCGAACAGGTCGGGGTCACGTACAACGGCCGGCGCCGCACGCCCGGGCTGCGCCGCGAAGAGGTGGCGCAGCTGTCGGCGGTGGGCGTCACTTGGTACACGTGGCTCGAGCAGGGCCGCGACATCCATGTCTCCGAGCAGGTGCTGACCGCGATCGCGCGCACCCTGATGCTCGACCGCGACGAGCGCGCGCACCTGTTCACGCTCGCCGGCGCCACCGACCAGAGCGTGGCCAAGGAGTGTGCCGCCGTCTCGCCGCAGTTGCACACGCTGCTGGCCAAGCTCGATCCGTTCCCTGCCTGTGTGATCAGCGGCAAGTACGACGTGCTCGCATACAACCGCGGGTACAACAACCTGCTCACCAACTTCGACGAGCTGCCGATCGACGACCGCAACTGCATGTGGCTTTCGTTCACCGATCCGCTGTGGAAGAAGGTCGTCGTCGACTGGGAGGACATGGCGGCGCGGATGGTCGCGAATCTGCGCGTGCTCATGGCCGATCACGTCGGCGACTCGACCTGGAAGTCGTTCATCGCGCGGTTGCGCGCCGCCTCGCCGGAGTTCGCGGACATGTGGGCGCGGCACGAAGTGCGCGGCATCGAGAACAAGACGAAGCGGTTCCGGCATCCCGTCGTAGGGCTGCTGAAGTTCGACGTCACCAACACGTGGCTGGCGCCGAGTTCGGGGCGGCGGATGCTCGTCTACACGCCGTCCGACGCCGAAACCGCGCGGCGCGCGGATCGGCTGGTAGAACTCAACTGATGGAACTCACCAAGTTCTCCCACTCATGCGTGCGGCTTTCCGACGGCGTTCGTTCACTGGTGATCGACCCGGGCGCGTTCAGCGAGGTGGACGAGGCTGTCGACGGCACCTCGGCCGTGCTCGTCACGCACGAGCACCCCGATCACATCGACGTGGACAAGCTGCGCGGCGCGGCACAGCGGGACACTGCGCTGCGGATCTGGGCGCCGGCCTCGGTCGCGCACGCGTTGGACGATCTCGGCGAGCAAGTCGTCGCGGTCGGGCCGGGCGAGTCGTTCGAGGCGGGCGGGTTTGCGGTGCGCACCTTCGGCGGCCAGCACGCGCTCATCCACCCGCTCGTCCCGGTGGTCGCGAACGTCGGGTACCTCGTCGACGGCGCCGTCTACCACCCCGGCGATTCGTTCGTCGTGCCGAATGCGCAAGTGCAGACACTGCTGGTCCCCACCATCGCGCCGTGGTCGAAGGCGTCGGAGATGATCGACTTCGCCATCTCGGTGCGCGCCCCGCGTGCGTTCCAGATCCACGACGCGATCGCCACGCCCATGTTCGCGAGTCTCGTCGAGGGGCATTTGCAGCGCATCACCGGCCCGTTCGGCGTCGAGTTCACACACCTCGAACCCAAGCAGTCAGTAGCGATCTGACCCCGTCGGCCCGTCCTCGCCACTCCCTTCGGTGCCTTGATCAACAGCGTCGAACCGTCACGCGGCGACGGTTCGGACCTGTTGATCAACGAAGGGGGCGGTAGCGTCGAATCAATGAGCCGAACATTCGTAGTTTCCGGTGCCGGCTCGGGGATCGGCGCGGCAGTGGCGCGTCGCCTGGTGGCGGATGGCGCACACGTCACCGCTGTCGGGCGGCGCAGCGAGCCGCTCGACGCGTTGCGCGCCGAACTCGGTGCCGCGGTCTCCCCGATCAGCGCCGATGTGTCGACGACCGACGGCGCCGCACGCGTCGCCGAGGCGGTCGACGAGTGCGCAGGAGTGGTGGCCGCGGCCGGCGGCATCGGCGCGCAGGGTGACGACAGCCTCGACGGTGTGCGCGCGGAGTGGCAGGACTCGTTCGCGTCGAACGTCCTGACGGCGGCGCTGCTTGTCGAGGCGCTGCGCAAGCAGCTCGAGGTGGCAAGCGGGCGGGTCGTGCTGATCTCGTCCATCGCCGCGCTGCGCGGCAGCGGCGGCGGTCCGTACGGCGCGATGAAGGCCGCGCTGCACGCCTATGCGTTCGATCTGGCGCGCGAGCTCGGCAAGCACGGCGGCACCGCGAACGTCGTTGCCCCGGGCTTCGTCCCCGAAACCGGGTTCTGGGAGGGGCGGCGCACGCCGGAGCTCATCGAGCAGCGCGCCGCGCAGACACTCGTCGGCCGGCCGGGATCGCCGGCCGAGGTGGCCTCGCTGATCGCCTGGCTACTCGGCCCGGACGGCAGCTGGGTGACGGGCCAGGTCCTCTCGCCCAACGGCGGTGTCGTGCTGGGCCGCTGACGCGGCGGCGCGCTGGCTCGGCGGCACCGGGGTCCGTCCCTCGAGGATGGTGTTCAGCGTTGCGGCATCGACGTTCCCGCCGGTCTGGATGATCGCGACGCGCTTGCCGCGGACCTGATCGCCCTCGGCCAGCAGCGCGGCGAGCGCGAGTGCGCCGGCGGGTTCGGGCACGTTGTGCGTCGCCTGCAGGTGCAGCCGCATCGCCTCGGCGACGGCATCCTCGTCGATGGTCACGATGCGCGCGGCGCCGGCGATGAGCAGGCGGACAGCGTTGAGGTCGGGTGCGCGAGTGGCGACGCCGTCGACGAAGGTATCCGCGGAAGCGGTCGTGACCACCTGTCCGGTGGCGAACGACTGCGCGGCGGCGTCGGCGCGCGCGGAGACGACGCCCACGATCTTGGTGCGCAGGCCGAGCAGGTCGCGTACGCCGATCAGGCCGCAGGCGCCGGAGCCCATGCCGACCGGCACGTACACGGTGTCGAGGTCGGCCACCGCCTCGAACAGCTCGAGCGCGTACGTCGCCACGCCGAGCACGAGATCCGGATGGAACGGCGGCACGACATCGAGGCCCGGCCGCGCGGCGGCTAGTGCCGAAACGTGTTCGCGCGCGGCCTGGTAGTCGTGGCCGTGCTCGATCACCTCGGCGCCGAGCGAGCGCATCGCGGCGTTCTTCTCCGGGTTGTTGCCGAACGGCACGACGATGTGGACGGGGATGCCGAACGCGCGCCCGGCGAACGCGAGGCTCTGGCCGTGATTGCCGGTGGTCGCCGAGATCAGGCCCGTCACGTCCGGGCGGCGGCGCCGCAGCCGGTCGACGTAGACGAGACCGCCGCGCACCTTGAACGCGCCGACCGGCAGGTGGTTCTCGTGCTTCACCCACACGTCCGCGCCGGCTGCCTGGGCGAGCAGCGGCCAGCGATAGGCCGGCGTCGGCGGGAGCGTGCGGTGGACGAGCGCGACTGCTTCATCGAGTTCTGCTCGAGTGAACTGCATACCTGCCAGTCTTGCCGAGCGCAGCCGCTCCGGCGACCGAGTTAGCCCGGCCAATGCTCAGTTCGCGGCTCGCCCCCGACGTCGTCTTCCCCTCTGGTGTGGGCAGATCGAGGCGCGCGAAATGCCCACACCAGAGGGGAAGACGGTTACCGCGGCTTGGGGACCGCCGTCAGTAGTAGTGCGGTGTCCTCGATGGCGCGCAGTGCGTGCCGCATCGGCGGGATCTCCACGAGGTCGCCGGTGCGCGCCTCCCAGGACTCGCTGCCCGCCTCCAGCTGCACCCGGCCCTTGATCACGTACACCGTCGCCTCGCCCGGATTCTCGTGCTCGGCCATGACGGCGCCGGAGACGAGCGCGACAACGGTCTGCCGCATGGTGTGCTCGTGCCCGCCCACGACTGTCGTCGCAGCGCGTCGCGCGTCGGAGCGCGCCGCGGCCTCGAGTTGTTCGCGTGCCGTCGCGTCGAGAGACACCTTCCGGGCCATAGGTGAGACGCTAGCGTATACGCGTCGACTTGCACTGCAACTAATTGCATAGCTAGAGTCCGGGCAGTGGCACTGGAGCACGCGATCCTCGTCTCGCTCGCCGAGAAGCCGAGCACCGGCTACGACCTCGCGCGCCGCTTCGACAAGTCGATCGGGCAGTTCTGGACGGCCACGCACCAGCAGATCTACAAGGTGCTCGCCCGGATGGAGAACAGCGGCTGGGTCGCGGCTACCCACGTGGCGCAGGACGGCCGTCCGGACAAGAAGGTCTACGAACTCACTGACGACGGCCGCGCCGAAGTGCGGAAGTGGATCGCCCAGCCGGCGCCCGCCGAGGCGGCGCGTTCGGAACTTGCGGTGAAGATCCGCGGCGCGTCCTACGGCGACTCGAAGGCGGTTGCGGCGGAGGTGCGCCGGCACCGCGCTGCGCACGCGCAGCGGCTGGAGTTCTACCTCGCGAACGAGAAGCGCGAATTCCCCGACCCGTCGGCGTTGCGCGGTCAGCGGCTGCATCAGTGGCTCGTGCTGCGCGGCGGCATCAACCTCGAACGCGGCCTCATCGACTGGTTCGACGAGGTCATCACCGCACTGCAACCGAAGGGCAAGCGATGACGCGCTACCCGCACCTGCTCTCGCCGCTCGATCTCGGTTTCACCACGTTGCCGAATCGGGTGCTGATGGGCTCCATGCACGTCGGTCTCGAGGATCGTCCGAAACGCCTCTCGCGGCTGGCCGAGTTCTACGCCGAACGGGCGCGCGGTGGCGTCGGGCTGATCGTCACCGGCGGGTTCGCGCCGAACCGCACGGGGTGGCTGCTGCCCCTCGCGGGCAAGCTCACGACGAACGGCGAGGCAGCCCGGCATCGTGAGATCACCGCCGCGGTGCACGACAACGGCGGGCGCATCGCGCTGCAGTTGCTGCACGCCGGCCGCTACGCATATCACCCGTTCAGCGCGAGCGCGTCCAAGTCGAGGTCGCCGATCACGCCGTTCACCGCGCGCGCCATGAGCAGTCGCGAGGTGCGCGCGACGGTCGACGACTTCGCGCGCGCGGCCGCCCTCGCGCGCCGCGCCGGCTACGACGGCGTCGAGATCATGGGCTCGGAGGGCTACCTGATCAACCAGTTCCTCGCGCCGCGGGTCAACCAGCGAAGCGACGAATGGGGTGGCACGCCGGAGAAGCGGCGCCGCTTTCCTGTCGAGATCGTCCGCTCGGTGCGCGACGCGGTCGGGCCGGACTTCATCCTCATCTATCGCATGTCGATGCTCGACCTCGTCGAGGACGGACAGACCTGGAGCGAGACGACGGCGCTGGCGAGAGATGTCGAGACCGCAGGCGCGACGTTGATCAACACCGGCATCGGCTGGCACGAGGCGCGGGTGCCGACGATCGTCACGTCCGTGCCGCGTGCGGCATTCACGTGGGTGACGGCGAAGCTGCGCCCCGAGGTCACGATCCCGGTGATTGCGGCCAATCGCATCAACATGCCCGAGACCGCCGAAGAGATCCTGGCGCGCGGCGACGCCGACCTGGTCTCGCTCGCGCGGCCTTTCCTTGCGGATGCCGAGTGGGTGCGCAAGGCGGCAGACGACCGCAGTGACGAGATCAACACGTGCATCGGCTGCAACCAGGCCTGCCTCGACCACGGCTTCGAGCGCAAGATCGCCAGCTGCCTCGTCAACCCGCGCGCGGCGCACGAGACGCTGCTCACCCTGCTGCCGACGCAGCACAGCAAGCGGATCGCGGTGGTCGGAGCCGGGCCGGCCGGGCTTGCGGCCGCGACCTCCGCCGCCGAGTGCGGGCACTCGGTCGAGCTGTTCGAGGCCGCGGCCGAGATCGGCGGGCAGTTCCAGTTGGCGCGCCGCATCCCCGGCAAGGAGGAGTTCAGCGAGACGCTGCGCTACTTCACCCGTCGACTCGACACGACCGGCGTCAAGGTGCACCTCGGCCGCCGCGTCGGTGCGGCCGAGCTGCTCGACGGCGGTTGGGACGAGATCGTGCTCGCGACCGGCGTGACACCGCGCGCCGTCGACATCCCCGGCGCGGGTCGTCCGAACGTGCACACCTACGCGGACGTGATCACCGGCGCGGTGCCGGTCGGCGCGCGGGTCGCGGTGATCGGCGCCGGCGGCATCGGCTTCGACGTGAGCGAGTTCCTCACGCACGCCGGTCGACCCGGCGTACCTGTCGAGCGCGACGCGTGGCTCGCCGAGTGGGGCGTCACCGATCCGGCTGCAGCGCCCGGCGGGCTCACCGTGGCGGCCCCGCCGAAATCGCCGCGGCAGGTGTACCTCCTGCAACGCAAGTCGGCCAAGGTCGGCGCCGGCCTCGGCAAGACGAGCGGCTGGGTGCACCGCAGCACGCTGCGGGCGCGAGGCGTGGAGACGATCGCGGGCGTCACCTACGAACGCATCGACGAGGCCGGGCTGCACATCACGGTCGGCACCCGGGCTCGGGTGCTGCACGTCGACGACGTCGTGGTGTGTGCGGGACAGGAGTCGCGTCGTGACTTGCTCGACGCGCTCCGGGCGGGTGGCGCATCGGTGCACGTCATCGGCGGCGCGGATGTCGCCGCGGAACTCGACGCGAAGCGCGCGATCGACCAGGGCACCCGACTCGCCGCGACGCTCTGATTCGTCCACAGTTTCGTCCGCAACGTGTGGACGATGCAGTGCACAACTGCGCTGTTCGGGGGATAACCAGTCGATATCTGTGGATGGCTAAAAGATCTTGAAAAAAGGTGCTCGATGGGTCTTGTGCGGCCTTGCTGGAGCCAGTAGAAATCTCACATCGCAGCGCGGAGAACCTAAGCCGAGGGAGACCTCGACAGCCCGAACTGGATGGGAAACCAACTGGTTCAGGTAGGTCCTCACAAGCGGGCGGTGTGGCCCGGCAAAGCTAGTTGATCTTCGGATCGGCAGGGCAGTCGGGTCCGGTCGAGCAGGTCGGTTTGATCTTCGGATCGGCAGGCCGCGAGACCAGATCGTGCAAGCTAGTTGATCTTCGGATCGATGGAGCGGTGCGGTCATCCGGCTGGAGCTAGCTGGCGGATCTCCGGATCCGAAGAGCGGCGCTGGTCGGAGGTTGAGCAAGCTGGTTGATCTTCGGATCGGCAGAGCGGTTCGACCACAGCGGTTGGATCGGCGCAGCGGACCCCTGGGTTTGCAAAGCGAGATCTTGATCGCGTCGGACAGGCCGATGAGTCTTCGGACTTGTCGGGCGGTTCGGCAAAACGTGGGCCCTGTCATCTCATACATGACAGGGCCCACACCTATGTTCGGACATAAATTGTCCCTGATCGACTGCAAACGGTGGGTAGCGACACGGCAAACCTGCAATTCCGGTCACATGCTTTTTGCATCGCGTGGTCGCTTGTTCGCCGTGTGGTCACGTATAGCTGACCACTCGCGATGCAAGTGACCGCACGGTGGACGAGCAACTCAGCCGGCCGACTGCGTATGTCCGTAGGCTGCGCCGTTGTGGACCCCATGCGTCGGGTGCGGATCCCGCGAGACCTCGGACCGGTGACCAGGCGCAGCGACCGCGAGGTCGACCCGGCCGACGTCGGCATGACCGAGGTCGGCGTCGAGCGGATCTGGGCCAGTGCCGAGCGGCTGTTCCGGCGCGGGATGAACCCGGCGATCACGTTGTGCGTGCGGCGGCACGGACAGGTGGTGCTCGATCGGTCGCTGGGCTGGGCGCGCGGCGCGGGCCCGCGCGACGCGCGTTACGCGGAGCGGCAGCTCGCGACGCCTGACACACCGTTCTGCACGTTCAGTTCGTCGAAGGCCGTCACCGCGACCGTGATCCACGTGCTCGCCGAACAGGATGTGCTGCGCCTCGGCGATCGCGTCACCGACTACATCCCCGAGTTCGCAGGTGACGGCCGGGACGCGATCACGATCGGCCAGGTGCTCTCGCACCGCGCGGGTATCCCGCAGCTGCCGCGCGACCTGCTCGCCCTCGAGCAGCTGGAGGACCCGGAGCGGATCATCGCGGCGATCCCGCGGCTGCGCAGCGTGCACCGTCCCGGCGCCGGGCTCGCGTATCACACCGTCTCGGGCGGCTTCGTCCTCGGCGAGGTGGTGCGCCGCGTGACGGGCGAGGACGTCCGCACCGTGCTCGCCGAGCAGATCCTCGGCCCGCTCGGCTTCCGGTGGATGAACTACGGCGTCGCGCCCGAGGACGTTCCGCTCGTCGGCCTCGCGTATCCGACCGGGCCGCGGCCGCCGCCACCGCTGTCCGGCTTCTTAAGCCGTGCGCTCGGCCTGCCGGTCGACGAGCTCACCGAGCTGTCGAACGACCCGCGACTGCTCACCGGCATCGTGCCGGCCGGCAACGTCGTTGCCACCGCGAACGAGATGTCGCGGTTCATGGACCTGTTGCGCGCAGGCGGCACGTTGGACGGCGTCACGGTGCTGCACCCGCGCACGATCCGGCGCGCGATCAGCGAGACGTCCTATCACGAGTTCGATCGCACGCTCGGCTTCCCGCTGCGTTACTCGCTCGGCTTCATGCTCGGCGCGCAGGCGTTGAGCCTGTACGGGCCAGACACCGACGAGGCGTTCGGCCATCTCGGCTTCACGAACGTTTCGATGTGGGCCGACCCGCGCCGCGAGCTCGCGGTCGGTTTCATCACGAGCGGCAAGCCGGTGGTCGGCCCGCACTTCGATGCATTGTGGCGGCTGTTCCGCGACATCGGTCGGGCGGCGCCGAAGGTGGCCGACCCGGTGCTCTACCGCGATTGAGCGCATACGACTTGCAACCGGTACCCAGGTACAGGTTTACCGTCGAGGCATGACATCCGAACTTCCCATCGCCTGGGCTCCGGACAGCTGCACGCTGCCGACGCCAGAACGACCGGTGCGGGCTGCCGAGTTCAGCTCGCTGTTCGCGACCGCACTGCGCTCGCTCGAACGCATCGACCGCCGACACCTCCGGCTGCTGCTCGCCGGCGAGGCGGGCCTCGTGCCACTTGTCGCGGACCTGACTGCGCGCGAGACCGAGTGCTGCTCGTTCTTCGAGTTCGCCATCACGAACGCAGCCGATGCGATCCAACTCGACGTGTTCGTTCCCGACAGCTACGCGGAGGTGCTCGACGGCCTCGCGGAGCACGCGCGCAGCGCTGCCGGTCTCGCGGCCTGATGAGCGCGGCGGTGCTGCGCAGCGGCGAGGTCGCACGAGCCGCCGGCGTGAACCTGCAGACGCTGCGCTACTACGAACGCCGCGGCCTGCTGGCCGAGCCGCAACGGTCGCTGGGCGGGCATCGGATGTACCCGGCGTCCGCGGTGACGGTGCTGCGCGTCGTCAAAGCGGCGCAGCGGCTCGGCTTCACGCTCGAGGAGATCGCCGACCTGCTCGAGGTCGGCCGCCATCACCACAGCGCCCGGGCGCAGCGGCGGGTCGGCGTCCGGGCGGCTGCCAAGCTCGTAGAGGTCGAGCAGAAGATCGCCGATCTGCACCTCATCCGAGATCGGCTGCGCGCCGTACTCGATGCGGGCTGTGACGATCTACTCGCATGTGCCGAGCTGCCGCAGTGCCCGATCCCGTTCGAGCCATTGGCTGCCGAGTAGCCAACTGGGTACAAACAGATCGTGGCGAAGTACAAGCTCAATCCGGCAGCCGTCGAGTACGCACGCTCGTTGATCCGTTCGCGGCAATACGTCCTGGACAGCGACTGGGGCGAGGTGCAGCCGCGCGCCGACGCGCAGAACGCCTACCTCGACCGGCACTCCTGGGACGAGTACGCCGCGTGGCATCTCGGCCTCACCGAGGGCGCCAACGACGAGACAAAGGCGCGTTATGCGTTCGTCTACGGCGACCTGCGCCGGCTGCATCGCACCGGGCTCATCGCGTGTGTCTATCGCGCGTCAGAATGGCGTCACAAGGAGATCGAACTGGCCGCGCACGACCTCTTGCAGGAACTCGACGCGCTCACGCATCCCAAGGACAGGTGAGCCCGTGCCGCGCTTCGTAGCGTTCTTGCGTGCGGTGAACGTCGGCGGGCGGCGGGTCGCGATGCCCACCGCGCGGCGGGTGCTCGAGACGCTCGGTTTCGACGACGTCGCGAGCTACGTGAACAGCGGCAACCTGCTCTTCACCGCGACCGGGAAAGCGGTCGCGCACGAGACGACCATTCGATCGGCGCTGGAGGACGAGTTCGGATTCGAGCTCACCACGTTCGTCCGCACCGCACGGCAGGTGAAGGTCCTTGCGACGGACAAGCCGTTCGGCGTCATCGCCGCCGGCCACACACATTTCGCGTTGCTTCCTCTCCATCCGCTCACGGCAGGCGACAAGAAGGCAGTCGAGGCGATGTCCAACGACCACGACGAGGTGGTCGTTCGCGGCCGCGACGTGCACTGGCTCATCCGTTCGCGGTCACCCGAGACGACGCTCGGCCCGCGGCAGTGGAAGCGGGCGCTGCCCGACAACCCGACCACCGCGCGCAACACCACGATGCTGGGCAGGCTGATCGAGAAGCTGTGACCAGCTAGAAGTCGAGCCGCATCACGACGCGCCGCTTGGTCGGCCGGCTCACCTCGACGAACCCGGCGGCGGCGAAGACGTTCCGGGTGCCGACGTTCACCTCGCCCCAGCTGATCTCCTGCCCCGGCTGCCGAACCATCGGATAGCCCTCGACGGCTCGAGCACCGCGCGAGCGTGCGTAGTCGGCCGCCGCCGCGGCCAGGTCGTAGGTGATCCGACGGCCGCGAAAGCCGGCTCGGACGACGAAGCAGGTCACCGCCCAGAAGCTGTCGTCGGCGCGGTCCTCGTCGCGATCCGTCCAGGGAACCGGGCTGCCGAGCAGGCGGCGGTAGGCGGTGCGTGGCTCGACGGCGCACCACCCGACGGGCTCGCCGTCGAGATAGGCGACGAGCCCGCTCGTCCGATCCGACTCCGGATGGCCGCAGTCGGTGTCCTCGCGCAGCCGGTGGGCGCGCTCCTCGCGCGGCATATGCCACCACGCGCCGTCGCCGAGTTTGATTCGCTGGCATTGACACTTCGCGGGAGCACCGCGCGACCCGAAGATCGTCTGCAGGTCGTCCCACGTCGCGTTGTTCGCCGGGACGACAGAGATCGCCATCGTGCTAGCCCGGCGCTGGCAGCGTGAACGTGACGTCCGACGTGATCAACCCGAGGTGCCGACCCGGCCGCAGCCAGGTCGCGAGATCACCGGACGACTCGACCGACACCGTGACGATCGCCGGCCGCGCGCGACCGCGTCCGCGGAGCACGGCCGTGCGCACCGAACCGTCCGGCCGGCGCTGTGCCACCCGGCCCGTCATCGGCGCCGGCATGCGCAGGCCGACGGGCCGCGCCGTGACCTGCACCGCCCACCCGGTGCCGGAGGCGCTCAGCAGCACATCGGCCCCGGGCTCGCCACCGAACTCGGCCAGCACCTTCGGCAGCGACCAGTTCTGCCGGCCGCCGACCACCGAGTCGCGTGAGTCGACTGCCATGAACGGGATCGTCAACTCGACGCCGCGACCGCGCCGGACTCCGACGCCGCCGAACACCTCGCGGTACGGCCCGACCGGCGTCCGCTGATACGAGATCAACCCGCCCACCACGACGATCGGCCGCCCCGAGCCGGGCAGCACATCGCGCGCCGACGACGCTGCGACGCCCGCGGCACGTCCCCACCAGACCACGCCCACGCTGTCGCACTCCCAAGGTGCGGCCGGCGCATCAGCAGGCAGCGTCGCGGCGCTTGCGTCGTCGAGCGTCGATTCGGGCACGCCCGGGACGGCGCGCAGCTCGGCGAGCGTCGTCATGTCGTCCTCCCGCACATCATCAGATGCTATTTGCCGTGTTTGTCATAGCAATCACGCGCCATGTTGCCGCGAATTGTCACCGAAACCTTGATCTTGCGAGCAAAGCAATCTTGACTGTCGCCACCTAGTGATCCATCGACGGGGGAGGACGTAGCAGCATGCGCATCAACAAGCCCATGATGGCCGGTCTCGCCGTGCTGAGCACGGCGGCGATCGCGGCCGCGGGACTGACCGGCGCGACCGCCGCCGGAGCCAGTACGCCGCACAAGGTTCCGGTCATCACCGTGCACATGGGCAAGCGGATCACGACCAGCACCGGCACGAGGATGCTGGCCGGCAAGGTGGTCTTCCGGGTCGTCACCCGCAAGGGCGACCACAGCCTGCAGATCCTGCGATTGCACAAGGGTTACTCGCTCCAGCAGGCCGGCGCCGACATCGGCAAGGCGTTCGGCGGCAACATCGACGCCATCCGGCGCATCGACTCGCGCATCACGTGGCGCGGTGGCGCGGAGGCCCGTCCGAATCGCCCCGGCCGCTTCGCCACCACGCTCGGGGCCGGGCACTTCGTGTTCCTGGACCAGAACAGCGACGCGTTCACGATGATGACGGTCAGGGGCACGCCGCCGAACCGCGCCGCGATCCCGCACGCAAGCTCGATCACCGCGTTCAGCTACGGCTTCGGCACGAGCTCCAACTCGATCCCGGCGACTGGCTGGACCCGCGTCACAGACCAGAGCGACCAGCCCCACTTCGTCGTGTTCCAGCACGTGAAGGCGCGCGTCACGCCGAAGATGGTGCGCCGCGCCCTCGACCGGGGTCTCCGAGGCAACCCGCCCTGGGTGCTGCGCGGGAGCACATCGACCGGCGTGATGTCGCCGAAATTCGGCGAGACGTTCCACTACAGCCTGCCGGCGGGCAAGTACCTGATCGCTTGCTTCTGGCCGGACGACGACACCGGTATGCCGCACATCCTCATGGGCATGTGGAAGCTCATCTGGCTCAAGTAGGTGGGCAGCAGCGGCCGGGGACACCGTTCCCGGCCGCCGCTCCGCTCAACCGGGTTCGCCGCGCAGCGGACGACCGGGCAGCGCGTCGGCCTGCAACGCGCCGTCGCGTACCACGAACTTCCCGGCGACGAGTAGCTGCCGGACGCCGGACGACGGCCGGGACGGATCGGCGTAGGTCGCGTTGTCGGTGATCGAATCCGGGTCGAGGACGACGACATCGGCGTCCGCGCCGACGCCGAGGTGGCCCTTGGCGCGCGCCGCGGGCGCCGCTTCGTCCAGCACCCGCGCCGGCAGATAAGAGCAGCGCCGGAACGCCTCGAGCCATGTCCACGTGCGTGTCTCGCGCACCATCCGGCGCAGGCTGCGCGCAAAGGATCCCGCAGTGCGCGGGTGGGTGGCGGCACCGGGCGGCAGCGGCCACGCGTGCGACTCGGACGAGCCATCCGGCCAGACCAGCGGCATCGCGTCGCTGGCCACCATCGCGTCGTCGAAGGCGAGCGCGTGGTCGAGCAGCGCGCGATCGGCATCGACGTTCTCGTCGAGGAACTCGAGCACGCACGCGGCACCTGGCTCGGCCGCGCGTACCTCGCGCAACCGCGCCGCGTCGGCGATGCGCTCGCCGGTGCGGAGCAGGACGAGGCTGGACGGTGTCAGGCCCATTGCCGCAAGCCGCTCCGGGGCGAGGAACTGCGCACCGATCGCGGTGCTGCCCGCGCCGTACGGGTATGCCTCCACCGTGACCCGCGACCCGGCCGATCGGGCGCGTTCGAGCGTCGCGAGCACCCGGTCGATGTGCCGGCGCGAGGTGCTGTTGACGTGGCAGTGATGCATGGCGGCGCCGGTCTCTGCGGCCGCGAACACCAACTCGTACACGCCGTCGACCGGCACGGTCGGATCCGCCTCGACGAGTTCGCGGACGTGTGTGTACGTCGGCACCCCGGCCGTCGCGGCGAGTTGCGCGACAGCCAGAAACTCGGCCGGTGCGGTCAGCGGCGCGTAGCCCATCAGCAGGCCGATGCCGAGCGCGCCGTCCGCGAGCTCGGTCTCGAGCAACGTCAACCACCGCTGCAGCTCGGCCGCACTCGACGTGCGCTGCCATTCCGGGTCGGCGAGGACGGCGAACGCGGGCGTGGCGTCGGCCTCGAGGCCGGTCAGCACCTGCGCACGCGCCGACGTCCACGACGCGGAGAACCCGTAGTGCAGCGGCCGCCCTTCGCGCGCGGCATTCTCGTATGCGCGGCGGACCGGCATCAGGCCCAGCTCGAGATCGAGCGAGGTCGTCACTCCGTCGAGTGCCTGCAGCCGTTGACCGGCGATCGAGTGGACGTGCGAGTGCAGATCGACGAACCCGGGGCCGACGATCGAGCCCGACACGTCGAGCTTCACGACGTCAGGCGATTCGTCCGCCGCCGGCCCGACGGCGGCCACCCGACCGTCGCGCACCAACACGTCGGCGATGCCGTCGAAGCCGGCGCCGGGGTCGACGACCCGCCCACCGTGCAGCAGCGTGTCGACCATGGTCGGGAGGCTACCGCCGCCCGGGTGTTACACCTCCGCGTACGCGCGCGGCTCGTCGGCAGGTGTGCCGCGCAGCTGGGCGCGCGCCTGTTCGGGACGCAGCCGCGACTTGAGCGCGAGCACGTACACCAGCACCGTCAGCGCCCCGATGATCGGGAACGCCCAGCCGAAGGTGATGTTGTTCTGCTGCCCCTGCGCCGAATCGTCCGAGCTGTAGATGCCCTGCCAGGAGATCACCGCGAGTCCGGCGTACCAGAGCAAGATCCACCAGCCGGCGCGGAAGTTCATCACGGACCGCAGCTCCGGCCGCAAAATCAATTGCACGACGAGCAGAGCCAGGCCGATACCGACCGTCGCAAATAGCTTCCAGTCGACGTCCCAACCGGCCCAGTAGATCATCAGGTTCGACGAATAGAGCGCGAGCAGCGGGATGACGTGCCCGAACGGCAGCCGGAACGGGCGCTCCTGCTCCGGCACCTGCTTGCGCAGGGCCATGACCACCATCGCCCCGGAGCCGAAGGACAGCACGGTGGCCGACGTGACGAAGCCGACCAGCTTGTTCCAGCTCGGGAACGGCAGGAAGATGACCAGCCCGACGACGAATGCCAGGAGCACGCTCAGCCACGGCACGCCGCGGTCGCTGGTGCGCGACAGCGCGCGCGGTGCGTTGTCGTTGCGGCCCATTGCGTAGGAGAGCCGGGCCGTCACCGTCGTGTAGATCAGCCCGGTATCGGCGGGCGAGACGACTGCGTCGGCGAGCAGCAGCTTCGACATCCACGCAAGTCCGATGATCGAGGCGATCGCAGCCAGCGGCCCGGCGTCGTTCGTGAACGACAGGTTGGCCCAGCCGTTCGACTTCGCGAGATCGGACGGGTCAACCGCCGCGATGTACGCGATCTGCAGCAGGACGTAGATCGTCGCGGTGATGAGGACGGAACCGATCACCGCCAGTGGAATGTTGCGACGTGGGTTGTCGCTCTCACCACCGAGCTCGACGCCCTGCCGGAATCCGAGGAAGGAGAAGACGATGCCGGAAACGACGATCGCGTGGAACATGCCCTTCGCGCCGGCCGGCGCGAAGCCGTAGTTGCTGAAGTTCGCGGCGTGGAACGCGGTGAACAGGAACGCGAACACGGTGAGCAGGATGATCGCGAGCTTCCACACGACGACCACGTTGTTCAGCCGGGCGAACCAGCGGATGCCGACGAGGTTGATGAACGAGAAGAGCAGCATGCCTGCGGTCGCGACGAGGTAGCCCTGCGGCCAGCTCAGCAAGCCGTCGCTGTTGAGCAAGGACGGCTCGTAGCTGCTTGCGTAGGCGATCGCGCCCTCGACTTCGATCGGCGCGACGACCGCGGCCGCCACCCACGTCACCCAGCCGAAGGTGTAGCTGGCGAACGAGCCGAACGAGTAGTGCGGGAAGCGTACGACGCCTCCGGACACGGGGAACATCGCGCCGAGCTCGCAATAGACGAGCCCGATCAGCAGGATCATGAAGCCACCGAGCACCCAGGCGAAAATTGCCAGTGGGCCGGCGATCTGCGTCGCGTAGAACGCGCCGAACAGCCAGCCCGAGCCGATGATCGACCCGACGCCGGCGAACAGTAACCCGATCGGACCGACGTGGCGTTTCAGCCCACTCGTGGCGTCTTCTGACGCGTACTCCATCGTGGCGGTCGAACTCGACATCTGTGCCCCTCCTCCTGGGCGAGTCGGTTAGCCGTTCGGCGGGGCGGCCGATACCGCGGCGAGCGCCGATCGTTCGGCACGCTCGATCGCAAGGTCGCCCATCGTGACGATGCCGACGATCTTGTCGCCGTCGACGATCGGGATCCGGCGCACTGCGCGCTCCGTCATCAGCCGAACCACATACGTCGCATCGTCGTTCGGCCGCACGGTCACGACGTCGTCGCTGCAGATCTCACCCAGCGGCGTGGCCTCGGGGTCGCGCCCTTCGGCGATTACCCGCACGACGATGTCCCGGTCGGTCACCATCCCGCACAGCCGGCCGCTGTCGAGGACGAGCACGTCGCCGATGGCTGCCTGCTTCATCACGCGTGCGGCGTCGGCCGCGGTGTCGCGGATTCCACAGGTGACCGCACCGGGCGTCATCACGTCCTTGACCCGCTGTGCCACGAGACCTCCCAGGTTGTGCGCCTGTACCTGTACATGCCGTACCCGCATGTGCGGTCGGTTACGCGCACTCACGTGCATCTGACGTGGGTCCCGGGTCGCGAGCACCCCGCTATCCGGCGCCTGTCGGGCATTCTCGGCGTATTCCCAGAAATTTGTGCGTTGCATTCTTCGCGCGCGGGTATGACCAGTGCATGGTGCTTGGGAGAACGCAGCGCAGCCAGTCGACACTGGGCATTCTTTCGATTGTCCTGATCGCCTGGCTAATCATCGGCGCAATTGCCGGCGCCCAGCGCGGCTACTACAGCAGCGGCAAGCAGGACTGCGCAAAGGCGGGGACGATCGCCGTCACGGTGCTCGCCGGGCCGCTCAACTACGTGGGCGCCAACCCGAAGATCCATTGCAACCACCTGCCGCAGCCGAGCAACTAGCTATCGCCGCGCCGGCGCAAAGGAAAGGGTCATAAAATGATCATTCTTGGCGTTGTTCTTCTGCTCATCGGGTTGCTCTTCAAGATCACAATTGCGTTCTCGCTAGGCGTCATTGCGCTCGTGATCGGCATCGTTCTCGCGCTCGCCGGAAGGCTGGGCTACAGCGTCGGCCCGCGCCGGCACTACTACTGACCGATTCCGTCAGCGGGTCTCGCGGACCACGTCCGCGGCGGCCTTGTCGGTGCGCAACGCTTGGAAGCGCGGGTGTCGCAACATGCCGTCGCGCGTCCACTCGGTGAAGCCGATCTGCGCCACGAGGTCCGGGTGCACCCAGTGCACGCCGCGCTCCCGCACCCGGCCGCGCTCGAAAGGCGAGCCGTCCCGCTCGAGCTGTGACAACCGCGCGCCGAGACTGTGCAACAGTCGGTCGTCGAAGCCCGTCCCGACCTTGCCCGCATAGACAAACGTGTCGTTGTCGTAGTAACCGAGCAGCAGCGCGCCGAAAGCCGTCCGGCTGCCCTGCGGATCGGTCCAGCCGCCGATCACGAATTCCTGGTCGCGCACGCATTTGAACTTCAGCCAGTCCCGCGAACGACCGCCCGCATACGGCGCCGCGGAGCGCTTGGCGATCACGCCCTCGTCGCCGCGCTCGCAGGCAGCCCGGAAGGCGTCCTCGCCGGCCGCGCGGCGATGCGTCGTGAACCGCAGCGGATCCACGGAGCCCAGCGCATCGCGCAGCAGCCGCTTGCGGGCCAGTAACGGCAGCCGCCGGACGTCGTGGCCGGCGAGATGCAGCACGTCGAAGACGTAGTAGAAGACAGCGATGCCGGTGGCGCGCGCAGCCTCCGGATCAGTGAGCCCGAGCCGGCCCTGCAGTCGTTCGAAGCTGGTGCGGCGGCCGTCGAATGCGACGACCTCACCATCCACGATCAACTCGTCGCTTGCCTGGTCGGCGAGGGCATCGGCGATCTCCGGATAGGTGCCGGTCAGGTGCTGGCCGCTGCGCGAGAGCAGCCGCACCGACCCGTCGCTCGCCCGGCGCGCCAGGCAGCGAACGCCGTCCAGCTTGCGTTCGAAGATCCACGCCGGGTCGCTGAACCGGTCTTCGGTGAGGGTCGCGAGCATCACGGGAAGGGAGGCAGGCAGCGCGGCAGCGCGCAGATTCTCCCGCTCCGTGCTCGTGAGCCGGTCGAACGTCACGCGCCGTGCCTTACCCACCTTCGGCTCGCCAGTCGTGGATGTCGACGATGAGCGGACGATGGTCCGAGATCGGCAGCAGCGGCGCGGCGCAGCCATCGGCGGTCAGCTCCGCGGAATCGGTCAGCACGTGATCGAGCTGGCGCGCGGGGGAGGTCGTCGGAAACGTGACTGTGGAACCGAGCGCGCGCATGCGTGCCCAGCGCTGCGGCCACGGCGGCGTCATGTTCAGATCACCGATCAGCAAGCGCGGGCCCGGCAATGCCGCGAGGGTGCGCCGCACCTGCTGCAACTGGACGCGGTTCCATCCGGGTACGAACGACAGGTGGGTGTTGGCGACGGTGAGCGGCCCCGACGGGGAGTCGACGACCGCGACGACGGCCGCGCGCGGCTCCTCGCGGACGATCGCGACCCGGCCCGGACCGGGCAGGTACATCGGGAAGCGCAGCGGGATGCGCGGCAGCCGCAGCACCTGCCAGCTGCGTGCGGGGTAGCGGGAGAGCAGCGCGATGCCGTACGCCGCCGTGCCCGGCTGCTCGCGGCCGGTGGCTGCGATCCACGCAGCGCCGGGTGTGCCCGAGAGCGCCGCGACGAATCGGTGACTCACCGCACCCATCGCCTCCGCGGCCACTGCGGTCAGGTCGGCCAGCTCGGTGCGCGGCTGGTCGAGGTCGACCTCCTGCAGGCCGAGGATGTCCGCGTCGATGCTCCGCACCGCGGCGCGCAGCCGATCGAGGCTGACGACGCCGTCGTCGACGGAGCGGCCGTGCAGGATGTTGAAGGTCGCGACGCGCACGCGATGGGCATACCACGCCGGAGGAGCCGAGCGTCGTCTGGTGGTGGTTGCTAGAGCGTGGCGCGCAGCGTCATGCCGTGGCCGACCGTCGGAGCCGGGCGCAGCGCGCCGTCCTGCACCGGCGGGACGCCGTCGACCAGCTCCGGCTCGAGCAGCGCGTGGTCGGCGAAGTACTCGATGTGCCGCATGTTGCGGATCGCGGCCGCGACGGGGGCGTGCAGCGCGGGTGCGCAGTGCGCCGACACGTCCAGGTGCGCGGCGCCGGCGAGTGCCGCGCAGCGCAGGAAGCCGGTGTAGCCGCCACAGCGCGTCGCGTCGAGTTGGACACAGTCGAGTACCGGAAGTAGCAGGCGCAGGTCGTCGATTTCGGCGACGTATTCGCCGGCCGTCACGTCACACCGCAACGCGTCGCGCAGCCGGCCGAGACCGGTGGTGTCGTCGCTGCTCACCGGCTCCTCGAACCACACCACGCCGAGGTCGTCGAGTTGCGCCCCGACCCGGCGGGCCTGGCCGACCGAATACGCGCCGTTCGCGTCCACCATCAGCGCGACGCCGTCGTCCGCAAGCTCGCGCAACCGCGTCACGCGGGCGAGGTCGCGCTCGACCTGCGTCCCCCACGCCTCGCCGATCTTGATCTTCATCGCCGCGCAGCCGAGCTTGTGCCAGGTCTCGACCTGCAGCGCGAGTTGGTCGTCGTCCATCGTGGTGAAGCCGCCGGAGCCGTAGACCGGGACGGCATCCCGGCACTGACCCAGCAGCGCGGCGAGCGGGACGTCGAGCAGCCGCGCCTTGAGGTCCCACCACGCCATGTCGACGGCGCTCATCGCCTGCATCCACAGCCCACGGGTGCCGAAGTTGCGCCCGGCGCGGTGCATCGCCTCCCAGCCGGCGGCGACGTCGAACGCGTTGCGGCCACGCGCCAGGTCGGCCAGGTGGTGCTCGATGATCGCCTGTGCGGTCGGACTCGAATACGTCCAGCCGAGTCCGGTGACGCCGTCCGCGGTCAGCGTGACGGTGACCGCGGTCGTCGCGTCCCACTCCAGCGTGCCGTCCGCCTCCGGCCGCGGCGCGGGAAAGCGCTGCGCGGTCGAGGCCACGGCTTCGATGCGCGGCCCGGTCATCGGGGAGAAGCGAGCAGCTCGGCGAGGTGCATCGCCTCGCGGCCGCCGCTGTCCAGCTCGGAGATCTGGGTGCGGCAGCTGAATCCGTCGGCCAGGATCACCGCGTCCGACGGCGCGCCGCGCACGGCGGGCAACAACACCCGCTCCGCGCACGCCTCGCTGACCTCGAGGTGCCCGGCCTCGAAACCGAAGTTGCCGGCCAGCCCACAGCAGCCCGAATCGAGCCGCTCCACCTGCGCGCCGGCGTCCTCGAGCAGCGCTCGGTCGGCGGCCCAGTCGTCGAGCACGGCGTGATGGTGGCAATGCACCTGGGCGAGCGCCCGCACGCCGTCGAGGCGCGGCGGCGTCCAGCCCGGCGTGTGCTTCGTGAGCAGCTCGGCGAGCGTGACGGTCTGCGCACGCAGCCGCTGCACGTCGAGGTCGTGGGGCAGCAACTCCGGCGCGTCCGAGCGGAACACCGCGGTGCAGGACGGCTCCAGCCCGACGACCAGGCCGCCGGATCGGACGTGCTCGGCCAGCACGCGCACCGTGCGGCGCAGCACCCGCTTGGCCGTCGTCAGCTGCCCGGTCGAGATCCACGTCAGGCCGCAGCAGACCGGCACCGACGGCAGCTCGACCGTCCAGCCGGCGTCTTCCAGCAGCGCGACGGCGGCCTGCCCGATGTGCGGATGGAACTGGTTGGTGAACGTGTCGGGCCACAGCATCACCGTGCCGCGGCTGCCCGGCGCTGCTGAGTCGCGGCGCTGCCACCAACGCTGGAGCGGCTCGCCGGCGAATTGCGGGATCTCGCGCGGCTCCAGGCCGGCCGCCCGGGTCGCGAGCCGGCGCAGCAGTGGGACGGACGACAGCGCGTTGACGGCACGCGCCGCACGCAGCCGGGCCACGCCCGCGGCGAACACCGGCAGCCAGCCCAGCGCGTAGTGCGCGCGCGGCCGCAGTCGTCCGGCGTAGTGGTGCGCGAGGAATTCCGCCTTGTAGGTCGCCATGTCGACGTCGACGGGGCAGTCGGACTTGCAGCCCTTGCACGCCAGGCACAGGTCGAGCGCGTCGCGCACTTCCGTCGAGCGCCAGCC
Source organism: Jatrophihabitans sp. (assembly GCA_035642535.1). Lineage (GTDB taxonomy): Bacteria > Actinomycetota > Actinomycetes > Mycobacteriales > Jatrophihabitantaceae > Jatrophihabitans. The sequence continues at coordinate 5,557 of DASQSE010000117.1, read as the reverse complement.
CTTCGTGATCGGCGAGTCGGGATGGCCGCCGAGCATCTCGAACAGCAGCCGGGCGCGGCCGCGGGTGGAGTGTTCCTCCTCCTGCGTCACCTGGTACGAGGGGCACATCACGGCGCCGCCGTCGTTGGTGTGCTGGCGGCACTTGCCGACGCCGACGCAGCGGTTCGCGGCGCCGACGAACGAGCCGTCGTCCTCCGGGTACGCGAAGTGCAGCCCGCCGTCGTAGTGCGGCGCCCACGATCCGCCGAGCCGCAGGTGCTCGTCGAGGCGGGCCGGTGCGACGACCTTGCCAGGGTTCATCCGATCGTGCGGGTCGAAGATCGCCTTCAACTCGCCGAACGCCTGCACGATCTCGGCGCCGAACATGCGCGGCAGCAACTCGCCGCGCGACTGACCGTCGCCGTGTTCGCCGGACAGCGATCCGCCGTGCGAGACGACGAGGTCGGCCGCGTGTTCCATGAACTCGCGATACTTCGCGACGCCGTCCGCGGCCGTCATCCCGAACGGGATGCGGGTGTGGACGCAGCCCTGGCCGAAGTGCCCGTAGAGCGATGGCGCGGCCTCGTCGGCGTAGCCGAACTTCCGGTATAGCTGTTCGAGATCGCGCAGGTAGTCGCCGAGCTTGTCCGGGGCGACTGCCGAGTCCTCCCAGCCCTCCCAAGTGTCCCGCTCGCCCGGGACGTGCGCCGTCGCGCCCAGCCCGGCCTCGCGCACCCGCCACATCTCGTCCTCGTCGCTCGGCTTGTCGACGAACGCCACGTCGGCGTCGCGCTCGGACACGCCGAGACCGGCCAGGAAGCGATGTGCGTGCTCGTCCGCCTCCTCCGGGGTGTCGCCGCCGAACTGCACCATCAGGAACGCATCGCCGGTCGGCAACTGGCGCAGCGCGTCGAGGTTGAGCCCCTTGATCCGCTGGTCGTGCGTGAGCCGGTGGTCGAGGCCTTCCAGCGCGAGCGGCTCGTGCGGCAGGATCGCCGGCACCGCGTCGGCCGCGGTCATCACGTCCGGAAAGCCGAGGACGACCAGCGCCCGCTCCTTCACCACCGGGACGAGCTCGAGCTCGGCGCGCAGCACAGTGACGAGCGTCGACTCGCTGCCGACGAGCAGCCCGGCGACGTCGAAGCGGTGTTCCGGCAGCAGCGAGTCGAGGTTGTAGCCGGAGACGCGGCGCGGGATGTCGGGGTAGCGGCGCCGGATCTCGCCCAGGTGCCGGTCGCGCAGCGCGCGCAGTTGCCGGTACACCTCCGCACGCCGATCATCGCCTGCGGCGATCGTCGCGTATTCCTCGTCGGGCGTCTCGCCGCACCAGAACCGGGTGCCGTCGTGCAGCAGCACCTCCAGCCGGGCGATGTTGTCGACGACCTTCCCGGTGCGCTGCGCGGTGGCCCCGCAGGAGTTGTTGCCGATCATCCCGCCGAGCGTGCAGTTGGCGTGCGTCGCGGGCTCCGGCCCGAAGCGCAGCTCGTGCGGCGCGAGCTGTCGGTTCAGTTCGTCGAGGACGATGCCGGGCTCGACGACGCAGGTGCGTTTGTCGGCGTCGACGCTGATCAGCTTGTTGCAGTACTTCGTCCAGTCGATCACCACCGCGGTGTTCGTGCACTGCCCGGCCAGGCTCGTTCCGCCGCCGCGGGAAAGGACGGGCGCGCCGTGCTCATGGCATATGCGGACGGCGGCCACTGCGCCTTCTGTCGACCGCGGCACGACCACGCCGATCGGCACCTGCCGGAAGTTCGACGCGTCGGTCGCGTATGCGCCGCGGCTGCCCGCGTCGAAGCGCACCTCGCCGTCGACCGCCGCGCGAAGGTCACGTTCGAGCGCGGTCATTTCTTGGTGCCGGGCAGGTACTCCTGCGCCTTCTGCTTGATCCCCTGTTTGATGAAGCCCCAGCGATCCTCATCGCCCTTCATGACCGCCTCGGCGGTCGACTTCATCTCCTCGAGCGTGGCGTGCGGCGGGATGGGCGGTACGTCGGGGTCGCAGCGCACGTCCAGCACGGTGGGCCGGTCGGCGGCCAACGCCTGCTCCCACGCCGGCCCGAGTGCATCCGGGTCGTCGACGTTGACGCCGCCGAGCCCGATGCCGCGCGCGAAGCCTGCGTAGTCGATGTCCGGGATCGTCTGCGACTCGACGAGCTTCGGCGTGCCCTGCATCGCGCGCATCTCCCAGGTGACCTGGTTCAGGTCGTTGTTGTGCAGGACGGCGACGATCAGCCGCGGGTCGTCCCACTGCTTCCAGTAGCGCGCGGCGGTGATGAGCTCGGCCATGCCGTTCATTTGCATCGCGCCGTCGCCGACGAGCGCGATCGCCGGACGCTCCGGGTGCGCCCACTTCGCGCCGATCGCGTAGGGGACGCCCGGGCCCATGGTCGCCAACGTCCCGGACAGCGAGCCACGCACGTGACCACGGAACTTCAGGTGCCGCGCATACCAGTTCGCGGCGCTACCGGAATCGGCCGTGACGATCGCGTTGTCGGGCAGCCGGGTGCTCAGCTCGTGGAAGATCCGCATCGGGTTGATCGGATCCGCGTCGGTGAGCGCGCGCCGCTCGGCGGTCTCCCACCACTCCACGATCTCCTTCTCGATCTTCTCGCGCCAGGAACGGTCGTCCTTGCGCTTGAGCATCGGGATGAGCGCGCGCAGCGTGGCCCGTGCGTCGCCGACCAGGTTGAGCTCGTACGGATAGCGCATCCCGATCCACTTCGCGGAGCGGTCGATCTGGATCGCGCGGGCCTGGTCGAGATCAGGCATGAACTGCGTGTAGGGGAAGTTGGAGCCGACGGTCAGCAGCGTGTCGCAGCCGGACATCAGCTTCCACGACGCGGTGGTGCCGAGCAGGCCGATCGAGCCGGTGACCCAGGGCAGGTCGTCGGGCAGCACGTCCTTGCCGAGCAGCGCCTTGGCCGCGCCGGCGCCGAGCAGGTCGGCGACCTGGCCCAGCTCGTCGGCGCAGCCGGCCGCGCCCTGCCCGACGAGCAGTGCGACCTTCTTGCCGGCGTTGAGAATGTCGGCCGCCTTCCGAACGTCGTCGGGATCCGGCTCGACGACCGCGCGGGCCGTGCCGATGCTGGACGGCACCTGCTTGAACGCGTGCGCGGGCGCTTCGTAGGGCAGCTCGAACACGTCGGACGGGAAGATCAAGGCGGTCGGGGCGCGCTCGGTCTCCGCGACCCGGATCGCGCGGTCGATCAGGTTGGGCAGCTGCTGCGGCACCATGCACATCTGCACGTAGTCGCTGCACACGTCCTTGAACAGGCTCAGCAGGTCGACCTCCTGCTGATACGACCCGCCCATCGCCGAGCGCTCCGTCTGCCCGACGATCGCGACGACTGGGACGTGGTCGAGCTTGGCGTCGTAGAGGCCGTTCAGCAGGTGGATCGCGCCCGGCCCGCTGGTCGCGACGCATACCCCGACGGTGGAACTGAACTTGGCGAAGCCGACCGCTTCGAACGCGGCCATCTCCTCGTGCCGCGCCTGCACGAACTGCGGATCGTCGTTGGCTCGCCCCCATGCGCTGAGCAGCCCGTTGATCCCGTCTCCCGGATAACCGAAGACCTGCCGCACCCCCCATTCGCGGAGCCGGGCGAGCAGTACATCGGCAACGGTGTCGGCCATCGGGACCTCCCTCGAGGATCGCTTATCTTGTTTCGCCTACCCAGCCGGCGGCTCCTTATTGCGCTTCGGGGCCGAGATGACCAGCTGAGCAGCCAAAATCCGGTCATCTCGGCCCCGAAGCGCGAACGGCGAGGGCGAGACCTGGGTATGTCCGTCGCATGAAACGAACGGTGGTGGTGACGGGCGCGAGCGGGGGCGTCGGGCGCGCCTGCGCGATCGAGTTCGCCCGCGGCGGCGACCGGGTCGCGTTGCTGGCGCGCGGGGAGGCCGGCTTGGATGCGGCGGCCGACGACGTACGGGCTGCCGGCGGCGAGCCGCTGCCGATCTCGGTGGACGTCGCGGACGTCCACGCACTGGATGCGGCGGCGGACTCCGTGGTGAGCCGGCTCGGGTCGATCGACGTGTGGGTCAATGTCGCGTTCAGCTCGGTCTTCGCGCCCTTCGACGAGATCAAGCCCGACGAATTCCAGCGCGCCACCGAGGTGACCTATCTCGCGTACGTGTGGGGGACGCGGGCGGCGCTGCGGCACATGAAGCTGCGCGACCGCGGGGTCATCGTCCAGGTGGGCTCGGCGCTCGCCTACCGCGGCATCCCGCTGCAGACCGCGTATTGCGGCGCCAAGCACGCGATCCAGGGCTTCAACGAGGCGCTGCGCTGCGAGCTGCTGCACGATCGCAGCGGCGTGCGCGTAACCATGGTGCAGCTGCCGGCCGTGAACACGCCGCAGTTCTCCTGGCTGGTCACCCGGCTGCCGCGCCGCCCGCAGCCGGTGCCGCCCATCTACCAGCCGGAGCTGGCCGCGCGCGCCGTCTCGTACGCCGCCGACCATCCGCGGCGCCGCGAGTACTGGGTCGGTACGAGCACCGCGGCCACCCTGATCGCGAACGCGGTCGCGCCGGGCCTGCTCGACCGTTACCTGGCGCGCACCGGATATCAGGGCCAGCAGACCGAGCAGTGGCAGGATCCGGACGCGCCGGCCAACCTGTGGCAGCCGGCCGACGAGGGCGTTGACTACGGCCCGCACGGCCGGTTCGACGACCGCGCGCACCGCCGCGACCCGCAGGCCTGGGCGTCGCGCCATCATGGCGTGCTGGCGGGACTCGTCGGGGCCGCCGCCGGCGCGGCCATCTTGCGGCGACGTGCTCGATGAGCGACGCTGCCGAGATTGTGAACGACGACGGGTGGAATCAAGAGGCACGGGGCGAGACGCCGACCCAGCGGCTCGACCGCAACTTCATCGAGCTCATCCAGGAGCTGCGGGTCATCCAGACCGGCGTGCAGATACTTACCGGTTTCCTGCTCACGCTGCCCTTCCAACAGCGCTTCAGCATGCTGGACTCTCCGGAGCGCGCGGTGTACCTCATCGCCGTGTCGGCTTCCGTGACTGCCACCGCGTTCCTCGCAACACCGGTCGCCATCCACCGGGCGTTGTTCCGGCAGCACCGCCGCAGCGATATCGTCCGGCTCGCGCACGCCATGGCGATCATCGGGATGGCCTCGCTGAGCTGCGCGATCGTCTCAGTGGTGCTCTTGATCTTCCAGGTGCTGCTCGGCTGGGGTGGCGGCCTGGCCGCCGGCGGGGTGTGCGCGGCGATGCTGCTCACGCTGTGGCTGATCGTGCCGCTCACCGCCCGGCACCGCGCGCCGGAGCCCGACGATCAGGAAGCCGTTTCGTAGCGGAGCAGCGCGCCGATGCCGTCCTTGCGGTAGTCGTGCGCACGGTCCGTGGTGGCCGTACACCGGTGCAGACGCCCGTTCTCGATGAGCGGCGTGTGCATCTCCCCTCCAAGGTGATCCTCTCAATGCGCTACCCGGAGCGCCGCAGCGCGAAAACGTGACCGATCCGCGGCCGTCGGGAATCACCTTCGTATGACTGATTCGGGCACCTATGGCGACAGCGTGTACGAGAGCGGGGACCCGATTGAGGACGCCGAGAATCTCGACC
>DASQSE010000116.1:0-2212 GCA_035642535.1 Jatrophihabitans sp. | reverse complement strand
CGCGGCCGGTGATCCCGCGCCCACCGCGGCGCAGGCGGCTGCGTGCGCTCGCCGCCGCGGCAGGGATCGCCCTGGCAGCCGGGCTGGCAGCCGTCGCCGTGGCGTGGGCGGCAGATGCACCCCGGCAACCGCAGACGTCAGATCCTGAAGCCCAGGTCGAGACGACCGGCCGGAGTCCTGGTCCGGATTGGGCAGCCGAGTTGAACCGTCTCGACGGCCTGCGGGCCAGGGCATTCGCGACCCGGGATGCCGCTCTGCTGAACCGGGTGTATGTGCCCGGCCCGCTGCGCCGCGCCGACGCGGTGTTGCTGGGCCGGCTCGTGCCGCCGGGCTGCGGGCTGGCCGACGTCCGCACCCGGTATACCGGCCTGCACGCCACGGCGGAGGGGCACGGTGCGGTCATCGTGGCCGTGGCGAGGTTGCCGGCCTCCCACCTGGCCTGTGACGGGCGCCCGCGGGCCGCCGCGCCCGGAACGGGCCCGACCCGGCTGCGGATCGCGCTGGTTCGCACGCCCGAGGGTCTGCGGATTGGGCGCGAAGAGGTGCTCAGCGGGCCAACTCGGCGCGCAGCGCGGTCTCGAGGTCAGGATGAGTGAACTCGAAGCCGGCTTCCCGTAGCCGGGTGGGCAGCGCGCGTTGGCCGCTCAGCACTTCGGTGCCGAGCTCACCCAGCACGATGCGGGCGGCGAGCCCGGGCACCGGCAGCACCGTTGGCCGCCGCAGCACCTCGCCCAGCGTGTCGGTGAACTGACGGTTCGTCACCAGCCCCGGGCTGACCAGGTTCACCGGCCCCGCGATTTCGTGCTCCAGCAGGAACCGGATGGCGGCGACCTCGTCGGTGAGCGAGATCCACGGGAAGTACTGCCGGCCGCTGCCGAGCCGGCCGGCGACCCCCGCTTTCACGATCGGGACGAGCCGTTTCAGGAAGCCGCCGCCACGCGCCAGCACCGAAGCGCTGCGCAGGTGCGACACGCGCACTCCGGCCTCGCGTGCCGGATCGGCCGCGGCCTCCCACTCCACGCACACCTCGGAAAGGAACGAGTCGCCGGCAGCGGCATCCTCGTCGACCTCGCGGTCGTCGGTGTCGCCGTAGTAGCCGATCGCCGACGCGGCGAGCAGCACCCGCGGACCGCCGTACTCGGCCAGCGACCGCGCCACCGTCCCGACGCTGTCGATGCGGCTGGAGAGGATGGCCTGCTTGTAGGCGTCCGTCCAACGGTGATCGCCGACGCCGACACCGGACAGGCAGACCACCGCGTCCGCGCCGCGCAGGAAATCCGGGTCGAGCCGGCCACGGGTGGGATCCCAGCTGTCGAAATCCGGGCCGGGCGCGGGTCGGCGTACTAGCGTCTTGACCCGGTGCCCGTCGGCGCGCAACGACGCTCCCAGCGCGGACCCGATCAGGCCCGACGCCCCGGCCAGCACAACCTCCACTAGCTGAGACCGAGCGCCCGTTCGAACGCGCCGGCCTCGAGCCGCTCCTTGACCGTCGCCAGGAAGCGGGCGGCATCGGCGCCGTCCACGATGCGGTGGTCGTAGGTCAGCGCGAGATAGACCATCGAGCGGATCGTGATCGTCTCGCCGAGCTCAGGGCTGGACACGACGACCGGTCGCTTCACCACCGCGCCGGTGCCGAGAATCGCCACCTGCGGCTGGTTGATGATCGGCGTGTCGAACAACGCGCCGCGACTGCCGGTGTTGGTGATCGTGAACGTGCCGCCGCCGAGCTCGTCGGGGCTCACCTTGTTGGCCCGGGTGCGCTCGGCGAGATCGGCGATCTTGCGGGCGATGCCGGCCAGGTTCAGGTCGCCTGCGTTGTGGATGACCGGGACGAGCAGGCCGCGCTCGGTGTCGACCGCGATGCCGACGTGTTCGGCGTCGTGGTACTGGATCGTCTTCGCTTCCATGTCCACGGACGCGTTCACGTTCGGGTGCGTCTTGAGCGCTTCGATGGCCGCGACCGCGAAGAACGGCAGGAACGACAGCTTGACGCCCTCGCGAGTCTCGAAATCCCGCTTCGCGACATCGCGCAGCCGAGCGATCTTCGTGACGTCGACCTCCACGACCGTGGTCAGCTGCGCCGAGGTCTGCAGCGACTCGACCATGCGGGTGGCGATGACCTGTCGCATCCGCGACATCGGCTCGGTCCGGCCGCGCTGCGCGGCGGCGGCGGCGGCGGGCGGGGCCGCCGCCGGAGCCGGGGCCGGGGCAG
>DASQSE010000115.1:0-26026 GCA_035642535.1 Jatrophihabitans sp. | reverse complement strand
GACATCGATCCAGTCGAGCTGCGCCTCCGCAATGCGATGCGCGAGGGCTCGCGACTGCCGACCGGACAGGTCGTGGACAGCGCTGCACCGGTCGCCGAGCTGCTGCGCCGGGTGCACGGCGCCCCGCTGCCGTCTTCCGCGCCGTCCGATGATCTTCGGACGCTGCCCGGCGGCGTCTCGAACACCACCCACGGCGAGGGGGTGCGGCGCGGCGTCGGCTACGCCGTCGGCTTCAAGAACGTCGGCTTCTCCGAGGGCTTCGACGACTACGCCACCGCCCGCGTGCGCCTGGAGGTCGTGGCGGGCGAGCCGGTCGCAACCGTGCACACCGCGGCCGCCGAAGTCGGGCAGGGGCTTGTGACGATCATCGGGCAGATCGCGCGCACTGAGCTCGACGTGCAGGTCGTGCACATCCAGCCGGCCGACACCAGCGTCGGCAGCGCCGGCTCGACCTCCGCGTCCCGGCAGACGTACTGCACCGGCGGTGCAGTGCGCGCGGCGTGTGACGCCGTGCGCACGCGACTGCGGGAACTGGCCGACCGACGCGGGATACCGCACGACGAGTCGCTCGTCGACATCCTGGGCGACGAAGCGATCGAGGAGACCAGCGTGTTCCGGCATCGGCCGACGTATCCGCTCTCGCATGCCGACGGGCAGGGCGAGGCGCACGCGCAGTACGCGTTCGCGGCGCACCGCGTGGTGGCTGACGTCGACGTCGAGCTCGGGCTGGTGCGGCTGGTCGACGTAGCGGCGGCGCAGGACGTCGGCAAGGCGATGAATCCGAACGGCGTGCTCGGGCAGATCCATGGTGGGACGACGCAGGGCATCGGCCTGGCGCTGATGGAGGAGGTCCAGGTGCGCGACGGGAAAATCGTCAACCCGTCGTTCACCGACTACCTCATCCCGACGATTCTCGACACGCCGCCGATGCAGGTGCAGGTACTCGAGCTGGCCGACCCGAGCGCGCCGTACGGGTTGCGCGGGGTCGGTGAGCCGCCGACGATCTCGTCCACGCCCGCGGTCGTGGCCGCGGTGCGTGACGCGACCGGGCGCGCCCTGACCCGCGTGCCGCTGCGGCCTGACGACATCGCGGGGGTATGAGATGGCGCGGCTCGGCGACAACAGATACGGCAAGGCCGAGGTCCGCGTCGTGCACGTATCGCGTGGCGCGGCGCCGGACGGCGGCGACCTGATCCGCGATCGCAGCGTGTCGACGAGCCTGTCCGGCGACCTCGAGGCGACGCACCTGTCCGGCGACAACACGAACGTGCTCGCTACAGACACGCAGAAGAACACCGTCAACGTCTTCGCGAAGCGGCTCGGCGACACCGAGCCGGAGGCGTTCGGTCTCGAGCTCGCGCGGCACTTCGTGACCGGACCCATCACCCGGGCCCGGGTCGCCGTCTCGGAGCACGGCTGGACGCGGATCGGCTCGCACCAGCACTCGTTCGCGCGCATCGGCGATCTGACCCGCATGACCAGCGTCGTCCACGACGCCGAGCGCGGGTCGAGCGTGGTGTCCGGCGTACGCGATCTGATCGTGCTCAACACCACGAACTCCGAGTTCTGGGGCTTCCCGCGCGACGAGTACACGACCCTGGACGAGACCGAGGACCGCATGCTCGCTACCGAGGTCAGCGCGACGTGGCGCTACCGCAGCACCGAGGTCGACTGGTCGGGCGCCTTCGCGCTCGCGTGCAAGACGCTGCTCGACACCTTCGCCGGTACGTACAGCTACTCGCTGCAGCAGACCCTCTATGCAATGGGCGGGGCGCTCGTCGATGCCGTGCCGGACATCTGCGAGGTGCGGCTGGCGCTGCCCAACAAGCACCACTTCCTCGTCGACCTGGAGCCGTTCGGCCTCGAGAACGAGAACGAGGTCTACTACGCCGCCGACCGGCCGTACGGGCTCATCGAGGGAACAGTGCTTGCCGACGACGCGCCCGAGCCCGGCCTCGCCTGGGACTGACTGTTCGACGAAAAGGCTGTCCCACGAAAAGTTGACCGCTTGACGGAGTATGCGCGGGATGTAAGGCTTCGCCCGGGTTCGGTGGGGGGCAAACTCGTCGAATCGAGGCATACATGAACAAACATGCGCTCCTCCGAACGGGAATCGCGCTCGTCGCAAGCGCGGTGGTCGTCGCCGGGGTCACCACCGCCGGCACGACGGCATCGGCCACACCGCGACCGGTCACGCACCGGATCCACGTCCAGCCGCAGATATCGAAGGCCGTCAAAGGCAGCGCCGTGCACTTCGGCTGCCAGGACCGTCCGATCGACGGCTCGGCCGGGCCGAAGTGTTACCAGCCGGCGCAGATCCAGACGGCGTACGGCTTGACGCCGCTGCTCAACAACGGCAAGACCGGCGCCGGGCGCACGATCGTGATCGTCGACGCGTTTCAATCGCCGTATGTGAAGTCCGACCTGTCGATCTTCAACTCGACCTTCGGCCTGCCGAACGCGAGCTTCCAGCAGATCGCGCCGTTCGGGCTGACGCCGTTCGACCCGAACGACGCCAACATGGACGGCTGGGCCGAGGAGATCACCCTCGACGTGCTGTGGGCGCACGCGATGGCACCGCGCGCGAAGATCGTCCTCGCGCTGGCGCGCAGCAACAACGATGCGGACATCCTCGACACCACGAAGTACGTGGTCGACCACAACGTCGGCGACGTGATCTCGCAGAGCTTCGGCGAAGCAGAGACGTGCATGGACCCGACCTTGCTCGCCGAGCAGCACCAGGTGTTCGCAGATGCGACGGCCAAGGGCATCACGCTGTTCGCGTCGTCCGGCGACAGCGGTGCTGCGCAGTTCAACTGCGCCGGCACCGGTGCGATCCTCGCGGCGAGCACGCCGGCGTCCGACCCGTTCGTCACCGGCGTCGGCGGCACGACGCTGAACGCCGACGGCACCACTGGCGCCTACATCGGCGAAACGGCGTGGACCGAGCAGCTGTTCGGCTGCAACCCGCCCGCGGTGAAGAAGCAGGACATCAACTGCAGCGGCGGCGGGTTCAGCACGATCTACAGCCGCCCCGATTTCCAGTCGTCGATCGGCGGCTCGGGCGGACGCGGCGTGCCGGACATCGCGTACAACGCCGGAGTCAACGGTGGTGTCCTGACGCACTGCGGCATCTGCAACCTGCTCAGCGGCCTCGACCCGTTGGACCCGACGACCTTCTTCCTGTTCGGCGGGACGAGCGCGGGCTCGCCGCAGTGGGCCGGCATCACCGCGGTGGGCGACCAGATCGCCGGCCGTCGGCTCGGGGACATCAACGCTGCCCTGTACACCGTCGCCGGCTCGGCGAACTACTCGTCGGCGCTGCACGATGTGACGGTCGGCGACAACTTCGTCCAGGAGATCCACACCGGCTACAACACCGCGCCGAAGTGGGACGCCGTGACTGGGCTGGGGACGCCGAATGCGTCGGGGCTGCTGCCGCAGCTCATCTCGTTGACCGGCTAGCCGATAGAGGAGATGTCCGCGCGACCCCGTGTATTGACCAGGGACGCGCGGACACTCCACGCGCAACCGTCCGCTCAGAGTTGTCCGCCCTTCCGCACGCCATGACGTATGGAAGGGCGGACAACGTGACGATCGCCTACCTCGACGGCGAGGGCCGGCAGGCGACGGTGAGCGTGAACGGCGGCCCGACGCGGCTACTGTCCTTCACACCGACCGGCGACTTCAACACGCTCGGCACGCTGACGATCCCGCGGCACCTGACGGCGGGCAACAACACGATCGCGTTCGCCAACCCGTCCGCCTATGCGCCGGACTTCGACCGGATCCTGGTGGCCGCCACCCCGAGCTGACGCATCCCGGTTCCGTAGGGTCGAGGGGTGAGCACCAGTACCACGCGGTGGATTGACCTGGCGGGCGCGGAGAACGCGCGCGACCTCGCCGGCGTGCCGACGGCGGACGGGCGAGCCGTGCAGCCGCGCCGGCTGATCCGGTCGGACAGCCTGCAGGACCTTTCCGAACAGGACGTGCGGCACCTCGTCGACGACTTGGGCGTGCGCGCAATCGCCGACCTGCGCACCGGTGTCGAGGTGGCGAGCGAGGGACCCGGGCCGATGACCCGCGAGCCGCTGGTCGAAGTGCAACACCTCTCGCTCTTCCCGGAGGCGGGCCTGGCCACCGACGCCGTGGCCGTCGACGACGAGGACGCACCGGTGATCCTGCCGTGGCAGACGCGCGACCGCGAACGACGTGAGAATGAGCGGCGCCGCGACGCTGCGGGAATTTATCTCAGCTACCTCGAGGACCGCGCCGACTCCGTGATCGACGCGCTGCGCCTGATCGCCGGCACCGACGGCGCAACGATCGTGCATTGCGCGGCCGGCAAGGACCGTACCGGTGTCGTGATCGCGATCGCGCTCGCCGAGGTGGGTGTCGAGCCGGCGACGATCGTCGCCGACTACACGCTGAGCGCGGAACGGATCAGGGCCACGGTGAGCCGGCTGGCCGCGCGCCGCACCTACGCGGCCGACCTCGCGGCCGACCTCGACTTCGACAAGCACCGACCGCGCGCGTCGACGATGGAGCGGCTGCTCGCCGCGATGGACGAGATGCACGGCGGCGTGCGCGCCTGGTTGCGCGCCCACGGCTGGACCGAGGACGACGCCGCTGCCCTGCGCAGGCGCCTGCTCGACTGAGGTGCGGGCACTTCCCCTCTGGTGTGGGCAGATCCGCCAAGGCATTCTGCCCACGCCAGCGGGGAAGCTGCATCAGCGACCGAGGGTCACGTCAGCGTTGGTAGCCGCGCGCGAGGCGCTGCTTGTGCGCGTACATCGCTTTGCGCAGCACGTCCTCGTCGATCGCGGGCGTCGGCAATTCCGACCCGGCGCGCAGCCCGTCCAGCAGCATCGCGAGGTACCGGCGCCACAGATCCGGCGCCGCATCTGCCGTGACGTCGGTGACGGTGCACAGCATCATCACCACGATCCCGAGGTCGGTGGGCTCGACGTCGAGCCGAACGCACCCGGCACCCTTCGCGCGCTCCACAATGCGGCGCAGCGGCGCGCTGAACCGCTCGTTGGCCTGCTCCATCCGCTCGGGGTCGTGCACGCCCATCAGCACTTCGCGCAGTCCGCGGTCGGAGGTCTGCAGTTCGGCGACGCCCTGGAGGAACGCGACGAGACCCTCCCACGGGTCGGCGACCTCCGCGGAGCGCTCGGCGAGTGCCACGACCTGTTCCACCGCCTCGGCGAAGATCGCCTGCGCGAGCTCGTACTTGTTCGCGAAGTGGCGGTAGGCGGTGCCGACCCCCAACCCGGCGTGGTGTGCGACGTCGTCGAGGCTCGCCTCCAGCCCGCGCTCGGCGAACACCTCGCGGGCGGCTTGGACGAGCAGCGCCCGGTTCCGGGCGGCGTCCTTGCGCAGCGGACGGGAAGCCGCCTGCTGTGCGTGTGCGGTCATGGCCGACCTCCCGTCCGATGCTCTTCGGTCAATGTACGACGACGGCAGCGGCGTTCGGATCCGGCTGGGCGACGCCCGAGCGGAGCAGCAGCGCGGTGAGCAGCGCGCCCACCGCGAAGATCCCGGCTGCCCACCAGAACGCGGTGGTGTAGCTGTGAATCGCGGCGTTCGCCACGACCACCCGAGCCGGTGCGCCGCCCACGTGCGAGGCTGCGTAGGTCGTCGCGGCGCTGGCCGCGATCGTGTTGAGCAGCGCGGTCCCGACCGAGCCGCCGACCTGCTGCATGGTGTTGATCGTGGCCGATGCGACGCCCGAATCGCTGGGCTGCACGCCGAGCGTGCCGAGCGCGAAGCCGGGCGCGAACACCAGGCCGAGCCCGACGCCGAGCAGCGCCAGCGCAGGCAGGATGTCCACGGCGTAGCTACTGGTGAGACCCACGTTCGTCAGCAGATACATCGCGAATGCCGAGATGAGCAGGCCGGCCGGGATGAGGACGCGGGGCGAGACGCGGTAGACCAGCACGGTGCTGACGATCGACGCGACGACGACGAGCGAGCCGGTCATCGGCAGGAACGCGACGCCGGTCATGACGGCGCTGTAGCCGAGCGAGCGCTGCAGGTAGTAGGTGAGGAAGAGGAAGACGGCGAACATGCCCACCGCCGAGATGAACATCGCGAGATAGGCGCCGCCGCGGTTACGGTCGAGCACGATGCGCAGCGGCAGCAGCGGGTGCGTCGCGCGGCGCTGCAGCCCGACGAACGCGGCGAGCAGGATCGCGGCGACGACCAGGAAGCCGACCGTGATGCTGTTGCTCCACCCATCCGTGTCGGCGTGCGAGAAGCCGTAGACGAGCGCGAAGAGCCCGGCCGTCACCGTGAAGGTCCCCGGCAGATCCAGTTTGGCGCGCTGCGCGGCCTTGCTGTGCTCGAGCAGTAGCAGCCCGCCGACCAGCCCGATGGCCGCGAAGATCAGGTTGACGAACATCGTCCAGCGCCAGTTGGCGTATTCGGTGAGAAAGCCGCCGAGCAGCAGCCCGAACGATGCGCCGGTGCCGGCGATCGCGCCGAAGACGCCGAACGCCTTGTTGCGCTCGGCAGGCTCGGTGAACGTCGTCGTCAGTAGCGACAGGATGGCGGGCGCGAGCAATGCGGCGAACGCGCCCTGCACGGCGCGTGCGGCGATCAGCATGCCGACGTCCACGGCGGCGCCACCGACCGCCGACGCGAGCGCGAAGCCGACCATGCCGATGATGAAGACCCACTTCCGGCCGACGATGTCCGCGATGCGCCCGCCGATCAGCAGCAGCGATCCGAAGGCGAGCGCGTAGGCGGTGACGATCCACTGCCGAGCGCTGTCGGAGAAGCCGAGATCCGTCTGCGCGGTGGGCAGCGCGATGTTCACGACGGTCGCATCCAGCACGACCATCAGCTGGGCGACGCCGAGGACGGCGAGGATCCACCAGCGCTTGGTGTGGCTGGCGTTCCCCGCGTTTACAGCCGCGCGGGTGGGCGACTTCCGGAGGGTGGTGGTCATGTCAGGCTCCGAGATACGTACCGGAGGGCAGTCCTCCGGTTCGCCGGAAACGCTAGCAGAGATTCGGAGGAAGTACCTCCACTTTTATCGAGACGTCCGCCACAGGGCCGTGATTGATTGCCTGCGCTCGCGACCGTTCGAACGCTCAGCTGCTCGGCGGCGTCCACGCCGGATCGCGGCCGAGCGCGGCGAGCGTGCGCTCGAGCAGGCTGGTCGCGGACGTCGTGACGCCGGGCTGGAACACGGCATCGGGTCGGCGCCGGGATTCGTCATCCGGCACATTTCGCGCGACTGACCACGCTTCCTGTTCGACGCTGGCGTCAAAGCTCACCGACTCTCCGATGGAGACCGCCAGATCCCAGCCGTGCACGACGGAGTCGACGAGGTGGAAGCCGATCGCAGTGCGCGCCGGCCAACTGCTGCCGCCACGCACGACCGCCAGGTAGATCTCGTCCCGTTCGAGGTCGAGGGCGTTGAAGGCCGTCAGCAGCGCCCGGGTCGACGCGGCGAACTGGGCGGCCGGGTCGGTGCTGAGCTGGACGTCGGCAAACGCGCCTGCCTCGGTGTTGCCGAGCGCGGCGGCTGCGAAGCCGATGTTGTTCCCGATCATGTGCGCGAGCAGATCGCGGACCGTCCAGGCGGCGCACGGCGTGGCCAGCGTCAGGTGTGCGCCGTGCACCTGGTTGGCGACGGCCGCACAGGTCTCAGCAGCGTGGCGGTGCAGGCCGAGGAGTTCCAGGTCGGTAAGCATGGATCGATCATATGCAGTTGCTTATCATCTGCAACCCGATATCTTCATCCCATGCCCTCCGCGACGCCGCGCGCCCGCCGGCCTCGTCCGGACCTCGCGGCGATGACGGTGCGACTCAGCCGCGCGCTGATCGCCGCTGAACTCCCCGTGCTCGAGCGACACGACCTGCCGATGTGGGGCTACTCGGTCCTGGTCGCCCTCGACACCCGGCCCATCCGCACGCAAGCGGCCCTCGCCGATGCCATCCACGCCGACAAGACCCGGCTGATCGGCGTCCTCGACGAGCTGCAGCAACGTGGGCTGATCGAGCGGACGCCGGATCCGGCCGATCGCCGCGCCCGGCTGCTCTCGATCACGCCCGCGGGTCATCGGCTTCGGCAGACCGTCCAGAAGGCGATACAGCGCAACGAGGAGCGCCTGCTCGCCCAACTTCCGGCGCGCGATCGCGCCGGCTTCCTGAAGGTGCTGCGCCACCTTGCCGACCTGCCGGTCGACGAGGTCGTCGGCGGATACTGACCGGCATGGGAGTGCGGGTACACCACATCGTCGTCGACGCCCACGACCTGTCCGGCCTGGCACGGTTCTGGGCTGCGGCGCTCGGCTGGCGGATCCTGTCCGAACGCGAGCGAGAGGTCGTGATCGGCCCGGCCGAGGACGCGCCGATCGGCATGTGCTTCATGCCGTCGCCCGACTCCAAGACGGTCAAGAACCGGGTGCACCTCGACCTCACCGCGACCGCGGAGGAGCGGGACGCCGAGATCGACCGACTGCTGCAACTGGGTGCCCGGCGCGCAGACGTCGGCCAGACGGGAGAGGAGTCGTGGACGGTGCTCGCCGATCCCGAGGGGAACGAGTTCTGCGTCGTCCGCCCCAAGACGACCCTCGTCGACTGAGCGGTGACTAACCTGCGCGCCGCGCGTCATACATAGGTGGGGCCACTGCTGGATGCGGCGCGCGCGGGTGACGACCGCGCGTTCGGCCGCCTTGCGGAGCCGTACCGACGCGAGCTGCAGGTGCATTGCTACCGGATGCTCGGCTCGATCGAGGACGCCGAGGATGCCGTGCAGGAGACGTACCTGCGGGCCTGGTCCCGCCTGGACACTTACGCCGGCCGCGCGCCGTTCCGCGCCTGGTTGTACGGCATCGCCACGCACACCTGCCTGGACCTACTGCGCCGCAAGAAGGCCCGCGTGTGGCCGACCGAGTTGGCCGGGCCTGCGGACCCACGCGACTATCTCCTGTCCAGGGCGGAGCTGCCGTGGATGCAGCCCTACCCGGATCGGCTGCTGGACGGCCCTGCATCGTCGGACGCCGAACCCGAGGCGGCAGTGACGGCCAAGGAGACGATCGAGCTGGCGTTCCTCGTCGCGATCCAGCGGCTGCCGGCGCGGCAGCGCGCCGTGCTCATCATGCGCGACGTGCTCGACTGGTCGGTGAAGGACACCGCTGCCGCGCTCGACATGACCCGGGCGGCCGTCAACAGCGCATTGCAGCGCGCGCACGCGACGCTCGCCGGGCATCTGCCGGCGCAGCGCGCGGAGTGGACGTCCGCGACGTCCAACGCGACCGAGCAGGCGCTGCTGCAGCAGCTCGTCGACGCCTGGGAGCAATCGGACCCGGCGGTGCTGATCGGTCTGCTGCGCGCCGACGCGCAGTTGGTCATGCCGCCCGGGCTCACCTGGTTCGCGGGAAGGGCGGCCATCGAGGTCTTCGTTCGCGAGCACGTCTTCGGCGAGATGGGCACGGCCTGGCGCGCGCTGCCCGCAGCCGCGAACCGGCAGCCGGCCTTCGCGCTGTACTGGCAGCATCCCGACGAGACCGCCTACCGACCGTTCGCGATCTGCCTGCTGCGGGTCGCAGGCGATGCGATCGCCGAGCTGGCGTTGTTCCAGCAGCCGGAGCTGTTCGCGTATTTCGAACTGCCTGGCACGCTGTGATGGACGATGCGGAGCGGATCTCCTTTCTCGACGCCCGGTGCCCGGCCGCCTTCCGGCTGCGTCGACTGATCCTCCAGCCGCAGGATGCGATCGACTACCGCTCCGTCGATTGGATCGACACTCTGGTGATCGTCGAGCGCGGTCAGCTGGAACTGGAGACGGGCGACGATGCTCGAGCCTGGTTCGCCGAAGGGGCGGTGCTGGTCCTCGCCGACCTGGGCGTGCAGCGGTTGCGCAATGCGAGCGATACGCCGCTGGTGCTGAGTGCGTTGTCCCGGTAGCGATGACAGGTCGACGCGGGATGCGTCACACAGGTATGACAACAGATCTCTACGACCGAACCACGATGGTCGTCGGCGCGAGCCGAGGCCTGGGCCGTGGCATCGCCGCCGCGTTCGCCAAAGCCGGTGCCCCCGTCGTCGCCGTCTCGCGCAGCGCTGGGGACGCGGACGCTGGTGTCCAACCCGAGGTCGCCGATGCGCGGGACGCGGACGTCGCAGCGCGGTTGCTCGACCGGCACGAGCCGCAGCTCGTCATCCTGGTCGCAGGCGCGCCGCCGCACATGCGTCCGTTGCAGCAGCACACCTGGGAGACGTTCTCGCTCAACTGGCAGACGGATGTCCGGATCGCGTTCCATTGGCTCCGCGAGGCGCTGCTCAAGCCGCTGCGTCCCGGCAGCCGGGTGGTCGTCGTCAGCAGCGGCGCGGCATTGAATCCGAACGGATCACCGCTGTCCGGCGGCTACGCCGGCGCGAAGGCGACGCAGCGTTTCATCACCGGCTACGCGCAGGACGAGGCGAACCGCAGCGCGCTCGGCATCACCTTCACCGCGGTGCTGCCGCAGTTCGCGCCGGAGACCGGCGTCGGGGAGCGTGCCGTGGCGGCGTATGCCGCGCAGGCCGGCCTGCCCGTGCCCGTCTTCCTCGATCAGCAGCCGTATCCGCTCCTCACGCCGGAGATCGCCGGCGCCGCGATGCTCGAACTCGTCCAGACCGAGGCGGCTGACGTCGGCGCGGCCTATCTGCTCAACGGCGGCGGTCTGCAGAAATTGAACTGACCGGACTGTCGAGAACCGCGGTGTGCGCTTCGTCGGAGACATAGGGGGCAAATCCGGCAACCTACGAGAGGAGCGCGACGCATGGCACGCCCGGTAGTGCATTTCGAGGTCATCGGCAGCGATCCGGCCAAGCTCCGCGAGTACTACGGCGAGCTGTTCGACTGGCGATTCGAGGTCGGTGACGCGAGTACCGACGCGGTTTCCGACCCGGGCACGTATGGATTCATCGCCGGCGACGGAAACGGCATCAACGGGGGAATCGGCGGCGGTGCGGGACATCAGCCGCGCGTCCTGTTCTACGTCGGCGTCCCGGACGTCGAAGCCGCGCTCGCCGCCGCGGAGCGCCTCGGCGGCAACCGGCTGCTGGGACCCGAGCCCGCGTCCGGCGACTTCACGGTCGGCCGGTTCAGCGACCCCGAGGGCAACGTGGTCGGCGTTGCCGGTCCGTCCTCATGATGGGCTGACATGATCACGGGGTGCGCGCTGACGACCTGCTGGCCGGGCCACGGGGACGGCGCGCGTGCTGGGAGCTGCTCGGCCTCCCCGCTCTAGAGGTGCGCCGACCCGACGCCGCGCACATCGCGCGCACGGTCGACGAACTACGTGCGGCTGACAAGGTCAGCGCCGCGCGGCGCATTCTGGCTGCGCTGCGCGGCTCGGTGGACGCCGCGATGTACTGGCAGGAGCCGGAGGAGTGCGACACCTACCTCGCCGAGCCGCAGCGAAGCGAGGTGCTCCGCCCGCTCGCCGACGCGCTCGCGAGCAACGCCTCGACGGCCTGGTGGGACACGCCGGCCGACCTCACGGATCAGCACGTCGTCGTCTTTGCTGACGAGGACGACGACGAGCCCGCTACGCCGGTGCTGACCAGGCTGCGGCGCGCGATCGACGAGTTGACCGCGGAGCACGCCGACGCAGCCGGCATGGACGAGCGCATCGACTGGCGCACCGTGAGCGGCTGGTGGTGGTCATCGCCCATCGCCCGTCCGGGCGTGACCACGACCCGCGCTATCGGCGCGGAACATCTGCCGGCCGGGCTCCTGCTCGTCGAGGACGGCCTCGGTTGGGACGCCGCGACGAGTTGGCCCGTGCGCCCGGTTGACGCGGCGCGTGTGCTCGAGCTGGCGCAGCCGGGCGACTGGGTCGGGCTCGTCCGTCGCTACCCGTTGGACGTTTCCGGCACCGCGAAGCGCGGTGACTGGTGGCGGGCGACGGGGCGGGACGGCGCCTGGCTGATGCCCGACTGGGCGCAGGTGGCCGCGGATTGGGACGGAGTGCACGTCAGCGTCGTCGGCTATCTGTCGACTGCCGGCCGGGCTCTCGACGTCGACGTCAACACGGCGACCGTGCTGGCCGGCTGGGCGCCGGACACGACGTACTGGCTCGGTGACGTCCTCGAACTCGCCGGCGAGCCGACGACCTGGCGCGGCGAGGACGGCGACTGGTCCCCGGCGTCTCCCATATCGTTCGGCGCATGACGGACCTGCCGGAGCACGTCGCCGCGAACCGCGAGGCGTGGGATCGCTACGCCGCCGACTACGCGTCGGGTGGGCACCGCGCGTGGGCGGACGAGGAGATCACGTGGGGGATCTGGCACATCCCGGAGGCTGAGCTTCGGCTGCTGCCGGACGAGCTGGCCGGTCAGGACGTCATCGAGCTCGGCTGCGGCACGGCGTACGTCTCGGCGTGGCTGGCCCGGCGCGGCGCGCGAGTCGTCGGGCTCGACAACTCCCCGAAGCAGCTCGAGACGGCGCGCACGTTGCAGCGCGAACACGGACTCGAGTTCCCGCTCCTGCTCGGCAACGCCGAATCGGTCCCGCTGCCCGACGCCAGCTTCGACCTCGCGGTGAGCGAGTACGGCGGTTGCCTCTGGGCCGATCCGTACGCCTGGGTGCCGGAAGCAGCGCGGCTGCTCCGCCCGGGCGGTCGGCTGATCTTCCTGACGAACGGGCTCGTCCTGGCACTGTGCGTCGAGGAGTACGAGGCGGACGATCCGGCCAAGGAACGATTGCAGCGGCCGATGTTCGGGATGCACCGCGTCGTGTTTCCGGACGACACGGCGGTCGAGTTCCACCTGCCGCACGGGGTCTGGATCGACCTGCTGCGCGCGAACAGCTTCGAGATCGAGCGTCTCGCGGAGCTTCAGGCTCCGCCGGACGCCGTCGACAGCCCGAAGTACTCCTACGTCACGGCGGACTGGGCGCGGAAGTGGCCGTCCGAGGAGGTCTGGGTCGCGCGCAAGCACGGCTAGCAAAAGCAAAGGCAAGGAGCACGTTCGCTCCCCGCCACTTTCAACATATATCGCAGTGGGGGGCTTGCGGCAAGACCCCCGTGGTGCCGCAGAATCGCCGACCGGAATCAAGATCCTGCCGATTTTGGGAGTGGCGAAGTGCGTGTGTTGCTGTCGACGTACGGGGGGCGTGGGGACGTCGAACCGATCGTGGGCCTGGCGGTGCGGTTGCAGGAACTCGGTGCCGAGGTGTTGGTGTGCGGGCCGGAGGACTGCGCGGACCGGCTGGCCGAGGTGGACCTGCCGCTGAAGCCGATCGGCTTTCCGGTGCGCTCGCTGCTGCACGGTGCGACGCCGCCGGCGGTGGAGAGCGTGCCGCAGCGCGCGGCCGAGTTGATCGCGGCGCAGTTCGAACAACTCCCCGCAGTGGCCGAGGGGTGCGACGCGTTGGTGGCGACCGGCCTGTTCCCGGTCGCGGCCGGCGCTCAGTCGGTGGCCGAGAAGTTGCGCATCCGCTACGTGTACGGCGCCTACTGCCCGATCTACCTGCCGTCCCCGTATCAACGCCCGCAGCCGCTGCCGGGCCGGCCGGTGCCGCCGGAGGTGACCGACCGCCAGGCGTTGAACGACCTGGACGTCCAGAACTACAACAGGCTGTTCGGCGGGCCGCTCAACACCCACCGGGCGGCGATCGGCCTGCCGCATGTGGACAACGTCCGCGACCACGTCATCACCGGTCATCCGTGGCTCGCGGCCGACCCGATCCTGGGCCCGTGGCAGGAGACGCCGAACCTCGACGTCGTGCAGACCGGTGCGTGGATCCTGCCGGACGAGCGCCCACTCCCGGTCGACTTGGCCGCCTTCCTCGACGCGGGCGCGCCACCGGTCTACGTCGGCTTCGGCAGCATGCCGATGCGCGCGCCGGACGCGGCTCGCCTTGCTATCGCCGCAGTGCGCGCGCACGGCCACCGCGTTGTGCTCTCGCGCGGATGGGCCGATCTCGCCCTGATCGACGACGCGGACGACTGCTTCGCCGTCGGGGAGGTCAACCATCACGCACTGTTCCGCCGGGTCGCCGCCGTCGTGCACCACGGTGGCGCGGGCACGACCACCACGGCCGCGCGCGCCGGCGCGCCGCAGGTCGTCGTGCCCCAGATGGCGGACCAGCCGTACTGGGCCGGCCGGGTTGCCGAGCTGGGCATCGGCGTGGCGCACGACGGCTCGACCCCGACCACCGAATCGCTGTCGGCCGCGCTCGAAGCCGCGCTGACCGCAGCGACCCGTGCACGAGCGAACGACCTGGCCGGCACGGTACGCAGCGACGGTGCGGCCGTGGCCGCACGGCTGCTGGTCGACGCGATCGGCGAGCAGACGTCGGCGCTGTCCGCGTGAGCCCGGGAGCTGATGACGTGAAGTCTCTGACGAGCACCGCGTTCGACCTGCCCGACCGACTTGCGGCCAAGACCGACCCGGCGTTGATCGCCGCCGACGAGCAGCACTTCGCGGCCATCGCGGAGAGCCTCGAGCACTCGATTGCCGAGCTGTCCGACCGCCTCGACGCCGAACGCAGGGCGCCGGGCGGCAGCGGCCAGCAGGCGCTGGACCGGGACATGCAGGTCCACCGGCTGACCGCCCGGCTGCGCGCGCTGCGTCGCTTCGGTCTGGATCTGTGCCTCGGACGCATCGTCGCCGCCACCGACTCCGAGCCGGTGTACGTCGGACGACTCGGCCTCACGGATCGCGCGGGTCGCCGGCTGCTGGTCGACTGGCGCTCGCCAGCGGCCGAGCCGTTCTTCGCAGCGACCCACGCCAACCCGCTGGGTCTGACCAGCCGCCGTCGGTATCGCTGGACCGACCGCCGGATCACCGACTACTGGGACGAGGTGTTCACGGCGGACGGGTTCGAAGGGCACGCCGCGCTCGACGACCAGTCCGCCTTCATCGCCAGCCTGGGCAGCAGCCGTTCGCCGCGGATGCGCGACGTGCTCGGCACCATTCAAGCCGACCAGGACGCCATCATCCGCGCGGGCTCGAGCGGCGCGCTCATCGTCGACGGCGGCCCGGGTACCGGGAAGACTGTCGTCGCGCTGCACCGCGCCGCCTACCTCCTCTACGCCGACCCGCGCCTCGGGCATCGGCGCGGCGGCGTGCTGTTCGTCGGTCCGCACCAGCCGTACCTGGACTACGTCTCCGACGTGCTGCCCAGCCTCGGCGAGGAGGGCGTGCAGACCTGCACGCTGCGCGATCTCGTCGCTGAAGGCGCCACGGCGGTCGACGAGGCCGATCCGGAAGTGGCCCGGCTGAAGTCGTCCGCCGACCTGGTGCGGGCGATCGAGGCGGCCGTCCGGTTCTACGAGGAGCCGCCCAACTCAGCGATGACGGTCGAGACGCCGTGGTCCGAGATCCTGCTGACCGCCGACGACTGGGCCGAGGCGTTCGAGGTGGCCGAGCCGGGCACCCCGCACAACGAGGCGCGCGACGAGGTCTGGACGGAGCTCGTCACGATCCTGCTGGACAAGCACGACGGGGTCGCCTCGCCCGACGCGTTCCGCAGCGCGTTGCTGCAGAACCGGGAGCTGCTCACGACGTTCAACCGTGCGTGGCCGGTGCTCGAGGCGGCGGACCTCGTCGGGGATCTGTGGTCGGTGCCCGCGTACCTGCGCATGTGCGCGCCCTGGCTCACCCGCGACGAGGTTCGGGCGCTGCAGCGCGAAGACGCGCAGGCGTGGACGGTGTCCGACCTGCCGCTCCTCGACGCGGCACGGCAGCGCCTCGGCGACCCGGATACCGCGCGACGTAAGCGCGAGCGCGACGCCGCGATCGCCGCCGGAGGCGCACACATGGCCGATGTCGTCGACGACCTGATCGCAACGGACGACTCCGAGATGCTCGTGATGTCAATGCTGCGCGGTGCCGACCTGCAGGACGCCCTGGTGGACGAGGCCGCCCTGCCCGGCAAGCCGGACCCGGATCTGCTGGCCGGGCCGTTCGCGCACGTCGTGGTGGACGAGGCGCAGGAGCGGACCGACGCGGAATGGCAGATGCTGCTGCTCCGCTGCCCGTCCCGGAGCATGACGATCGTCGGAGACCGGGCGCAGGCCAGGCACGGGTTCGCGGAGTCGTGGCAGCAACGGCTCGAGCGGATCGGGCTCGACCGGATCAACCACGCCACGTTGAGCATCAACTACCGGACGCCGGAAGAGGTCATGGCCGAGGCCGAGCCGGTCATCCGGGCGGTGCTTCCGGACGCGAACGTGCCGACCTCCGTCCGCGCCACCGGCGTCCCCGTCATGCACGGATCGATTGCCGAGCTCGGTTCGATCCTCGACGACTGGCTCGCCGGGCATGCCGAGGGAATCGCCTGCGTGATCGGCGATCCCACCGTCCGGGCGACGTCCCGCGTCCGGTCGCTGACGCCCGAGCTGGCGAAGGGTCTCGAATTCGATCTGGTTGTCCTCGTCGATCCGCAGACGTTCGGTGTAGGCATCGAAGGAGCGGTCGACCGCTATGTCGCGATGACCCGAGCAACCCAGCGACTCGTCGTTCTCAGCTCGATGTAGCCGGTCGCAGCAATGCCGTCAGCTCGGCGATCGAATCGAGTTCGTCGAGATGCTCGACCGAGTGCTTGAGCTGCGCAGCCCGAGCGGCTCCGAGCCGGCCGTCGGCCTCGCGTTCGAGGATGGCGGCCGAGTCGGTGGCCGGGATGTCGGTGAAATCTCCGGCTTCCTCGTAGGTCGCGCCGGCGCGGGTGCGAATCGTCACGACATGGTTCGTCTGCTCGGCATCGTCGTGACAGCCGACTCGGACGCGCCGGCTGGCCTCGCTCACCAGCGGGTCGTTGGGCGTCTGGAGCCGTGCCGAGGTCACCTCGCCGTCGACCAGGATGCATCCGATGCCATACCGCACTGACGAGATCTGCCGGAACACATCCGGCCAAGGCCCGGGGTCGGCAAGGCCGGGGACCAACAACGTCCGCTTGTCGACGCGGACCATGACCTCAGCAACGTCCGGACCGCTCAGTCCGGCACGGTCCATGATGCGGCGGACGAGTGCGAACGACGCCAGATTCGCGCCGGTGCACGGGTGCGGCTTGCAGACCGTCTTGAGCACCGGGTGTCCCGCGCCGAGGGCGGTCAACTGTTCCTCGAGCCGGTCGGGCTCCGGTTTGAAATGCATGTCGAAGAACCCACCGGGGCCCTCGAACGTTTCGGCCCGTGCCGGCGCGCCGGCCTCGCCCAGGAACGCCGCGGTCATCCCGTTGCGGACGACAAGTCCGTAGTTGTGGTTGGCGAAGCCCGTCGAGATCGTGACCGCCAGATTCCCGGCATAGGCCAGCGCGGCCACCATCCGGTCAGGCTCCAGGCCCAACAGCCGCGCGGCGGTCGTGGCTGTGGCGAACGCCCCGTACACGTGGGATGGGGTGCGATAGGACATGTCGACACTCGACTGCTGACCGTCCGCCAGCGCCGCGACGACGTCGTATCCGGCTGCGACGGCAGTGATCAGATCCCGTCCTGACGTCCCGCGCAACTCGCCGAGTGCCAGCGCGGCAGGCATGATCATCGGCCCGGAATGCAGCCCGAAGGGATGCATCGTGTCCTCCTGCCGCCAGGCGCGCATGATCACCGCGTTGGCGAACGCCGCATTGATCGGGCTCGCCTGGTCCGGGTGGCCGATGATGGTCGCATCGCCCACCGCGCCGTCGGCGCGCCTGGCAAACGCAACCGCACGCTGCGACTCGGCGTCACGGCACCCGCCGATGCCCACCGCGAGGTCATGCAGCAGCACGTGCTTGATCGCCTGCACGACCTCGGTCGGAAGATCGTCAAAGCTGAGCTTCGTGGCGTGCGCCGCCAACCGCTCCGCCACCGTCATCG
Source organism: Jatrophihabitans sp. (assembly GCA_035642535.1). GTDB lineage: Bacteria > Actinomycetota > Actinomycetes > Mycobacteriales > Jatrophihabitantaceae > Jatrophihabitans. The sequence goes on along the minus strand of DASQSE010000115.1, from coordinate 8,219 downwards.
ACTGCACGCGCCTACCCACATCGTTTACAACATCCGATATTGGCAAATGATAGCTAGGGCCGACCGCATGTCAAATAGGGAGGAGGAGCCGCGATTCTCGACACGCAGTCCGGGAAGACCTTGATTGTCGACGAGACTGCGAGGTGTCGACCTGTCGACGCTAAGTTGACCCGACGCCGAAGCAGACGTGCTCAGCGACGGCGAGTGACGAACACATACTCCGAGCTGTCCTCGGCGAACGGCTCATGCGCGAAGCCGCCGTACAACGCCTCCAGCTCGAGGCCGGCGACGTCGATGAGCCCGAGCCACTCGTTCTTCGTCGCCCACCACAGCCGGCTGGTCGCGCCGTCGTCACGGACGATGTCGATCCGATTCTCGCCCACCGCGTAGCGGATCGTGTGCGGCACCGGGTCCGTCTGGTGCCGGTTGTCGAGGCGCGCGGCGATGCGGTGATCGAAGGCGAAGGCGTTCCAGGCGAAGCGACCCGCCGGGGCCAGCGACCCGGCGACGCGCTCGAAGGTGCGGCGGCGATCGGCCCAGGTCGGCAGGTGCAGCAGCGCGCGGTAGGGACAGTAGATGAGCGCAGCCGGCTCGTCGATCAGCAGATCGCGCATGTCGCCCGCGTGCAACTCGAGGTCGACGCCCGCCTCGGCGGCACGTGACCGTGCGTGCGCGAGCATCGCAGGCGACGAGTCGATGCCGACCACGCGCTGCCCAGTCGCCTGCGATACGGGGATCGCGACTCGCCCAGTACCGACGGCCAGCTCGATCAGCGGTCCGTCGGCCTGCCGTGCGAGCTCGACGTAGAACGCGACGTCGGCGGTCATTTCGGCCGACCAGTCGTCATAGTCGGTCGCGAATGCCTCGTCCCAACTCATGCGGCCTGCCTCCGCCTCGATCCGGGTGACGTACGGTGGGCGCGATGTCTGGGCCGCCGGTGATCGTTGCATACGACCCGAACTGGCCCGTCCTCGCCGAACACCTGCTGAGCGAGTTGCGTGCCGCCGTCGCCGGCCAGGACTGGGTCTTCGACCATATCGGCTCGACGTCGGTGCCTGGGCTGGCCGCGAAGAACATCGTCGACCTCCAGATCAGGGCGGAGGTCCTGCCCGAGTACGCGTTCTTGGACGAGCGGTTCGGGCCGCTGGGCTATCGCGCGGCGACCGGAGCACGGCCGGATTCGCCCGGTGTGCACCGGGACGCGAACCGGGGCAGTGAACGCGTGCTGTCCGAGGTGCTGGTCAAGCGGCTGTACTGGCGCGACGGAACGCCGCCGGTGATCTTGCACATCCGCAGGCTGGACTCGCCGTTCGGCCGTTACACGGTGTGGTTCCGCGATTGGCTGCGTGCCCTTCCGGCTGAGCGCGATCGCTACGCGGCGGTGAAGCACGAGCTCGCGGCCGTGCACGCCGACGATGCCGACTACGACGATTACACGCGCGCCAAGACGGCCTACCTCGACGACGTGCAAGCCGCGTTCGAGAAGTGGGGACGCCGCGCCCAGAAGCGCTGACCCGCGCTAACCGCCCGGCCAGGCCTCGATCTCGACGACCATGCGCCGGGTTGCGATCGAGACGGGTTTCGGGTTCGTGCGGTTCACGTTCGCGCCGACGGAGAGGCTGTAGGTCACTCCCGAACGCAAGCCGGCCCGGAGCACCATCGTCGTCGAAGTCGAGCCGCTCGCACCCAGATTGCGTTGCGCCGGCGCGATGACGTCGCGCTTCTTGCCGCCGGACTTGACGGTGGGCGCGAGGTAGAAGTGTCCGCGACCGGTGGTCCGGTACTGGAACGACAGCGTGACGGTGGCGCTGTAGTGCTCGGCGCTGGCAGGCAACCGGAAGTTGAGCGGCGTGGTGAGCCCGATGCTGCCGGTGTCGCCGCTGTAGGCAGCCGATGGCCCCACCGGATAGCTGCGCACGAGATGGACGGTGCGCTGCACAGCGGGCGTGCGAACCGCGGACGCAACCGCGCTGTGCCGCGGTGCAACCGCCCAACCAGTTGCGACCGATCCGGCCGCAACAACAAGTACCGCCGAAATCGTGATGATCGTCCGACGCACTGCCGACTCCCTCCCACGTGGGCTCCAGGTCGGCGCCACCGTATGTGCGGGCGTCTTGATCGTCAACGAGTCGGCATCACGCCGAGCGTTCCGTGCTCGCGTCGTCGGCAGCAGACGGCTGGCCGTCGGGCAAGTCCTGGAGCAGGCCGACGTGTCGCGCCCGGGCGATCGCAGCGATGCGCGTGTTGGCGTCGAGCTTGCGGTAGAGACTGCGTTGCTGCGTCTTGACCGTGTTGTACGAGACGACCAGCTCGTCGGCGGTCTGCTGGATCGTGCGGCCGCGGGCCAACTGCTCGAGCACGCGCTGCTCACGATCGGTGAGCCGGATGACCGTGACAGGGCTCGGGAACAGGTCGCGCCGGGCGGCGAGCGTTTCGGCGAGCAGTTGTTCGGTGGCGGGCAGGCCACGGGACAGCGCATGGAGGTCCGCGCGGCACGGTGGTGAACGCGGCAAGCATGCCGGTGCGCCGTGCGACGTCGACCGCCTCGCGCAGCGCGAGCAGCAAGGCGCGGGTCGGACCCGGCCAGCCGCCGAAATCGCCGTGAATCACCTCGGCGCAGAACGCCGGCAGCGCCGCGCCGGTAGCGCCGAGCAACTCGACGGTGTCCTCGAGGGTGAACAGGAGATCCTGCGCCGTCACGGCCGCACCCGAACCCGGGCCACCGGGCAGGCGTCCCGTGCCGGGTCAGCGAGCCACTGGCTGACCATCGTCGTCTTGCCGAATTCGACCGGTGCGCGGAGTTGAAGGTGAAGAAGACGTCCTCGCGGTTGAATGCGGCGCCCGGTCAGAAGGTCGAATACGCGATCAGCGTCACCAACACCGGGCAGACCGACTTCACCAGCGACAAGCCGGCGAGGCTCACCGACAAGCTGACCGATGTGCTGGACGACGCCACGTACAACGACGACGCGGACAACGGCGCGACGGTCAGCGGTAAGCGCTCACCTGGACCGGACCGCTCGCCGTGGGCGACTCGGTGACGATCCACTACTCGGTCACGGTCGACAAGCCGGACACCGGCGACAGGTTGCTGGCCAATGTGGTCACGCTGCCGCCGGACGAGAACAGCAACTGCAGCCGGGACTCGACCGATCCGGATTGCCGCACCGTCACGCCGGTCAAGGAGTACGACGTCGCCAAGACGGTTTCGAGCACGTCGGTCGTGCCGGGCGACACGGTCACCTACACGATCACGATGACGAACACCGGCCAAGGTGGCGTTCACCGGCAACGACCCGGCGTCCTATCGCGACGACCTGACCGATGTGCTGGATGACGCGAACTACAACCACGACGCGACGGGTGGGCTCACCTACCACGCGCCCGTGCTCTCGTGGAGCTGGGGCGCTGCGGATCGGGGCAACGCTGCGGTTCACCTACTCGGTGACGGTCAACGATCAGGACAACGGCGACGGCAAGTTGCACAACGCCGTCACCACGCCGACCGAGCCCAACGGCGTCGACCCGTCGAACTGTGCCGGCTCGTCCGCCCCGGAGTGCTCGACGCAGACCGGCGTCGCGGGCGAGTCGGCCGGGCTGCCGCCCTCCGGCCCGCCGGCCTTCACCGGTAACGACACCCGGCTGCAGCTGATCGTCGCGGGGTGGCTGCTGGCCGCCGGTGCACTCTTCCTGCTGCTCGGTGTTCGCCGCCGGGGCACGGCGTGAATCGCGCCGCCGTCGCGGCGCTGGCTGCCGGACTCGCCGCGCTCCTGCTCGGCGGCCCGCGGCCGGGTCAGCGGTGCCGACCGGCGTCTCTGTTTCGCTGACGGATTCGCACCAGCAGATCCGCTCCGGCAAGGCCGTCCATTACGCCGCGCGGCTGACGAACTCGGGCGGCAGATTGCTGCACGCCCGGCTCGTCGTCGAGGTGCCCGGCTACGTCGCGATAATCAACGCTAGGCACGCGAAGATCACCACGCACTCGGCCAGCTGGCGGGTGACCGTCCGGCCGGGTCGCGCGATCAGCCGCACGGTCGCCGCACACATCGGCACGATCGCGAACGGCGACTACCGGGTCACGGCGCTGGCCAGCGTGTACCGGGGCCGCGGTACCGACCGGCTGCTCGTCCGCACCGCCGATGCCGACAAGGTGTTCGGCGTGACCGACCAGACGCGCACGATCCGCCACGCACCGCCGACCGCAGCTCAGCCGCGGCCGGACGGCGGAGGGTCACGCGTGTTGCTCGTCGCGGTGCTGGCTTCGGTGGACGGCGTCATTGCGGTCGGCCTCGCGGGTCTCGTGTGGTGGCGCCGCCGACCAGGTCACTCAGACGCGCCAGATGTCAATCGCGATCTCGCGCATTCGGGCGCTGAACCGCCCGTCCACGCTCGTGCGAGTGAGTAGTTCCCGTAGCGCTGCCTCGAACTCGGCGGCCCGGGCGCCGAACAGGTGCGGCGCGGCGCTCGACAGCGAGAACACGCCGGCCACGACGTCGTCCGCGCTACGAGTGACCGTCCGCTCCGGAATCTCGATCCGAGACGGATCGCGGAAGCCGGCGGCGCCGTAGATCTCCGCTTCCTCGCGACCCGTTTCCGCGACGCCGCTCGCGGCGGCGGGCCTGACGCCCTGCCCAGCGCGGCGCCGCGATCCGAGGAACCGCTCGACCAGTGCGTTGATCTCGCGCCGGGGCGGTTGCGGGTGCGGCAGCAGGAGGTCCGTTTCGGTGCCGTCGTGCGTAGTGGCATGCACGTGTACGAGTGCGCCGTTCGGGTCGAGCACCTCGCGCACGAGGGGGGCCACGCGTGGCCGGTCCATCCAGTGGAAGGACTGCGCAAGGGTCACCACTCGGAATCGGCCGAGCGCGGGCGAGATGTCCTCGGCTCGTAGGTGCAGCCAGTCGACGTTGGTGATCCCGGCGGCTCTGGCCTGGCGCGCCGCCTCGGCCAGCATCTCGGCGTCGGCGTCCAGGCCGGTCGCCCGTTCGAACGACGCAGCGAGCTGCAACGTGAGCGAACCCGGCCCGCAGCCGACGTCGAGGAGCCGACCGCTGCCGTCGAGCTCGAGCGCGGCGACGAGGGCGTCGGCGAGTTCCGGCGGGTACGCCACCCGTCCGCGCACGTAGTGCTGCGCGCTGCCGGCATACAGCGACGGATCCCATTGCCACTCGCTGTCCACCACGGCGCCCCATCCTTCTCGTCGCGTGGTCAGTTACGCGCCACGTGGTCAGCTATACCTGACCGTTCGACGCGAAAGTGACCACGCGACGGAAGACGCGGTCGCGATGACCTGTTGGTGCACCGTATGACTGGTGATCTCTTGCATCCCGAACTGCGGAACCTGATCGTGTCCGGACCGCTGACGCACCTGAGCACGATCAACGCCGACGGCAGCCCGCAGGTGAGCGTCATCTGGGTCGGACTGGACGGCGACGATCTCGTCAGCGGGCACATGTCGTGGTACGCGAAGCTGCGCAACATCAAGCGCGACCCGCGGGTGGTGTTGTCCATGGACGCGCCGCGGTCGCGTGATGTCTTCCTGAATCCGTACGCCGTCCTGCACGCGCGCGCCACCGTCGAACCGAGCGACGCCGCATGGGAGCTGCTCGATCGGTTGACCAAGGTCTATCTGTCGCCGGATACGGTGTTTCCGGCGCCGAGGGGCAGCGGCTACATCGTGCGGTACGCCATCGAGCGAGTCGGCGGAGTCGGCCCCTGGGCTGCCTGATTTCCGGCTGTCACAGGCCGGGTGGGTATCTCGTCTTAGAGCTCGTTCCAAGGAATCGAGTAAAGGTGAGGTTTGAGATGCGAATCTTCGTTACCGGTGCAGCAGGAGCAATCGGCAGCCGGCTGGTGCCGCAGCTGGTTGCGCGTGGCCACGACGTCGTCGCGACCACGCGGAGTCCGAACAAGGCAAATGCGCTGCGCGCGCTGGGCGCCGACCCGGTCATCCTGGACGGGCTCGACGGAGCGGCGGTCGGCGAAGCAGTCGGTCGCGCCGCGCCGGACGTGATCGTCCATCAGATGACGGCGCTGGCCGGCAAGCCCAACCTACGCAAGTTCGACAAGTGGTTCGCGACCACCAACCGGCTGCGCACGACGGGCACGCAGCACCTGCTTGCGGCGGCAGAGGCTGCCGGGGTCGGCAAGCTCGTCGCGCAGAGCTACACAGGCTGGACGAACATCCGCGAGGGTTCGCGGGTGAAGTCCGAGGACGATCCCCTCGACCCGCATCCCGCGAAGTGGCAGGCCGAGTCGATGGCCGCGATCAAGTACCTGGAGACCGCGGTTCCGACGGCGCCGCTCGAGGGCATCGTGCTCCGCTACGGCAACTTCTACGGGCCCGGCGCGTCCGACTCGCTCGTCGAAATGGTCCGCAAGCGGCAGTTCCCGATCGTCGGCGACGGCGCGGGCGTCTGGTCGTGGATTCATGTCGACGACGCGGCTGCGGCCACCGTGGCCGCCGTGGAGCGTGGCACCCGGGGCGTCTACAACGTCGTCGACGACGACCCGGCCGAGGTCGCGGTATGGCTGCCGTACCTTGCGGATGTGATTGGTGCCAAGCGGCCGATGCGCGTTCCGGTGTGGCTGGGCAAGCTCGCCGCCGGCGAGGTACCGGTCCAGTGGATGACCCGCGGCCGCGGCGACTCGAACGAGAAGGCCAAGCGCGCGCTCGACTGGCACCCCGCCTGGGCGACGTGGCGCGACGGCTTCCGCAACGCCCTGACCGAGCCGGCCGATGCGCAACATTCCGGTGCGGCCCGGCGATGAGTCGCACCGAGCGCAAGACGGGCGCCCGCTCGAGAAAGAGCGGGCGCCCGTCCGCGCCGGGCGCCGATGAGCGCAGCACCGCCGAGCTGTTCACCGAACTGCGGCCGCTGATGTTCTCGATCGCCTACCGCATGCTGTCGAGCGCCAGCGAGGCGGAGGACGTCGTGCAGGAGGCGTTCCTCCGCTTGCAGCAGGCGCGCGACGACGGCGTCGAGGTGTCTTCGCCGAAGGCGTACCTGTCGACCGTCGTGACCCGGCTGAGCATCGATCAACTGCGCTCCGCGCCGAAGCGCCGAGAGTCCTACGTCGGACAGTGGCTGCCCGAGCCGTTGCTCACCGACCGGCAGGCCGTCGACCCCGCGGCCAACGCGGAGCAGGCCGACTCTCTGTCGATGGCGTTCCTTCTCGTCCTGGAGCGACTCACTCCAGTCGAGCGAGCGGTGTTCCTGCTCTACGACGTGTTCGGCTACCGCTACCCGGAGATCGCTGCCATCGTGGGCAAGACGGAGCCCAACTGCCGGCAGTTGGCGGCGCGCGCGCGGCGCTACGTCAAAGAGGAGAAGCCGCGCTTCGAAACCTCCCGCGAGGAGCGCGGTCGGCTCGCCGAGCGGTTCTTTGCCGCGGTCCAGGGCGGCGACGTCGACGGCTTGGTCGCGATGCTCGCCGACGACGTCGTGGTCTACGGCGACGGTGGCGGCAAGGCGCCGCAGTGGATGCTGCCGATCGCGGGCGCCGACAAGGTCGCCCGGCTGCTGGACAGCGTGGGTCGCGATGTGCGGGAGAACCAGATCGCGATCGAGTTGCACGAGGTGAACGGTCAGCCCGGCGCGGCACTGCGTACGTCCGACGGGCAGCTGATCAGCGTCTTCTCGCTCGACATCGTCGAGGGCGTCGTCCAGGCGGTGCGCTCGGTGATCAACCCCGACAAGCTCCGCCACCTGGGACCCGTCGCCGACGCCTTCGAGCTGCGCCGGCGGGCGCGGGAGCTGCGCGACGGCGAGCGCTGAAACTCGCCGGCGGTTCAAGTGATCGCGTCGACGGCGTGCCAGACCTGATGATCGCCGATCCGACGGACCTGCCCGAACACCGCGTCGGCGAAGTGGCCGCCGAAGCCGATGGCCGCGGTCCGTTCCAACTCGGCGAGCAACTGCCGGCGTTGCTCGGTTGCGGTGGACCGATCAAGGTCGGCGGCGGCCGACCAGTGTGGGTGCTGCACCTGAATCGGCGAATGGAGCGTGTCGCCGAAGGCCACGAGGTGCTGCTCGCCCGCGGTGATCACGAACTGCGCATGACCGGGCGTGTGGCCACCGGTGACCCGGACTCGGACGCCGGGAAAGATCTCCTGGCCGTCGCGCATCAGGCGGATGCGCGGAGCGAGCGCGGCAAGCACCTCCTTGCTCGTGCCCCACTCCGCCAGCAGCGCACGCTGCGCCCATTCCGGTTCGGTCACC
>DASQSE010000114.1:0-32080 GCA_035642535.1 Jatrophihabitans sp. | reverse complement strand
CCGGAGTGCCCGCCTCGGTATTCGACGCCGTGGGCGTCAGCAACCCGTATCAGCTGCCGACCCGGATCAACGCGGCACCGCTCACCGCCGACGGCAAGCCACGGATCCTCTACGTCGGCGCGGAGTACTGCCCGTTCTGCGCGGTCGAGCGGTGGCCGATGATCGTCGCGTTGTCCCGATTCGGCACGTGGCACGGGCTGAGCTACACGTACTCGGGAGCGGCGCCGGAGCCCTATCCGAACACCGCGACGTTCAGCTTCCACGGCGCGTCCTACACCAGCGACTACCTGTCGTTCACCGGCATCGAGACGCACACCAACCAGCGGCAAGGCAACGGGTGGGAGCCGCTGGACACCTTGGGCGGCGCTGACCTCGCGGTGTTCCAGAAGGACGACACGCAGGGCGCCACGCCGTTCGTCGACTTCGGCGGCCGCTGGATCATCGTCGGCGCGACATACCAGGCGGGCCTGGTCGCCGGACACACGCATGCGGAGATCGCCGCGACGCTGGCCGATCCGTCCAACAAGACGGGCGCGGGCATCATCGAGGCGGCGAACGTCATGACTGCCGCGCTGTGCCAGCTCACCGGCAACCAACCCGCCAGTGTTTGCACGAGCCCGGGCGTGACAGCGGGCGCGAAGGTCCTCCCCTGATGGGTGCGGTCGCGCCCGTCGCGCCCGAGCGAGCCGGGCTTCGGCTGCCGCTGGGCATCGGGTCGTTCGCGATCACGATCATCGGGTTGGCCGCTGCGGTGTACCTGACCGTCGAGCACTACGCGGCGTCCACCGTGCTGGCCTGCCCGGAGGGCAGCGTCATCAACTGCGCCAAGGTCACCTCGAGTTCGTACTCGATGATCGGCCCCGCGCCGGTGGCCCTGCTCGGCGCCATCTACTTCGTCGCGATGGCACTGCTGTGCTCGCCGCAAGCCTGGCGGATGCGGCGCCTCGATGCCTTGCGTATCGCGGGCGCGGTTGCCGGCGTGGCTTCCGCACTCTGGTTTGTATGGGTCGAGTTGTTCCGGTTGGACGCGATCTGCCTCTGGTGCACGGTCGTCCACCTCGCGACTCTTGCGCTGCTCGGCGCGGTGCTGTGGTCGACCACCGGGGTGCGCGCGCGGTAACTCGCTTGGTGAGCGAATCGCGGGACTTTTGGCCTTGTCATCCAGGACGTAGGGGGTGTCCTGGATCACGCGGTCGCCGCTTAGCGTGTCAATTCGTGTCCGACGCAAACAAACCCGAAGAGCGGTTGATCTCCGCGGCCACCGCCGCGTTGGCACTGGGCGTCGACGTCGAGACGCTGCGCCGGTGGCATCGCCAGTCCCGCGGTCCGGTCGCCGCCAGCACCGGCGAGTTGGCCTACCGTAACCGCGACCTCGAGGCCTGGCAGGACCGGGTCGGTTGCTAACTCGCAGGACACCTGCTCGCCAGTAGGCGAGAATCGCCGATCGTGCTCCTGACGATCGCGACCACGCACCAGCCCGCCGATGAACTCGGCTTTCTGCTGCACAAGCACCCCGGCCGCGTCCAGACGTTCGACCTCTCCGTCGGCACGGCACACGTCTTCTATCCCGAGGCCGCGCGCGAGCGCTGCACCGCCGCGCTGCTGCTCGAGGTCGACCCGGTCGGGCTGGTGCGCGGGCGCCGGCCGAACGACGCGTTCGCGCTCGGGCAGTACGTCAACGACCGGCCGTACGCCGCGTCGAGCATGCTCTCGGTGGCGATCAAGGACGTGTTCCGGACGGCGCTCACCGGCCGGTGCGACGCGCGTCCGGAGCTGGCCGCCACTCCGATTCCCCTCGAACTGAGCATCCCCGCGGTGCCGTGCCGCGGCGGCGCGGACCTCGCCCGGCGCCTTTTCGAGCCGTTGGGCTGGACGGTCGACGCGCGCACCGAGCCGCTCGACCCGACCATCCCTGAATGGGGTGATTCGCGCTACGTCGCGCTGCGCCTCACCGGGACGCTGCGGCTCGCCACCGCACTGAACCACGTCTACGTTCTGCTGCCGGTGCTCGACGACGCGAAGCACTACTGGGTCAGCACGGACGAGATCGAGAAGCTGATCCGGGCCGGCGGCGACTGGCTCGCGACGCACCCGGAGAAGAACCTCATCACGCGTCGCTATCTCGCGCACAAGCGAGAACTGACGCGCTCCGCCCTCGACCGCCTCGCCGAGTCCGACGACGTCGAGCCTGAGGAGCTGGAGAACCTCGACGAGCAGCCGGCGCTGCCGCTCGCCGTGCAACGCCGCGGTGCGGTGCTCGCTGCGCTCAAGTCGGCATCGGCGCGCAGCGTCGCCGACCTCGGATGCGGCGAGGGCGTGCTGCTCGCCGAGCTCGCGGCCGACCGGCAGTTCACCCGGCTCCTCGGCACCGACGTCTCGGCGCGCTCGCTGTCGATCGCCGCCCGCCGGCTGCGCAGCCGAACCGAGCACGAGCCCGATCGCGTGAAACTGATCCACTCGTCCCTCGTCTACCGGGACGACCGGCTCACCGGCTTCGACGCCGCCGTACTCATGGAAGTCATCGAGCACGTCGACCCGCCGCGGCTGACCGCGCTCGAGGACAGCGTGTTCGGGCACGCCGCGCCGCGGACCGTGATCGTGACGACGCCGAACGCCGAGCACAACGTCCGCTACGAGACGCTGCCCGCCGGCCAGTTCCGGCATCGCGACCACCGCTTCGAGTGGAGCCGGGCGCAGTTCCGCGGCTGGGCCGAAGCGGTCGCGGTCCGGCAGGGTTACGACGTACGGTTCGTTCCGGTCGGCGCCGACGACGCCGAGGTCGGGCCGCCCACCCAGATGGCGATCTTCACCAAGGTGGACGTATGAGTGAGCTCACCGTCCCCGAGCTGTCGCTCGTCGCCCTCGTGGGGATCACCGGGTCCGGCAAGTCCACGTTCGCCGCGGCGCACTTCCGCGCGACCGAGGTGATCAGTTCCGACTTCTGCCGCGGCCTCGTCGCCGACGACGAGAACGATCAGTCGGCTACTCCGGCCGCGTTCGAGCTGTTGCACCACATCGCGGGCATCCGGCTCGCCGGTGGGCGGCTCACCGTCGTGGACGCGACGAACGTGCAGCCGGAGGCGCGCAAAGCGCTGATCAACCTCGCACGTGAGCACGACGTGCTGCCGGTGGCGATCGTCCTCGATCTGCCGGAATCGGTCTGCGCCGCGCGCAACGCCGCGCGGCCCGACCGCGATTTCGGTGCGCACGTGATCCGCCGCCAGCACAGCCAGCTGCGCCGCTCGCTGCGCAGCCTGCAGCGCGAGGGCTTCCGCACCGTGCACGTGCTGCGGGGCGAGGAGGAGGTCGCCGCCGCAGCGATCACGCGGACCCGGCTCTTCAACGACCTGCGCGACCAAACAGGCCCGTTCGACGTGATCGGCGACGTGCACGGCTGCCGTGCCGAGCTCGAGGCACTCCTCACGGAGCTCGGCTTCGCGATCAGTCGCGACGCCGAAGGGCGGCCGATCGGCGCGACGCATCCGGGCCGCCGGGCGATCTTCGTCGGTGATCTCGTCGACCGCGGGCCGGACACACCTGGGGTGTTGCGTCTCGTGATGGGGATGGTGCGTGCCGGCGACGCGCTGTGTGTCTCCGGTAATCACGAGGCCAAGCTGCTCCGCGCGCTGCGCGGCCGGAACGTGCAGTTGACGCACGGTATCGCCGAGTCGCTGCGTCAGCTGGGTGCGGCGTCGCCGGAGTTCCGGACGGAGGTCGAACGCTTCGCCGACGGGCTGATCAGCCACTACGTCCTCGACGCCGGGCAGCTCGTTGTCAGCCACGCCGGGTTGATCGAGCGGTATCAGGGCCGTGCGTCGGCGCGGGTGCGCTCGTTCTGCCTCTACGGCCAGACGACCGGCGAGACGGACGAGTACGGGCTGCCCGTCCGCTATCCCTGGGCGCGCGAGTACCGCGGCCGGGCGATGGTGCTCTACGGGCACACGCCGGTGCCCGAGGCGGAGTGGGTCAACAACACGATGTGCCTCGACACCGGCTGTGTGTTCGGCGGCCGGCTCACCGCGCTGCGCTACCCCGAGCGCGAGGTGGTATCCGTGCCGGCCGAGCAGGTCCATTACGCACCGGCGAAACCGTTTCCCACGGACCGCGTAGCGGCCGAGCTGACTCCGCACCGCGAGCCCGACGTGCTCGACATCCAGGACGTGCTCGGCAGCCGGGTGATCCGCACCGGCTACGTCGATCGCATCGGCGTGCGAGAGGAGAACGCCGCTGCCGCCCTCGAGCTGGTGAGCCGCTTCGCCGTCGACCCGCGCTGGCTGGTCTACCTGCCGCCGACCATGAGCCCGGTCGCGACGTCGACGCGTCCCGACCTGCTCGAGCATCCCGAACAGGCCTTCGACGCGTACCGCGCAGACGGCGTGTCCGCGGTCATCTGCGAGGAGAAGCACATGGGCTCGCGCGCGGTCGTGCTCGTCTGCCGCTCGCTCGACGCGGCACGCGCGCGCTTCGGCGCTCCGAACGATGCGCTCGGCGCGGTGTGGACGCGCACCGGACGCCCGTTCTTCGCGCCGGCGTTGACGGCGGCACTGGTCGAGCGGAGCCGGGTCGCGGCCGAGCAGGCGGCGCTGTTCGAGGAGTTCGACACGTCCTGGCTGCTCTTCGACGCGGAGCTGCTGCCGTGGAGCGCCAAGGCCGAGCAGCTGCTGCGTGATCAATACGCGGCGGTCGGTGCCGCGGCACGCGCCGCGCTGCCCGCCGCGCTCGCGATGCTCGAGCGGGCCCGCGACAACGGTGCCGACGTCGCCGAGTTGCTCGACCGCACCAAGCAGCGGGCGGTCGACGCCGACGCGTTCGACGTCGCGTACCGCCGGTACTGCTGGCCCACGTCGGGTCTGGACGGCGTGCGGCTCGCCCCGTTCCAGTTGCTCGCCACCGAGGGACGGACGCACCACGACGCGCCGCACGCGTGGCATCTCGAACTGGCCGACAAACTGGTGGCCGCGGATCCGCAGCTGTTCGCGACCACGCGGCGCTTCGTCGTCGACACGACCGACCCGAGCTCGGCCAGCGACGGCACCGCGTGGTGGGACGCGCTGACCACGGCGGGCAGCGAGGGCATGGTCGTCAAGCCGCTGGCCAACCTGGTGCGCGGCGCCCGCGGACTCGTCCAGCCCGGCTTGAAGGTGCGCGGCCGTGAGTACCTGCGCATCATCTACGGCCCCGACTACACGGTGCCCGCCAACCTCGACCGACTGCGGCAGCGCGGCCTCGGCCACAAGCGGTCGCTGGCGCAGCGCGAATACGCACTAGGGCTCGAGGCGCTCGACCGGCTCGCGCGCGGCGAGCCGCTCTGGCGCGTGCACGAGTGCACGTTCGCGGTCCTCGCACTCGAGTCCGAACCCGTCGACCCACGCCTTTGAGTGCGCTACGACGACCCAGGAGACGGCGAGGGTGGTGGGTTCAACCGGAGCAACTGCTGCACAAGTTGCTGCTCGCGCTCCTGTAGCCGGGCAATCTCCACGAGATCCGGCGGGCTGCTCGACTTGGCTGCATCGATCTTCGCATTGATGTCATCGAGCTTCGCGAGGACACCGTTGACGGTCGATGGAAGCGGGGCAGGCGTACTCGTCGATCCCGAGGTTGGCGTCTCCGGGGTCGTTGGCGGTGGCGGCGGCGTCGTGGTCTTCCCGCTGCCGTTGCCGGTCGTTTGACTCGTCTGAATCGAAGCACCCGGGCTTCGGCCTAGACTGATGTCGTCCAGCGCGTCGGACAAGGTGGCGCCGTAGCCGATATGGTCCCCGTAGGTCACCAGCACGCGCTGCAGCGTCGGGTAACTACCTGTCCCTATGGCCTGGACATACAGCGGTTCCACGTAGAGGAACGAGTCGCCGAGCGGCAGGGTCAGCAGGTTCCCGTGGATCACCGAGCTCTGGCCGGTTCCCAGGAGGGTGATGTCACTTGAAATCCGCGCGTTCTGCTTGAAGACGGCCGCTATTTGCGATGGCCCCTGGATCGTCGCATTGGTGGGCGTCTGGAGCACGGTGATCTTGCCATAGTTCGGACCCGGATCGCTGTCCACGGAGGCGTACGCGGCGAGGTTGTTCGCACCATTGACCACCATCGGTGTGGTCAACTGGAACACCGGCACGTTGCTAGTGCTGTCAGGGGAGTTCGCCAGCACGTAGTACGCAGGTTGGTTGAGAGCTGCAGCGGCGAAGGGGTCGCTCGGCACTGCCCACGCGCCGCGGCCGTTGTACCACGCCACCGGGTCGCTGATGTGGTACTGCGCGAGCAGGCCGCGCTGGACGTCGAACAAGTCCTGTGGGTACCGGATGTGGTCGAGGACCGCCTGCGGCATGTCGGACTTCGGCTTCAACAGGCCCGGGAAGACGTGCATCCACGTCTTGAGAACGGGGTCGTTCGGCTCCCACGCATACAGGGTGACCGTTCCGTCATAGGCGTCAACTGTCGCCTTGACAGAATTGCGGATGTAGTTGATCTGGCGATCCTGCTGGCCACTCTGTAGCGACGTGTGCGTAAGAGTCGACAACGACTGTCGTTGCGAGTACGGGTAGTTGGCCATCGTCGTATAGCCGTCGACCATCCACATCATGTGTCCGGTCTGCTGGTCGACGAACGGGTAGGGCGAGCCGTCCACGGTCAGGAACGGCGCGATCTTCTGCACCCGCTCCTTCGGGTCCCGAACGAAGATAATCTTCGCGCCGGGGGCGTTCACAGCGTCGTTGAGAACGAAGTTCGTCTGCTTGTATTTGAACGCGAAGGCGAGCCTGGTGAGGAAGCTGCCCAGCGACACGCCACCCTTGCCGTGGTAGGTGACATTGGCGCCGCCATTCGCGTTGAACTCCCGCGGAGTGCCCCTCGCGCCCACGATCGAGTAGTCGTTCATCAGCTGGCCGTAGTACACGTCCGGCTGGCCGATATTCAGCGGACCCGCAGGCGGGATGTCGCCCTCGGTGTAGTCGGACGGCTTGCCGTTTGTGACGTCTTTATCCGCCTGGGCGGCGACGAATCCATAGCCATGCGTGTAAACGGTGTGCTGGTTGATCCAGTTGTCCTGCGACCCGGTGAGATTGCTTCCGGTGGCCTGTTCGCGCACCGCGACCACGTAGTCGTGCGTCACGCCACCGATCGTGTATCGGTCGATGTTCAGCGTCGGCGAAAAGCCGTACGGACGGCCGATCTTCTGCGCATTCAGGAACGTGGAGCTGACGACGTTCGGGTCCAGGATGCGGATGTTGGATACGGTCGTGTTCGTGCTCGTCACGGCCGACGGATCGGGTGAGGTCGTCGCTGCGTAGTCCTGGTAGGTGACCGTGCCGCCGTTCGTCCCGCTGCTGTTGGCGGTGACAATGCCGTAGGCCTGGCGCGTCGCATTGATGTTGCGCTCGATGTACGGCGCTTCCTTGTCGCTGGCGCTCGGCTTGACCGAGATCTGCTGGACCGCGAACGGGTAGATGCCGTTGATCAGGATCGCAAGGATGAGCAGCACCGCGAACCCGATACCGGGCAACAGCACGCTGCGCAGCCAGATGCTTGCGAGCACGCCTAGCGCGAGCACGATCGCCAGCCAGAACAGGATCGTCTTGGCGGGCAGCGCCGAGTGCACGTCGGTGTACGACGCGCCGGTGAACTTGCTGCGCGTCGAGAACACGAAGCCGTAGCGATCGAGCCAGTACGCCATCGCCTTGAGCAGCATGAACACGAAGACGAGGGCGGTCAGGTGCCGGCGCGCGGCCAGCGTGACCTTCGGGCCGGGTGTTTGCAACCGGATCGCGCCGGTCAGGTAGTGGATGCCGACCGAGAGGATGATCGAAACCAGGACGGCGACGAAGCCGAAGCTGAGCAGCGAACGATAGACGGGGTAGTCCCACGCGTAGAAGCTGATGTCGCGGTGGAACTGCTGATCGGTGATCCCGAATGACCCACCGTGCAGCCACAGCTGCCATGTCGCCCACTCGTCCTTCGCCGACAAGCCCGCGGACAGGAAGGTGAGGAAGACGACGCCGGCGAGGATCCACTTGCGCCGCGGCTCGATCATGAGCACGTAGTTCTGCAGGTTCTGCTGCTCGGGAGACATCGGCCGGAACGGCGGCCGCAGCACGTACGCGAGGACGATGTTGCCGCCGATGATCAGTGCCATCAGCGCGCCGAAGATGAAGAACAGGCTCACCCTCGTCCAGAGCATGGTGCTGTAGACCTGGTGTGCGTGCAGCTCGTCGTACCACAAGAAGTTGATGTAGACGCCGGACAGTTTGACCAGCACGATCAGCAAGACGATCACGATGGCCACGACCGACACCGCGATCTTGGCGCGCCTCGAGAAGACCACCGAAGGCATGCGCGGCATCGACACTGACTGCTCCTCGCCTTATCCGGACGTCCCGGTCAACGTACCTGTAGCCACTCGCGTTCCCTGCGTCAGCAGGTGGGTACCGGCTCGTGGTGCTCGATCCTGAGCAGGTCCTGAACCGCGTTGCTCAAGGTGTCCACCTTGACGACCTGCAGACCGCTCGGTGTCGCGCCGCGGACGTCCGCGCAGTTGCCGGCCGGCGCCAGGAACACCGTCGCACCGTGCTGGCGCGCAGCGATCATCTTCAGCTGGATGCCGCCGATCACGCCGACCTTGCCGCTGGCGTCGATCGTCCCCGTCCCGGCGATGAAGCGGCCGCCGGTGAGGTCGTCCGACCCGATCTTGTCGATGATGCCGAGCGCGAACATGAGGCCCGCGGACGGCCCGCCCACATCCGAGAGGTGGATCGTGACGCTGAACGGCGCGAGGCAGGTGTCGTCGGCAAGCACACCGAGGAAGGCCTTCGTGCCGTCCGGCGACTTCCCAAGAGTTACTTCGAGGCGCGCGGTCGTGCCGCGCCGATTGACCACGACCGCGACCTTGTCGCCCGGACTTTGCGCGCTCAGCACCGCCCGGAGCTGCTCGTCCGAGGTGACGGGCTCGCCCGCGACGGAGATGAATCGGTCGCCCGGCTCGAGGATGCCGTGCGACGGCCCGTCCGACGTGACGTCGATGATCCCGAAGCCCTTCGGGTAGCCCAGCTCGCACAGCGCCGCGGCGGTCGCGCTGTCCTGCGACTGCTGGAAATCCGCCGCGTTCTGCTGCTCCGTCTGCTGCTCGCTCTCCCCCGGCGGATACACCGCCGCGCGCGGTACCACGACCTCGTCGTGCTTCAGCCACGCGGCCAGCGCCTCGGCCGCAGTGACCGAATCGCCGCTGATGCTCACCGTCGTCATGTTGAGATGGCCGGACGTCTGATTCGGCTTGCGCCCCTCGATGACGATCACCTGACTGCCACGCTCGATCCCGATCGTGTTGTACGTCGGGCCGGGCGACAAGATCACGTAGGGCACCGGCATGGTGAGTAGCAGCACGAACAGCGCTACGAACAGCACGCCGGCGATCACGAGCGTCCGAACACGGCGGCTCAGCGACGCGAAGGCGCGTCCTCCTGGGATGCGCTCGATCGCAGGCAGCCACGGCATTCCGGCAGCGTAACTGCCCCCGCTGAGCGGCTGAGCACACCGGTTGGACGGTGCGGCTGCGCTTCGGGAACGGGCGGACCATCGGACGGCACTGATTCTGGTTCGGCCGCTCCCGAAGCGCGCTGCCGGCCGCTCGGTTCAGTCGGACCGTTGCGGCTAGCGAGGATCCCTGGCGCGCGCCGTCCGGACGAGTGCGTCGAGGTATTCGCCGTGCGCGCGCATCGCCTCATCGGTGGTCAGCGGCCGTTTCGGACGTGATCGCCACCACGAGCCGAGCGCTGCAAGCACCGTCGCGCCGGCCGGCGCAAGCAACCAAATCGCCCATCCCACCTGGCGGACGGTACCGGCGGTGCGGTGTTCGCCGTCGGCGCAACGCGGGAACGGGCGGCCGACGCCGCTCGTCGCTACTACCGTGGATGCCATGACAAACTTGCCGTTCGGCTTCGGGCGCGGCGACGACGAGCCACCGGATCCGAACGACCTGTCTGCACAGATCCCGATGTTCGCCGAACTCCAGCGACTCATGTCCTGGTCGGGCGGACCGGTCAACTGGGATCTCGCCAAGCAACTCGCCCGGCAGACCCTCGGCGGAGAGAGCTCCGCCGTTCCGCCCGCCGATCGATCCGGCACGGCCGACGCGATCCGGCTCGCCGACCTGTGGCTCGACGACGTCACCGACCTGCCGTCGGGCGTCCACTCGGTCGAGGCATGGACCCGGCTCGAATGGCTGGAGCGCACGCTGCCGGTGTGGACCTCGCTGTGCGAACCCGTCGCCGCCCGCGTCGTCGCGGCGATGGCCGACGCGATCCCCGCCGAGCAGCTGCAGGCGCTCGGCGGCGCCCGGAACCAGCTCACCGGGATCATGACCCAGATCGGCGGCGTCATGTTCGGCGCGCAGGTCGGCCAGGGCCTCGGCGGGCTGGCGCGCGAGGTGGTGTCAGCCACCGACATCGGCATCCCACTCGGCCCGACCGGCGTGGCCGCGCTCGTTCCGCAGAACGTCTCGGCGTTCGGCGAAGGCCTGGAGCGGCCGGCGGACGAGGTGCGGCTGTACCTCGCGTTGCGTGAAGCGGCGCACCAGCGGCTGTTCGGCCACGTCCCGTGGCTGCGGCAGCGGCTGCTGGACACCGTGGAGAGTTACGCGCGCGGCATCACGCTCGATCTGTCGGCGATCGAGTCGGCGGTCCAGGGCGTCGACCCGATGAACCCGGAGAGCGTGCAGGAGGCGTTGACGGGCGGGGTGTTCTCCCCGCAGCAGACGCCCGAGCAGGAGGCCGCACTGCGTCGCCTCGAAACCCTGCTCGCACTCGTCGAGGGCTGGGTCGATGCCGTCGTCGCGGCGGCGGCCGGCGACAAGATGGCCGGCGCCGACGCGCTGCGCGAGGCCTCCCGCCGCAGGCGCGCGACCGGCGGACCGGCCGAGCAGACCTTCGCCACCCTGGTCGGGCTGGAGCTGCGGCCGCGCCGACTGCGCGAGGCGGCCGCGTTGTGGTGGAGCGTCACCGAGAAGCGTGGCGTCAGCGGCCGGGACGCGATCTGGTCGCACCCGGACCTGATGCCCACGGCCGAGGACCTGGACGACCCACTCGGCTTCGGCGAGAAGGTCGACGCGTCGAGCGCCCCTGACGACCTGAGCGAACTCGATGACGACGGCAAGGACGGCTAGACGCGACTAGGACGCGGCTAGGACGCGGCTAGGACGCGACGCCGTCCTCGTCAGCTTCGTCCTCGGCCATATCGTCTTGGATGGGTAGCTGAGCTGCCGCGCTGACGCCGTCGAGGTAGCCGCGGGCTCGCTCGGTGCGTGGATAGCGCTCGAGCAGTCGCCAGAAGCGCGGCCCGTGCCCCGATTCCAGTAAGTGGGCAAGCTCGTGCAGCAGCACGTAATCCTGCACCCAGGTCGGCATCTCCTGCAGCGCGCGCGATAGCCGGATCGTGCGCTCGGCCGGCGTGCACGACGCCCACCGGGTGCGCATGGCCGCCACCCACTGCACGCTTCCCGGCCGGGCCAGCCCGTCCAAATACCGATCGGACAGCTCCCGCGCGCGGCGCGCGAGTTGGGCATCGCCGCTACGGCGCCGGTTCGGGGTGGCGAGGACGCGGGCGACCATCCGGTTCACCCACTCGCGCTCCTCCGCCTTGCTGAACCGCGCCGGGATGAGCACGACCACCCGCTCGCCTTCGCGGTATGCCGAGACCGTGCGGCGCCGCCGGGCGCTGCGGCGTACCTCAACTTCGGGCCCCATCCCGGGCAGCGGCGACACGATCGTCATGCGAGACACGCTAATCGGCAGTTCTGACGGTTAGTGACGGCGACGCGCGGTTTGTCCACAGTGCTCGGGCTGTTTTGCACACCGCGATCCACAGGTGTGGACATTCACTTCAGGTTTACCGTCCCGCCCCACGCGCCTTCCGTGGACCTGCCCACTTCGGGACAAACCGGCCTGTGGACAAACCCGGTCGCCGGGCCCGCGATATGCCAACGTGTTCGGCGTGAATGCCGCCGATGACGACGGCCCAGCCAGCCCAGCCGGTCTCGACCTCGGGCTGAGCCCGGCGACCCGGATGCTCTGGCGCTCGCCGGATGCCGTGCACCTCGAACTCGGCAGCCAGGGCGTGGTCGTCGAGGGTCTGCCGACCGCCCTGATCCGGCGGGTGGCGTCGCCGGTGCCGCCGAGCGCGCCGCCGCCGCGGCTCGACGAAACCGCGCGGCGCGCGCTGACCACGCTGACCGAGGCGGGCTATCTCTGGCCACGCGTCCTCGCGACCGACGACGCCCGTCTCGCGCCACCGCACCCGCGGTTGGCCGGCGAACTCGCCGCGCTGGCCGTCCAGCATGGCGAACGCGCGGCCGAGGTGCTGGCGGCGCGGCGACACGCGACTGTCGAGGTCCACGGCCGCAGCCGGATCGCCGCGCACCTCGCCGCGGTGCTGGCCGCCGCCGGCGTGGGACGGGTGCACGTGACCGGCGACGGCGTCGCGAAGCTCTCGCAGATGGTCCCCGGAGGGGTCGCGATGCCGGACGAGGGCGACGTCTTCTCGGCCGCCGCCGAGCGGGCGGTGCGCCGCGTCGCGCCCGAGGTCGACACGACACCGCTGCCGACCGGCGAACGGGCGCAACTCGCCGTGCTCGCCGTCGACGGCCCGGTGCCGGACGAGCGGCTGACCGCGCTGCACGCCGCCGACGCTCCCTACCTCGCCGTGCTGCTCGGCATCGACCACGGCGTGGTCGGCCCGCTGGTGCTGCCCGGCCTCACCAGCTGCCTGCGGTGCGGCGACCTGCATCGAGGTGATCGCGATCCGGCCTGGTCCGCGCTGGCCGTCCAGCTGACGGTCGGGCGCCGGCACGGGCCGGTGTCCGCCGTCGCGGTGGCGACCGTGGTGGCCGGCGTCGCGGCACAGCAGGCCCTGAGCTTCCTCGACGGCGGCGAGCCCGATTGCATCGACGGCACGATCGAGTTCCGGCTGCCGGACTGGCGGCTGCGCCGGCGCAGTTGGCCGCCGCATCCGGATTGCGGGTGCACGGCGATGGAATGACCGGGCACTGATCGACTCGGCCAGGCAGAATGGCCGGGTGAGATGGGGCAGCACATGACCGACCGAGCTCCGGGGCGGCGGGGACGCGTCGGCGATGAAATCCCACAGCGGCGGGCGGCGCGTACGGCGAAGCTCGCCTCGCTGCCCCTCGGCGTGGCCGGTCGCGCCACCGTCGGATTCGGCCGCCGGATGACCGGCAAGTCGGCCGACGAGATCACCGCCGACCTCCAGGCCCGCACCGCCGAGCAGTTGTTCACGGTGCTCGGTGAGCTCAAGGGCGGGGCGATGAAGCTCGGCCAGGCGCTGTCCGTGTTCGAGGCCGCGCTGCCCGAGGAGAGCGCCGCGCCGTATCGCGAGGCGCTGACCAGGCTCCAGGAGGCCGCGCCGCCGATGCCGGCCGCGACGGTGCACCAGGTCCTGGACGAGCAGTTCGGTCGCCGCTGGCCGGAGCGGTTCCGGGAGTTCGACGACGTGCCCGCCGCCGCCGCGAGCATTGGTCAGGTGCACCGCGCGGTGTGGGGCGACGGGCGCGAGGTCGCGGTCAAGATGCAGTACCCGGGCGCCGGGCCCGCGCTCATGGCCGACCTGAACCAGCTGAGCCGGCTCGCCTGGCTGTTCGCCCGGATCTCCCCCGGTCTCGAGATCAAGCCGCTGCTGGCCGAGATGAAGCAGCGCGTCCTCGAAGAACTCGACTACACGCTGGAGGCGGACGCACAGCGCGCCTTTGCGGCGGAGTTCGCCGGTGACGCGCAGATCGCAGTGCCGCGGGTGGTCGCCAGCGCGCCGAAGGTCATCGTCAGCGAGTGGCTGGACGGCCGGCCGTTGTCGTCGATCATCGCCGGCGGCACGCAGCCCGAGCGCGACGAGGCCGGGACGCTGCTCGCCCTGCTTCACCTCTCCGCGCCCGCCCGCGCCGGCCTGCTGCACGCGGACCCGCATCCCGGGAACTTCCGCATCCTCCCCGACGGGCGGCTGGGCGTCGTCGACTTCGGCGCGGTCGCGCGGCTGGAGGGCGGCATTCCGGCGCCGCTCGGCCAGCTGTCCCGGCTCACAGTGAACGGCGACGCGGACGGCGCGCTGGCACTGATGCGCGAGCTCGGCTTCGTCCGTCCCGGCATCAAGGTCACCGGCGAGGAGATCATGGTCTACCTCGGCCCGGCCGCGGATCCGTTGCGCGAGCCGACATTCACCTTCAGCCGCCGCTGGATGCGCCGCCAAGCGGTCCGCATCGCCGATCCGCGGCGGGAGGAAGCGCGCATCGGCCGACTGCTCAACCTGCCGCCGTCGTATCTGCTCATCCACCGCGTGACACTCGGCTCGATCGGCGTGCTGTGCCAGCTCGGTGCGACGGTCCCCTATCGAGCCTTGGCCGAGAAGTGGCAACCCGGGTTCGCCGAGGAGCGAGCTTCGTGACCGAGTCGGTCTTCACCTACGGCGCACCAGCGCTGAAGTTCGGCGACGGTGCGGCGGACGAGATCGGTTACGACCTCGGCCAGCTCGGGGCCCGGCGGGCACTCGTCATCACCGACGCCGGCGTGGCAGCCACCGGCGTACCCACCCGGGTCGCCGAGCAACTGGCGAGCTTCGACGTGGCGGCCGAGGTCTACGACGGGGTGCACGTCGAGCCGACGGACGCGAGCGTGCAGGACGCGATCGAGTGGGCGCGCGAACACGGACCGTGGGACGCGTTCGTCGCGGTAGGAGGCGGCTCGTCGATCGACACCGCCAAGGCAGTGAACCTGCTGCTGACCAACCCGGGCGAGTTGCTCGACTACGTGAACGCGCCGGTCGGCGGCGGCAGCGCACCGGTCAATGCGCTGCTCCCCCTGGTCGCGGTGCCGACGACCACTGGCACGGGGGCGGAGAGCACGACGGTGTGCGTGCTCGATGTCCTGACGCAGCGCGTGAAGGCCGGCATCAGCCACCTGCGGCTGCGCCCGACCTTGGCCGTCGTCGACCCCGCGCTGACGGTGACGCAGCCCGCCGGGGTCACCGCGTCGTCCGGCATGGACATCCTCTGCCACGCACTGGAGAGTTACACCGCGCGCCCCTACACGGCCGGGCCACGCAAACAGCCGGCGCAGCGGGTGCCGTATTGCGGCGCCAACCCGGTGTCCGACATGTGGGCCGAGCGCGCGCTGGCGCTCCTGGCCACCGGCTTCCGCCGCGCCGTGCACAACGGCGAGGACCTCGACGCGCGGCGGAACATGGCGCTCGCGGCGACCTTCGCGGGTCTCGGCTTCGGCAACGCCGGAGTGCACATCCCGCACGCCAACGCGTATCCGATCGCCGGCCAGGTGCGCGATTTCCACCCGAAGGACTACCCGGCCGACGAGCCGATGGTGCCGCACGGCATCTCGGTCGCGCTCACCGCGCCGGAGGCATTCCGGTTCACCTTCGCCGCGTCCCCGCAGCGGCATCTGCGGGCGGCGCGGCTGCTCGAGCCCGTGGTCGAGACGCCCGCGGATCCCGCCGGGCTGCTGCCCGAGGTGGTGCTCCGGCTGATGCGCGACGTCGACATTCCGGCCGGCGTCGAGGCGGTCGGATTCGGCGCCGCGGACGTCGACGAACTGGTCGCCGGGGCGCTCAAGCAGCAGCGGTTGCTCGCGATCGCCCCGCGCGAGGTGCAGGCCGACGACCTCGCCGGCATCTTCCGGCGCTCGATGACGCTGTGGTAGTCGCTCGCGGCTGCGCGGGATCGGGTATATGTCCAGTACGCGACGAAACGCCGGGAACTCAAGGTGGCGATTACTTTGCCGATGGGTGATGACGAGGTGAGATGACGTGGTGGACGCGGTTTGCAAGCTGTGCGGCAAGGCTGCCGACGCGGCTGTTGACGGCGACCCACCACTCGGCTGGTCTGCCGACATCGTCGAGACCGCCGATGGCCATCAGACGCGCTGGGTCTGCATAGAGTGCACGCGGCGTTTCGTCCGCGCCATCGAAGCCAAGCTCGACACCCAGTGGTGGTAGTGGGCAGGCGTTCCTCCAACAGCATGTGAAACGGCCGCCGGATCGGATGATCCGGCGGCCGTTCCCGTTCGCGTCACGTCGGCTTACCGAGCCGCGCGACGTGCGCGGCGGGCGTGCCGGGCCTCGGCCGCACGGGCGTGCAGCGAGACGCGGTGCCAGCGGCGCTCGGCTGCCAGCTCACGCGCCACGCGCGCGTGCCGCGATCGCCGCTCGTGTTCGCGCATTCGGTCACGCGCAAGTGCTTCGTGCATAGACAACATCTTGGTGCTCCCCAGGTGATGGAAGTGGTCTTGGTTCGTTCGGCCACGGCCCGGTGCCGTGACCGTCTTGCGGACAAGGGCGCTCATGCTGCGACCACGTCGTCCTTGCGCGGACGGCCGCGCGGGCGCTTGCGCGCCACGATGACGCCGCGCTCGAAGATCTCGCCGCCCCAGACGCCCCACGGCTCCCGACGCTCGATCGCGCCGGCGAGGCAGGCCAGCCGCGCCGGGCACTCCCGGCAGTAGGCCTTCGCCTGCTCGAGGTCCGCGGGTGTGTCCGCGAACCAGAGCTCACCGTCCTGCACCCGGCAGGGCAGATCTTCAGGGCAGTCCTTCGACAGCGGGTCCAACGGCTCGATCCCGATCGGATCAATCGCGAGCACGCCGCTTGCGTCGGTCAACACGCCGGGTCACCTCCTTCTCGATCGCTGGTGGCTTTCTTGAGTTCTGACGTTTTTGGCCCCGGAAATACATCGAGGCCGCGGTTCCCAAGTCGGGGAGCCGCGGCCTCGAGGAGCCGGATGCTGACGCTGGTCAGCGTGGTACTCCTCGAGGTGGGCCCGCCTGCTTGGCTGCGCCGTAAACGCTGCCGGCCCCCACCGGCGTAACGTCCGCCATCTGGACGATGGCCGAGCGCAGGGCTGCGGGAATGGAGTTGTGGATGGGACGGAGCCGCCACGGAACCTGATCCGCGAGCAGCGTGTTCGGCGACCACTGCGCCGAGAGGGTGCGCGGGCGCGCGGCAGCCGCCGTGTTGGTCGGAGCGATCGCCACCGGTGGCCACCCCCTCTCTATTCAGGCGCGCGAAGTCGCAGCGCGGTGCGGGTCTGTGGAAGCAGGCTATCCGTGCCTAGAAGAGCATCGCAACACATTTAGTCAGGAGGTACTGCCCGCGCGGTACGCGCGACTTCGCGGTACAACTAGTTTGCGAAGCCAAACAAAGGAGTGCACCGCATGATCTCCACCCGTCATCGCACAGTCCTGGGCGCCGGGCTGGTCGCCGCCGCCGTGCTTGCGGGCTGTTCGAGTTCGGGTGGCGACGGCGGCACCTCGCCGGGTGGTGGCCCCCCGCCGTCTGCGGGCGGCCACGCCCCGGATGCAGCGACGACGAAGGCGATCACCAAGGCCTACGAGGTCTTCTTCGACAGCCGGGAGACCACCGCGCACGCCATCGCCACGCTGCAGCACGGCGCCAAGTTCCGCTCGACGATCATCGCCGAGGGCAAGTCCAACTACGGCAAGCAGCGGACCGTCGCGTCCGTCTCGAAGGTGCTGCTGGTCAAACGCAACCTCGCCAAGGTGACGTTCAGCGTGAAGATCGGCAGCCAGCCGGTGCTGCCCAACAGCGCCGGCTACGCGGTTCGTGAGGACGGCGATTGGAAGGTCGCCACGCAGACCTTCTGCAGCCTCCTCACGCTCGAAGGCACGGCTCCGCCGCTCTGCAAGGACAAGTCGATCACCGCGCTGCCGGGCTGATGCCAGTGATCTTCGACCGGGCGACGGAGCCGGACCGCGCCACAGTCGAGGTCACCGCGACCCGAACGGTGACCAGATCAGCAGCACTCACGGTCGTGCTGGCCGTGCTGTTCCTGACTTTCCTCGACACCACGATCGTCAGCGTCGCGCTGGGCGACATCCAGAACGATTTAGGTGCCGGGGTCATCCCGTTGCAATGGGTGCTCAACGCCTACTCGCTGGTATTCGCGAGCCTGATGCTGGTCGCCGGCTCGCTCGGGGACCGGTTCGGCCGCAAGTCCGCGATGGTCACCGGCATCGTGATCTTCTGCGGCGGATCGGTGATGTGCGCACTCGCGCCCTCGGTCGGCTGGGTGATCGGTGGACGGGCCGTCATGGGCATCGGCGCAGCCGCATCCGAACCCGGCACGCTTTCGGTGATCCGGCACCTCTACCCGGATCGGACGCAGCGGGCGCGCGCGTTGGGCGCCTGGTCGGCCGTCTCCGGCCTCTCCCTCGCACTCGGTCCGGTGATCGGCGCCTTGCTGGTCAGCGCGGACGGCTGGCGGCTGGTGTTCTGGTTCAACCTGGCGCTCGGCGGATTCCTGATGATCGCCCTCGTGCTGTTCGTCCCGAACAGCGCCGATCCGCAGCCCGGCGGTGTCGACAGCGGCGGCTTCCTCCTCGGCGCGCTCGCGCTCGGCAGCCTGATCTACGCGGGCATCAGCGGCGAGCAGTACGGCTACAGCACGTGGTGGATCATCGCGCTGTTCGTTGTCGCCGGCGCCGCGGGCGTCGGCTTCGTGCTCGTCGAGCATCGCGTGACCAACCCGATGCTCGACCTCCGCTATCTCAAGGACGCTGCCGTCAGCAACGGGTTGTTCGCGGCGGTCGCGATCTACTTCGGCGTCTTCTCGATCTTCTTCCTCACCGCGCTCTACCTGGACGTGCTGCTCGGCTATTCGGGCGGCCGACTGGCCGGCATGTTCGCGCCTATGGCAGCGGCGATCGTCGTCGGCTCGACAGCGTCCGGCTTCTGGGTGGGCCTGGTCGGCCCGCGCGGACCCTTGATCACCGGAGGCGTGCTCAGCGCGGCCGGGATCCTCGCTGCGCGTCATTACCTCGACGCGGATCCTGCGTTCACGGCGCTCATGCTCTCGCTCGCCGTCGCGGGCTTCGGCTTCGGCGTTGCCGTGGTGCCGCTGACCTCCGCGGTGCTCGGGCACGTCCCCGCCGCCCGCTCCGGGATGGCCGCGTCCGCGACGAACACGGCGCGTCAGGTGGGCTCGGTCATCGGCGTCGCCGCCCTCGGCGCGATCGTCAACTCGTACCTGACGAGCGACCTGCGCCATTCGCTCGGCAGCAGTAGCAACTTCATCATCGACCTGCTGCAGACCGGCGGCAGCCAGGCAGCCAATCAGCAGCACAATCTCCAGCACCCCTCGCCGCTGATCGCGCCGATCGTCAACGCCGCAAAGGAAGCCTTCCGCAACGGGCTGCATATGGCGCTGCTCGTGTCAGCGCTGTTGATCCTGCTGTCCGCATTGATCACCGCGATCGTCCCGCGCGGCTCGCTCGACCCGGAGACCGAGTTCGACTGATCAACTGGGAAGTGACTGGTAACGTCTTCCCTATGGAGGCGAAGGTCGATTCGGTTGGGCGCGTGCTCATCCCGAAGAAGCTGCGCGAAGCGCTCGGCCTGCATGCCGGCAGCACGGTCGACATCTCGTTCTACGGCGGTGGACTGCAGATCACGCCCGGGGGCCGGACAGCACGGCTCGTGGAGGAAGACGGCTTGCTGGTCGCGTCGGGCACGACCGAGATCACGGACGAGATCATGTACGCCCTGATCGACGCAGGCCGCAAGTAGGCGCGGTGCTGTATGCGGTGGACACCAGCGTCGCGGTGCCGCTACTGGTCGGGATGCATGTCGACCATCGACCGGTCCTGCGGTGGCGAAGGGGCAAACAGCTCACGCTGGTTGGCCACGCAATCGCCGAGACCTACAGCGTGCTCACCCGGCTTCCCGGCGACACCAAGCTGAGTTCAAATGACGCCGTGACAGCCATCGATCGCGCCTTTCCGGAACGGCGTGGACTGGCCACGAAAACCTGGGCCCAGCTGCCGGAGGCACTGAGCCGCTCCGGCATCGCCGGCGGGGCAGTTTATGACGCGCTTGTCGGCATCGCAGCGCTGAGTGCGAACCTTCCGCTGGCCACGCGCGACGCGCGGGCCATCGCCACATACCGGCGTCTCGGAGTGGCCGTCGAGGTGGTCAGCTGATTTCGACGGGTTTCACGTCGACGGGGTCGGCGCCACCGACCACCTCCAGCACCGGCGTTGCGTAGCGGGTGAGCTTGGTGGGCCCCACGCCGGAGATGCGCGCCAACTCGGCCTGCGAGCTCGGCCGGGCGTCGGCGATCGCGACCAGCGTCGCGTCGCTGAACACGACGTAGGGCGGCACGCTCTGCGCCTCGGCCTGCGCCCGGCGCCAGGCCCGCAGCCGGCCGAACAACTCGGCGTCCTCGGCCTCCGCCTTGACCTTGGCCGGCTTCGGCCGCAGCCGGGGTTCGAGTGCCGGGCGCAACCCGTCGAGGAACCGGCTCGGCTTGCGTCCGCGCCGCTGCCCCGGGCTGCGGGCCAGCGCCCAGGACACCGCCAGCCGCTCGCGGGCGCGGGTGATGCCGACGTAGAGCAGCCGACGTTCCTCCTCCATCTGCGCCGGGGTGGTGGCGTGCTGGATCGGCAGCGTCCCGTCGGTCAGGCCGACCAGGAACACCGCGTCCCACTCCAACCCCTTCGCCGAATGCAGCGAGGCGAGCGTGACGCCCTGGACGGTCGGCGCGTGCTGCGCGCTGGCGCGCTGATCGAGTTCGGCGACGAGGTCGGCAAGGTTGGCCTCGGGCCGCACCGCCAGCAGATCGTCGGCGAGCGTCGCGAGCGCGGCCAGCGACTCCCACCGCTCCCGCGCGGCGCCGCCGGGCGGCGCGTTGTCCGGATACCACGACAGTCCGGAGAGCACTGCCCGCACCGCTTCGGGCAACGACGTATCCGCGACCGGGTCACCGGTCCCGGCGCGGGCCGCGCCGCGCAGCAGCAGCCGCGCCTCGCGGATCTCGGGACGGTCGAAGAACCGTTCGCCGCCGCGCAGCACGTACGGGACGCCGGCCGTCGCGAGCGCCTGCTCGTACACCTCCGACTGCGCGTTGACACGGAAGAGCACCGCGATCTCAGCGGCGGGAATCCCGTCGGCGATCAGCTTGCGGCACTGCGCGGCCACCTCGGCCGCTTCGGCCGGCTCGTCGTCGTGTTCGGTGAAGCTCGGCTCCGGCCCGTCGGAGCGCTGGCCGGTGAGCGTGACCCCTGCGTCGCGGACGAGCGAGTTGGCCAGCGAGACGATCTGCGGGGTGGAGCGGTAGTCGCGGTGCAGCCGGACGAGCACGGCATCCGGGAAGCGCCGCCGGAAGCCGAGCAGGTGATCAGGGGTGGCGCCGGCGAACGAGTAGATCGTCTGATTCGGGTCGCCGACCACGCACAGGTCCTGCCGGCCGCCGAGCCAGGCGTCCAGCAGGCGCTGCTGGAGCGGGGAGACGTCCTGATACTCGTCGACGACGAAGTGCCGGTAGCGGGATCGGACCTCTTCGGCGACGTCGGACAACTCCTCGAGCGCCCCGGCCATGATCAACAACAGATCGGCGAAGTCGAGCTGGCCGACCCGCCGCTTGGCCTCTTCGTACTCGGCATACAGCTTGGCCACCGCGGCGGGAGTGGCGGTGGTCTGCCGCCCGGCGGCGGCAGCGCGCTGCGGATATGCGTCGGGGGTGGCGAGCACCGACTTGGCCCAATCGATCTCCGCCGCGAGATCGCGCAGTTCAGCACGATCGGTGCGCAGCCGCATCCGCGCTGCCGCATTGGCGACGAGCCGCAGCGGGTTGTCGACGACATCGGGCATGCCGCCGCCGAGCACCCGGGGCGCGAAATACTGCAGCTGGCGCAGCGCCGCCGCGTGGAAGGTTCGGGCCTGTACGCCCGAAGCGCCGAGGGTGCGCAGCCGGGAGCGCAGCTCACCCGCGGCGCGGGCGGTGAACGTGACTGCGAGCAACTGGCCGGCCGGCACCGCTCCGGACCGCACGGCATAGGCGATGCGGTGCGTGATTGCGCGAGTCTTGCCCGTGCCCGCGCCGGCCAGGATGCACACAGGGCCGCGGACGGCCTGCGCCGCCGCCCGCTGCTCGGGGTCCAGCCCGACCAGCACCCGCTCTGCATCTGCCACGTCGCCGATCCTGCCAGTGGCCGCCGACGCTTCCGGGGCAGGTCCACAGCCGGAATGTCGGGTATGTCTAAGGTGTTAGAACGTTCAACAAAGTGACTGAACCTTTCAATGGGAGCGACCGGCACCGATGTTGACGATGTACACGACCGACTGGTGCGGCTATTGCGTGCGGCTCAAGTACGGGTTGCAGCGCGAAGGCATCAGCTACGACGAGGTCAACATCGACCAGGTGCCGGAAGCGGCCGACGTGGTCATGGGTGTCAACGGCGGCAATCGGACCGTCCCGACCGTGGTGTTCCCGGACGGCACCGCGCTGACGAACCCAAGCCTGCGCGAGGTCAAGGCCAAACTGGCTGCGTGACTTGGACGCCCGTCGCCCCTGAGGCGCTGCCGGGCAGGCTGGCCGAGTTCCTCGCCGACGCGCCCGGCGTCGTTCGCGTGGCGATCGACGGCCCGCCGTGCGCGGATCCGGACGGCTTCGCTGCGGCGCTGCTCGACCCATTGCGGGCACGCGGCCGACCCGTCGGGCAGGTGCTCGCCGCGTCCTTCTGGCGCGACGCATCACTTCGCCTCGAGCAAGGCCGCGAGGACGTCGAGTCCTACCTGTCCTGGCTGGACGCCGACGCGTTGCGCCGCGAGGTGCTCGACGCCCTCGCCGGCGGCAGCTATCTGCCGTCGCTGCGCGACCCGATCACCAACCGGTCGACGCGTGAACCTGCGCGCCGCGTCGAGCCGAATCTGATGCTGCTGGTGAGCGGGTCGCTACTGCTCCGGCACGGGTTGCCGTTCGATCGCACGATCCACCTGGCGATGTCTCCGGCGGCACGTGCCCGTCGGACGCCGGCCGACGAGGCGTGGACGCTGCCCGCGTACGACGCCTACGACGCCGAGGTGCGCCCGTTCGAGTTGGCGGACGTCGTCATCAAGCTCGACGACCCGCGCCATCCCGCGATCAGCGGCTGAACCGCAGGCGTCAGCCGCGGGCCAGCAGCTCGTCGAGGATCTGCCCTTCGAGCCGGTACGGCGTGAGATGGCCCGCCTGCGTCCAGATGTTCAACGTCGCGTTCGGCAGTTTCTCGATCAACCGACGAGCCGCGGTGAGCGGCGCGTTCCGGTCCTCGTCGCCGTGCCACCACGTCAGGCTCGCGCGCACATCGGCGACGTCGAAGTCGCGCCACGGACGGATGATGGCGGTGCTCTCCGCCGCCCAGCCGTCGAGGCCCTGCTCCAACGCTTCGCGCACGCCGCGCACGAACGCCTCCTGCCAGAGCGGGTCGGCCATGATCTGCTGATCCTCTTCGGGCGCCTCGGCCATGACACCGCGGATGCCGGCGAGCGGATCGGCTAGCAGCGCATCGCGCACCGGCGCGAGCAGGGCACGCAGCCCGGCATCATCGCCGGCGCGGACGAGGCGCTGGGCGTGCGCGTTGAGCTCGATCATCTGCGCGATCTCGCTCTCCTCGACCGGCGTCGCGCCCACCACCACCGTTGCGGCGCGGACCCGATCCGGATGCAGCGCCGCGAACGCAAGCAGATGCGGCGCGCCACCGCTCGACGCCATGACGTACACCGTGTCGAGACCGAGATGGTCGAGCAGCGCGGCCAGGTCGTGCGCATGCTCGGCAAATCCGCGTCCCGGCAGCGGCGTGGAGGCGCCGTAGCCGGGGCGTTCGGTCGTGATCACGTGCAGCCGGCGATCTCGCCACGGCGTTCGGTCGGCGCGGATCGCCCACCGCGAACCCGGTGTGCCGGGGATGCGGAGCAGCGGCGTGCCCGCGCCGTACTCGGTCCACGCCATGGTGCGCCCCTCGGGCAACTGCAGCGATTGGTCGCGCATGTCGTCGATCATTACCGGCCCTCCGTCAGCACCACCTCATCCAACACGATTCCTGGCGTCCTGGACCTCAATGCCACTTGAGGTTGTTGACTGGACGCTATGGCTGAACTGACTGCAACCCAGATCGAATACCTCGCCGGCCAGCGGCTCGGGCGACTGGCTACGGCAGGCGCCGACCACAAGCCACACGTCGTTCCGACGTCATTCCGCTACAACCCCGAACTCGGCACGCTCGACATGGGCGGGATGCACGTCCGGACGACCAAGAAATACCGTGACGTGCAGGCAAACGGCTGGGCCGCCCTCGTCGTCGACGACGTAGTCTCCGCCGATCCCTGGACGGTGCGCATGTTGGAGATCCGTGGCCGCGCCGAGACCGTCGACGGCGGCGGCGAGTCGCTCGGACCCGGCTTCGGCGGCTCGTTCATCCGCCTTCATCCGGCAAAGATCAACTCATTCGGCCTCGACTGACGAGGCCCCGTCATCGCGTGACGGACCGGCGGGGTCTAGACCTCGCCGGCGAGCCAGCGGTCGATGAGGAAGCGCGAGATCGACAGGTGCGGCGGGATCGCGCGCAACCGGGTGCCCTCGACCGGCGGGACGTCCTCGTCCGTCCAGTTGCGCGCTCGGCGCACCTCGTCGCGGGTGAACCAAGCCGCGTCGGCCATCTCGACAGGATCGAGGGTGATCGCCGCGTCGCCGTCGAGCCGGGCCACGAAGCCGAGCATGAGCGAGGACGGGAACGGCCACGGCTGCGAGGCGAGGTAGCGGACATCGCGCACCGCGACGCCCACCTCCTCGTATACCTCGCGCGCGACGGCAGCCTCGAGCGACTCCCCCGGCTCGACGAAGCCGGCGAGCGTGGAGAACCGCCCCTCGCCCCACTGGTGGCCGCGACCGAGCAGTGCCCGGTCGCCGCCGTCGTGCACGAGCATGATCACGGCCGGGTCGGTGCGCGGGAAGTGCAGACTGCCGTCCTCGACGCACGTGCGCGTCCACCCGGCCTGCGACTCGACGGTGGCCGCGCCGCACATCGGGCAGTGCTTGTGCCGCTGATGCCACTGCTCGAGCGCGACCGCGCTGACGACCAGACCCGCATCGAGATCGTCGGCCCGTGCGCCGAACTCGCGCAGCGTCTTCCAGCCGTCGCCGTCCGGCTCGGCTGTCACCGCGAAGTACGGGACGTCCCCGACCAGTCCCAGGAAGCGCCGCGGTCCGTCGGGCGCGGCAGCGGCGTCGCGGTAGTCCGCGCGCCCATCGGCCGTCACCGGGGTCGCCGACTTGGGACTGATGAGCACGATCTTCGCGCGCGGCCATGTCGCAGCGAGCCACGCATCGTCGGAACGCCGCCGTGCCGCCCGGTCGTACGCGGTGCTCGACAACGGCAGCATGGACAATGCGCGCTCAGCTCTCGACCGGTACCAGCGCGGCGAGTGGTCTCGTGATCGAGGCGGCGTCTCCGACGATCACCGAAGTGAAACCTGCCGGCCCGAAGAAGCGAGCCGCCACAGCGCTCACGTCCTCGACCGTCGCCTGCCGCAACAGCGCGGGGAGGGCGGCGATCCAGTCCAGGCCGAGCCCGAACGGGAAGAGCCCGGACAGTGTCGACGCCAGCCCAGCCTGCGTCGCGGTCGACAGCGACAGGATGCCGACGGCGTACTGCTGCACCGCGGTCACCTCCGCCGCGGTGACCGGCAGCGATGTGATCCGGCCGAGTTCGTACAGCGTCTCGAGCAGCGCCGGGCCGGTCACCTCACTCTGCATCTCCATGCTCAACGAGAGCGTGGAGCCGAGCACGTGGTGCTCGATGCGGCTGTGCGGTCCGTAGGTGTAGCCCTTGTCCTCGCGCAGGTTCTCCGTCCAGCGCGACGTGAAGTAGCCGCCGAAGATGAGGTTCGCCAGATGCAGCGCGGGGTAGTCGGGATCGGTACGAGTGAGCCCGAGCCGGGCCATGCGCAGCGTCGACTGCACGGAGCCGGACCGGTCGATGATCTGGACGGCGCCGCCGGGCGGTTCCGGCAGCGCGGGCACCTTGCTGTCGGCCGACGTGCCCGTCCAGCCGGCCAGCGCCGCCCTCGCGTGCTCCACCATCCGGGCCGGCGTCAGGTCGCCGACGAGGACCAGCACCGCGTCCTGCGGCACGACCTGCGCCGCGTGCAGCGCGCGCAGGTGCGTGGGCTTCACGGCGGCCACCGCGTCGGGCTGTGCGAGATCGCGCGCATACGGATGGTCGCCGAACATCCGGACGGCGAGCGCCTCGTTCGCGACGACACCGGGCCGGGCGCGCGCCACGGTCAGCTTCTCGACCAGCCGGCTTCGCTCGGTGGTCACGTCGGCCTTGTTGTACGCGGGTTCGACGAGGACGGACGCCACCACGTCGAGCAGCCGGCGCAGGTTGGTCGCGAGCACGTTTCCGGTGATCACGAGCCGGTCGGCGTCGACGCCGGCGGACAGATGCCCGCCCAGCGCCTGGATGCGCGCCGCGAGCTCCGCGCGGTCGAGGCCGCCGGCTCCGGTGAGGATCGTCTCGGCCAGGAGGCCGGCCTGCCCTGGGTGCGCCGGCTTCTTGGAAAGGAACGGCATTCGCAGCCGGACCTCCACGAGCGGCACGCCGGGCTTACGCACCGCGACCACAGTGAGCCCGTTGTCCAGCACCGCGTCGGTACTGCGCAGTTTGCGCGGCGCGCGGGGTTCGGTCAGCGCGGGGACGGTGGCCGTCACTTCGCACCTCCGGCCACCAGCTCCAGCACCGCTCGGTTCTCGGGACGTAGCTCGGCGGCGGCTTTGCGGACGTCATCGTCGGTCACGGCGGCGAGCCGGGCCGGCAGTTCGGCGATCAACTCGGCGCGCCCGTGCAACAGCTCGAACTTGGCGAATTCGAGCGCCCGCGAGATGACAGCGTCCAGATCACGCACCAGCACACTGGCCTGCCGGGCCCGGACGCGATCGAGCTCGCCGGATTCGAGCCCGTCCTCGGCGACGCGGGCGAGCTCCTCGTCGATCGCGCGGAGGATCTTCTTCAGCTTCGAGCCGGGCGGGTAGTGCGCGCTGATCGTGAGGGCGGTGGGATCGCGCTCGTCGAACGGATCGCCGAATTCGCCGACGTAGGCAGCGATGTCAGTGACCAACCCGTCCTGCTGGACGAGGCGGCGCTGCAACCGCGATGCATCGCCCTCGCCGAGCACTTCCACGAGCAGTTGCGTCGCGAGCAGGTCGTCGAGCCGGCCGACCGGATCCGGCACCCGATAGCCGATCGCCACCGCCGGGATCGGCGCGTGCGGGTCGTCATGGGTGTCGTGCCGCTCGGCGCTCAGCCCCGGTTCGCCGAAGTCCGGTCGCTTCGGGGCGCGGCGCTTCCGGATGCTCGCGAAGTGCTTCTCGATCATTGCCACGGTTGCCTCGACGTCGACGTCGCCCACGACGGCAAGCACCGCGTTGCCCGGTGCGTAGTAGCGCTGGAAGAAGTCGCGCGCGTCCTCAGTAGTCGCGCTCTCCAGATCCGCGAAGTCGCCGTATCCGTTGTGCGAGTTGGCGAACGTGTCGAACAGCACGGCGGGCAGATAGAGCCACGGGAACCCGCCGTAGGGGGTGTTGAGCACGTTGACGCGGATCTCGTTCTTCACCACGTCTAGCTGGTTGGCGAGGTTCTCCTCGGTGATGCGGGGTCCGCGCATCCGGTCGGCCTCGAGGAACAGCCCGCGCTCCAACGCGTTCGAGGGCAGCGCCTCGAAGTAGTTCGTGTAATCGAAGTGAGTGCTCCCGTTGAACATCCCGCCACTGGACTCGACGTAACGGAAGTGCTCGAGCTTCTCGAGCGTGACCGACCCTTGGAACATGAGGTGCTCGAAGAGGTGCGCGAATCCGGTCCGACCCTCGGGTTCGGAGCGGAACCCGACGTCGTAGAGGACTGCGATGCCGACCACTGGCGCGGAGCGATCGGGGGAGATCACCACCCGCAGGCCGTTCTCGAGTGTGTGATGGCTGATCTGGAAGTTCGGGGTCGGCAGCTTGACGGGCACCCCGTCACCTTACGGAGCGCCGCGATGGCGGGCGCGCGGAGGGCGAGCGGCGGCGGCTCGGCTCAGCCGACCTGGATGGACGAGATCGTCGCGGGCACCTTCGACCAGAGCGAGGACACAAGGTCGGGCAGCGAGGTGTACCAGAGCGACACGTCCTTGGGTGCCACCTCGATCGCGATGATCCAGAGCTTCTCCTGCTTGACGTTGGTGTGGCCCTTGTCCCGTGACCAGGTCGGGTTGATCGTGAACGTGGTCTGCAGGAGGTGTGCGGGCGCGCCGTCCACGGTGATCGCGCGGTCGGCGACGGTCTGTATGCCAGGGCGCGCGCCGTAGTACTCGCGCGCGACCATCGCCTGCCGGACCTCCGCCGTGATTTGGGCCAGCGAGGTGCCGCGCGGCGAGCCCAGATGCCCGGCGCCTTCTTCGAGCACCCAGCCGCTACTGGCCTCCACGGTCTTGTACACGCGGAACGGCCACACGCTGTCGGCGCTGTTCGGCTCGTAGTTCCGCTTGAGGTCGGAGGTGATGCAGTCGAACGACAGCTGGGCGGCGGGGTACACGACGCGCGGGCAGTCGGTGGGCGGCCCCGATGTACCGCCAGACCCGGAGTCGGATGGGCCGGGCAGGACAGGGGTGGACGGCGCCACCGGTCCCGTCGCCGGCCCGTTCGCGCCGGTGCCGCTCACCACCTGGGCGCAGCCGGCGAGCAGCGCGGCGCACGCGACGACGGTCGCGACGATTCGGATGCGCGTCATCGCGACTGCAGTGCCTCCCGGCCCAGCGCGGCAAATCCGGCCCACAAGTGAGCGGCCGCCTCCGCGCCCTTGAAGAGCAACGGCACCGTGACCTTCTCGTTCGGCGCGTGAATCTGGTCGTCCGGCAGGGCCACGCCGAGGAAGACCAGCGGCGCATCGACCGCCTGCTGCAGGGCGGCCTCCGGGCCGCTCCCGCCTTCGCGCGTGGGCAGTACGGGAGCACCGTCGAACGCGGCGCTGATCGCGGCGACGAGCACCCCGTAGGCCGGGGTGTCGAGCGGCACCTCGCAGGCGTGTACTCCCGACCCTTCCCACTCGACGCGCGCGATGATGCCCTCCGGCGTGTGCTCGGACACGAACTGCTCGACGCCTTTGATGATCTTCGCGGGATCCTGGTCCGCCACCAGCCGGAAGGACAGCTTCGCGAACGCGTCGCTGGGCACGATCGTCTTGCTGCCGTCGCCCTGGTAGCCGCCGCCCAGCCCGTTCACCTCGGCAGTCGGCCGGGCGCCGATCCGCTCCAGGGTGGAGAAGCCGGCCTCGCCGGACAACGCCCGCGACTGCGCCACGGCGAGGAACTCCGCATCGTCGATCGGCACCTTCGCGAACAG
Organism: Jatrophihabitans sp.; assembly: GCA_035642535.1. Classification (GTDB taxonomy): domain Bacteria; phylum Actinomycetota; class Actinomycetes; order Mycobacteriales; family Jatrophihabitantaceae; genus Jatrophihabitans. Next base: position 2,886 of record DASQSE010000114.1, on the reverse strand, counting down.
GTCCCGCTCGGTGTCGCTGAGTTCCCGCACGTCCTCGTAGTAACCGGGCACCTGCACCCGGCCGTTCGCATCGTGCAGTGCACCGATCAACCGGGCGATCGCGGTGGCGGGGTTGGGCACCGCGCCGCCGAACGCGCCGGAGTGCAGGTCGAGATCCGGGCCGTGGAAGCTGACGGTGGCGCATACGAGTCCGCGCATGCCGGTGACGGTGCTCGGCACGTCCGGCGCGACGATGCCGGTGTCGGTGACGACGACGACGTCACAGCCGAGCCGGTCGCGGTACCGCTCGAGCAGCTCGTCGAAGTGCGGCGAGCCGGACTCCTCCTCGCCCTCGATGATGAGCTTGAGGTTGACGGCGGGCGCGGTACGCCCCGTGCCACTCAGGTGCGCGCGCAGCCCGAGCAGGTGGAACAGCAGCTGTCCCTTGTCATCGGACGCACCACGCGCCCGCAGTACGTCGCCGTCGACGGTCGGCTCGAAGGGATCGGTGGTCCAGAGTTCGATCGGGTCGACCGGCTGCACGTCGTGGTGGCCGTACACAAGGACGGTGGGCGCGTCCGCGTCGCCACTCGGCCACTCGGCGAAAACCGCAGGCAGCCACGGGCCGTCGCCCCAGACCTCGACGGTCGGAAACCCGACCTGGCGGGCCGCGTCGGCGAACCACTCGGCACTGCGCCGGACGTCGGCGTGGTGCTCGGGCTGCGCGCTGATCCCCGGGATGCGCAGCCACTGGTCGAGGTCGGCGAGCAGGTCACTGCGATGCGAGTCGATGAACTGTCGGACGGCGTCGATGGTCACGTAGCCCGACGATAGCCTCTCGGAATGAGTGATCCCGTAGTGGTCATCGGCGCCGGTCTGTCCGGTGCGGCGTGCGCGTGGTCGCTGAGCCGGCGGAACGTGCCGGTCGTCGTCGTGGAGCAATTCACTGCGGGACATCGGCTGGGCAGCTCGCACGGCAGTGCCCGCATCGTGCGGCGCGGATACGGCGATGCGCTCTACGTGTCGCTCACCGGTCGCGCGTTCGAACTGTGGCGCGAGGTGGAGATCGCGTCGGGTGCCACGCTGCTGCGAATGCTCGGCGGGCTCGATTTCGGCGTACGTCGCGACGTCTCGAAGGTCGCGGCATTGCTCGCCGAAGCGGGAGTGCCGCACGAGGTGCTGCCCGCGGCCGAGGCCGCCACCCGCTGGCCAGGGATGGAGTTCGAAGGGGATGTGGTCTTCCACGACCAGGCCGGCACGCTCGATGCGGACGGCGCGGTCGCTGCCCTGCTCGCCGAGGCGGCGCGGATGGGCGCGGACGTGCGATATGAAACGCCGGCGACCTCGGTCGGCGAGCAGCGCGTCGGCCTGGCCGACGGGACCACGCTGGCGGCCCGGTGCGTCATCGCCGCGGCCGGCGGTTGGATCGAGCCGATGCTGTCCGGCGTGCTGCGCCTGCCGGCACTGCGGGTGACGCAGCAGCAGATCTTCCACTTCCCGCGGTTGGACCCGTCGGCGCCGCCCTGGCCGAGCGTGATCCACGAACCAGTCGGATCGCCCGTGTACCACCTGGCCGGCGGACGAGACGGCGGCCCCGGGGACGACCGCAAGATCGGCCAGCACGACGGCGGCAAGGACACGACCGCCGCGGGGCGGGACGGCCTGGTGAACCCCGAGGCTCGGGCGTGGATGATCGACTACGTGAGGCGTTGGCTGCCCGGGCTCGAACCGACGCCGTGCAACGAGGCGACCTGTCTCTACACGCAGACGCCGTCGGAGGACTTCCTCATCGACCGGGTCGGCGAGCTCGTGGTGTGCTCGCCCTGCTCGGGGCACGGCGCGAAGTTCGCGCCGCTCGTCGGCGAGCTGGTTGCGGATCTGGTGACCGGTTCGGGCACTGTGCCGGAGCGCTTCCGGCTCGCGGCACATCTGTCCGGCCGGGTCGGCAGCGTGTCGCTCTGAACGCAGGAGCGCCATCCGGATGACCGACGCGATCGAACGATTCGAGATCGCGGTGCCCGAGGCCGAGCTGAGCGACCTGCACCGCCGGCTCGCGGGCACTCGGTGGCCGGATCGGCAGGTCGTGGACGACTGGTCGCAGGGCATCCCGCTCGACGTCGTCGTCGACCTCGTTCGGCACTGGCGCGAGAACTACGACTGGCGGCAGACCGAGCGGCGGTTGAACCGCATTCCGCAGTTCCGCACCGTCATCGACGACGTGCCGATCCACTTCGTGCACGTGCGCTCGCCGCATCCGGATGCGACGCCCGTCGTACTCACGCACGGCTGGCCGGGCTCGTTCCTCGAGTTCGAGCAGGTGCTGCCCGGGCTGGCCGACCCGCCGGACGGCAACGCCGCTTTTCATGTCGTGGTCCCGTCGCTGCCCGGTTACGCGTTCAGCGGGCGACCGACTACTGCGGGTTGGAACATCCATCGCATCGCCGCGGCGTGGTGCGAGTTGACGACTCGGCTCGGCTACCGGCGCTTCCTCGCCGCGGGTAGCGATTGGGGGACGAGCATCTCGACTTGCATCGCGCTGGACCAGCCCGACCGACTGCTGGGGCTGCATCTCGTTCCGCCGCTCGTGCCGCCCGACCGCGCGACAGCCGACCACACCGCCGCCGAGCGGCAGGCGCTGACCGAGCTGGACGAACGAAGCCGCAACGGATCGGGGTACTCGGCGATGCACGGCACCCGACCGCAGACTCTCGGCTACGGACTGACCGACTCGCCGGCCGGTCTTGCGGCGTGGATCGGCGAGAAGCTGTGGACCTGGACGGAGCGCGACGCCGGTGGCCTGACCATCGACCAGATGCTGGACAACATCAGCCTCTATTGGCTGACCGGCACCGCGACCTCGTCGACCCGGCTGTACTGGGAGAGCATCGCCGAGGTCAGTACCTGGTT
>DASQSE010000113.1:0-28808 GCA_035642535.1 Jatrophihabitans sp. | reverse complement strand
CAGGTCGGCGTAGAAGAACTCGACAGTCTCCGTCGCCTTGCGTACGAGCGTCGTGAGGCGAACATCACCCAGCGCGGGGCGGATGTGAACGCGGATCAAGCTCTCGTAGGTGGACTTGGTGTGGCCGTCGACGTCGTGCTGCGGCAGCCACCGGTCGAGCAGGTAGCCGAGCGTCGCGTTGGTTCGGGCCGAGCGAAAGCTGTCGGCTTCGGAGAGCAACTTGGTGCGGAGCTTCTCAGCCTCCTTGAATGTCGGTGCCTTGCCGTGCAATGTCAGCCGCTCGCCGGTCACCGGATCGACGCCGCCAGGGACCCGGACCTGATAGCCGGCGCCGTGCTTCCGGACGGTCCCGCGGCCACGAGCGCCGCGTTTTGGGCGTTCCTGGGCAGCTTCCATGGACGAAGCGTAGATCCCATAGAGGACAAGTTAGAGGCCAGCGGCCAATCCGGCACTCGGCCGAAAGCGTTATCTCCCCCAGAAATACTGGTGGAGCTGAGGGGACTCGAACCCCTGACCCCCACACTGCCAGTGTGGTGCGCTACCAGCTGCGCCACAGCCCCTTGCGGCCGCCGGGACACCGGACGGCCGAGCGACTAGCCTACACGTCGGCGGGCACCATTGTTGCCGCCGGGCGGCGCCCAGAGCGACACGCCGAAGCGGTGGAGGCCCCTGATTACGGGCATTACATCGTCGCCCGCCATACTGTGGCCAGCAAGGACACACCGATTCAGAGGAGATCCCGTGAACCGCAAGGAACTGGTGGCAGCCGTCGCAGACGGAGCCGACCTGGAGCAGAAGACGGTGGACGCCGTCCTGCGTTCCCTCCAGTCCACCCTCGAAGGCTGCGCGGCCAAGGGCGAGAAGGTCAGCGTGCCCGGGTTCTTCGCGCTCTCGGTCGGCCAGCGTGCCGCTCGCGAGGGCCGCAACCCGGCCACCGGCGAGACCATCCAGATCCCGGCCGCCAAAACGGTCAAGCTCACCGCCGGCAGCGCCCTGAAGGCCGCCGCGAACGACTGACCCACCCAGACGACATCCGGCCCGGCGCCGTCGCAGAACAGCGGCGCCGGGCCCCGTCATTTACGGCTTCTTCTTCGTCGAAGAAGAAGCCGTCCCACTCGGCGACGCCGTCCGAGTGGTCGCAGACGGAGTCGTGGCAGACGGAGTCGACGGGGACGGCGTCGGCGTCGGCGATGGGTTCGGCGCCGGCCCGTGCTTCAGCGCTCCCGACACGGCCGCCTGATATGCGGCGAGGGTGTTGTCGATCGTCTTGCCGTTGACCTTCAGCGTCGGCGTCGAGTTGATCCCGTCCTCCGACGCCTTCTCCGTGATCGCCTCCACCAGAGCGCTGTGCTGCTGCTGCGCCACGCAACTGTTGAACGTCGACAGATCCTGGCCCTTGAGCCCGATGTGCTGGGCGTACTCGGAGAAGTCGGTGGAGGTGCGGCCACCACCGCCCTCGGGCGGCTGGACCTGCTGGCCGCTGATCGTCCCGAACAGTGTGTTGTGGTAGTCGACGAACGTGTCCACCGAGACGTCCGACGCACACAGCGCCGCGTTCGCCGCGTGCGACGAGTAGTCGTTGGTGGACGACGAATCGAGGATCGCGAGCGGGTGATAGCGCACCTGCGCCCGGTTGGCCCGCACGTCGGCGTCCATCGTCGACGAGACGGCCTTCTCCAGGTTGAGGCAGTTCGGACACTGGAAGTCCTCGTACAGGTCAACGGTGGCGGCTGCGGCCTTGCCGAAGACGACGCCGTTGTTCACTGACGCGTTCTTCGCGAACGTCGACCCTGCGATCTTGGCGCGGCTCGACTGCACGCCGATGCCGATCAGCGAGACAAGTACCACGACCACGGCGAGCGAGCCGTTCACCCACCACGCCCGCTCGCGGGCGTCCTTGCGCTTCTGCTCGATCTGCGCGTAATACTTGCGCCGCCCCTCCTCGGAGCGCATCCGCTTCGCCGACGGCTCCTCGACGTAGTCGTGGCGGCCGAGGAACTCCTCGAGCGAGAGGCGGGTGAAGCTCCACAGGACGAGGAACGCAGCCAGTACGAGCAGCCCGATGTCGCGCAGGATCTCGATCGTGTAGTGCGTCTGCACCGTCTCGCCGCCGCCGCCGAAGCAGCCGCACTCGAGCTTGAGCCCGCGCGCCGCCGCCTGGCTCACGCCGATCAGGAACACGACGAGCAGCACGCCGGAGGCGATCGCGCACAGCCGCACCGCCACGCCGAGGACGAGCAGCACGCCAAGGCTGAACTCGAGCACCGGCAGGCCGTAGCCGATCGCCTTCGACAGCCACTCGGGCGTCACGTCGTAGGCCCGCACCGCCTGGACGAAGGTACGCGGCGAATTCAGCTTGTCGATCGACGCCCAGATCCAGATCGCGCCGAGGAACAGCCGGGCGGCGGTACCGAGCCAGGGACGCAGCGTCTGCCAGTTCACGAGCGACGATTCTGCCCTGAGTGCGATCAGGAGCTCTCGTCGGCCACGATCGGCAGGTCGTGCGCCATCTGCTGCTGCTCGTTCGAGCTCCGCAGGAACGCGACGTGCGCGTAGTCGTCCGAGCCGAAAAGCAGCACCTCGGTCGAGTGCATCTCGCCCTTGTCCTCGGCGATCGCGATGTGCGCCGCCGCCTGCGCCGCGTCGATCTGCGCCTGCGTGCCGCGCAGCCCCACCCAGGTGGCGCGCGAGTCGGCGTCGTAGCCGTGCAACCAGTTCTGGATCACCGGGGCGCTGTCGCGCTTCACGTCCGTGGTGACGAAGACGACGTAGGTCTGCGCCGCCACCGACGCCGGCACCTGCTTCAGCGCGAGGCGCAGGTCAGCCATCGTCGCCGGGCACTCGTCCGGGCAGTGCGTGTAGCCGAAGTACAGGAACGTCGGGTGACCGGCCGTCCGAGTGGCGAAGGCGAACGGCTTGCCGGACGTGTCGCGCAGCGTGAAGGACGGCCGCGGCTGGGGCGGTACGAGCCCGGCGCCCTGGTAGTGGGCGACCTGGTTCTGCCCGACGAGATCGGAGGCCATCGGCGTGGGCGAGCCGCCGCCACCGCTGCTGCTGCACGCGGCCGCGAGCAGGGCGACCGCGAATCCACCCGCCGCCAGGGCGAGGCGCCTCATGCCGACGGCACCGGTGCGTCGGACGCGGCGTTGCGGACAGCGCGGGTCACGAAGTGCTCGGCGACGAAGGACATCGTCGGGATCGTCCCTGCGAGCATCACCAGCCCGTAGCGCAGCAGCGGCCAGCGCAACTTGAAGCCGAGCGTCGCGGTGACGATGACGTAGATCAGGTAGAACCAGCCGTGCGCGATCCACAGATAACCCGTCCCCGGCTCCATGTGCAGGGACGTGCCGTACTTGAGGATCAGCGCGATGCAGCCGGAGATCAGCACGACACCGGTGAGGAACGCCATGAACCGGTACGCGCGCAGCACGCCGGCGGCAGCGGCGATCTTCGCAGCAGGGACGGGTGGCTGACGATGGTCGGTCAGGCTGCGGCCCAGGTTGAGGCCCTCAGGAGTTGTCACGCGCGCGCTCCGCGTCCTCGGCGGCCAGGCTCGCCAGGTAGTCGTTGTAGGCCGCGAGCATCGGGTCGTCGGTCGGTTGCGGCGCGGTGGGCATCACGTAGCGACGGTAGGCGACGGGCTCGGGAGGCGACTCAGCGGGCTCAGCAGGTGTTGGGTCGATCGCTTCGGCCCGGCGGCGCGCGGCGTCGCGCAGGATGCGCCCCCAGAACACGAGGCCGAATGCGCTGAAGACCCACCACTGGATGGCGTAGCCGAAGTTCTGCAGGCTGAAGTGTTTCGACTCCGACACGTCCAGCTGCCAGCGCCCGAGCAGAATCATCGTGATCACCAGCGCGAGCGCGAGCAGGTGCACCAGGATCCAGCCCGGTTTCAGGGCGAATCGGTAGCCGCGCAGCACGCAACCACGGTACGTCGGGAACCGATGACCGGGCGCGGGCACGTAGCCTTTGCGCATGACGGCCTACCACCTCGCGCAGGTCAACATCGGCTTGCCGCTGGAGCCCGTGGACTCGGAGCGGCTGCGCGGCTTCGTCGAGATGCTCGAGCCGATCAACGCGCTGGCCGACGCAGCGCCCGGGTTCGTCTGGCGGTTGCAGACCGAGGACGGCGACGCCACCGCGATCCGCGCCTTCGAAGATGAGCGGCTGATCATGAACATGAGTGTCTGGGAGTCGGTCGAGGCCTTCGCCGCGTTCGTGTACGGCGCCGAGCACAGCGCTGTGATGCGACAGCGGCGCAAGTGGTTCGTCCCGATGCAGGTCTACGCGACTGCGTGGTGGATCCCGGCAGGCTCGCTCCCGACGCCTGCCGACGCGGGCAAGCGCCTCGACCTGCTGCGCCGGCTCGGCCCGACGCCCGAGGCGTTCACGGTCAAGCGACCGTTCCCGCCGCCGGGTCGGTCAGTGCCACCGACGGTCCGGGATGACTGGAGCTGCCCCGTCTAACGCCCCGTCTGCCGCCTCGGCGCCCAGCGCCTTGGTGAGCAGTCCAATCAGCTGCCGCTGCTCGGGCACACTCAGCGCGGCGAGCAGTTGGTGCTGGGCCTGCACAAGCTCGAGATCCAGCCGGTTGAGCAGCCGCTTGCCGGCGGTATTGATGGAGATGACGTTGCGCCGACGGTCCTCCGGATCGGGATCGCGGCGCAGCAGCCGGCGGCCGGAGAGTTCGTCCACCCAGCCGACGACGTCACTGCGGTCGAGCCCACTCCGCTCGCTCAACTGCGCCTGACTCTGCGGCCCGAACTGCTCCAGCGCGGCGAGTAGCGCGTATTGGCTCCGATGCAGGTCGTGCGCGCCGAGCACTTGGCCGACCGTCCGCCGCGCCGCGGCATTGAGCTGTCCGATGAGCCAGCTCGGCAGTCTCCGCAGCCGGTCCGGCGCCCCTTCGACATGCACGGGGAACACCTTATCCCCATTGTTGGTTCTGTTGATCGTAGGTGATACCCACTATTGGAAGGACCGACAAGAAGTGACAACAATCAATGACATCACCGACCGTTTGGACATCGAACGGACGATCAACAAGCTCGGCGGCTGCCTCGACGAGCGGGATTTCGACGGGCTGCGGGGCCTGTTCACGACGGACGCGTCGGTGGCGACGCCCGGCGGCACCGCAACCGGCCACGATGCGCTCGTCGAACAGGCGCGCCGCCGGCATTCCAACGACGCCGGCATTCAGCACTTCGTCACGAACCTGCTCGTCGACGTGGACGGCGATCGGGCACGCGTCCGAGCCAACCTGCTCGTCAGCTTCGCGCACGACGGACCGGCCGATGCAGCGCCGTTCCTGCTCGGCGAGGTCTATCGCTTCGAGCTGAGTCGGACCGGCGACGGCTGGCGTATCACGCGGCTGTCCAGCACGCCGGTCTGGACGTTGAACCGTCCGGCGCAGTTGGCCGCGAACCTGAGCACGCCGGCCGGATAGCGACGGAAAGCAGGGCGCCGGATAGCGACGAAAGGCACGACGGCGGAATAGCGATAACGCCGTCGGGCCGCATCGCGGCTACAGCGCGAGCCGCACCACCGGCCGGGCCGGCGAGGTGCGCGAGCCCACTTCCTGGAAGCCGGCCCGCAGAAACACCGACAGCGGGCCGTGGAACAGCTCGGGCGCCGACGCCTTTCGGACCGTCGTGTCGAGCGGGTACGCCTCGACGACGCCGGCGCCGTGCCGGCGGGCGAGATCGACCGCGCCGTCCAGGAGCACCTCGGCCAGGCCGCGCTTGCGGGCGCCGACGCGGACGACGAAGCAGGTGACCGCCCACAGGGCATCCCCGTCGGCGGTCGGCGACGCAGCGCGGTAGGTCTCCAGCCGCGGATACTCCGCACGCGGCGCGATCGCGCACCAGCCGGAGGGCACGCCGGCGTCGTCGTAGGCGAGCACGCCCGGCGGCACCGGCGCCGTCATCTGGTCGTGCAGCGCCGCACGCCGCTGCTCCAGCGACGACGCGTAGAACCCCGGGCGATTCAGCCGGAACCATTGGCACCAGCAACGCGGCGGGTCGCCGCGGGTACCCATGACCGCGACAAGGTCGTCCCAGCGCTCGGCTGTCGCATCGGCAACCGTCACCATGCGTCCATCCTGCGTGGCGGCTCGGACAGGCCGGTCAGCAGGCCGGTCAGCAGGCGCCGACATTCGAACGCTCGTTTGATACTCTCGACCACATGACGGCCATCGCGTTCCAGGCCTCGTTGCTCGACTGCGCTCCGTCGGTCGAGGTAGGTCCACTCGGCGACACCGTGCGCCGGCGGCGGCTCAGCGCCGGCGCATGGGTCGATGTGCGGCCGCGGTGGATCACCGGTGCCGACACGCTGTTCGAGCGGCTGCACGAGAGCGTGCCGTGGCATGCCGAGCGGCGCCCGATGTATGACCGAGTCGTCGATGTGCCGCGGCTGCTTGCGTTCTACGACGAGACCGATCCACTCCCCGAGCCTGCACTCGTCGAGGCGAAGGCAGCGCTCGACGCGCACTACGCGGCTGAGCTCGGCGAGCAGTTCGCGACTGCCGGCCTGTGCCTCTATCGGGACGGCCGGGACAGCGTGGCCTGGCACGGCGACCGCATCGGCCGCGGCAACCGCGAGGACACCATGGTGACGATCATCGTGCTCGGCGCGCCGCGCGCGCTGCTGCTGCGCCCGCGCGGCGGCGGTGGCCCGACGATCCGCAACGACCTCGGCCACGGCGATCTGCTCGTCATGGGCGGCAGCTGCCAGCGCACCTGGGAGCACGCCGTGCCCAAGACGGCGCGTCCGGTCGGTCCGCGGATCAGCGTCCAATTCCGGCCGCGCGGCGTGCGGTAGCACGTGCGGTTCAGCGGCCTGTATCGAGTGGCGCGTCGGCCGGGCCGGCCAGCCACGCCCGCACGAGTTCATCGTGCTCGCCGAGACCGGGCGCCGGCGCCGGGTCAGCCGTGCGGTGCTCCCGGTAGCTGACCGGATGCCGGATCTGGCGCGTCGGCCCGACGTCGATGGTCGGCGCCAGCCCGTACTCCGCCGCGCGCGTCACCGCCGACCCGATGTCGCCCACCAACCCGGCAGGCACACCCGCGGCCTGTAGCTGCGCTTCCCACGCCGCAGCGGTGTCCGAGGCCAGCCGCGCCTCGAGCTCGGTGGCCAGTGCGGGCCGGTTGGCCACCCGCTGCGGGTTCGTTGCGAAGCGCGGGTCGTCCGCCATCTCCGGCCGATCGATGACGGTTGCCAATCGTTGGAACTGCCCATCGTTGCCACAGGCGACTGCGAGTAGCCCGTCCGCACACTGCAACGTCTGATACGGCGCGACTGAGGGATGCTGGTTGTTCATCCGGCCCGGCGAGACACCGGTCGCCAGATAGCTCGCCACCTGGTTGGCCAGCCCGCCCAGCACGCTGGAGAGCAGATTGACCTGCACATGGTCGCCGCGCCCGGTGCGCGCCCGCGCGGCGAGTGCGGCGAGAATCCCGATCACCGCGTCCTTGCCCGTCAGGACGTCGGCGACAGCAACGCCCACCTTGCACGGCTCGCCGTCCGGATCGCCGGTGATGCTCATGAGCCCGCCGACCGCCTGGGCCAGGAAGTCGTAGCCGGGCCGGCCGGACGTCTCGCCGAAGCCGCTGATCGAGCAGTACACGACATCTGGGTTGTCCGCGCGCACCGCGTCGTAGTCGAGGCCGTAGCGATCCATGCCACGCAGGTTGTGCACCACGACATCGGCGCGGCGGGCCAGTTCCCGCGCCAAGGCGCGGTCGGCCGGGTCGGTGAACTCCAGCGCGACGTCCATCTTGCTGCGGTTGACGCAGTCGAAATAGGCGGACGAAGTTGGCGTCCACGGCGGCCCCCATGCCCTGGTGTCGTCGCCGATGCCGGGGCGCTCTACCTTGACGACCGTCGCACCTAGATCGGCGAGCGTCATCGTCGCGAGCGGACCGGCCAGCACCCGGCTGAAGTCGGCAACGAGCAATCCGTCGAGCGGCGCATCCCGAGTCACCCGACGGATTCTCTCGTGCCGCCGGGAACGAGAAGCGCGTCCACCCGCCCGGCGCCGCACCTCCGGCTCGAATGGTCAGTTACTCCGCGAATGGTCAGCAATAGGTGACCACTAGGCGCCCAACTGACCACGCGACACAAGGGCAAAGGGCCTGCGCAGGCTCAAAGGGCCGAGCCTCCGAAACCACGCCGGACGGGTTCAAGGGGCGGCTTGGCCTAACCGATCTTGAAAGGCGTGCGAATGAACAGCAGACGGCGGCTGGTCGTGATCATCACCGCCGCGATCGTCGGCGTCGTCGTGGGCGGATTCTTCGTCCAACGCGAGATCACGACCAGCACCTTCAACTGGCTCGAGTCGGCACAGACCGCCCAGGATGCCCAGCGTTTCCAGATCGCCCTGGACGGAGAGGTTCGCGAACTCCATGTGGGACGACTCCTACCTGAGCGTCAAGAACGCGGACGAGGCCGCTTTCTCGAGTGCGTTCGAGCCTGACTCGATTCACAGCGTCTTCGGCCTCGACGGCATCGTCGGCGTCGGCCCGGACGGGCGGTACCGCACCGGCGGGCTGGTCGCCGCGGGTGATCGGTTCGCCCGGCCGCCGGCGTCCCTGGCGTCGCAGCAGGCGCTGACGCGCCTCTCCGGCGCCCAGTTGAAGCTCGCGCACGACCACTGCGGCCTGACGGACGCCGGGGCGCTGGCGTATCTGTTCTGCGGCTACCCCGCCTACGACACGAACGGAACCCATCACTGGGGTTCGCTGATCTACCTCAAGGCACTGGACCGGCCCGGCATCGACTTCATCTCCCGCACCGTGAAACTCGATCTGGCGGTGCTGACAAGCCCGGTCGCGGGCGGGATGCACCAGCCCGCCCTGCATGGACTGCTCGGCAGCATGACCGTGGCCACCCGCGCCCGAAGCGCCGACGCCATGGAGGTCGGCGCCACGGTGAGGACGGTCGACGGCAGCCCGGTGGTCTTCCGCGCCGTCGTGCCCCGCCCCATGCACAAGGCGGCCCTCGACACCAGCGCGAAGTTGTTTGCGTTCATGATCCTGCTCGGGCTGCTGCTCGGCGGGCTCGTGATGTGGTTCGTCCAGCACAGCGGCGCGCCGCCGTCGGCCCGTTGCGCCGCACCACCGACGCGATCATCGCCTCCGGCGATCGCAGCCTGCGGGTCGGCGGCCACGGTGGCGGCGACCTCGGGGAGCTGGCCGTCGCGATCGACGGGATGCTCGACGTGCTCGAGGAGCAGGAGCGCGCCGCGGACGAGCAGCACGCCCGACGCGAGGCTGAACTGCACGACCTCCACGACCAGCAGCACGCGGCCGAGCAGGCCAGCCGCGCACAGATCCGGGAGGTCGTCGCCAACACGTCCGAGATGGTGACGGGCGAACTGGACAGCGTGGTGACGCAGGCGGCCGCGGTGGACGAGGCGTCGGGACATATCGAGACCTGTTTCGACGAGGTCGCCGATGCGGGACGCGCATTCGCCGAGCGCGCGCACACAGCCGACGAGCAGATGAACGCATTGCGGTCGACACTGTCGGAGGTACGCGGCATGGCGGCGTTGATCAACACGATCGCGGCGCAGACCAACCTGCTCGCCCCTCAACGCCGGCATCGAGGCGGCTCGGGCCGGTGCGGCCGGTCGCGGTTTCGCCGTGGTCGCGGGCGAGGTGAAGAGCCTGGCCGAGCAGACCGCGCACTCGAGCAACGCCATCGCGGACACGATCGCGCACATCGAGGCGAACACGGCGGCCGCGACCGGCGCGGTACGGGACATCGCCGCTGGGGTGGACACGATCGACCAGGTCCTGACCGACTCACGCCGGTTCGTCAACAGGCAGCGGGCGACCGTCGCCGCGCTCAACGCGCAGCTCGGCGCGGCGAGCCGGCACGTCGCCGCGCTCAACGACCAGAGCTGAGCCGAAACGATCCAGGTGTCGGAGATTGAGCGAACACCCGAGGCAATGCGAAAGGACCGGCCAACTGGCCGGTCCTTTCGTTGAGTGAGTGGAGGTGGCGGGAATCGAACCCGCGTCCTCCGTCGCTTCACCAGGGCTTCTCCGGGCGCAGTGTGCGTCGCCTCTGCTCGGCCCCGACGATCTTGCACACAAGTCGTCAGTGACAGGCCCAGCCGCTGTGAGTTGTCCCACCCGCTGCCGCGGCCGCGGCGGGCGGTGAGTCACCTAATCGATGCCAGCGACCGGGCCGGTGACGAACCCGGGCTGACAGACCCGCTCTACTGCTTAGGCAGCGAGAGCGAAGTCGGCGCGACTGTTGTCGGCGCTTATTTTGTTTGCGTCGCTTGTTTAACGAGGGCAGCAACGCTCACCTCGGCCCGCTTCCCCTGACTCCACGTCCGGAGTCGAGACCATTCACCCCCTTGTCAGGTACAACCCCTCCAGGGTAGCTAATCCGCGGGAGTTGGGGTGGGCCCGTAGAAGCCTTCGGGCAGCGGCTCCGTGATCTCGGGCAGCCAACCCGGCGAGCGCACCGGGGCTTTCGGGGCAGTGACGAAGGATGGCGTCGAGGCCAGGAAGCGCGCCGCGATGCCGTCCAACCCGGCGATCACCTGGTCGCTGAGCGTCACGCCGTCGAACGTGCGCAGCAGCAACTGCGAGTCGTGCAGCAGCAGCCGTTGCACCGGTGCGCGCAGCAGCACCTCTCGAGCGGCTGGGCACAGCACCCGGCCGATCGACTCGACGTCGGCAGCGCCCATCACGTAGGTCGCGTCGAAGGGCGGGTCGTCGAGCATGGCGCGGTGTGGGACGCCCATCGGGACGCCGACCCGGCCCGCCGCAGCACGGTTGTCGATGACGACCAGCGGCACCCGCCCGGGCAGCGTGACCGTCAGCGTGCACCAGCATCCGCCGGTGTCCGGGCTCACGTGCTCCTCCGCCACCGCGAGGTAGCCGTACGTGACGGTGTCCCGGCGCCGCCGCACCCGGGCCGACCAGGCGCCGCCGCCGAAGGTCAGCTCGTCGGTGCTCTCGGAGTCGACGAAGCGCGCCAGCGCAGGCGTACCCGGCGCGGAGCGACCGCGGCGGCGCTGCTGCCACCAGCGGATCGCCTGCATGGTCAGGATCGCGACCGCGACAGCGACGACGACGCCCCCGATGGCACCCCCGACGACCCGCGCGGTCTCGATCTGTGCCGACTGCACCGCTCTCCCATCACGACTCGCAAGCTTTAGCCAATATGAACGCTCTTCGGCCTGCGCGCCAGCCGAACGGCCGTGCCTACTCCATGCCTTTGCCGCGCCGGCCGACGGCGCGCTGCATTTCGCGGGCGGCGTCGCGGCGTGCGAGATCCTGCCGCTTGTCGTAACTGCGCTTGCCACGCGCCAGTGCCAGCTCGACCTTGACCTTGCCCTGCGAGAAATACAGCGAGAGCGGGACGAGGGTCAGCCCGCTCTCCTTCGTCTTGCCGATCAGCCGTTCGATCTCGGCGCGGTGCAGCAGCAGCTTGCGCACCCGGCGCGGCTCGTGGTTCGTCCAGCTGCCCTGCTCGTATTCCGGAATGTGCACATTGCGCAGAAACACCTCGCCGTCGTCGATCGTGGCGAAGCCGTCGACCAGCGACGCACGGCCGGCGCGCAGCGATTTCACCTCGGTGCCGGTGAGCATCACGCCGGCCTCGAACGTGTCGAGGACGGAGTAGTCATGCCGCGCCTTGCGGTTCTGCGCGATGAGTTTGCGCCCACCTTGGCGATTGCTTGACGCAGGCATGTCCTACAGCTTCACGAACAGCCGCAGCGTGATGAACGCCGTGATGGCCGCGAGTACGACACCACCGATGAGCCCGACGCCGCCGGCGAGCACGATGTTGTTGCTGCTCAGATCGGGGATGACGTGGTTCTCGATCTGGCTCCGGAAGATGCCGTTCAGGAACAGCTGTTTGCCGCCCCAGATCAGCCCGAGGGCGATCAGCCCGCCGGCGACGGCGGCGACGATCGTTTCGAGCATGAATGGCAGCTCCGTCATCCACCGGGAAGCGCCGACCAGGCGCATGATGCTCGTCTCGTTCTTCCGTTGCGCGGCCGACACTTGGATGGTGTTCGCAATCAGCAGGATGGACGCGATCATCACCGCCGCGGCGACGGCGATCGAGAACAACCGCGATCTGTCGATGATCTTGAGCAAGGCCTTGAGCACCGAACTCTGATTCGTTGTCCCGGATACGCCGGGCAGATTCTGGTACTGACGCACGAACTGGGAGTAGTCGTTCTTCAGGTCCTTCAGGTGCACGACGAACGACGCCGGCAGATCCCCGACCTGCGCGAGCCTTGCCTGCAGGGGCGGCGCCGTCTTCTTGTACCGCTCGACCGCGGACTTCTCCGAGATGAAGCTCTTGCTCTGGACGATCGGATCCGACGCGAGCTTGTCCTCGACAGCCGTCTTCTGCGCCTCGGTGTACCGCGCCTGGCACTTGCCCAACAGCTTCTCACCCGGCACGGTGACCGGCTTCGGGCACAGGTACAAGGACACGTTGAGGTTGGCCTCGTAGTCGTGCTTGAACTTCGCGATCTCGATGTCGGCGAGGATCGCGGCACCCACGAAGGCCAGTGCGATCGCGGTACTCAGGATGAGCGCGATGGTCATCGTCATGTTGCGGCGAAGACCGGTCGCGACACCGGACAGCACGAAGTTGGCGCGCACTTAGATCCTTATCTGGTTGGGCGTGCTATCTGCTGAGCACGTTCAGCGTTCAGCGGCCGACCCCGTAGACGCCGCGGTTCTGGTCGCGGATGACTCGGCCGGTGTCGAGTTCGATCACCCGCCGGCGCATTGCATCGACGATGTTGTTGTCGTGCGTGGCCATCACGACCGTGGTGCCCGTGCGGTTGATTCGCTCGAGCAGGCTCATGATGCCCTGGCTGGTGTCCGGGTCGAGGTTGCCGGTGGGCTCGTCGGCCAGCAGCACGAGAGGCCGGTTGACGAACGCGCGCGCGATCGCGACCCGCTGCTGCTCGCCGCCGGAGAGTTCGCTGGGCATCCGCTGTGCCTTACCGGTGAGACCGACGAGGTCGAGAACCTCGGGCACCGTGCGGCGGATGACCTTCGGCGACTTGTTGATCACCTCGAGAGCGAACGCGACGTTCTCGAACACGTTCTTCTTGGGCAGCAGCCGGAAGTCCTGGAACACGCAGCCGATCTTGCGGCGCAGATCCGGGACCTTGCGGTTGGGCATCCGGCCCACGTTGCGGCTGTTGACCATGACCATGCCCTTGGTCGGCAGTTCCTCCCGCAGCACCAACCGCAGCACCGTCGACTTCCCGGAGCCGGACTGGCCGATGAGGAAGACGAACTCACCCTTGTCGATGTCCATCGACACCCGATCGAGCGCGGGACGGGCCCCGGCCGGATAGACCTTCGTGACGTGCTCGAGCCGAATCACGTGAAGCGACTTTACCGAAGGGTTATCTGCACCCCGGCAGGTCGTTGTGGACAGCCATTCGTCGATTCGGACAAATCGGAAACTCTGTCCGTACCAATTGCTAGCGTCAGTCACCGTGGCAGCGACGGCGGCGCAGAGCGAACAGGCCGTGTCGCCGACGGTCGAGAACGGTCAGATGATCGTGGCGCGGGGGCTGACCAAGCGGTTCGGCGAGTTCACAGCCGTCGACGCCGTGGACTTCGAGGTTGCCCGCGGCGAGGCCTTCGGGTTCCTCGGGCCGAACGGCGCCGGCAAGACGTCCACAATGCGGATGATCGGCTGCGTCACGCCGATCACAGCCGGCACGCTGCGCATCCTCGGCATGGATCCGGCCACCGAAGGCCCCCGCATCCGCGCCCGGCTCGGCGTCGTCCCGCAGCTCGACACGCTCGACATCGAGATGACGGTGCGCGAGAACCTGTTCATCTACGGCCGCTACTTCGGCATGCCGCGCTCGGTGCTCAAGCCGAAGGTCGAGGAACTGCTCGAGTTCGCCCAGCTCGCTGACCGCGGCAACTCGAAGGTGGAGCCGCTTTCCGGCGGCATGAAACGTCGTCTGACGATCGCGCGTTCCCTGATCAACGACCCGGACATCCTGCTCCTGGACGAGCCGACGACAGGCCTCGATCCACAGGCCCGGCACGTTCTCTGGGATCGCCTGTACCGGCTCAAGCAGGACGGCGTCACCCTCGTCCTTACGACCCACTACATGGACGAGGCCGAGCAGCTCTGCGACCGGCTGGTCGTGATGGACAACGGGCGGTTCGTCGCGCACGGCTCGCCGCAGTCGCTCATCGCCGAGCACTCGACCCGCGAGGTGGCCGAGCTGCGCTTCCCGCCCGGCCGCAACGCGGACGCCGCCGCGCAACTGACCGAAATCCTCACTGGCGAGCGAGAACGGCTCGAGGCGCTGCCCGATCGCGTGCTGCTCTACGTGGCCGACGGCGAGGCTGCGCTGCACCGCGCGCACGAGCTCGGCCTATCCCCCGTCTCGTCGCTGGTGCGCCGCTCGACGCTCGAGGACGTGTTCCTCCGGCTGACCGGCCGATCCCTCGTCGACTGATGACCGCCACCGCAACCGCCGAGCCGGTGACGATCTGGCAGATCGTCGAGCACGAAGTGCTGGATGCCCGGCGCTACTGGCGCAGCGTGGTCGTCGCCGGGTTGGTCACGCCGCTGCTGTACGTCCTCGCGCTGGGCATCGGGCTCGGGACGGTGGTGAACAACCACGGCAACTCGCTGGGCGTGCCGTACGTGCAGTTCGTGGCGCCTGCGTTCCTCGCCGCGGCCGCGCTGCAGACGGCGACGGCGAGCGCGACATTCCCGGTGATGGCCGGTTTCAAGTGGATCCGCTACTACCACGGGATGGCGGCCACGCCGCTGACACCGCGGCAGATCTGCGACGGCAAGCTGCTCTGGATCGGGCTGCGGACGGTTGCGAACTCGACGATCTACCTCGCGATCATGTCCTGCTTCGGTGCACTGCACCGCTGGCAGGGGGTGGTCGGCATCCTCGCCGCGACGTTGACCGGTATGGCGTTCGCCGCGCCGGTGCTCGCGCTCTCGGCATCCGTCACCGCGGAGGGGCAGGCGTTCAACATCCTGTTCCGGTTCGTCGTCACGCCGATGTTCCTGTTCTCCGGAACGTTCTATCCGATCAGCCAGCTGCCGCGCTGGGGCGAGATCATCGCCTACGTTTCGCCGTTGTGGCACGGCACCGTGCTGGCGCGCGGCGCTGCGTTGGGACATCTGTCGGATCTCGCCGCGCTCGGGCACATCTGCTACCTGCTCGCGTGGTTGGTCGTCGGCATCGGGCTGGCGCGCTGGCGCTTCCGGGTGAGGCTCACGGAATGACGCTCGTCGACACTCCGCGGGCCAGCACCGTGCTGCGCATTTTCCCGCCCGGGCTCTACAGCGGACGCGGGCACATCATTCTGGAGCGCGCGTTCCGGGTGTACCGGCGCAGCTGGATGGTCATCTTCTCCGGCTTCTTCGAGCCGCTGTTCTACCTGTTCGCGCTCGGCACCGGACTGCATAGCCTGGTCGGGACGGTCGTCGGGCCGGGTGGGCAGGTGATCAGCTACACCGCCTTCATCGCGCCCGCGCTGCTCGCGTCGTCCGCGATGAACGGGGCGGTCTTCGACTCGACGATCAACGTCTTCTTCAAGCTCAAGTACGCGAAGCTCTACGACTCGATGCTGGCCACCTCGCTCGGCCCGCTCGACGTGGCGATCGGCGAGATCAGCTGGGCGTTGATCAGAGGCGGGCTGTACTCGGCAGGTTTCCTCGTCGTCATGGTCGTGATGGGGCTGACGGCGTCCTGGTGGGCGGTGCTGCTGCTGCCGGCCGCGCTGCTCATCGCGCTCGGCTTCGCGGCGGTCGGCATGGCGCTGACGTCCTACATGAAGAGCATCCAGGATCTCGACCTCGTCGAGGTGGCGATCCTGCCGCTGTTCCTGTTCAGCGGCACGTTCTACAGCCTGTCCGTCTACCCGCCCTGGCTGCGCGTCGTCGTCGAGTGCCTGCCGCTGCAACACGGCATCGCGCTGCTGCGTGCGCTCAACGCGGGTGCGGTCGACTGGTCGCTGGCTGGGCACGCGGCGTACTTCGTGGTCATGGCCGCCGTCGGACTGATCGTGACGGCACGCCGGCTGGACAAATTGCTGCTGCGCTAGGCCCCGGATTCGGGAAAGCGGCAGACTGCTCGGCGTGGATTTCGCGGATCTGGCGCTCATCGCACTCGTCGGCATCGCCGGCCCGCTGCTGTCCACGCCACGCGGCTGGCGACTACCGGTCGTCCTCGGCGAACTGCTCGCCGGCGTGGCGCTCGGCCGAACCGGGTTCCGCATCCTGCACCCCGGCGACGCGACGTTCACCTTCCTCGGCCAGGTCGGCTTCGCGCTCGTCATGTTCGTCGCCGGCTCGCACGTCCCGATGCGCGACGACAAGCTGCGCCCGGCGCTGCTGCGCGGCGTCCTGCGCGCGGTAGCCGTGGGAGTGCTGGCCGTCGCAGCCGGGTACGCGATCTCGGCGATGTTCGGGACGGGACATCCCGGCATCTACGCGGTGCTGCTGGCGTCCTCGTCGGCGGCGTTGGTGCTGCCGATCGTCGACTCGCTGCAGTTGACGGGCGAGCCGGTGCTCGCGCTGGTCGTCCAGGTGGCGGTGGCCGACGCAGCGTGCATCGTCGCACTCCCGCTCGTCATCGATCCGCAGCACGCGGGCCGCGCGGCGCTCGGTGCGCTCGCGGTCATCGCCTGCTCCGGCGCACTGTTCTTCGTACTGCGCTACTTCGAGGCCACCGGGCGGCGCAGGCGGCTGCACAAGTTCTCGGAAGAGGGCCGCTTCGCGCTCGAACTGCGTATCAACCTGCTGATCGTGTTCGCGCTCGCGGCGCTGGCCGTCAAGACGCACGTCTCGATCTTGCTGGCCGGGTTCTCGTTCGGGTTGGTCATCGCCGCGATCGGCGAGCCACGGCGGCTGGCCCGACAGCTGTTCGGCCTCGCGGACGGCTTCCTCGGCCCGCTGTTCTTCGTGTGGCTCGGTGCCTCGCTGGACGTGCGTGCGCTCGGCAGCCACCGCTCGTACATCGTGCTCGGCGTGGTGCTCGGGCTCGGCGCGGTGCTGACGCACGCCGTGATGCGGCTGGCCGGCCAGTCGGTGCCACTCGGGGTGCTGGCGGCGGGTCAGGTGGGCGTGCCGGTAGCCGCGGCCACGCTGGGGACGCAACTGGGCGTACTGCGGCCGGGCGAGCCCGCAGCGCTGCTGCTCGGCGCGCTGATCACGATCGTCGCTGCGTCGGTCGCCGGCACCATCGCCGCCCGTCGCGCCCGGACGGAACCCACGTCCTAGTCGAACAGGTGGCGCAGGTACAAGTCACGGTCCTCGAGGAACGCCTGCCAGTGCTGCACGAGTTCCAGTTCCGCCCAGGCAGCCGTCCGGATGCCGTGCGCACCGAATTCCAGGATCGTCGCGCCGGGGAACGCCGCGAGCACCGGGGAATGCGTGGCCAGCACGACCTGCGAACCACCTTCGGCGAGCACGCCCAGCACCGCGAGCAGCCGCATGCACGACGTGAACGAGAGCGCCGCCTCCGGCTCGTCGAGGATGAACAGGCCGCGCTCGGACTGCCGCGATTCGAGGTAGGCGAGGAACGACTCGCCGTGCGAGCGCAGGTTGAGGGCCCCACCGAACGCCCGTGTCGCGCCGGCGTGCGGGCCGTCACCGGAGTCGATCTGGCCGAACAGCTGATGCATCGCCTCGGCGCGCAGGAAACAGCCGCCCTGCGGCCGCGGCCGCTCACCGGCGACCACGAGCGCGCGATGCAGGTCTGCGTCCTCCGTCGTGCTCGACGGGGTCCAGTGCTTGACCTGCGCAGTGAGCCGATCAGCCCAGTACCGGGCGAGCGCCTCGACGAACGTCGACTTACCGGAGCCGTTCTCGCCGACGACCGCCGTCACCGGCCGGTCGAGGTCGACGCCTTCGCGGCACAGCTGGCCGATCGCGGGGATGTCGACGAACCACGGGTCCCAGACGAGCCGCCGGTCTGCGAGGCGGTGCGGATCGACGGCGACCCGATCCACGACCATGCGCAGCGCTACGCGGTTGCCTGCTCGCGGCTCTTGCGCCAGCGGATGCCGGCCTCGATGAAGCCGTCGATCTCGCCGTCCAGCACCGCCTGCGGGTTGCCGACCTCGTAGTCGGTGCGCAGGTCCTTGACCATCTGGTACGGGTGCAGGACGTAGTTGCGCATCTGGTTGCCCCACGAGTTGCCGCTGTCCTTAAGCGCATCGAGCGCGCTCTGCTCCTCCTCGCGGCGCTTCTCGAGCAGCTTGGCCTGCAGCACCGCCATCGCCGAGGCGCGGTTCTGGATCTGTGAGCGCTCGTTCTGGCAGGAGACGACGATGCCGGTCGGCAAGTGGGTGATACGCACGGCCGAGTCGGTCGTGTTGACGCCCTGCCCGCCCGGGCCGGACGAGCGGTAGACGTCGACGCGGATCTCGTCGTCCGGAATCTCGACGTGGTCGGCCTGCTCCACCACCGGCAGCACCTCGACGCCGACGAACGACGTCTGCCGCCGCCCCTGGTTGTCGAACGGGCTGATCCGGACGAGCCGGTGCGTGCCCTGCTCGACCGACAGCGTGCCGTATGCGTACCGCGCCTTGACCTGAAACGTCGCCGACTTGATGCCCGCCTCTTCGGCGTAGGACGTGTCGAGGACGTCGACCGCGTAGTTGTGCCGCTCGGCCCAGCGCAGGTACATGCGCAGCAGCATCTCGGCGAAGTCGGCGGCGTCCACGCCGCCGGCCTCGGAGCGGATCGTCACGAGCGCCTCGCGGGAGTCGTACTCACCGGAGAGCAGGGTGCGGACCTCGAGCTCGTCGACGGCCGTGCGCAACCCGCCGAGCTCGCCCTCGACCTCGGCCCGCGAATCGGAGTCGTCCATCTCCTCGGCGAGATCCCAGAGCGTCTGGGCGTCGTCGAGGCGGCGGCGCAGTTCCTCGACGCGGCGGATCTCACCCTGCACGTAGGATAGCCGGGAGGTGATCTGCTGGGCGCGCTCGACGTCGCCCCAAAGATCGGGCGCGGAGGCCTGCTGCTCCAGATCGGCGACCTCGCGGCGCAGCGCGGCGACATCCACGACCGCTTCGATGCTCGCGAGGGTCGCGGACAGCTCCTTCAGCTCGGCCGGGGCGTCCACGACGTCCGAGGGTAGTCGGTCGGCGTAGCGAACACGCCCGGCGCGTTGAACCCACGGGACCGCGCGGCCGTATTAACCCTTCGTTGCTGACCAGTCGACGATGGGAGAAGCACGTGAAGCGCATCGCAATCGTCATGGGAACGGTCCTAGCCTCGAGCATGCTGGTGGCGGCGCCGGCCGGCGCGGCACCCAACCCGGCGGGCACCGGGCAACCTGGCGCGGAGTGCGGCGCCGCAGGCGCGACCTCGATGCCGGCCGGCTTCAGCACCGACGGCTTCGCCAACGCCGAGGCGCACTACGCCGGCAGTGACGGGACGCCTTCGCTGAACAGCGGCAACGACCACGCAGTCAGCCAGTACGACATCGCCTGCTATCAGGTCACCCAGGCGCACGGCTGAGCGCTCACACCAGCTCGGCAAGCGTCTTCGGAGCGACCTGCCGATAGGCGTCGCGGACGATCTCGTCGATCTCGGCCCAGTCGGGCTCGGCGAGCCCGCCGTCCGCGGCCAGCAGCACACCGAGCCAGCCGCGATGACCGACGTAGGGCGGGCGAAAGTAGCGGTCCGGGTCGGACGCGACCAGCGCCTCCTGCGCACCGGGCGGCGCGGCGCACCAGAAGGCGAGGTGCGCTGCGCCGTGATGGTGGTCGTCGACCGAAACGAACTGCTTCTTGTCGCGGATGAAGAAGCAAGCCTCGCCGTGGCTGGGCCGCTCGATGACTTCGGGCAGCGCGAGGCACAAGGCGCGCAGCTTCGCGACCGCGTCAGGCATCGCTCAACTGGTTGGCCAACTGCACGGCGTACGGGCGCACCTGCGGATCGGGGAACCAGTCCGCGTGCATGTGCAGCTCCGGCGGGCTCGGGTTGTTGTCGCTGTCCCAGAGCGTCGGCGGGTCGTTGATGTAGAAGTCGACGAGGTTGTGATCCTCCCGCCGCGAACCGGGATCGAACGCGCAACCGCCGATGTAGTCGCTGCGCCGCACCAGGTTGCGCCATCGCATACCCCGCTCGTCGGCGAGATAGCCGCGCACCTTCGCCAGCTGGTCGGGCCCGAAGTACGCGGGGAACGCGCGGCCGTACAACCGCCGGATCGGTGCGGCCAGCGTGAGCAGCGATAGCCGGCTGCGCACATCGGCGGGCAGCTGCGCCATCACCGCGATCGAGATGGGCGTGCCCTGGCTGTAGCCGGTGAGCAGCACCGGGCTGTGCCGCTCCAGCGGCACGTCGGACGCATGACGCTGCTCGGCGTCCTGTTGGGCCAGCGCCGGATCGTCGGTGCCGCCGCGGACCTGGTCGCCGACCAGCCGCCGCACCCGGGTGACGACCTCGGGGATGGTCCGCTCGGCGTAGGACGGCGGCCCGAACGGATGGCAGGCGCGCGGCCAGAACGTGCCGACGTCCCACAGGAAGCCGAAGTGGCGGCGCTTGCTGGCACTGAGCAGCGCGGCGCGCAGCGTGGTGAGGAAGTAGAGGGTGACGAACACGCCGATCGTCCCGCCGATCGTCGCGACCTTCTGCAGGAACTTCGGATTGGCGCCGAGCTGCAACGCGATCAAGTCCGCCACGAACAACGCCGCAGTCGGGATGGCCAGCACGGCGAGCGCGCCGGCCAGCCGGTCGGTGAGCGCCGAGCGCGCCCAGATCTTGCCGACAGCCAGCGCCGCACCGGCGTCGCGTCGGTCGCTCGAGGCGTACACCGCTTGGACCGAGTCGGAGTGCTGGGCGGGGTTGTCGACGAAGCCGCCCAACCGCCGCCCCTCCCAGTTCGCCCACCCTGCCAGATAGGCGGCGACGCCCACCAGCGCGAGCACCGCGACGATCATCCCGACGCTGCCGCTGTAGACGGTCGAGGGCAGCAGCAGCGTCTCGCCGACCACCTTCGGGTCGGAGGTCGTCACCTTCGGCGTCCCGATCAGGTTCGAGACCGCGAGTGTCAGCGACGTGCCGAAGATCGTCCCGACGGTCACAGCCAGCAGGGCGAGCAGCGGGCCGACGAGCCCGAACCCCATGACCTCGCGACGCGCCCGCCACGGTGCCTGCATCGCCACGACTGCGGTCAGCAGCACGACGAGGCCGAACTCGGCGAACGTGACGCAGATAAGCATCAGCTGGTCACCGGGCAACGCGTGCTGATCGTGCCCCGGCCGCCACCAGAAGCGCGCGAGACTGGCGCCGGCGGCAACTGCCACCGCGAATCGCGCCGCCCACATGACGAGCACCTCCGACCACTGCTGGTCCTGGCTCTTCTGATCGGCGAGGTGCAGCCGATCGGCCCATGGCGCGGCGGCCAGCCCGATCGCCGCCGCACCGAGCGCGGCGGCGACGACGAGCAGCACCACGCGCACCGGATTCGCCGACGAGTCCGGCAGCGCGGCGAAGAACAGCACCACCGCCGACGCGGCGATCACATGGACGTTGCGCTGCCTGTTGACGGAGCGCTCGCCGCGCCAGAACCGGGCGTGGGTGAGCAACCAGCCTTCGTCCTGCTCGGTGAACGCCTCCGTCCCCCACTTCTCGTAGTCGCGCACGGTGCGGAAGCTCAGCCAGATCAGCCCGCCGAGGACGACGAGCACGAGCAGCAGCGCAACTGCCAGTCGCGGTCCGGTGTCGCGGCGCGCGTACCAGCCCAGCCAACTCGGCAGCCCGCCCCGCGGCGCCGCCTGCCACGCGACGAGGTCTGCGAGCAGCGTGACGGTCGTGGCGAAGAACGCGACGGTCACGGCGAGCCCGATCAGTCGCAGGACGGCACGGCTGATCTTGTTCGTCAGCGGTTCCTGCTTGCCGGGCCGGCCGGGGAGCGCCCAGTGGGCCATGTTGATCAGCATGAACGCGATGAGCAGCAGGTAGAACGCCCGCGCCGTGGCGCGTGTATTCAGCCCGCCCCAGCCGTAGGCCTCGCGGCGCGGCTGCCCTGCCGCGCTGCCGCCGGGATACCAGGCGCGGTAGAAGCCGGCGGTTTCATCACCGGCGACCTGGATCGTCGCGGGCGTCTCGAGGTTGTCGGCGGCGGGCGCGCCGCCCACGCCGTGGATGCGCAGCTCGAGCACCGGATCGGCGCTCCGGGTGCTGCCGTCGAGAGCGAGATAGGGCACCTCGCCGGCAAGCGTCGCAAGCCGGGGGTTCGTCAGGTCCGAGGCGGAGAAGCCGTCGCCGGCGCCCATCCCTATCGTGATCGGACCGAGCTGCGGCGTCTCGACGTCCATGCCCGCCGACCTTAGTGGTGGGCTCTGCCAGGCTGGAACATGTGCGGATCGCTACGTGGAACGTCAACTCGGTGTTGGCCCGGCTGCCGCGGCTGATCGAATGGCTCGGCGTCGTCGAGCCGGATGTCCTCTGCCTGCAAGAGCTCAAGACCGCGGAGTTCCCGGCCGAGCCCGTCGCCGAGCTGGGCTACGAGGTGGCGCTGCACTCGACCGGTCGCTGGAACGGGGTCGCCGTGCTGTCGCGCATCGGCGTCTCGGACGAGCGGCCGGGCCTGCTCGACGAGCCGGGCTACCTGCCCGAGAACGCGATGCTGGAAGCCACCGAGCCGCGCTCGCTCGGCGTCACCTGTGGTGGGCTGCGGATCTGGTCCGTTTACGTGCCGAACGGCCGCGAGTCGGGCCACCCGCACTACGACTACAAGCTGCAGTGGTTGGCTGCCCTGCACGCGACGCTCGCCGAGGAGTTGCCTGCGCATTCGCGCCTGGCCGTGCTGGGCGACTTCAACATCGCGCCGACCGACGCCGACGTCTGGGATCCGGCCGCGTTCGCGGAGCTTACGCACGTGACGCCGCCGGAGCGCGCTGCCCTCGCGTCGCTGCGCGAACTCGGCCTGCATGACGTCGTCCCGCGCGCGCTGAAATACGACACCCCGTTCACCTATTGGGATTACCGCGCCGGCATGTTCCACAAGAACGAGGGCATGCGCATCGACCTGGTCTATGCGACTCCCGCGGTCGCCGATGCGGTGACCGACGCATACGTCGACCGCAACGCGCGCAAGGGCAAGCTGCCCTCCGACCACGCGCCGGTCGTCGTCGACCTGGACCTTTAGCGACCTTTAGCTTCGTCGGGCAATGCCGGCGCGCTCCCGAGCTTCGCCGACCGCTTCGGCGATCGGGCGGCGCAGCGGCTCGCCGTGCCCGGGCAGGATCAGCTCGGCGTCCTGCTTCGCGAGCTCGGCGAGCGCCGCGCGCGGGTCGCCGTGGTTGAAGAAGGCGGGCAGCAGCTGCGGCCCGGTGCGACGCAGCACGGCGTGACCGGTGACGAGCTCGTCGCCGGTGACGATCGCGCCGACTGCCGCCAGCAGGTACGCGGTGTGCCCGGACGTGTGGCCGCGGGTCGGCACCGGTACCGGTGCGCCGGGCAGGTCGAGCGGGCCGTCGTTCGGGAACCGCTCGGCGCTCGGGATGCTGACCTTGTCCGTCACGCCGACGCGTAGCACCCGCGCGAGCCAGGGCCACAGTCCGGGTCGCCAGACGTTCTTGGCTACGTCGAGCGCATTCGCCTGCTCGAGAAACTCGCGACGCGCGTGCCCGGCCTCGGTCGCGTCGGTGTATACCGGCACGCCGTAACGGTCGTGCAGGTGATTCGCCGCGCCCATGTGGTCGACGTGCGCGTGCGTGAGCAGCACGGCCCGCACGTCCTCCGGGCGGGCGTCGATCGCGCGAATCGAGGCGGTCACCCGGTCCACGTCGCCCGGGTAGCCGGTGTCGATCAGCGTCAGGTCGGCGCCGTCCCGCATCAGGTACCAGTTGACCTCGGTGCCGCGGCAGGCGAACACGCCCGGCGCAACCTCGGTCACCCGCTCTGCCACGTCGTGCAGTGTCTCAGCAGGATGCGCTAGCCCACTACCGCCGCCCGCGCGGATGACTGCGCGGTGTGCTGGACGTGGCCGCGTCCGAACAGCGCGCCGAATGCGACCGTGGTGGTCTGCTCGCAGGTGAGCGTGATCCGCTCGCGATCCGCGGACAGCCGCGCGCGGACCTGCACGCTGCGTCGCGCCGAGTCGCGAGCCAGGTATGCCGACACCACGGACTCGACGTCGGTGAAGCGCAGCGAGCGGCCGGTCGCCGGGGCGGTGCCGCGCTCCAGATCGACGGCACTCGCCGCGGCCGCGGCGGCGGCGCCGTCGCAGATGTCCTGCAGGTTGCGCTGCTGGACGAACGCGTCGCCGAACGCGATCGAACCTGCCACGACCAACAGCGCGATCAGGAAGAAGCCGAGGATCAGCGGGATCGTCGAGCCGCGGTCTTGGTTTGCGATCGGGCTCATCGGGCCGCGACCTGGCGAAAGTCGTCTACGTGGACGAGATAGACGCCGACGGTGCGAATGCCGCGACCCGTCAGCACCGACGGCACCGCGGGCAGCGAGACACGCCGGGTCACGCAGACGGCGAATTCCGCGCCCGGAGCCAACCGCGGCGTGATCGGCGCTGCGTCGCACGATGCGCCGGATGCGACGAACCGAACGTCGGCGTCATCCGGCAGCCCCTGGTCGGCCAGCGCGAGCCGGACCGCCGCCGCCACCCTGCGCTGCGCCTGCGGCGCCGAGTCACTCGTCGCGAAGGCGCGGCCGGCGTCACGCGCGGCCTGGGTGACCGCGAGCGTGTTGCGCTGCACGGTCGCGACCGCGGCGATCAGGTAGACGAGCGGCACCATCACGAGCACGGCGAGGAACACGAACTCGACGATCGCAGTCCCGTCGTCGTCCCGCCTCACGGCCGGCGCTCCTTCAGCACCGACGAGGTGACGTCGACGGTCAGCGGAAGGTGGATCGGCAGGAACAACAGCCCGAGATGGCCGGTGCAGTGGACGGTCGTGATCGGCAGCCCGGAAGCCGGGTCCCGTCCGGGTGTCCCGACGCAGTGGATCGCGGCCGCGTCCGCGTCGCCGAGTCCGGCCCGGATCAACTGCTCCGCGTGCGGGCCACCGGCGCGCGGGTCGACTCCGGCCGCGGCCGCGTAGCGCGCGGCGTCGGCAGCCGATGCGGCGGCCACGTTGCGCGCGTAGAAGTAGACCGCGGTCTGCAGCACCGCGAGCAGCAACATGACGAGCAGGATCGACATCATGGCGAAGTCGACCACCGCCGCGCCGGCGTCGTTGCCGCGCAGCCGGCTGCGCATCGTTACTTGCTGCCGCTGACCGAATCGATCGCGCCGGTGACAGCGTCCTTGATCTGCGGCTCGAAGACGCCAAGGATCGCGACCACCAAGATCGCGGTCATGACGGTCACCATCACCCAGCCGGGTACGTCGCCACGGTCGCCGCACACCCGGTGACGGAGCCGTGCGAACAGATTCATCGGGCCTCCCTTCCCACTACCGGGCCAGCGACGTCAGGGTGACGAGACCCGGGAACAACGCGAACAGCACGGTGACCGGCAAGATCAAGAAAACCACCGGCACCACAGTCGTCAGTCATCTACTATCTGCTCCAAGCCTGCTGTCACCTGCCTCGGCGCACAGCTTCGACCGCCAGCGTCACGCAGCGTGACGGATCGGCAAGCGCAGGGTGCCGCAGTAAACCGTCTCGATCGGCGCGGGTTATCTCGCCGTCGAGGCGTGGCGCGTTACTGGTCCGGATTGATCGTTCTCGCGCGCCGCTCAGCCAAGATCAATGTAACTATCATGCCGGCGATGTCCGTGTCATCCTCCCGGATCACGAGTGCCTGGAGTCGCCTCGCCAGGCCCGTGCCGATGTACAGGTCTGGATACGGCTCTCTCTGCGTGACGCTCGGCTTGTCGGTTCCGCTGTTGCGCTCGCCGGGTGCTGCTTACTCGGTGGTGGCGGCGTCGTCGGCTTCCAGATGCAGCTGGTGGTGCACGATCTGGCGTGCGATGTCGCTGATCGGTTCTCCGGTGGCGAAGGCGTGGGCTCGCACCCGCAGCGTCGCGACGTCGATGCCGACCCCGAACTGCACCGTGACCATGCCGGCGGCCTGGTAGATCTCGGCCCGGTAGAGCTGGGCCTCATCGCTTGGCGAATCGGTGTGGGCGGGGTTCGCTTGCTCGGTGTCGGCCCCGACGATGAGGTCCAGCGCCGCGGCCGCTGCGGCATCGGACAGGCGCAGGGCCCGGGCCAGAGATGGGCCATCCGGTGTGCCCTGCGCGAGGCGGTAGGTGGTCAACGCCCCCAGCACGGCGCGACCTAGGTGTAGCGGGAAGGAGAACACCGCCCGCACCTCGAGTTCGCGCGAGAGGTCTCGAAACCCGGGCCAGCCTTGCTGCTCGGGCACCGCGGCGCTGGCGGCGAGGTCGGGGACGAGCACGGCGCGGCCGGACTCGAACGCGGCACATCCTGGGCCGTCGCCGACGGTGAACTGCACGTCCTCCAGCGGCGAGCCGTGTCATCGGTGGCGTAGACGAGCCCACGGTGCCCGCCGGCGGTCATCACCGACACTGCCGCCCCGGTGACCGGGATGCTGTGCACGCATGCCTGGCAGATCCGGCCCATCAGCGAGCTGGCCGAGCCTCGGCCGTCGCCGCGACCGGCAGCGCCATCGTGAGAAGTCATTGGTGATCGCCCCCCGACCGGTTGCGGGCGACCGGTCGGGTCCGGGAGCGGCGCTCGATGATGCGGTTATCGCCGCCATGCTAGCCCGCGGCCCGCTGCTAGTTCGCCGTCCAAGACGCTCCGAGCGCGCACCGCGAACACGCAGTTGCGCGGCCGGACCACGAGCCTCGTAGTGCAACCGGACGCGGGCCCCGGGGCCTACCACCTGGCCTGGCCGTTGCATCTGACCTCGTCCGACACGGTACGGCGACACCGTAACGATCACGAACGACGTCGCGTCCGTGCCGCGCCACACGCCCCCACAGGCCCTGGCCGCCGAGCGAAGCGCACGGTCTCGCCGCCGTCACGTGCGGTCGCCTTCCAGCTATTTGGTGACGCGCCTGGCGTTTAGCTTCGCAATCACCTCGTCCGGCACCGGGATCGTCACTGACGGTGCGGTATCGCCCTTGTAGGCCGTGGCCTCGGCCCGCAACGTCGCCGGCGACGCGCATTTCGGCACCGGCGTACCAGTCCGACTGTCGCCCGGTAGCAGCAAGTTCAACGTCCCTTCCTTGTAGGAGCGGGCAGGGAGCGGTTCGGAATCGCTGAGCGTGGACCCCGCCTGGTACTCGCCGTGGTCTTCGGGCTTCGTGTCTGCGCAGTACAGCCACAGGCTTGGAGCGGAGGTGTCCTGCCCGCTGTGGTTCTCCCACCGCAGGCTGGTGACCATCCATGGGCCAGAGGCGTCTCCACCAGCTTCGACGCCCTTGACGGTCAGGGTTACGTCCCCGAGGGTCGCGGGTTGGCCGATCTTGCCCTCGAACGTGGCGGCGGAGGCCCGGCTCGACTCCACCTGGTCGCCGTTGCGCAGCGACTCAGATCCGGACTGTGATCCGGGGGATGAGCAGGCGACGGCAACGGCCAGCACGGCGAGGAATGTGGACGGCGCGACGACACGGGACGGGCGAAGCCAGCGAGTCTTCACGGGGAAAGTTCTACCGCCCAGCCGGACGGCCCGCGCGCCGAGTCGTCCCGTCTCACGAGCGGCCGGACCGGATTTGGTTTCGTTCCTGCTGCCGACGACTGTGCACGGGTCGGACTTGGTCCAGCGCCAATCTGACCGCCCGACGCGCAGGCATTCCCGCTCACGGCCAATCGACCGCTATCGCCGCCGTCACGTGCGGTCCGCCGATGACACGAGCGGTTGCTCGGCGTTCAGGAGGCGGCGAATGTCACGCCTTCCAATGACGTGAGACTGGTTGTGCTGGTTGGGGGCGCGCCGCCGCCGGGGAAGACGTGCGCCTCCCCGGTAGGCAAGACCACGAGCTCCGCCGCATACGCGCCCTGCGAGAACGCCAACAGGTACGCGGTTTTGCCCGGTCGGGCGCTCGTGGGAAGCGAGAACGCTTGGTTTGTCGTGCCACAGCACATCGCGCCTCGTAGGTGCACGATGCCCTGGGCGTCGACGGCGTAGGCCGGAGTGCGGTCGCCGATAACGACGCTCCAGCCGTTGGCGAGCGTCAGGTTGTGCCAGACCAGCGCCGGCACGTGGTTGGCCAGGTTGGCCTTCGGCACGGTGCCCAGCTTGCTCTCGGCGATCTCGGCGCCGGTCACCGTATTCAGCCGCAACCTGTTGCCGGACAGCGTCCGTTTCAGCACCAAGGCGTCGCCGCTGTGCGCGACGATGGCGGCCGTGGCCGTGCCGCACATCGCAACGACAAGCGCGAAGACGGCCACGATCATGGCTGCGCTGGGTCGATGATTTCGTAGTTTCATGGGTCCCCCGGTTAGATCGACTGTTGTGCAGTGAGATCATGCCGCACACACGGTGGATGCGACACGGTGAAGGCTCGGCATAGCATTCGACCACGCCGGCGATCTGCCCTTGATCAACCGCCCTGTATCGCCGGCGGTCTCAAGCAGCCAGTGCAACGCTTGCTCCAGTTTCTGTGACGGTGTCATCCAGCCGAGGGTTTGTCGAGGTCGGCCGTTGAGTTGGTCGGCGATGGCGTCGAGGTCGGTTTGGCTGTAGCCGGCCATGCTGGTCCGTCGGGGAAGTACTGGCGCAGAAGTCCGTTGGACGCTCCTATGTTTGTCAAGATCCTTTCGCTGCTGGGTTTGGCCGGGTTGCTGCCTGGATCCGCCGGTAGAGGCGTCGGGCCAGTGCACGTTTGACGGAGCGTCGGATGTCGCGGTGGGTCTTGCCTTGGGCGC
>DASQSE010000112.1:0-22756 GCA_035642535.1 Jatrophihabitans sp. | reverse complement strand
TCGGCGGGCGGCGGCCCGTTCAGCAGCCCGACGACCTCGGCCGGCGTGCGGCCCACTACCGGAGCGAGCGCGACTCCGACCTGTTCCGCGCTCGCACCGGACGGCAGGCCGAGTCGCCGGCCGAGCCGGTTGACCGCCCCTGCGCGCAGTGCGGCGGCGGCCCGGTCGCGGGCGCCGGCGCGTGCGTACAACCGGCCGTGTCCCTCGACCACCTCGGCGGAGCGCACGACGACCGGCAGCGGCTCGCTCACCACACCGCCGAGCCGGCGCGCCCGCCACAGCGTGAGCAGCGCCGCCACCGCGAGCAGCGTCCAGAACACCCGGTAGGCGCCGGACGGGAACAGGTCCCAGATCGAGGCCGCGCCCGGGCCGGCGGCGTCCGCGCCGGGCGTCAGCCACACGGCTGACGTGATGCGCCGGCTGTCGGTGATCGCGTTGACGTCGAGCGCGGCCACGCCGCGGTCGTCCAGGTGCTGGTTCTGCAACAGGCCGGCGGAGCCGAGCACCGCGAGTCGCGGGGTGGTGAGCAACGCCCCGCCGTAGCAACTCGTCGCGCCCGTCTCGCCGGGCAGGTACGCCTGCGTGTCGGCTGGCAGCGCAACCCGGCCGGCGGCCGACGCGCCCGGGTCCGAGCAGACCGGCCAGTCGTACAGGACGCCCTTCGCGTCGGGCTCGAGGCCGGTCGCTATCGCGTGCCCGGCCCGGCTGTCGGGGCTGACGAGCACCAGCCGCGCGACGCGCGTGGCGAGCTCGCGCAACTGCGTGTCCGAATACTCGTCGGGCGCGATCACGACGACGGCGCTGTGCGCTCCGGTGCGCAGTGCCGTACTGATGCTGCTCGTCGCGTGGACGGTGGTGCCGAAGCGCTCGAGCACCCGGACCAGCGCCTTGCTGCCGTCCTGATGCGTCGAGTTCGGGTCGAGCGGCCGGCCCGGCTGTTCGGACAGCGAGCCCACCAGCGCCGCGCCGATGACGACCACGACCGCCAGCCCGATCCACAATCGCGCGCGCTTGAACCACGGCGCGGCGAGCGGCGCGGCCGCGACGTCGGCGCTCACTGCGGCACCGCCAAGCCCGAATCGGCGACGTCCGTGACGATGCGCGCGGACTGCACGGCGTCCGCTGCCGCCCGCGCCAGCGCGACGTCGGCGTCGCTCGCCTCCCGGCCGCCGAACCACACCTCGTCGAACGCGGCGGTCGCCGCACCCAACTGCGCGGCGGCGGCCGGGAGCAGTGGGCCGGCCTCTCGCGCTGTCGCGGCGCCGGTGCGTCCCGGCCGCGGCGGCAGGACGCCGCGCTCCTCGATCGTCGCCACCGCGGCACGCAGCCATTCGCGCAGCGCCTCGGCGCGTCGACCCTGCCTCGCGAATTCGGCAGCGATGCGCCGATGGTCGCGGGCCGGCACGACCGCGAGCGGATCCGGCTCGCCGCTCGGCCCGCGCGCGGCTGCGCGACCGGGCGCGCCCGCGCGCACCACGAAGACGATCGCGGCCGCGAGCAATGCCACCAGGACGATCAGCAGCGCATGCGATCCGCCGCCGCCGGTGAACAGATCCGCGAGCCGGCGCCCGATCCAGTGCACGATGCGGCTCGTCAGCCCCGGTTCGTCGCGGTGGTATTCGTGGTGGGCCAGCTCGTCGCGGGCCGCCCGCCGGGCAGCGCCGCCGTCCACCGCGCCGCCGTCAGCCGCAGCGCCGCCGACCAATGCGGGGCTCACCATGCCGGCGCGGCCGCGCGTCCGGGCGTGACGGGTCCGGATTCCGGCGGGATGGTGAGGACGATGTCCATGCCTTCCTTGCGCATGCGCAAGTCGGTGTAGATGAGCAGGTCGATCGCGGCGGCAACCGGTTGCAGGATCGCCGCGGACAGGATGCCGCCGATCGCGAGGATCACGACGTACGCACCGGGGTGCGTGATCGACGGCGACTGGTCGAGTGGGTCGCTGTTCGAGATGTAGGACGCAAGTGCCTGGAACGGCAAGGAGAACAGCGCGCTGAGCACGCTCGTCAGCAGCCACCCGAGCGCACGGATGCCCCAGACCCGCCAGAACGTGCCGCGCACGAGTGCCATCGAACGACTCAGCGCCTGGCTGGCGCCGGTCCGCTCGAGCACCAGCGCCGGCGCCGCCACCGCCCACACGCCCCACATCCACACTCCGCCCACGACACACGCGGTCAGGCCCGCGCCTTCGGCGAGCGTCACGAGCAGGCTGAGCCCGATCAGCGGCCAGACCTGCCGGCGCACCCGCTGCAGTGACTCGCGCGCGGAGATCTGCGTGCCGAGCAGATCGCTGCTGAGCATCGGCGCGAGCAGCCCGGCGACGAGCGTGCCGAACATCAGCGAGAGCAACAGCGTGCCTGCGGTGCCGATGGTCAGCGCGCTGTCCGAGTCGATCGCCGCGTAGGTCACCCACGCCCCGATGCCGGCTCGCACCACCGCGAACGGCACCGAGATCGACAGCGCGGCACGCGCGTTGCGCCAGACCAGCCGCACCGCGCCGTCGAGGATCTCGCCCACCCCGAGCGGGCGCAGCGGCGCCGGCCGCAGGCCGATCATGGCACCTCCCCTCCGCGCTGACTCGCCCATCTTGCCCGTCCGGTCGCGACGGCACCCGACGGATGCACACCTGCTAAGCGGGGTAGTGACACGATGGGGCCCGTGAAACCCCGCGTTCTCGTAGTCGACGACGACTCCGCGCTCGCCGAGATGCTCGGCATCGTGCTCCGCACCGACCAATTCGACCCCGTCTTCGTAGCGGACGGATCGCGTGCTTTGCAGGCGTTCCGCGAGACGAAGCCCGACATCGTGTTGCTCGATCTCATGCTGCCCGGCATGTCCGGTCTGGACGTCTGCCGGGCGATCCGCGCCGAGAGCGGGACGCCGATCATCATGCTCACCGCGAAGTCCGACACGGTGGACGTGGTGCTCGGTCTCGAATCCGGCGCGGACGACTACGTGGTCAAGCCGTTCAAGCCGAAGGAACTCGTCGCACGCATGCGAGCCCGGCTGCGTCACCACGAGGACATCGCCAGCGAGACGCTGACGATCGGCCCGCCCGACTCGCCGGTCGAGATCGACGTGCAGGCCCATCAGGTACGGCGCGAGGGCAAACAGATCGCGCTCACCCCGCTCGAGTTCGACCTGCTCGTCGCGCTGGCCCGCAAACCGCGGCAGGTGTTCACCCGCGAGGTGCTGCTCGAGCAGGTGTGGGGTTATCGGCACGCCGCCGACACCCGGCTCGTTAACGTGCACGTCCAGCGGTTGCGCGCGAAGGTCGAGCGCGACCCGGAGAAGCCTGAGGTGGTGCTGACGGTGCGAGGCGTCGGGTACAAAGCCGGACCACCGTGATCAGCGCGCCGGTCGAAGAGCGGGTCGGCCCCGCCGCACGCCGGCGCAGCCTCGCGATCGTTCGGTCGGTGAGAACTCGCGTCGGTCGGTTGCTCGAGCGCGCGGGTGATACGTGGCGGGGTTCGCTCCAACTGCGCGTCGGCGCGACCACGGTGGCCGTCACCGGCGTGGTGGTCGTCGTGATCGGCGTCTTCCTCGTCGACAAGGTGGCGAGCGGTGTACTCCACGCCAAGCGGGATGCGGCGATCGCGCAGGTCGAGGCCGGCTTCCCGGTAGCCCGCGAGGCGCTGCAGGACGCCGACCCCGCGGTCTCCAACAGCCTGGACCAGGCGCTGCAGCAGATCGCCGCCAACCCGGTGACCGGCGGTTCGGTTGCCGGCCCGTACACCCCGGTGCTCGGGCTGCCGTCGGGTATCCCGAACGGTGACGAGCGCGCCATCCTGATCCCGGCCGAACTGCGTGACGTCGTGCGGCAGGGCGTGGTCGCGGCCCAGTACGCCCCCGTGCCGCAGTCCGGCTCCTCGACGACGCTCGTCCGCGGCCTGATCATCGGCGAGCCGGTAACGGCGCGCAGCGGCTCCTTCGAGCTGTACTACATGTATCCGCTCACGGCCGAGCAGCACACCATCGACCTCGTGCAGCGGACGGTGCTGCTCGCCGGAATCGCGCTCGTGATGCTCGTCCTGGTCATCGCGCTGATCGTCACCCGGCAGGTTGTGCTGCCGGTACGAGTCGCCGCGGAGACGGCCGGTCGGCTCGCGGCCGGCGATCTCTCGAAGCGCATCCCGGCCCGCGGCAGCGACGACATCGCGCGCCTCGGCCAGTCGTTCAACGACATGGCCGACAGTCTGCAGCGGCAGATCCGCCGGCTCGAAGAGCTGTCGCGCCTGCAGCGTCGCTTCACGAGCGACGTGTCGCATGAGCTGCGCACCCCGCTGACGACGATTCGGATGGCCGCCGAGTTTCTGCATGGCAGCCGCAGCGGCTTCCCGCCCGAACTATCGCGGGCTGCCGAGTTGCTGCACACCGAACTCGACCGGTTCGAGGGGCTGCTCGCGGACCTGCTGGAGATCTCCCGCTACGACGCCGGGGTCGCGCACCTCGACTCCGAATCGGCGGACATCCGCGGCGTCGTCGCGGCCGGCGTCGAGGCGAACCGACTGCTCGCCGAGCGGCACGGCAGCAAGATCGTCGTCCACGTGCCGAAGGCACCGCTGACGGTGGACATGGACGCCCGTCGGGTCGAACGCATCCTGCGCAACCTCGTCGGCAACGCGGTCGATCACGGCGAGGGCAAGCCGGTGGTGATCACGGTGGCCGCCGACGCCGAGGCGGTAGCCGTGACCGTGCGAGATCACGGCGTCGGGCTGCGACCGGGACAAGCCGCATTGGTGTTCAACCGCTTCTGGCGCGGCGACCCGTCGCGCAGCCGGCTCACCGGCGGCACCGGGCTGGGCCTGGCGATCGCGCTCGAGGACGCGCGGCTGCACGACGGTTGGCTGCAGGCGTGGGGCGAGCCGGGCCGCGGCGCCCAGTTCCGGCTCACCCTGCCGCGTCTGGCGGGACACACGCTGTTGCACTCGCCGCTCCCGCTCGTCCCGGCCGACGTCGACGAGGACGACGAGTGAAGCGCGCACTGGCGATTGTCGCCGTTGCCGCTGCGCTGCTGGCCGGTTGCACCGGCGTGCCCAGGTCCTCGGCGCCGGAGACGATCGAGGCGGTCGACACGGCCGGGACGAGCCCGACTCCGACGCGCGCCACATGTCTTGACTGCCACGAACGGGACATCGTCACCCACTTCCTGGACGCGAACGCGGGCACCCACGCCACGGCCACCCAGTACCTGACGCCCGCGGCAAGCAGCCGGTGGTCCGACGACACCGCGACGATCATCGGCAACGACTACTCGGTGAGCACCTACAACAGCCGCAAGCAGACCGTGGTGGTGTCCGGGCGGGTGCTGGGGACGTTGAGCGTGAACGGCATCTACACGCCGTCCCTGCTCGGTGCCGGCAGCGGCGGCGAGAAGCAGGCGTTCATCTTCCACCTGGTCCACCTCACCCAGGGATCCCGGATCGACAAGCTGCCGGCCGGGCTGCTGCTCACCGACACGCAGTTCCGCGAGACCTACCGGCAGGAGGTGCTCTACTTCGACGACCGATCCGAGCGCGCGCTGGTGCCCGATCTGCGCTGGAGCGCCTTGGGGGACGACCGCCAGCTGCTGGCCGAGTGGCTGCTCAGGCAGATCGTGGTGGGGCCGCGCCCGGATCTCGTCAACGCGGTGAGCGTGGACACCATGCCGGCGCACGTGGATCCGACGCAGATCACCGTCCAGCTCGGCAGCCCGACCTTGATCGAGATTCCGGGTAGCACCGAGCTCGATCAAGGCGTGCGCGATCGGCTGGCGGCGCAGGTCAGCCACACTCTGGACGACGCGCTGGCCGGCGGCGAGATGACGATCACCGACGGCGGTACGCCCATCCTCATCCCGCACGTCACCAGCGACACTTTCACCGCGGCCGAGTTCGCGTCGGCAGCCGGACCGCAGGCGCCCACGTCCGAGGTGTTCTACCTCAACGACGGGCAGATCCGTGACGAGGGCGGCAAGGTATTGAGCGGTGGCATCGCCGCCGACACGACGCTGAGCTCGTTCGCGGTGAGCCAGGCCGCACCGGGCCGCCCGCTCCTGGTCGCCGGCGTGACCGGATCGGGGTCCGCGGCGTCGCTGTGGGTGGGGACACGCAGCGCGGGGCTGCACTCGACGACCGTGCACGGCGCGTTGTCCCGGCCCGCTTTCGTCCCCGGCCGCGACGAGGTCTGGATCGGTGTCGGCTCGGCATTGTTCCGGGTCGTCATGGACGGCTCCAGCGTGCAGACCGAGCCGGTGCCGATGCAGGCCGTCTCCGGGGGCGGGCAGGTCGTCGCGATCCGGTTCAGCCCGGAGGGTTCGCGCGTCGCGATCGTGGTAGCCGGAGCGCAAGGTGCCAAGCAGCTCTACATCGGCTCCATCGTGCGCGGCGGTGGGCACGTCCGGGTCGACAGCCTCGAAGCGATCAGCCCGACGGGCGTCGTCGTCACCGACGTGGCCTGGCTCGACTCGTTCAAGCTCTTCGCGATCGGGTATCTGGCCGCTACGCGCGAGTCACGCACCTTCGAGACGGGCGTGGACGGTACGGACTGGACGAGTGCGGGGACCGGCGGCCTGCCGGACCGGCCGGACAGCGTCACGGCGGCCACCTCGTCCAGCGTCTGGGTGTCCGCGAGCGGGTTCGTCTGGAAGCAGAGCGGGAACTCCTGGACGAGCGCGGGATCCACCGGGCAGACAGCGGGCACGTCGCCCGTATACCTCGAATAGTCCCTCGGGCGCGCCTGTGCACAGGCGCGAGCCGGAATCGCCCGCTGGTCCACAGCCTGCGCCGATCGGCGGCCTGCCGTCGGGCCGGACGGGCATCGTTCGCGGCATGTCACTGTTCGGTGCACTGGTCGATCTGGTTCTCCCGCGCGCCTGCGTGGGCTGCGGTGGGGGAGTGGGGCCGCTCTGCCCACGGTGCGTGCCCGACATGCCGGCGCTGCGCGTCGTGGCGGCAGCTACTACCTGGGCCACCTGGGCCGCGGCGCCGTACGACGGCGCACTCCGGACTGCGCTACTCGCCTACAAGGAGCGTGGTCGGCGCGATCTCGCCGGCCCGCTGGCGGGTCTGCTGGCGCGGGCGGTCGAGGCGGCGCTCGCCGAGCGGGCCCCGCCCGCCGGAGCCGAGACGGTGCTGGTGCCGGTGCCGTCGGCGCGGGCGGCCGCCGCGTCCCGCGGCGGCGATCATGTCGCGCGCCTGGGGCGTCGCGCAGCCCCGGTTTCCGGCCTCCGGATGGTGCGCGGCGGGCTCGCGTTGACGCGTCAGGTACGCGATTCGGCCGGGCTGAGCAGGCAGGAGCGGGCGGCGAATCTCGCGGGTGCGTTCGTGGCCCACCCGGCGCCGCCACGTTTCGCAGCGATCATCGTCGACGACATCGTCACGACCGGCGCCACGCTGCGCGAGGCCTGCCGCGCGCTCGAGTCGGCCGGCTGGCCGGTCCGCGGCTGCGCGGTCGTCGCAGCCACCCAACGGCGACTTTGTACTTCCATTGGCAGAGCACAGCCACACGGTCTAGCGTGAGAATGACCTGACCGATAGGCGAGTCTCGGCCCAACACACGGGCAACGACGCCACCGTGATCTGGCCGGACGTCCGAGCATGGTGGAGGGTGCATGGACACTGTCGCGGGGACTATGGAAATCGTCGTCCGAGGCCGCAACGTCGTCGTTCCGGAGCATTACAGACTGCGCGTCGCCGAAAAGCTCGCCAAGCTCGAGCGTTACGACCATAAGATCATCCGTACCGACGTCGAACTTCAGCACGAGCGCAACCCGCGGCAGAACGGCAGCTGCCAGCACATCGAAATCACTTGCCGTACGAGGGGCCCGGTCGTGCGCAGCGAAGCCTGCGCCGAAGACTTCTACAAGGCGTTGGACATGGCCGCCGACAAGCTGGAGCGCCGCTTCCGGCAGGCGGCAGATCGCCGCCGTGTGCACTACGGCCGGCGCAGCCCCACCCCGCTGGGCCGGACGCCTGATGCGCTGGCCGCACTCTCGGATCCGGAAGCGGCCGCCCCGCAGGTCGAGGAGGACGGGTTCGAGCCCGAGGGAGGTCCGGGCCGCGTCGTGCGCGTGAAGGACCATCCGGCCAAGCCGATGAGCGTCGACCAGGCGCTCTACGAGATGGAACTCGTCGGGCACGACTTCTACCTGTTCAGCGACGCCGACACCGGCAAGCCCTGCGTCGTGTACCGCCGGCACGCCTACGACTACGGCTTGATCCGCCTCACCAGCTGATCAAGCTCTCGTTGACTGGCCCGGTTCTTGATCACTGGGCCGTTACAGCGCGCCAGTGAACTGGGTCGCGCTACGCGTACTTGGGGTTGATCAGCGCGTAGCGCTGCTCGTCCGAGAATGTGCCGTCGGGGTTGCGCAGCCTGCATTTGCGGACGCCGTCCGGTTCGAAACCCGCTGCCGCGGCCGCGCGCAGTGAGGCCTCGTGGCCAACCTTCGCGCCGAGCTCGAGGCGCGCGAAGTCGGCCGTTTCGAAAGCCCACGACGCGAGTAGCCGCAGTGCCCGGCTCGTGAACCCCCGGCCGCGAAACGCGGGATGGACGACGTAGCCGATCCCGCCGACCTGCGGCGGGCCGGATCTGCGCAGCCGGAGCGAGCCGGCGAACCGGTCGGTTGGCACGTCCACTATCGCGAACTGCGCCACCGTGCCGACGATCCATTGCAGGCCCGCGTGCTCGGCCTCCGCACGCGCCTCGCTAGGGGTGTGCGGCCGGCCGGTGAAACCCCATCGCAAGGTCAGCTCGTCGTCGGTGTCCGCGAGATCGGCCGCGTCCTCCGCGCCCATCGTCCGCAGCCGCACCACGCCGTCGGACAGCCCAGCGGCCGGCAGCGGCGCGAAGGCGGGCGGGATGGCGGCCGGCGGGTCGTCGGCGAGGCGCGCGAACCGAGCCAGATCGGCGACCCGAGCCGGGCCACGCTCGTCCGCCGTGCGCAACGTCCCGGCCCGGCTGATGCCCTCGAAGCGGTATCCAGCGTTCATCGCGGTCCGGACGGAGGCGAGATTGCCGACGCGGCAGCACAGCCGGACCCGTGGCACGTCACGCGCAAAGGCCCAGTCTGAGATGGCACGGGTCGCCTCGGCGGCGTAACCGTGACCGCGGGCGTGCCGGTAGACGAGATAGCCGACCTCCGGGTCGTGCTGCAGCCGCAGCCCGGCCGATCCCACCAACGCACCGGATCCCCGGTCTACAAGCGCGCATTCGAGCGAGGTCGCCGTCGTTCGTGCCCCCGCCGCGAGCCGGACGAACTCGGCGGCGTCCTGGCTGGTGTACGGGAAGGGCAGGCTCGTCGAGTGGTGCGCCTGCCCGTCGGCCCGCAGCGCTACATACACGGCGTGCGCATCGTCGGGACGCCACGGGCGCAA
The DNA here is from genome assembly GCA_035642535.1 of Jatrophihabitans sp. Taxonomy (GTDB): domain Bacteria; phylum Actinomycetota; class Actinomycetes; order Mycobacteriales; family Jatrophihabitantaceae; genus Jatrophihabitans. The sequence goes on along the minus strand of DASQSE010000112.1, from coordinate 13,400 downwards.
CAGCAGGCGCGGGCCGGTCAACTCCAGGTCGTCGAGCTCGACGTCGCGGAACCGTCCCATCCAACCCACCCTGCCAGAGCCGACCAAAGCGCAATGAGCGCTCTCGCCAAGGTCCAGCCGCGTGAGGCCGACGGCGGATCAAGACAGCCCGTACCATGGCCTCCGTGGTTCTAGCCAAAATGCTGCGCGCCGGCGAGCAGAAGCAGGTCCGGCGGTTCGCCGCGATCGCCGAGCACATCGAGACGCTCGAGGACGACTACGTCGACCTCACCGATGCCGAGCTGCGCGCGCTGACAGACACGTTCAAGGAACGCCTCGCCGACGACGAGGCGCTCGACGATCTGCTGCCCGAGGCATTCGCGGTCGTCCGCGAAGCCGCGCGCCGCACCCTCGGCCAGTTCCATTACAAGGTGCAGCTGATGGGCGGCTGCGCGCTGCACCTCGGCAACGTCGCCGAGATGAAGACCGGTGAGGGCAAGACGCTCGTTTCGACGCTGCCCGCCTACCTGAACGCGCTCACCGGCGACGGCGTGCACATCGTCACCACGAACGACTACCTGGCCAGCCGCGACGCCGACTGGATGGGCCGGATCCACCGCTTCCTCGGCCTGTCGATCGGCAAGATCGTCAACGAACTGCCGCCGGAGAAGCGGCGCGCCGCATACGGCTGCGACATCACCTACGGCACGAACAACGAGTTCGGCTTCGACTACCTGCGCGACAACATGGCCTGGTCGCTCGACGACCTCGTGCAGCGCGGGCACCACTACGCGATCGTCGACGAGGTCGACTCGATCCTCATCGACGAGGCGCGCACGCCGCTGATCATCAGCGGCCCCGCCGAGGAGAACCAGCGCTGGTATCTCGAGTTCGCGCGCATCTCGCCGCGACTCAAGCGCGACGAGCATTACGAGGTCGAAGAGGGCAAGCGCACGGTCGCGGTCACCGAGGAGGGCGTCGCGTTCGTCGAGGATCAACTCGGTATCGAGAACCTCTACGAGGCGGCGAACACGCCGCTCGTCGGCTACCTCAACAACGCGCTCAAGGCCAAGGAGCTGTACAAGCGCGATCGCGACTACATCGTGAACAACGGCGAGGTACTGATCGTCGACGAGTTCACCGGCCGCGTGCTACACGGCCGGCGCTACAACGAGGGCATGCACCAGGCCATCGAGGCCAAGGAGAACGTGGTCATCCAGCAGGAGAACCAGACCCTCGCCACGATCACGCTGCAGAACTACTTCCGGCTCTACGACAAGCTCGCCGGCATGACGGGTACGGCGCAGACCGAGGCCAACGAACTGCACCAGACGTACAAGCTCGGCGTCGTCCCGATCCCGACGAACGAGCCGATGATCCGCGCCGACGAGAACGACCTGATCTACAAGTCAGAGGACGCCAAGTTCGCCTCGGTCGTCGACGACATCATCGAGCGGCACGAGGCGGGGCAGCCGGTGCTGGTGGGCACGACCAGCGTCGCGAAATCCGAGCGGCTGGCGTCGCTGCTGCTGCGCAAGGGCATCCCGCACGAGGTCCTGAACGCGAAGAACCACGCGCGGGAGGCCGCGATCATCGCCAACGCAGGCCGCAAGGGTGCGGTGACCGTGTCGACGAACATGGCGGGTCGCGGTACCGACATCCAGCTCGGCGGCAACCCGGAGTTCGCCGCCGACCTCACGCTGCGCGAGCGCGGCCTGAGCCCGGACGAGACGCCGGAGGAGTACGAAGCAGCGTGGCAGGACGCGCTCGACAAGGCGAAGGCGGACGCCGCGAAGGAGCACGACGAGGTCACCGACCTGGGCGGGCTGTACGTGCTCGGCACCGAGCGGCACGAGTCACGCCGCATCGACAACCAGCTGCGCGGCCGCTCCGGCCGGCAGGGTGACCCGGGCGAGTCGCGCTTCTACCTCTCGCTGCAGGACGAGCTGATGATCCGCTTCAACGGTGAGCGGGTCGCCGCGATGATGAACCTGCTGCGCCTGCCCGAGGACGTCCCGATCGAGGCGAAGATGGTCTCGAAGGCGATCCAGTCGGCGCAGACGCAGATGGAGCAGCAGAACTTCGAGATCCGCAAGAACGTCCTCAAGTACGACGAGGTCATGAACAAGCAGCGCACCGTCATCTATGACGAGCGGCGCCAAGTGCTCGAGGGCAAGGATCTCTCCGATCAGATTCGCCCGATGATCACCGATGTCACCACCAGTTACGTCGAGGGTGCGACGGCCTCCGGCTATCCGGAGGAGTGGGATCTCGAGCAGCTTTGGACGGCGCTCAAGACCCTGTACTCGATCTCGCTCACGATCGACGAGGCGGTCGAGCAGGCCGGCGGCGAGAAGGCCGACCTCACCCGCGAGTACCTCGTCGAGGAGCTGGTGGCTGACGCGCAGGCGGCCTACGACCAGCGCGAGGAGGAGCTGGGCGCCGAGGTGCTGCGCGAGCTCGAGCGCCGGGTGCTGCTGTCCGTGCTCGACCGGAAGTGGCGCGAGCACCTCTACGAGATGGACTACCTGCAAGAGGGCATCGGGCTGCGCGCGATGGCGCAGCGCGACCCGCTGGTCGAGTACCAGCGCGAAGGCTTCGACATGTTCGCGGTGATGATGGACGCGATCAAGGAGGAGTCCGTCGGCTTCCTGTTCAACCTCGAGGTGCAGGTCGACGAGGGCTCGGATGAGATTGCTGAGGCGTCCGCAGCACCATCGCTGGAGAAGGCCGCGGCCGAGCCCGATGCGGGCGCCGACGAGGAGGGCGCGCCGCAGCTGGATCTCGCGCTGCTCGCTGCCGCGCAGCACGATCGCGAAGAGCACGAAGACAAGCCGCGGATCAACGCGAAGGGGCTCGACCGCAGCGGCGGCGAGCAGCCCCTGACCTATACCGCTCCGGAGTTGGGCTCGGACACCCCCGCGGTGCAGACCACGCGCGGCGACGGTGCGCCGAAGACGGGCGGCAGGTCGGCGACTGCGCGCCGGCAGCAGTCGCGGCAGAACCCCAACCGCGGAAGCCGCGGCAACAAGAGCAAGCGCAAGCGCTAGCATGAACGGCTCACTGGCCCGTTTCGCGATGGCCTGGGCCGCTGTAGCCGGGTCAGTCAGTCGATAGCGGGTCAGAGAATGAGCTCGGGGGAGTGCGCGCGGCTGCCGTCCGGCGGATCCGCTCAGCCGAGTTGCAGGCGGGTGCAGCGCCAGCGGCCCTGGTACTCCTCGAGGCGTAGCGCGATCGCGCGCACCCGTGGCCCGGCCTCGACGGTGGCGCACACCTCTGCGATGCCATCGGTCGGCTCGGCAACGCGCATCGAGCGAATGACAGCGCGATGCAGCCAGTGCGCGGCACCGCCCTGCGCGGCGCGCTCGAAGTCCGCGCCGAGCCCACGACTCACCGACGGGCTGAGCAGCGCCGCGAGTTGGTGCAGGGGGCGCCGCCCGGCAGCCGTCTCGATCATGCCGACCAGCAACCGGCGCCCCCAGGGACCCGGTTCGGGCAACCCGCGTGGCCGCGGCGGGCGCGGCAGCCACACCGGCGGCCGCGTCCTCGGCCGCTCGAACGGCAGCACCTGATCGAACGGGGTGTGGCGCGGCGCAGCGTCGTGCAGCTCGTCGTCAAAGGGCGGCTCACGGCGCGGCGCCGGCCGCACGACCACTGCTCGGACCGGCTGCGCCTGCAACGCCATGCTCATCGCTGCGCCTCCCGTCGGGGCTCGACCAGTACCTGGCCGGGCCGGATGAGGTCGGGATCGGGGCCGATCACCTCGCGATTGGCGGCGTACCAGCGCGGCCACTCGACCGCGATGTGGGTGGGGCCGGCGTGCGCGCCGAGCCGCCGTGCTGCGATCAGCCACAGTGAGTCGCCCGGTCGCACGCGCACCCGGGCGGCGTCTGGCTGTGTCGGCCGCGGGCTGTTCACCGGGCCGGTGCCCGGCTGACCCGGCGCATCGCGCGCCGAACGCGACGCGGGCGAGCCGCCCGGGGCCGGAGCCGTGGTGCCGGGCTGGGCGGACGACGGGTCGGGGCCACTTGGCACCTGGTCCGACGGCCAGGTCGGCACCGGCAGCGGCGGCGCGGACGGGCGATGCGACGCCACGGCCGGGCCATCGTGCGCCGTAGGCGATGCGCGCCCCGCCACTGGTGATGCGCGCCCCGCCACTGGTGATGCGTGTCCCGCCGCGGGCGGTGCGTGCCGCGCCCCGTCGTCCGGCGTCGGGGTGGCGGGCGCGACCGGCGTGACCGGCCACGTCGGAGCGGGCAGCGACGTCGCATCCGCTGTCGCAGTCGAAGGCGATGGCGGGGCCGCCGGAGGCGACGCGGCACCCGCCACCGCCGGCGTGAGCAGCACACCGAGCCCGGCCGTACCAGCGAGCGCTGCTGCGACTGCGCGCGGTAAGAGTCGCCGGCTGACCACGACCGCGAGCCGACCGGGAATTCCCGGCAACCGGGCGGCCAGCATTGCGAGCAGGCCGAGCGCGAGCCACGCCGCCGCGCACCAGAGCAGCGCTGCCGCGACAGCCGCGAGCGCTGCGTCCGTCCCGGCTGCGTCGAGCCAGGCGCGGGGCGCGCGCACGTGCAGCCAGAGCGCGGCGAAGTCGGGCACGTCGAGGGCCAGCGCGGCGGCGTCGGCAGCGATGAGGACGCCAACCGAGATGCGCCGATACATCTATTTACCTCCATTTGCTTCTGTTTGCATGTATATGCGCGCAGCAAGTGATCAGTCAAGGCGGTGCGGGTGGCTTGTGGATAACCGGACCGCTGTTCGCTGATGCGGACCGGCCCGGCAAGATCGCAACGGTGCGATGGGACGCGCTGTTCGACGACCTCGAGGCACAGGCGGCGGCGCTGGAGCAGGCCGAGCGCGCGGCGGAGGTCGACGACCGAGCACGCGGCGAGATCGGCGGTCTCGGTCTGCACGACCGGGCCCGGGCGGCAGTTGGTGATCCGCTGCGGGTACGCGTCAGCGGCGGGCTCGCGGTGGCAGGGGTGCTCAGCCGGCTCGGCCCGGAGTGGTGGCTGCTGGACGAAGGCGCCGGGCGCGAGTCCGTAGTCGCCACCGCGCACCTGCTGACGGTGCGCGGGCTGGGGCGCTACTCGGCCGTCCCGGGCACGGCAGGCGTCGTCGAGTCGCGCATCGGGCTACGGCTGGTGCTGCGCGGCATCGCCCGGGATCGCTCCGCCGTCCACCTGCACCTCGCCGACGGCACGGCCGTCGCCGCGACTATCGACCGGGTGGGCGCCGACTTCGTCGAGGTCGCGACGCACGCGCCCGCCGAGCCGCGGCGGTTGCGCGAGGTGCGCGACGTCGAGCTGCTGCCCTGCGCCGCGATCGCGGCCGTCCGTCGTTCAGTCTGACGTCTCGTCGACGAACGGGTGCTTCGCGATGAAGTCGCTCGTCTGCTTGTACATCCGGTTGATGTAATCCTCGAGGGCGGTTCGCTCGACGCGCCACTGCCCCCGGCCGCCGATCTTGATCGCGCGCAGCTCCTCGCTGCGGACCAGCGCGTAGACCTGCGACGTCGAGATGTCGAGCACCTCGGCAACGTCGGTGAGTTTCATGAACCGGCGCTCATCGGGCATCGCGGCCGCAGCGTCCTTCCTGGTCGGTGAACACCCCGAGTGTCGCAGGTACACCGCGGCGGGATCCGTTTGTCCACATCTGTTTCGTCCCGATTCCCGCTGAATGCCTGAGTCGGGCAATATGTCCTGCGTGACTGCGCCGGCCGAGCCTGTTTCGCCCCGCCCGCGCCGCCTCAGCACGCCCAGTTGGTTCGACCTGCGCCTCGTGTTGGGGATCGTCCTCGTCCTCGCGTCGGTGCTCATCGGTGCGAGGGTCGTGTCCTCGGCGAGCCAGACCTATCCGCGCGTTGCCGCCCGCCACGATCTCGCGGCCGGCACCGTGCTGACAGCGGATGATGTGACGCTCGCCCGGGTCCAGCTGCCCGACCGTGGCACCGGTGTGTACGTGCCGGAGTTGCAGGACGCGGTGGGCAAGCAACTGTCCCGCGCGGTCTCGGCGGGCGAGCTCATCCCGGCCGGCGCGCTCGGCAACGCGATCGCGCAGACCACGGTCACCGTCCCGCTCGCGTCCGCGGCCGCACCCGATCTACGCAAGGGACAGCGGATCGAGCTCTGGGTGTCGACGAACTCGTGCCCCTCCCTCGTGCTGCTGCCCGACGTCACCGTCCAGGACGTGCACGCGGACGAGGCCTCGAGTTTCGGCACCGGCACCGGGGAGCAGGACGTCGTGATCAGCGTCGCGCCGGATCTCGCCGACCGTGTCATGCAGGCGCTGGCGCTCGAGGATGCGCAGTTGCGAGCGGGCGTGCTCGTCGGACGCGCGCGGGAGAGGCGGTCCGGCGTGGCTCCCGGTCTGGCCGACCTGTCGCCCTGCGCGCGCCTGCCGCGATGAAGCTGCCGGTTCTCTCGGCCGCCGACGGCGCCGGCTGGGAGGAGCGCCTGGTCACCGCATTCGAACGCGGCGCCGACCCGGTCCAGATCGTCCGACGGTGTGTGGACGTCATCGACCTGATGGCCGTCGCGGCGTCCGGTCAGGGACGTGCCGCACTGATTGCGTCGACCCTGCGCCGGCTCGACGTGGACGCGGTCGATCGGCTGCGCGCCGCCGGGGTGGCTCCGGTCGGCGTGGTCCCGCGCGGTGACGCCGCGGCCGAGGATCGGCTGCGCTCGGTCGGCGTGGCGCATCTCGTGCCGGCGGACGCAGAGTCGAGTGTGGTCGCGGCGGTGCTCGCGCAGGCGGTGCGCTCCGATAGCGACGACGCAGGCGGGTCGACCGGCCTGTCGGCGCGGGCGTTCGCCGACCCCGCGGTCTCGATGCCGATCCCGCCCGGCTCGGGCGCGGCTGCGCCGCCGGACGAACCGACCCGGCGCGGCTCGGTCATCGCGGTCTGGGGGCCGACCGGCGCGCCGGGGCGCACGACCGTGGCGGTCACGCTTGCCGACGAGCTTGCCCGGCTCGGGCTCGCCAGCCTGCTCGTCGATGCCGATGTCTACGGCGGGACGACCGCGGCGGTGCTCGGGCTTCTCGACGAGTCGCCCGGCCTGGCAGCCGCGTGCCGGCACGCGTCCGGGCGGCGGCTGGACGCCGCGTCGCTGGCCACGCTGTGCTGGCAACTGGCGCCGCGGCTGCGAGTGCTGACCGGCATTCCGCTCGCGTCGCGTTGGCCCGAGCTGCGCCCGACAGCCCTCGGGGCCGTGTTCGGTGCAGCGCGCGGGCTGGCAGAGTTCACTGTCGTCGACTGTGGTTTCTGCCTGGAGACCGACGAGGAGCTCTCGTTCGACACGCTGGCGCCGCGGCGCAACGGCGCGACCCTGGCCGTCCTGGACGACGCCGACGTGATCGTGGTGGTCGGCAGTGCCGATCCGATCGGGATGCAGCGCCTCGTGCGCGGGCTGACCGACCTGCGCGACACCGAGGTCGCCGCCCCGTTGTGGGTCGTCCTCAACCGGGTGCGCGACGGCGCGGTGCCCGGCGACACGACCCTCGAGCTCACCAGCGCGCTGGAGCGCTTCGCCGGATGCTCGCCCGCCGCCCTATTGCCCAATGATTCGCGCGCGCTGGATACCGCCCTCGCGTCCGGCAGGCTGCTCAGCGAGGCGAGCCCGGGCAGTCCGCTGCGTCGCGCGGTCATGGAATTGGCGGCTGGACTGGCCGGAGTCGACGTGCGCGTGCCGCGACGCCGCAGGCATCGGTGACTGCTGCCGCTCGTGGTGCCGTCCGTCTGTGACAATTGCTGGCTTACCGGAGGCGCAGCTCAGTGCAGCCGCGCAACGAGCCGGGAGGTCCAATGACAGAACGCATGACGTCCGCCGACGTCGCGTTCCTGCACCGCGAGACCGCGACCCTCCCGCAGCACGTCGGCGGGCTGGCCATCTTCGCGCCACGTGCGGGCGGCTTCGAGTACGACCGGCTGGTCCGACTTCTTGACGAGCGCATCTCGCTTGCTCCTCGGTACCGACAACGAGTGCGTACGGTGCCCGGTCATCTTGCGAACCCGATGTGGCTGGACGACCCGAAATTCGACATCACCTACCACGTGCGCCGCTCCGCGCTGCCGCGGCCGGGCACGGACGAGCAACTGCTCGAGTTCTGCGCCCGCATCCAGTCCCGGTTGCTCGACCGATCCCGGCCACTCTGGGAGATGTATCTCGTCGAGGGACTGTCCGACGGGCGAGTTGCGGTGGTGACGAAGACGCACGAAGCAATGGTCGACGAGCGGCAGGGGATCGACCTGATGCACGTCATCCTCGATGCGGCGCCCGAGCCGCGGCGCACAGTCGAGGCCATCTGGATGCCGGCGCCGGAGCCCAGTTCGCTCCAACTGCTCCGCGATGCCCTGGCCGACGCCGTGCACCGGCCGGCCGTGCTGGGCGACGCTGTGCGTGAGTCGGCGCGCGATCTGCGCTCGACGGTCGGCAAGCTCGGGTCATTCACGAACGGCGCAACGTCGCTGGTTCGTGCCGCCGTGCGTCGCGCACCGCAGTCGCCGCTGCGCACGGTGCTGAGCGAACAGCGCCGGGTCGCGATCGCCCGGACCCGGCTCGACGACTACCGCCGGGTCCGCGACAAGTTCGGCGGCGCGGTGAACGACGTGGTGCTCGCGGTCGTCGCCGCAGCGCTGCGTGGCTGGCTGCTCGCCCGCGCCGAGCCACTCGACCCGACGACCACCGTGCGGGCGCTCGTGCCGATGAGCGTCCTCGACCTGGCCGATCCCCAGGCGGCGGGCGTGGCCGACGCGATCCGGCGCGGCTCGCCACACCCGGCGCTGCAACGCCACGGGTCGGGACTGGATGCCGTGCTGGCCGCGCGGGTGCGTCCACTGCTGATCGACCTGCCCGTCGGGGAGGCCGATCCCGTGCTACGGCTCGCGCAGTTGCGTTATGCGATGGCATCGCACGCAGCGTCCGGACAAGCCGTCGGCGCGGCGCGCATCGCGGCGCTCGGTGGTTTCGCGCCGCCGACGCTGCACGCACTGGCTGCACGGACGGCCGCCGAGCTCACCCGCCGTATGTTCAGCGTCGTGATCACCAACGTCCCAGGGCCGCAGTTGCCGCTGTACGCGTCCGGCGCGCGGCTGACCGAGATGTTCCCGATCCTGCCGTTGGGCGAGGGTCAGGCGATGTCGATCGCGCTCACCTCTTACGACGGTGGCGTGTTCTACGGGGTCAACGGCGACCGCGATGCGGCGCCTGACCTCGCGTCGGTCGCAGAGTTGATCGAGGAGTCGCTGGCCGAATTGGTCACCGCCGCGCAGAGCGAGGCGGTGGCGTCGACGCGCCGCGGCCCGGCCCGGCCGAGAACGGATGGGTCGTGAGGATCTACCTCCCTGCGACGACGACCACGCTGCGCGAGTTGCTCGAGTCAGGCGCTGTCGGCCCCGCGCCACTGACCGCATTTGCGATCACCCCGGCGCTGCGGGAGTGGTATGTGGACGACGACGTCGAGGCGCTCGAGTACGCCGCGATGGTCGAGGCGGCCCGCGGTTCGCTGCGGTTGATCGACAGTGATTTCGATGCAGTGCGCCGCCGTGTCGTCATTGCCGCGGACATGCCCGACTCCACGGTGACCGTCCGCGACGACCTCGATCGCGGCGTCGTCCAGATCGGCGAACCGGTCACGCTCGCCGCGATTGCGTCCGTGCACGCCGATGATGCGGAGGCCGAAGCCACGATTGCCACCGCAGCCGAGTCGATCATCGCCGCCGATCTCGGCGACGACGACGCCCAAGAGGCAGTCGACGACGCGGAGGGCTTCGAGCTGTCGTGGTACGCGAACCAGGAGGTCGCCACGTTCTTGGCCGAACTCCCCCCGCGCGATCCCTGAGCTGGGTCCCGGCCAATGCGTGCCGTCCGAGGTCCCGGGGCGCGAACCCCGGTCGTAACGTATCGCCATGCTGGGGAACACGGACATCACGACGTTGGTAGCGGTCCACGATCTGCGCGAATCCGGCGACTTCTACGAGCGGAAGCTGCAACTGGTGAAGGTGCGCGAGGAAGCCGGCTGGATCCAGTACCGGAGCGGCACCAGCAGCCTGATCATCTACGAGTCGGAACATGCGGGCTCGAACCGGGCGACGGCGGCCGCGTGGACCGTGGAAGACGTGGCGCGGACGGTGCATGACCTGAAGCAAGCCGGCGTTGCCACCTTCCAGCAATACGACAACCTGCCCGGCGCGATCCGACAGGGCGACATCCATCAGGCGGGTTCGGTCCGGATGGCCTGGTTCAAGGACCCCACCGGCAACACGTTTGAGATCAATGGGCGCTGAGCGGGATGAGTCACCGCAGCAGGATTCCGCCTTGGCGGGCAGAGGTGTGCGGGACATAGGGTCGACGCCATGGATGCTGTGACCCACCCGCCGACCCCGCACAACGAGCCGGTGCGCACGTACGCGCCAGGCAGCGCGGAGGCGCAGAGCCTCACGAAGGAGATCGAGCACCTCTCCGGCCAGCGGCACGAGCTGACGATGACGATCGGCGGTGCCGCCCGAATGGCCGGCGGCACGCGCGTCGACGTGATCGCGCCGCACAGACACGGTTTGGTGCTCGGTGACACCGCCCAGGCGACCGACGCCGACGTCGACGCTGCGGTGCAGGCCGCGCTGACTGCCGCCCCGGCGTGGCGAGACCTGCCGTTCGACGAGCGGGCGGCCGTGTTCCTGCGTGCCGCCGACCTGTTGTCGACGACCTGGCGGGACCGGCTCAACGCGGCCACCATGCTGGGGCAGTCGAAGACCGTGCAGCAGGCCGAGATCGACGCCGCGTGCGAGCTTGCGGACTTCCTGCGCTTCAACGTGCACTTCGCGCGGCAGATCTTGGAGGAGCAGCCGGCGAGCGCGGCGCAGATGTGGAACCGGATGGACTACCGCCCACTGGAGGGGTTCGTCCTGGCGATCACGCCGTTCAACTTCACCGCGATCGCGGGGAACCTGCCGTCCGCGCCCGCGATCCTCGGCAACGTCGTGGTGTGGAAGCCGTCGCACACCCAGCAGTTTGCGGCGCACTTCACGATGCAACTGTTCGAGGCAGCCGGGCTGCCACCCGGCGTGATCAACCTCGTGACCGGGGTCGGCGCGCCGATCAGCAAGGTTGCCGTGCCGCACCCGCGCCTGGCCGGCATTCATTTCACCGGCTCGACGGCCACCTTCCAGCATCTGTGGCGGCAGGTGGCCGACGGCATCGGGACGTATGCCTCGTACCCGCGGCTGGTCGGCGAGACCGGCGGCAAGGACTTCGTGCTCGCGCATCCCAGCGCCGATCCGGCGGAGTTGGTCACCGGCCTGGTGCGCGGCGCGTTCGAGTACCAGGGGCAGAAGTGCTCGGCGGCCTCGCGCGCGTACCTGCCGCGCTCGCTGTGGGAGCGCGGGCTCAAGGACGAGCTCGTGGCGGTCACGGAATCGCTCACTTACGGCGACGTCACCGACTTCACGAACTTCGGTGGTGCAGTGATCGACCGGCGGGCGTTCGACAAGCTCAGTGGCGTGCTCGACCGGTTGCGCGCGGAACCGACCGCAACCGTGCTCGCCGGCGGTACGGCGGACGACTCGGTGGGCTACTTCGTGCAGCCGACGGTTGTCGAGGGCAGCGACCCATCGCACTCGATGTTCAAGGACGAGTACTTCGGCCCCATCCTCTCCGTGCACGTCTACGACGACGCCGCGTGGGGCGAGACGCTGGCCGAGGTCGAGTCGGCCTCGCCGTACGCGTTGACCGGCGCGGTGTTCGCGCGCGACCGTGCCGCAATCGTGCAGGCCGAGCAGGTGCTGCGCTTCGCGGCCGGCAACTTCTATGTCAACGACAAGCCGACCGGCGCGGTCGTCGGCCAGCAACCGTTCGGTGGCGCGCGCGCGTCCGGCACGAACGACAAGGCCGGCTCGATCTGGAACCTGCTGCGCTGGGTCTCGCCGCGCGCGCTGAAGGAGACATTCATGCCCCCGACCGACCATCGCTACCCGCACATGGGCTGACCTTTTCGTCACGGCGTCGCCACCTGGATCGGCACCGGTTCGCCATCCGCGAAAAGTGGACCCCAGCACGGTTCGCCCACCGCGACGCCGCGTCCGGGCGGGCCGGTGGCCGGTCGGCGTGGCAGCCGCACGCCGAGCAGCTCGCCGTCGACCGGCCCGGGGCGGAGCAGGATTCCGCACTGGCTGCGCCTGACCTCGGCCGCGAGCCCTCGGTACGACGTGGCGAGATCGTCCGCGCGCCCGGCGACGACCACGGCGAGCGGCGCGTCTGACACCCGCACCCACTCGGCCAGTCGCTCGCCGGCGGCTACGTCGGTGAAGACTTCGCTGTCGTCGACGAGCAGGAGCGTGCGCCGCGCCGGCACCGGTGCGAGCTCGGCGTCGCTCGGTCCAATGACCGGGATGGCGAGCCGCTCTGCCTCGCCGCTAAGTGGTGATCGCACGGTTGCTGCGACGAGTGTCGCGATACCTGCGTCATGCGCCTGCCGGGCCAGCAGCCGGAGCAGCGTGCTGCGTCCCGAGCGCGGCGGGCCGGCGACCAAAAGCCGGGCGGCACCCGCGAACGGGTCGAACGCGACCGGGTCGAGGCGATCGCCGGCCAGGCCGATGGTGAGCAGGCCGTCGGTGATGGGCAGCTCGGCGAGCCGAACTCGGGCGGGCAGGGGTCGGAGGCGGATGGCTGCGGGGCCGAGGTCGGCATCGGCAGCCGTCCATCGGCCGGCAAGGTCGGCCGCGCGGCGGTGCATCTCGTCCCGGCCCGGCTCGGCGCCGACGTGGGCAAGTTGCACGACTGCGCCGTCGGCCGCGCGCACGCCGCGGCCCGGTGGCAGGTCGGCCGGGACGTCACGTGCTGCGATCCCGCCGATGCCGTAATCGGTGCGATCGGCCAGCCGCAGCAGCAGCCGCTCTGCGAAGCTGCCGGCAAATCGTGGCGCCAACACCGCGCGATCACCCGTCACCGCCACGCTGACCTCGCTGGCGGCGCCGACGCGGATCAACCGGAGCAGCGCGTCGGCGCAGCCCACCGCGTCGAGTTCGGGCAGCGCGCCGCACAGTGCGTCCCATCCGTCGACGAGCAGCAGGAGCCGTGGTTGCTCGCCCGGTTGGGCGAGACGGCGTGTCGCCTCCTGCTCCAGCCGACGCAGCAGCTGAGGGGCGAGCGCGACATCCTCCGGACCGAGAGCGGTGGCGCAATGCGGCAGCGCGCGGAGCGCCGCCGCTAGCACGCCCGTCGCATCGACGACGTGCACGTGCAGCTCACGCGGAGCGACGTCCTCGACCGCGCCGACGGCGATCGATACGAGGGCGGACGTCCGCCCGGAGCGCGCCGCCCCGGCGATGAGCAGCGAGGTGCCCGTCGCGAGTCCGAACGTCAAAGTCTCACAGCGCTGCTCGTCGGGCAGATCGACCAACCCGATCGCAACGTCTGCCGCAC
>DASQSE010000111.1:0-29349 GCA_035642535.1 Jatrophihabitans sp. | reverse complement strand
GGCGGCCACGCCGATCGCGTACACCGTCGCCAGCTGAGCGCTGGTGAGGCGGACGAGCGGAGTGACGTCGACGTTCGCCAACTCGACGACCGCAAGCGACGCGGTGGCCAGCACCGTGAGCACGCCGAGGCTGCGCCGCGGGATCTCGCCCGCGACGCTGCCGTGCGCCAGCCACGCCGGCAGCGCGCCGTCCCGGCCGAGGGCGGCGCCGAGCTTGGCCGCGCCCGCGAAGTAGGCGTTCAACACGCCGGCGGTGAGCAGCACGGCCACGACCGCGGCAAAGGTCCGCGCCGATCCACCCAACGCCGTGGCCATGAGCTGCGCGAGTGGGGCGTGACTCGAGTCCGCGCGTCGTCCGAGCACCGCGACGGAGGCGAACGCGACGCCGAGGTAGGCGACGCCGACGACGACGAGCGCGACCACGCTCGCCCGCACGATGTCCCGCTCCGGGCGGCGGAACTCCGCGGCGAGGTGGGTGATCGCCTCCCAGCCGGCGATGCACCATACGAGCAGCGCGCCCGCCGAGCCGACCGCGGCCCAGCCGTGCGGCGCGAACGGGTGCAGGTTCCTTTCCCGCGCGTGCGGCAGCGACACCGCGACCGACCCCAGCAGCAGGGCGAGCAGCAACCCGCCGAGCAGCAGCTGTAGCCGGGCACTGACCTGGACGCCCGCCGAGTTGGCCAGACCGACGCCCAGGATCAGCGTCGCCGCAGTGGCGACCACCGTGGCGCGGCCTCCGCCGGCGGCGTCCGCAACGTAGGCACCCGCGAACAGTGCCGCAGCGGGCGCGCCGACCGGGATCGCGAAGAAGAAGCACCACCCGACGACGACCGCGGCCGAGTCGCCGAACGCGCGGCGCGCGTACGTCGAGACACCGCCGGAGTCGGGGTGCCGCGCGCCGAGCGCCGCGAAGGTCGCCGCGAGGGGGACGGAGAGCAGGATCATGCCCGCCCACGCGATCAGCGACGCCGGCCCCGCCCGCTCCGCGGCGAGCGCGGGCAGCCCGATCACGCCCGTGCCGAGCACCGCGCCGACGTAGAGCGCGCTGCCCTGCACGGCGCCGATGCGCTGTGGCTGCACCCCGCAACCCTCCCCCGCGGCACCGACAAACGCCTTGCCCCACACCCCTCCCTCGATGATCAAGCAGAAACTCGACCTATGACCTGCATTCGTGCTTGATCATCGCCGGGGAGGGGCGAGGGCGGCGAACGCAGCGTCGATCGACGTCGTGCGGTGCAGCAGGTCCAGCGCTGCCGAGCGCACGAAGCCGCGTGCGCACAGGTCGGCCAGGTAGTTCCACAACGGCTGGAAGAAGCCCGCCGGGTCGAGCACCGCAACGGGCTTCGCGTGCATGTCGAGCGAGGACGCGGTCCACACCTCGAACAGCTCCTCCAGGGTGCCGATGCCACCTGGCAGTGCGAGAAACGCGTCCGAGCGCTCGTCCATGATCCGCTTTCGTTCGCGCATGGTGTCCACGACGATCAGCTCGTCCGCCTCGGTGTCGGCGACCTCGAGCGGCATGAGATGCGCGGGGATGACGCCGACCGTGTGCGCCCCACCGGCGCGCGCGGCGTTGGCCACCCGGCCCATCATCGACACCCGGCCGCCACCGGACACGAGCCCGTGCCCGTCCGCGGCGAGCCGGCTGCCGACCTCGGTGGCCAGCGCGAGATAGGTCTCGTCGATCGATTCGGAGGACGAGCAGTAGACGCAGATGTTCACTGGCCGTCGTGGATCGCCGAGTTGCCGGCGGCGACCTGCTCGGCCGCCCGCTGCTGCGAGCGCGCCGACTCGGCGTCGACGATCGCCGCAACCGCGTCGTCGACGTCGTCGGTCACGTGCAGGAGATCGAGGTCCGCGGCTTTGATCTTGCCGTTGACGAGGACGGTCTCCCGCATCCAGTTGAGCAGCCCGCTCCAGTACTGCGACCCGAACAGGATCACCGGGAACCGCGTGACCTTCTGCGTCTGCACGAGCGTGAGCGCCTCGAACATCTCGTCCAGCGTGCCGAAGCCGCCGGGCATGATCACGAACGCCTGCGCGTACTTCACGAACATCGTCTTGCGCGCGAAGAAGTACCGGAAGTTGATCCCCAGGTCGACCCAGTCGTTGAGCGACTGCTCGAACGGCAGCTCGATGCCCAGCCCGACCGAGACACCACCGGCCTCGGACGCGCCGCGGTTGACGGCCTCCATCGTCCCCGGTCCGCCGCCGGTGATCACCGCGAACCCGGCGCGGGCCAGCGCGCCGCCGAGCCGCAGTCCCGCGGCGTACTCGGGGTGGTCGGCGGGCGTGCGCGCCGAGCCGAACACCGACACCGCCGCGGGTAGTTCGGCGAGCAGCCCGAATCCCTCGACGAACTCGCTCTGGATGCGCAGCACCCGCCACGGGTCGGTGTGCACCCAGTCGGAGGAGCCGCGCGAGTCGAGCAGGCGTTGGTCGGTCGTGCCTGCCTTGACCTGGCTGCGGCGCAGCAGTACCGGCCCCCGATGATGCTCCAGCCGTCCGTCCGTCATGTCGAAGGACGTTACGACAGAAACGCGACCAGGGCGGTCTCGGCCTCGTGCACCTGCTGCACCGGCACGTGCTCCTCGGGCGTGTGGGCGAGGTTCGGGTCGCCGGGGCCGAAGTTCAACGCCGGAATGCCGAGCGTGGCGAAGAGTGCGACGTCGGTCCAGCCGAGCTTCGGCTGCGGCTGCCCGCCGACGGCGCTGACGAACTCGCCCGCGATCGGCGCATCGAGGCCGGCGCGCGCACCGGGTGCGCTGTCGGTCACCGTCACGTCGTAGCCGTCGAACACCTCCCGGACGTGCTCCAGCGCGTCCTGCTCGGAGCGGTCCGGGGCGAAGCGGTAGTTCACCGTCACGGTGCACTCGTCCGGGATCACGTTGCCGGCCACCCCGCCCGCGATCCCGACCGCGTTGAGCCCCTCGCGGTAGCGCAACCCGTCGACCTTCGCGGTGCGCGGTTGATACGCGGCGAGCCGCTCGAGGATGGGCGCGGCCGCGTGGATCGCGTTGACGCCGAGCCACGACCGCGCGCTGTGCGCACGCCGCCCCGCTGTGCGCACGGCCACTCGCAAGGTTCCCTGGCAGCCGCCCTCGACGACGCCACCGGACGGCTCGAGCAAGATCGCGAGATCGGCGGCGAGCGCGTCGGGGCTGCTACGTGCCAGCCGACCCAGCCCGTTGCGCACCGCTTCGACCTCCTCGCAGTCGTAGAACACCCACGTCAGGTCGACGCGCGGATCGAGCGCGCCGCTGCCGACGAGGTGCGCCACGCGCAGCATCACCGCGACGCCGGACTTCATGTCCGTCGTCCCGCAGCCGTACAGCAGGTCTCCTTCGAGTCGGGACGGGACGTTGCCGGCGATCGGGACGGTGTCCAGATGGCCGGCCAGCACGACGCGCTGCGGGTGTCCGCGCTCGGTACGCGCGACCACTACGTTGCCGTCCCGGGCGACGTTCAGCTCCGCGCCGGAGCGCAGGGCCTGCTCGACGAGATCGGCGAGCTGCCGCTCGTTGCCGGAGACGGATTCGACGTCGACAAGTGCGCCGGTGAGCGTCGCCACATCGGCGGAGATATCAAGCATTCACCGAAGGTTACTGAGACGCGCGGCGACAACCTCCTTATGAGCCGCTGTCTAGGCTGGCTGCGTGAGCGAGCACAGTGCGTGGGGCTACGGCCTGACGACAACCGCGGTCCTCGGCGACGCGGCCGGGCGGGTGCTCGACACCTGGTTCCCCGAGCCCGCACTGGGCCGGCTGCCGAGCGCCGCGGCGCCCCCGCACGAACTGGCGTCGCTGACCGGTACCCAAGAGAACGCGGCCGACCGCGGCGTGCGACTCGACGTGTCGGTGTGCGAGATCGATCTGGACGAGCCGCCGGCCGGAGTCGTCGACGCGTACCTGCGCCTGCATCTGCTCTCGCACCGGCTCGTCCAGCCGCACGGGGTGAATCTCGACGGCATCTTCGGCGTACTGCCCAACGTCGCCTGGACGAGCGTCGGTCCGTGTGCCGTTGAGGACTTCGAACGCACCCGTCTCGCGCTGCGCCGCAAGGGCCCCGTCCACGTGTACGGCGTCGACAAATTCCCGAGAATGACCGACTACGTGGTGCCTGCGGGCGTCCGGGTGGCCGACGCCGATCGAGTCCGGCTCGGCGCGCATCTCGCCGAGGGCACCACCGTCATGCACGAGGGGTTCGTCAACTACAACGCCGGCACGCTCGGCGCCTCGATGGTGGAGGGGCGTATCTCGGCCGGCGTCGTCGTCGGTGACGGCTCGGACATCGGCGGCGGCGCGTCGATCATGGGGACGCTGTCCGGCGGCGGCAAGGAGCGGATCGTGGTCGGCCGGCGCTGCCTCATCGGCGCGAACGCCGGCATCGGCATCTCGCTCGGCGACGACTGCATCGTCGAGGCGGGCACGTACATCACTGCAGGTTCGAAGATCACGCTGCCGGACGGCCAGGTGGTGAAGGCGGCGACGCTGTCCGGCGAATCCGGCTGGCAGTTCTGGCGCAATAGCGTCTCCGGCGCACTCGAAGCCCGGCCGCGGGCCGGCACCGCCGTCACGCTGAACGAGGCATTGCACGCAAACGCATGAAGTCACGCACGACCAAGGTCCTCGCGGCCGTGCTCGCCGCCGCCGCCGTCGTCGGCCTCGGCGTGTGGGGGCTGTCGAAGCTCTGGAACACGGCCCAGACCCGGTTCGCCGACTACGGATGCACGATTGGCGGCTTCGACCTCGACACCGACCAGGCGGCGGTCGCCTCGACGATGGTCGGGGCGGTGACGAAGTATCGCAAGGCGCTGCCCGAGCGCGCCTCCGTGCTCGTCCTGGCCGCGGCGCTGCAGGAGAGCAAGCTGACCAACCTCCCGCCCGGCGACGGCGACCGTGATTCCGTCGGGGTGCTCCAGCAGCGTCCGTCGCAGGGCTGGGGCGGCGGCCACGCGGCCACCCTGACCGACGTCGGCGAGGCGACCAAGGAGTTCCTCGACGCCCTGATGCACGTCCCGCACTGGCGGACGCGATCGCTGGCCAGTGCAATCCAGGCCGTGCAGATCTCGGCCGACGGCAGCGCGTACGCCCAGCACGAACCGGAAGCGAAGGCGCTGGCCGACGCGCTGGAGGGCGTCAAGCCGGCGGCAATCTCGTGCGACTTCACCGCCCCGACGAAGGTCGCGAGCGCGTCAATCGTCGCAGAACAAGCGGGCTACCAACTGGGCATCAACACACCGCGTGCCGCCGGTGCGCGCACGGTGCGCGTACGGGGTGCGCGTTGGCAGACGGTGGCGTGGTTCATCGCGAACGCCGACCGGCTCGGCATCGACCGCGTCGCGTACTCGGGCCGGATCTGGACGCGTGCCGACGGCTGGACGAAGGGCCACGCGTCGAAACGTGCGGTGGTGGCCACTATGTACGACTTGAAGGCCTAGGACGGCATACGCTCTCGGCGTGGGGCGCGACGGGTTGCCTGATGCTGCCGACGGGCGGTGACGCGAGTGCGTGGCTTGCCGCGATCGTGCAGTCGTCGCACGACGCGATCGTCGGCACCTCACTCGACGGCGTAATAGTCAGCTGGAACGCCGGCGCCGAGCGCATCTTCGGCTACCGCGCTGACGAGATCATCGGCCACGACGCGGCGATGCTGCGCCCGCCCGACATCGACGCGGAGGTCGCCCGGCTGACAAGCCGGATCGCGCACGGCGAGCGGATCGAACATCGCGTCGTGCGGGTTCGCAAGGACGGCTCACTGGTCACTCTCTTCTCGGTGTCGACTCCGATCCGCGACGACTCCGGTGCGGTGGTCGGGACGGCGACCGTAGCGCGGGATCTCGTCGGTCAGGAACGCGCGGACGCGCTGTTCCGCAGCCTGGTCGAAACAGCGCCGGACGCGACGGTGTGCGTCGACGAGCGGGGCGTGATCGCGCTGGCGAACGCGCAGGCCGAGCGGCTGTTCGGGTACACCCGCGAGGAGCTCATCGGGCAAGCGGTCGAGGTGCTCGTCCCGGAGGACGCCCGGCCACTGCACGTCGCGCACCGGCGCGACTACCTCGCCGATCCGCGGGCCCGGCCGATGGGTGCCGGACTCGAGCTCGTCGCAGTATGCAAGGACGGCCGAAAGTTGCCGGTGGAGATCTCGTTGTCCGCCGTGCGAACTGAGGAAGGCCTGCTCGTCTCGGCCGCGATCCGCGAGGTCACGGAGCGGCGCCAGGCTGCCATCGTCGCCACGTCCGGCGACGCGATCGTCGCGCGCTCGCTCGACGGAACGGTGCTCGCCTGGAACGCCGGTGCGGAGCGGCTGTACGGCTACCCGGCTGAAGCGATGATTGGGCGCGTTGCGCCATTCCTCGTGCCGCCCGACCGGACCGACGACGTGGGCGACGTGCTCGAGCAGGTTCGAGGCGGTGAACCGCGTGCCGAGCTCGAGACGCAGATCGTGCGCAAGGACGGCACCCGGATCGACATCGCCGCGACGCTCTCCCCCGTGCGCGACACCGCCGGCACGGTGATCGGCACGTCCTCGATCGCCCGCGACGTGACCGAGGCGAGGCGCATCGATGCCGAGCAACGCGCGCTGAACCAACGGTTGGCCGGTTACGAGCGGCTGGAGAGCCTCGGCCGGCTCGCCGGCGGCGTGGCGCACGACTTCAACAACCTGCTGGGCATCATCCAGATCTACGCGAGCGTCGCCGAAACGCACGCCGAGGATCCGCGCTTGCGGACGGCGATCGAGCACATCCGCGATGCCGCCGACCAGGGCACGCGGCTCACTCGCCAGCTACTCCTCGTCGGCGGCGGAGATCCGGCCGAGCCCACGGTGATCCAGCTCAACAACGTCATCGCCGACCTCGGTGATCTCCTCCGCGGCAGCCTGGGCGGGCAGGTCCGGATCGACACCAGCCTCGATCCCGGCGTGCCCGAGGTGCTCGCCGACCGCGGTCGGCTCGAGCAGATGCTGATCAACCTCGCCCTCAACGCCCGGGACGCGATGCCCGATGGCGGCATGTTGCGGATCGCGACGTCGGCCGCCCGGATCGATGACGACGGCGCCTGGCTGCAGCCGGCCCTCGCCGCCGGCGACTACGTCGAACTCACCGTCGCGGACACAGGCACGGGGATGAGCGCCGAGGTGCAGGAGCACATCTTCGAGGCGTTCTTCACGACGAAACCTGCCGACCAAGGGACGGGTCTCGGGCTGGCCACCGTGCACGGCATCGTCGACGAAGCAGGCGGCAGCATCGAGGTCGAATCGACCCCCGACGTCGGCACCTCGTTCCGGATTCTGCTGCCCGCCGCCGACAGCACGATCTCGCAGAACGGCGATCGGCCCGCGTCGGCCTGAGCGCCGGTTCAAGAGGGACGAATGTCCCTCGAATTCACCCGCCGCAACAGCGATAGTCAGGGTTCCGCCTCGCGGTCCAGTTCGGCGGGAATGGAGTGATACGACCTTGGTCGGTCAGGAGGCACTCCCGATCGGGGCGTTGCCGCGGCCCGACGCGCGGATTGCCATGACACTGTGGGGCGGCCGCCCGTTGTTGCGCGACCTCACCGCAATGTCGGTAACGGGCCTCGCGTATTACGCGGGCGCCCGGATCGGGCTGCTGCCGGCGCTGGTGCGCGGTCAGGTGACGCCGTTCTGGCCACCGACCGGGATCGCAGTCGTCTGCCTGCTTGTCTTCGGTTTGCGCAGCCTTCCAGGTGTCGCGATTGCGGCATTTGCGGTCAATGCGCCACTCGGCCCGACGCTGCCCGCCGCGTTGGGCATCGCGACCGGAAACACCCTGGCGCCGCTGGCCGCGGTATTCGCGATACGGCTGCTGAAGGTGTCGCTCGAGTTGGGACGGCTGCGCGACAGCTTGCTGTTCGTGGTGATCGCGCTGGCGAGCATGACGATCAGCGCGAGCGTGGGCACCACGATGCTGCGCGTGTCCGGAGGCGTGCGCACGGCGCAGATCTGGTCGACGTGGTCCGTTTGGTGGGCCGGCGACGCGATGGGCGTGCTGGTCGTCGCACCGGTGCTGCTGCACCTGCGCCGGATGTGGCCGTGGCGGATCGTCCGTCCGGCGCTGTTCGTCGAGTTCGTCGCGCTCCTGGTGCTCGTGACGACGGTCACCGTTTACGCGATCACCTCGGGCTCGCCCGCGGGACTGTTGATCTGCCCGCTGCTGGTGTGGTCTGCGTTGCGCTTCCGCCAGCTCGGCGCGGCGCTTGTGGCGCTCGAGGTCGCGGTGCTGGGGTCGGCGGCGGCTGCGGGGAACCACGGCGCGTTCGCGCGCGGCACCGTGAGTCACAGCATGCTCGTGCTGCAGCTGTTCAACGCGTCGATCGCGCTGACCGGGCTGCTGCTGGCCGCGGCGATCACGCAACTTGACGACTCGCGCCGCGATCTTGCCTTCGCCGGCCTGCTGCTTTCGCAGCGCGTCGAGCAGCGCGACACCGAGCTCGACCGAGATCGCCGGCGCATGGCCGTGCTCACCGATCGCTACCGCATCGCCACGCAACTGCACGACACCGTGCTGCAGCGGCTGTTCGGTGTCGGCACCGCGCTCGAGGCGGCCGTCGGCACGTTCGGCCCGGACCACCGCCAGTCCCTGGCCCGGGTCGTCGCCGCCCTGGACACGACGATCAACGACCTCGCGGTCGCGATCTACCAGGTCGAGGACGACAATCCGGACGCGACGTTCACCGATGCGATCGACCACGTCATCGCCGCAAGCCTGCATCCACTCGGCCTGCGACCGGAGCGGCTCGCACTGACTGGTGATGGCGAGTTGGTCCCGCTCGCGCTGCGGCCGCAGTTGCTCGCCGCCCTGCACGACGGGCTGAACGATCTCGGCGACCGGCCCGGCACGCAGCGGGTCAGCGTCGCGATGGCCGTCGAAGGTGACGCGATCGAGCTGTTGATCACCGCGGAGCACGATCCGGGGCGCTATGTCGAGAGTTCGGTCGACGGGATTCAGCGCGCGGCAGCGCGCGTGCGTCGGCTAGGTGGTTCCGGCGAGTGGCGGTCGGCCGCCGACCGGTCGGTGCTGACCCTGCGCATCCCCACCGGGTGAGGGAAGTGACGCGGGAAAGGCCCGCAGGTCGGGCCTTTCCCGCATGAGCCTGCCTTTCCCCCGAAAGCAACTACTCGCCGTCTCGGTGCAACACGGACAGCCGGAGCCTGCGATGCCCCCCGTCTTGCAAGCCCTTTCGCGGGATCGAAGGCGACCGCCCGAAATGAGATCGGTGTGTAGCCGTTGGCTCATTTCATAGGATGCCATACGATCGACGGGCAACCATGCGGCCGAAGGTCCCGACCTTGTCGACGTGTGCCCCATCTCGGCCCCATCTCGGCCACCGCGACAAAACAGACGGCCCGGCTGCACATCGATTGATGAATCAGCCGGGCCGTCGGATATGAAGTTGTCTCGCGGTAGCGGCGGGGGATCGCTACCGCGATTCGCTTGAAGCGAGCGGGGGATTCGCTTCAAACTATTCGTCCTAGGCGAGCGGGGGATTCGCCTGGGGCGGTGCCGGTCGCTCTTCCGACCGACAAGATCACGCTAACAACGATCTAACACGGGCTGCAAGCCACAAGTGGCTGTTACTCGCCAGTAGCGACCAAGTCAGGTCAAAGGTCCTAGCGATCAAGCAGCGGTTCGGCCCGCGGTAGCGGGCTATTGGGCACGAAGCCGGCCGAGAGGTGGCGATTTCCGCACCGCTTGCACTCGTGGCCGCATCAGCCGAAAAGGCCGAGTCTGGCTAGCACGGTAACGCACAGTTGCCATATCGTAATCGAAAGTTTACTTTTCCGTACTCATGGCGGCGTGATTGGCTAAACCCGGCATATCGGGTACTAGGGTGCGGCCGGAGCGCGAACCCGACGCGCCGCCCTTCCTGACGATTGGGGGCACGGGAGGCGAACCACATGACTCACTCGACCACGGCCCGCGGCAGGGCATGGTCATGATGATCCCGCTGATCCGCGACAGCAGTCAGCACACCACTGCGCCATGGTGCAGGCGGTGGACGCACGCCAGGGGGGCCACTCGGTGAGGTGGCTCGTGGCCGGGGTGTGCGGGCTGGCGCTGGCGCTGGTCGGCTTGGTCACGGTGTTCGACGATCCGCCTCCGCCGCCGGCCGCGCCACCGCTGGCTGCGACGGGCGGCGGGCTGCTGCCGGGAGCGGTGCCCGCAAAGTTCGAGTCGCTCGTGCTGCAGGCCGGGTCGATGTGCGCCGCTGCACCGCCCGCGGTTATTGCGGCGCAGATCCAGCAGGAATCCGGCTGGAACACGCAGGCCGTGTCGTCCGCGGGCGCGGTGGGCATCAGCCAGTTCCTCCCCTCGACCTGGCCGAACTGGGCCAAGCCCGGTCAGTCTCCGCTCGACCCGACGGCGGCGATCCCGGCGCAGGGCCGCTACGACTGCGCCATCGCGCGCACGATGGCCGCCGCACAGCAGGCCGGACAACTCCCCAAGTCGCTGGATCTGACGAGCGCCATGCTCGCCGGTTACAACGCCGGCCCGGCCGCCGTCCTCGACGCGGGCGGCATCCCGGACAACGGTCAGACGCCGGGTTACGTCCAGGCGATCCTGGCATCGGCCCCGGGCTTCGCCGGCGCGACGGGCGTGGGCGCCGCGGTGGGCACGTTCGCGGCGCGCGAGATCGCCGCGGCCAGGCAATACCTCGGCACGCCCTACGCCTGGGACGGGGGCAGCTACGTCGGGCCGACCACCGGCGACTGCGTCGCGGGCGCTGCCATGAACGACTGTTTCAAGGTCGGCTTCGACTGCTCCGGACTCGTGATGCGGGCGGTGTATGCCGCGTCCGGCGGCCGCATCCAGCTCAGTCACTCGGCAGACGCGCAGACCCGCACCGGAACCCGCGTGCCCATCTCGCAGCTGCGCCCCGGAGACCTGATCAGCTTCACCAACCCGGGCGAGACCGTGGCCCATCACATCGGCATCTATCTCGGCAACGACCAGATGATCAACGCGCCCGAGTCGAACGCTGTCGTACGCATCGATTCGCTCAACACCCCGTACTACCGGAGTCAGGTGTGGCGGGCGGTGCGCTATGGATAGGACGGTCGCGATCATCGGCGCGTTGAGCGTCATCGCGCTGATCTCCGGCTGCGCCTCGGCCGGGCCGGCGCGGCAGACACCGCGGCCGGAGGACCGGCCGAGATCGTCAGCCGTCGGCGCGCGCGCCGGGCCGGCCCGGTCGAGCACGGCGTCGATCCCGTCACCCACGCGCGTTCGCAGGTCCGCGCGAGCAGGCGCCGATCGCGGTCCGAGGCTCTCGGCGTTGCGGTGGACGTCAGGGCCAGGGGCGCCGAAGTTCCCGACACCGAACGACGTGAATCAACATTCCATCGACGCCGTCGCCCTGGGCGGAGCGACGGCCATGGCGAGCGCGGACACCGCCGTCGATGACAACCCGCAGCACACGGCCCTGCGAGCTGCCTGGGCCGGGTGGCTGACGCCGCGCTACGCGCAACAGATACAGACCGCCAAGATCACGAGCCCGCCGGGCGCCCAGTGGGACACGTGGTACCGGCACCGCGGCTACGTCGTGGTCGCCGCATCTTTGAGCGGAGATGACCATCCCCCGGACACCGCGACGGCGGCCGCACGCAAGGTCGTCCTGCGCGAGCGGCCGGTGGGGCGGGACGGATGGCGGGACGACCCCACGACCGTCGTGGTGGCCGTGGTGCTGCAGAAGGTGGACTCAAAGACCGGCAACGTCTGGAGGATCGACAGTGACCAACCCAGCTGATGGCTGGCGGGATTCGGTGTCCTATCTGAATCCGGTGCCTGCCGCTGGCCCGGAATCCGAGGACCAGCCGACGCCGCGCGAGCTCGCCGAACAGCAGGCCCGGATCGACAGCTACCTGTCCCGCGAGGAGTTTCCCCCGGGCGGGCTGCCGGAATCGGTCGCGGCCTACTACGCCGAGGAGCCGGTGCCGCTGCAGGCGCAGCCGGCGTCCCCGCCGCACGCGGCGGACGCCGCACCCGGCACGGAGGAGGCCGACTTCTCCTACATGTATCAGCCGGACGGGATGACCGCCTACCGGAAGTTCGACCCAGCCGAGCAGGGCTGGCGCGGCCTGCTCAACCGCAGCCTTCGGTGCAAGCTGACGCCCGGTCCGAGCGAGCGGACCCGGCGTGCCGCGTTGGGGATGGTGCGCAGTTCGTTCCCCGCGGCGCGCACCATCTGCGTCGCGAACGTGAAGGGCGGTTCCGGGAAGACGCCGACGGCGTTGATCCTGGCCGAGCTGCTCGCCACGTTGCGCCGCGAGTCGATCGTCGCCGCGGACCTGAACGAACTGCGCGGCACGCTCGGCGTGCGCGCGGGGGTGCAGCAACCCGCGACCACGGTGATGGACCTGCTGCAGTACCAGGAGTGGCTGAGCAGGCCCGGGTCACGCGTCGGTGATCTCGCCGGATTCATGCGCAGGCAGGAGTCCGGCGCGCTGATCCTGGCCTCGAGCGAGAACGCCGGCGAGATGCGCGCCCTGACCGGCGAGCACTGCGAGGCCGTGCGCGATCTGCTGGTCACTCGGTACTCGACGGTCGTCATCGACACCGGCAACAACGAGGCAGCGGCGCCGTGGCAGTTCGCGACCCGGGTCGCCGACGTGCTCGTGGTGCCGATGCGGGCCTCGGCCGATCACCTGTGGGTCGCAGGGCGGATGCTCGACGGCCTGCACAAGCGGCACGAGACGCGGCACCTCCCGCCCGCCGCAATCGCGGTGATCACCGACCAGGACGGCGCCCGGCTCGACCGCTCGGCCGAGGAATGGCTCACCAAGCGCCTCGGCGCGGTCGTCTACGTGCCGCCCGACCCGGAGATCGCCGCCGGCCCGATCCGCGCGGACCGGCTCAGCACCGCCTCCCAGGAGGCGTGGACCCTGGTCGCCGCCGCGGTCGCCGAGGTCTGCGCCCGCCCCTCGGTCCACGACTACCGGCCCACCCACACACCCAGCTAGGAGACCCGCCATGTCTGTGATGCAAGCACTCGCAAACCACTACACAACCACGGCGGCCGCCTCGAAGAACCCGTTCGACGGCGTCGTACCGAACTTCTCCATCTTCGGTGCGGACTTCAACGCCTGGTGGAAGAAGCTGCTGGCCGGCGTCTGGGGCCTGGCGATCGTCTACTGCGGGTTCAAGCTGTTCCCCGCTGCCCTGTCGATGCATCGCAGCCGCCGGGTCGGCAACGCGATGACGCTGGGCGAGGCGTCGCAGGACCTGCAGTTCTGGGGCGTCGGCACCGCGATCGTCGTCTCGGCCGGACTGCTGTTCGGCGCGATCCTGTTCGCGGCCGGCTAGCGGGTTGTTCCACTCCCCGTCACCCACTGACCTCGGAGGTTGACGTGCGCGCGCCTGCTGCCCGACGTCTGGCACTGATGTGGCTCGTCAGTACCGCCCTGCTACTACTGCCCGCAGCTCCGGCCGCTGCCGCGCCGGCGCTGCACTCGGGGCAGCTGCCCGAGGGGTTCCCGGCGGCGCAGCAGCAGTACGTGGCCGGCACCCCACAGTTCAAGGCCGCGTCGTGGTCGACTTCGTGTCAGCCGGGCGGGGAGAGCGCCGGGCCGAACTCGTTGAGCGGCGTGCCCAACGCGGCCGGGCAGGCCGGCGGGGTGGACGTCGGCCGCTACCTCGCGTCGGCGACCCCGAGCCTGACGCTGCTTGCCTGGTGGACGCAGGACGAGACTGCGCGGATCCAGTGGTGGAAGGAGTTCGACGCGCTGCACCGCCCCTACCCCGGTGATCTCGTCGCGTCGCACCAGTCGCCACCGATCGACGCATTGCCGAAACCGCCGGCAGCGTTCTTCGGCGGCGTGCCGCAATACCCGGTCGGCTACTGCTCGTCGGAGTTGGCGAAGTGGGCCGATCCGGCCGACACCCAGACCGGGTTCACCTGGGCCAGGCAGCTCGATCCGGTGACGCTCGCGCACATGCGACGCAGCGGCATCGAGCCCTCGGCGGTGGAGAAGACGCCGTGCGCGCCGAGCATCGACTCCGGGAGTTGGTGCTCGATCGCGTACTACGTCGACTGCACGCGGGCGCAGGGCGCGGGCGAGCAGACCGCGTGCACGCACTGGAACCAGGTGATGGCGGAGGAGGTCTTCGAGGGTTCCCAGTGGGCGCCGGACCATCAAAGTGCCTGGGATCGGTTCACCGGCTTCGTCCGCAACACGGTGGGCAGCGAGGTGAGCTTCGCGACCGCGATCGCGGACTTCTTCTCCGGCATCTACCACGTGGTGAAGAAGTTCATCGACTTCATCGCCAACGCATCCACCGCGTTCGACAAGTTCGTCAACGAGCTCAAGCGCGACGCGGTCGGCTTAGTCACGAGCGTGTTGCGCAACTACAACCAGGGCTCGTCCTGGGATCTGCGCAACGGCGGGTTCCTCCGGCGGTATGCGCTGATGGCGGCGCTCGGCGTCGTGCTGGCCGCGTTCATGTTCGTCGGCGCGCTGCGGCGGGCGGCCGACAGGGGTGATCGCGACGAGCTGAAACGCACCGTCGTGCGCCTGATCAAGACATTCATGATCATCTTATGGGCGCCGGCCGTCTTCCAGTTGCTCGCCACGACGGGCACGAAGGCGACCGCGGACCTCGTGAACAACTGGACCGGCGGGGCGGCGGGACATGCCGCGGACAAGATCCGCGGGGTGAACAGCGTCACCGACTCGATCCCCGGCGGCGGCTTCATGGGCTTCATCCTGTTCCTGCTGATGTTCCTCGGCGCGCTTGGCTTGTGGGTCGGGTTGATGGCGCAGCGCTACGGGATGGAGGTTGGCGCCACCCTCATCGCGTTCGTCGCCGGCGTCTACGTGCACCCGCGCTGGAAACGCAAGGTCGAACGGGCACTGTGGGTGGTGGTCGGGCTGATCTTGGCGAAGCCGGTGACCATGATCGTGCTCGGCGCGGCGTTCGCGGTCATCAACGAGGGCTTGTCTTTCAAGGGGTCGACGACGGAGGTCCTGGCCGGCCTGACGCTGGCCACGATCGGGATCCTCACCACCGGGCTGGCCCCGTTCGCCGCACTGAGGTGGGCACCGGTGCTGCCGACCTCCTCCGGGTCGCACGATCATCACCGCGGCGCCGGAGCGGCGGGCGTCGGCGTGCTGCTGGGCGCTGCGGGCGCCACGCTCGCGACCAGCGCGACCGGGCTGCGAGGTGGCGGTTCGAGGACGGGTACCACCGCGTCGGCGAGAAGTTCGCGGGCGGTGAACGGACGCGGCGGTGGCCTCACGCAGGCGTACGACAACGGGCTCGTCGGGCGTGGCAGCCCTGGGGCGCGGCCGGCGAGTTTCGCGAGCCGGCAGGTCGCGGCCGCGCACGGGGTGCCCACGAGGGTTGGGCGCACGGCGGGAGCGGCGGCGATCGCGGGCGGCGCGCTCGCCGCGCAGGCAGGCCAGTCCGGCATCGTCCGCGGTCGCGCCCTGGCCGATCATCAGACGCCCGAGGTCGACGTGCCCGAGGAAGAGGAGTGAGGGCCGATGGCGCTGCTGACTGAGACGCAGGCATCGCCCCGGTCGTCGATGCTCGGCGGCGAGGTCGCCCGCCGCGGCCTGCTCGCGCTGGCGCCGCGCTCGCGCATCTCGCGGACCGTCGGCGTGGTCACCATGGCGGTGGTGATCTTGCTGCTGCTGAGCGCTGCGACGCTGCTGGCCGGGTTCGTCTGCGCGGTGCTGCTCGGCGTAACCGCGTGGCTCGTGTGGCCGCCGCCGGGGCGGGATCGCTCCCGGCTGGACCGGTGGATCGTGCGGCGCCGGTATCGGGTACGGCACGCGCGCGGGCTGGACTCCTACACCCGGCCGGAGCAGCTCCGGGCGGGGTCGGTCGGCGCATGGGAGACGCCGGCGCCGATCGGCCGGGTGACACCGCTCGATCTGTCGGGCACGCCGTGGTCGCGGCTGTTCATCCTGCATCACGCGCCGACCGGCGCACACCAGTTCCTGACCGTGCTGCTGAGCACCAGCGGGTTGGGCGCCGGGTTGTGGACGGATGAACAACACGCCGCCACCCAGGAGAGCTTCGGCTCGCTGCTGGCCAGCATCGCCAAGCCGGGCCGGTGGTTGTCCGACCTCGGTCAGATCTCGCGCACCCTGCCGCAGGATCTCACCGAGCACTCCGGGCTGCTCGCGGCACAGCTCAACCCGCCGCCGGCCGACGCGCCGCGGGCCGTCCGGACTGCGTTTCGGCAGTTGCTCGTCTCCTACGACCAGGTCGTGGCGCTCGAGGCGAATCGCTGCGAGGAACACCGCAACTACCTCGTCGCGCGCGTCGACCTCACCGACGAGTTCCAGCTGGCCGCGGCGCAGGTCGCCCCGGGCCCGGCCGGCTGGGCGAAGCTGGTCCGCGACGAGCTCGTGCAGCTCACTTCCCGCGCCTCGTCCGCAGGCCTCGGCCGGGTCGAGGTGCTGGGCGAGCAGCGCACCGTGGCCGCACTGCGCGCGCTGCAGAGCCCGGACTACCAGCCGGACCGACACGGCGGGCTCACCTGGCAGGACGCGTTCCTCGGCTTCCACGCCACGGCCACCGAACTCGTCGTGGACGAGCGCGATGGCACCGACCCGCGCAACGGCTGGTACACCCGCGTCGCGTGCATCCCGGTGCACGGCATGGAGGCGGTGCAGCTCGGTCCGCGCTGGCTCGCGCCGGTGCTCGTCGACATGTCTCCCGCGGTGGTCCGCACGGTCGCGACGCGCATCCGCCCGACCGCCGCGTCGACGGCGCGCGTCGAGGCGGTCAAGGATGCGACGACGGACACCTCCGCCACGCTCACCGCGACGGCGGAAGGCAAGATCGACGACGGCACAGCTCGCGTGATGCTGGATGCGTCGACTAGGCGGCTGCTGGATCTGGCGCCGGGCTCGGGTCACGCAGGTGCGCAGTGGGCGATCTTCATCGCCGTCCAAGCGGCGTCGAAGCAGGTCCTCGACGATGCGTGCCGCGACATGAACGAAGCCGCGGCGGACGCGTCGATCACCGAGCTGGACTGGCTCAAGCACGAACAGGACCTCGCCTGGCCGGCGGTCCTGGGCCTCGGACGGGGGGTGCGCTGGTGACTCGAGTCGATCCCGCGAAGCGGCGCCGACGGCGTCATGGGGACAACCCGAGCGAGCGGCTCGGCTGGATCCCCACCTCCGAGCGACCCGCGCCACCGCCACCGCCGGAGCCGCGCCCCTCGCCTCGACGGCGGCAGACCGCGGACCGGGACGGCTTCTACGAGTTGCGCCGGGGCCCGCACGTCACGACGACGCGGCAGGCCGAGGTCCTCAACATCGCGTTGGCGGCCCGGCCGGGCTGGCTGGACCGGCTGGTGGTCGGCCGCAACGTCCGCACCGGCGCGGCGGTGACCTACGACCCGTTCGTCAGCTACGCCGACCCACGGGAGCCGCAGTTCACCTCGACGGTGATCAGCGTCATCGGCAACCTCGGGATGGGCAAGTCGACGCTGATGAAGGTCCTGTTCGTGGCGCGCACGCTGCTGCTCGGCCGCCGGGTCGTCGTGCTGGACAAGAAGCGGCAGGGCGCGGCCGGCGAGTACGCGCCGATCGCGAACGCGCTGGGGACGCAGTCGGTGCGCTTCGTCCCCGGCGGCGGGCCGGGCTCGAGCCGGATCAACCTGATCGATCCGCGCATCGGCGTCGCGACCGCGGATGGCGGCGCGACATCGGAGGGCCGCCCGGCCGGTCAGCTCGAACTCGTGCAACGCGTGATCGCGACCTACCTCGGGCAGCCACTGGGCGCACTCGGGATCGAGGCACTGCGCGTCGGACTGCTCGCTGCGCCGCGACGCGCGGCGGCCGCCGGGCGCGAGCCGGACGTCTACGACCTGATCTGGTGCCTCCAGCACCCGGACCCGGACCAGATCCGTGACCTGTACGACGGGTCGTGGAGCGCAGCGCAACTTGCCGAGTGGGGTACCGAAGCCGCGGCCGCGCTGCTGGTGCTCGTCAACGGCGAGCTGTCCGGGGTGATCGACGGGCCGACCTCGCCCGAGGTGTCTGTCGATCATCCATCCGGGTTGACGGTCTTCGACATCTCCGCGTTGCCGAACTCCGGCGCGGCGCTGGGCATCGTGATGCTGCTGATCCAGACCTGGCTCGCCGGCCTGCTCGCGCGCCGCGCGACCGCACGAGAACAGACCGTGCTCGTCGTCGAGGAAGGTTGGCACGTCGCGTCAGGCGATCTCGGCGAGATGTTCAAGGAGCAGGCCAAGCTCTCCCGAGCGCTGGGCCTGTGCCTCGTCGCCGGGTTCCACCACCCGTCCGACCTGCCGCAGTCGTCGCCGGCGCGCGCGCTGATGCAGGAGTCATCGACGTGGTTCCTGTTCGGCCAGGACAAACCGACCGACATCGAAGAGACGCTCAAGATCGCGCAGTTGCCCGTCGAACTGGCACCCGTGCTCGCCGCGCTGCCGCGTGGGCAGTGCTTGCTCGTCAAGGCCGGTGCCGATCCCGAGCACGTCGACGTCGGAATCTCCGACTGGGAAGCCGAACTCACCAACACCGACGCGCAACTTATCGGCGAGACCGGCGGCCCTTGAGCTCGTTCATTTTGCAAATGAGTTGGCGGCTCGAGAAATGACACATCAGAATACGTGATTTCGGTAGTTGCCTTTAGCAATTGCAATTCGTCTTGCCCAAACGGCACATTCTGCGATTGCACCCCGGCGGAGCCATCCTGGATGAGCCATCGCCGTGACCCCCAACAGTCATGGGCATCACGGGGCCGTCACCGCATCGGCGGACAGTCGATGACAAGTCCGTCATTCGCCGCTCGCGCTGCGTGACGAACGATTACCCAGCGTATTGCTGCCGGTCCGGTTCGGCGGTGTTTGCGACCTCCGGCGCAACTAACGATGGCTCTTGTCACGGCGCCCGTTTATGCTATCCCCCGGCAGTACGGGGGCAGTGCATGAATGAAATTCTGGTAGTCGAGGACGAGCCGCAGCTGCGCGCAATCCTGATCCGGCTACTCGAGGCGGCGGGGTATGCGGCGAGCGGTGTCGGCACCGGTGCCGACGCGCTGCGCGCGGCGCTCGACCACAACTACGAGGTCATCCTGTTGGACCTCAACCTGCCGGACATCTCCGGCACGCAGGTGCTGCAGGTGCTCATGCGCGCGAAGCCGGACAGCCGGG
The DNA here is from genome assembly GCA_035642535.1 of Jatrophihabitans sp. Taxonomy (GTDB): domain Bacteria; phylum Actinomycetota; class Actinomycetes; order Mycobacteriales; family Jatrophihabitantaceae; genus Jatrophihabitans. Next base: position 10,192 of record DASQSE010000111.1, on the reverse strand, counting down.
TGCTCGTGCTCACGTCGGTCACCGACGTAGGCCCCCGCGTGCAGGCGCTCGAGGGCGGGGCCGCGGACTTCATGCTCAAGCCGTTCGTCAACTCCGAACTGCTCGCGCGCATTCGGCTGCGCGCGCGCAGCAACGATCAAGTGCGCGGGCAGATCCAGCGCCTCACGATCGCCGAGGACATCTTCCTCGATCCGGAACGCCGCGAGCTCCAGGTGCGCTCCGAGCGAGTGCCGCTCTCGCAGCGCGAATTCACCCTGCTCATGCACCTGTTCAACCGACGCGGGGCAATCTGCAGCCGGCAGGAGTTGCTGACGGACGTGTGGGGCCTCGGCTTCGATCCCGGCACCAACGTCGTGGACGTCTATGTCCGCCGGCTGCGTAACAAGATCTCCGCGGACGCCATCGAGACGGTGCGCAATGTTGGTTATCGCCTCATCGCGAGCTAGGGGGCTGGTCGCCGCCGGCTGGCTGCTCTTCGCCAGCATCAACGCGGCGCTGATGTACCTCGAGCCGGGCAAGGAAACAATCCCCTATCATCTGATCTGGGCGAGCTTCGCGCTGCTGTACGGGCTGGCAAGCTGGCCGCTCGCCGGCTCGGTCGTGGTGTTCGCCGGCATCACGGTGGTAACCGGCGTCCCGCTGGTCATGCATGCGCGCAACGGCTACATCGGCTGGGAAGAGTGCGCCGAGATCGTGCTCATGGGCGTGATCGCCGCGCTGCTGATGTGGCACGTCCGCCGCTCGTTGCGTGCGCAGGAGCGGCTCAACCAGGAGCGGCTGGCCGATCAGGAGCGCGCCCAGCGCCGTGAGCTCGCCTCCCGGTTCGGTTCGCACGAGCTGCGCACCCGGCTGACGCTTGCCCGCTCGGTCATCGACCTGATCCGTAGCCGCGCAGGCGAGGACGGCGTGCGCACCGATGCGGATCTGGCGATTGCCGAACTCGACAAGGCGGTCACGACGGCGACCAATCTTCTCGCGCTGGTTCGCTTCGACGGCATGCCGCGCATCCGCGCGATTGCCGTCGACGATCTCATCGAGGACATCGGTCGCCGGTGGGAGATCCGCGCCGATCGGATTTGGACCTTCACCGCCGAGCGGCTCACCATCGACGCCGATCCGGACCGGATCGAGGTCGCGCTCGACTGCCTGATCGAGAACGCGGTCAAGTTCACCGAGGAGTACGACTCGATCACGGTCACGGCACGCGCCGAGCGCGACGACGTGGTGTTCGTCGTCGAGGACTCCGGCACCGGCATTCCGCCCCGCGACATCGAGCGCGTCACCGAGCTGTTCGAGACATCGAGCGCCGCGGGGTCGCGCGCCGGAACCGGCCTCGGCCTCGCGATCGTGCGCTCGGTCGCCGAGTCGCGCGGCGGTTCGGTGACCACGACGAGCAGCCTCGGTGAAGGTACCCGCGTCGCGATGCGCATCCCGTGCCAAGCCGGCGGCGAGCGCTACTTCGCGGCGACCAGCGGACTGCCGACGACTTGGGCGGCCGCTTCGGAGGCGTCCTAGCAGTAGTAGTGCCGGCCGGGCCCGCTTCGTGATGCGGGCCCGGCCGGCGGGGCAGGCCGGCTCCGCGCCTGGGGGTTCGCGGAACCGGCCGATCGTCGGCGTAGGCGGCAGGTCAACCCGTGCCGACGAGCTCTCTTCCGGACTGCGCCACGCCGTCCGGTTCCGAAGGCGGAGCCGCCGACCTGCGGCGCCGCATCAGCCCGGCCACTGCCCAGCCGCATGCAGTCAGCAGGCCGATCGCGATCGACAAGCCGCGCAGCGCACCGCCGATCCGCCGCGTGGACACGGTTGCGGGGCGGGTGCTCGGCGCCCCGGCGGCGACGATCCAGTCGAACACGTGCAGCTGCGGCGCAAGCCCGGTGCGCTGCACGGACACCTCGATTCCGGTACGACCCGGCGCGCTGAGTTCGAGCGACGCCGACCAGCGGCCGCCGTCGGGCAGCGGTGCGCCCGCCACCCAACGGCCCGACCCCGTCGGCGAGACGGCGCGCACCAGCACCTGGTCGATCGGTGCGGGCGCCGGGCGCCGAGTCTGCAGCACGTCGATGAGCACGACGTTGCTGCCGGGCAGATTGGGACCGACGCGGACGGTCTCCGCGAGATCCGCGACCGAGTCGCTGACGAACGCCTGCGTCGCGGACTCCGGCGCTGCGACGAACTCCGGCTCGCGCGCCGGCTGCCCGCTGGTGAGCACGGCCGCCGCAGCGAGCACCGCGACGGCGAGCACGCTTTCGGCCAGCACCGACCGGCGCGTGCCGCGGGTGGCCGCCGCCTGTCGGACGCGACGTGTGTTGAGCAGGCCGAACACGCCGATGGCCGCGAAGATCGCGATCTTGACCAGCAACGTGCGGCCGTAGAAGGTCAGCAGTGCGGCATCGACCGAGCCGACGACGCCGGATGCGAGATAGACGCCGGTCACCACGACGACGCTGATCGCCGCTGTCGCCGGTATCCGGAAAGCACGCAGCGCAGCCTCCGCCGCGACGGCGCGTTCGGGATGCCGGGCGCGGCCCAGCGTGGCACTCGCGGCCAGAATTCCCAGCGTGCCCGCCCAGGTCGCGCCGGCAATCATGTGCAGCGCGTCGGCGCCGAGCCGAGTGGGGCCGCTGCCCGCTCCTGCGGCCGAGTGCCCGAGGAGCGCCGCGCCGAGGCCCACGCAGCCGACCGCAGCCACGAGCAGCGCGACAACCCGCCGATGTAGCTCGCCGGCACCGGCGGCCAGCGCGGCGATCGCGAGCAAGATCAACCCGCCGGCCCGGATCGCCCAGTGCAGGCCGTAGTCCGAGGTCAGCAACCCAGTCAGCGGCAGGCCACTGACGGCGCTCTGGTCGGCGAGCAAGCCGAACGAGACGAGCACCCCGGCGCCCGCGGCGCAGGCCGCGATCCGACGGCTGCGGCGGACGAGATCGGGCGCACCCCCGCTGCGCCGGTACAGCCGGCCGGCGAGCAAGCCGCCCAGCGCCAGCGCGACACAGCCGAACAGCGTCCAGCGCGACATCGCCTCTTCGGCGCGCGGCATCGGCTCGTGGAACGCGCTCGCGGCAACCGTGCGCCGGATCCCGAACGTGAGCACCCCGCTGGTCCGGTGCAGGTCGTCGCTCGACAACGTCTGCCACGCGAGGTGATAGGGGCCGCGGCGCAGCGCCGGCACGCGGCCGGTGACGACGGACGGGTCCTCCGTCGACTCCCCCGTCACGATTCGGAGGGACCGCACGTGGAATTCCCGGCCGTCTTGTTCGGTGATCACGATCCGGGTTGCCGTCACCTCCACCGACTCGCTGAATGCGAGGCGAATCGTCGCCGGCGGTGCGGTGAGCGTCGCGCCGTCCGCCGGCGTGCTCGACGTGAGGTAGGCATGCGCGCTCGCCGGTGCCGCGGCGAGTCCGATCAGCCATCCCCCGGCCAGCAGCAGCGCTGACAGCCGCACCACGATGCGGGTGCGGCGTTGCCGGCGCATCAGAACACCGGGACGTGCTCGAGGCGAAGCCGGCCCTCGACGATCGTCGCGTGACCGCCGGAGTGCACCACTCCGCGGGTGTTCTCGTACACCAGGTAGTAGGTCTGCCCGGGCACCAGGTTGTGGCCCTGCTTCATCACCGAGATGCGGCTTGTGTAGCCGGCCGCGTCCTCACTCACGATGATCGGTGGCTTCGCGAGGCTCGCCTCGAACGCGGTCGCCTTGTCCGGGTCGAGGACGACGAAGTTCAGCTGGACGAGACCTCCGTCGCCCACCACCGCGATCCGCGAGAACCGCACGCCGAGTCGCTGCTCCATCGCAGTGCTCTGCGGAAACGCGCTCGCGTCTCCGGTGCGCCCTGACGGCCGGCTGTAGGCATACGCCCCGCCGGTCGCGGCGCCCGCGAGCAGCACCACCAGGATCCCGATCGTCAGTACCGGTCGGCGCAGCGCCGCCTCGATCGTCCTTCTCATGATCTGCACCCCCCAGAGTGCGTTCCTGGGCCGCGGGCGACCGCGGCTCAGGAACGAATTGATCTATGCGTGCTGGCGTCCCGACGAGAAGCTGTCGAAGTACGCCCTGCCGTTGCTGGTCTTGCCGTAGCCGCTGACGACACCGAGCTGCACCGAGTCGACCCGGTTCGTCGCGGTGTTGCCCGTCAGCACCTGCCGGCTCTGCCCGTTGAGCGTGAGCCGGAGGCTGCCCTTGGTCGCGGCCGTCCAATCGAGCTGGACCGTGCTCGCGCCACGCGGCAGGGTGACCCACTTGCCGAACACCGTGCCGCTGCGCCGGTAGAGGACGAGCCGCACCTGCCCGGAGTCGGTGTCGTGGCTGCGGAACTGCAATGCGAACACTGCACCGGCGCCCTTCTGGTTGGCCCGGAAGAGGGTCAGCGCGCTGCCTCCTGCCGACAACGTGTGCCGGCCGAACGCGAAGCTGACGTGGTAGGCCGGCTCCTGGTTCGGCGAGTTGTCGGTCACGTAGCCGGCCTTGTTGGCCGCCGACGGCAGCGTCACCTGCAGGCCACGGGTCGAGCCCGGCTCGAGCGACGACGTGATCGCGGCCGCCTTGGTGATCGCGACGTCGCCGGTCGACGCGTCCCACGCCGCGTTCCCCATCTCGAGGTTCGTCTGGAAGATCGCGTTCGGCTGGATCACCCTGAAGGTGGCCGTTGCCGCGGCGCTCCAGTTGCCCGCCTGGTCCATGACGCGGACGTGCAGCGTCTGGTTGGACTGGTTGGGCAGCCCGGCGGTCGGGATCGTGAGCGTCACCGTGGTGGGCGTCGGCAGGTTCGGCTGGGTCGCCGTCGCGTTGCCCGGGCCCGGGTCGTTGCTCCCGAACCAGTACTCGGCGCTTTGGATCATGCCCGTCTCGGTGACCGACGCAGTAGCCATGACCGTCGGTGCACCGTTGGTTGGATTCGGACTGACCGTGAGCGCCCCGAGTACCGGTGCGGTCTTGTCGATCACGAGCTTGGTCGCCAGGGTGTCCCCCCAGTTACCGGCCACGTCCTTGCCGCGCAGGAAGACCTGGTGATCACCGTTGGTGAGCGCCCTGATCTCGGACAGCGGCACCAGCCCGTACACCGCCTCGTTGGATGAGTCCATCGCACCGTCGACAGCGAGCAGCTGCAGGCCGGTGCCGGTCCCGGTGACCGTGTCGATGAACGCCTCGGCGTCGGTGATGACGTTCTGCGTGCCACCCTGCGCGTCGCGATCGGTGAGCTCACCCGAGATCAGCGCACAGCCGGGGTTGCTGTCGTCGCTCACCACGCCGTTGGCCGGATTCGGTCCGATGCTGACCGCGTCCGCGGTCGGGCCGGTCTTGTCGACGTCGAGCGAGATGTCGAGGACCGGGCCCCACAGCCCGAGCGAGTCGCGGCTGTGGACGTAGACGTGGTGCGCGCCCTCGTCCAACGCGGCCACAATCGCGGCCGGGATGGTCGTGTCCTCGGCCACGACGGTCGCGACCCGGTTGGGCTCGATCGCGGTCCCGGAGCCGTTGGCGCCGACCGTGTCGATGAAGTACTCGGCCGCGGTGATGTTGCCGCCCGCTTCGGAGTCGTCGCCGGTCGCCGACAGGTCGACGTCGACGGTGCCGTTGACCGGGGTGTCGATCGAGCCGTTGATGGTCGCCGGCCCCGTCTTGGGCAGCCGGAAGACCACTGAATCGATCACGCCCCAGTTGCCTGCGGCGTCATGGGCCCGCACGTAGATCTTGTGCTTGCCCGCGGCCAGGCACTCGAGTGCCACCGGTACGACGCCCTGCGCATCAGGAGCACAACTGCCGCCGGCCGGAGTTGCCGGGATCGTGCCCGAGACTCCGCTGACGTCGGCGGTGCCGAACGGACCGGCCATCGGGACGCCGTGGCCGGCACCGACCGTGACGGCGTCGTCGACCACGAACTCCGCCTGGTCGACGTTCGAACCACCCGTCGTCGCGTCGCTCAGGTTCGCGGTCACCGTCACGTCGGAGAGCCCGTCGGACGGGTTCGGCGAGACGGACACGTCGCTCGCGACCGGCCCGACGAGGTCGGCGGACGGCGGCGGCGCGTTGTTGTCCAGGAACGTGAGCATGCCGCCGAACGCGAGGTTCAACGGGCTGTCGGTGGTCTGCCCGTTGTTGTCCAGGTGCTGGGACGTCTCGTACACGGCGACCTTGCGCTGCGGCCCACCGGGCATGGCGACCAGGGTGTCCACGGTCGCACCGGGCAGCACGTCTTCTGCGGTCAGCTGCGTCGAGTACTGCGCGAGATGTCCGTCCTGCGCGATCTCGACCTGGCCGGCGCCGAGCACGCCCATCGGATGGGTCTGCGCACCGGCGTTCACATAGCGCAGCAGCACGGTGTGGCCCGCGTCGGTGCTGATCGGGTCGGTCTCGGGAAAGGCCTTGCCGTTGATCAACTGGTACGCGGGCCGGAAGCTGCGCATGTCGAAGTGCTGCGGATCGGCGTTGAGCGCCGGGTCGATCTCGCTCAGCACGAGCACCGCCTCGTCGTCGTAGGCGGTGCGCGGTGCGCCGTACGCGGTGCCGTCGCCGGGCAGCACCACCAGGGCGCCGGCCAGGCCCATCGCCACCTGCCGGGCACCGTCCGGCGTGTGGCCGGCCTCGTAGAGGAACGTGCCCGCCCGGTCGGCGGAGAACGTGTACGTCCGCGTGCCGCCGTTGCCGACGCCGGTGACGTCATCGCCGGCGCCGCCGCCGTGCGAAACGACCGCCTGCCCGGGCAGGGCGAGCGAGACGTTGCCGGCCAGCCCGTCGTGCAGCGTGATCGACACCGTGTCGTGCTGGTTGACGACCAGCACCGGTCCGGGTGCGGTGGCCGAGTCGGCCGCGCCGGTGGTCGAAAAGCCCCAGATGGGGATCGACGTGCCCAGCACCGAGGTGCTGCCTGCCATCGCGTAGAGGTCGCAGGACACCGCAGCGGCGCCGGTCGACGTGCAGTTGCTGGGGCTCACCCGGCCGACCGGCGGCGCGACGGCCGCCAGTCGGGGCGTCGCAGCCGGTCGCTGCCCCGCGACCGTTCGCCCGGCGGCGCCGCCGGCCGCTGCATGTGCCGGAGCCGGAGCGGACGCCAGCACGGCGAGCGTCGCAGCCGCGACGGTGATCGACGCGAGCGCAGCAGGCCCGGGGAGGAGTCGCTCGACGCGAGCGACACCGGATTCCATCGAAGTCGGGAGTCTCATCGCCGCGCCCCTCAATTCGCCGGGCAGCCGTCGGGCGGATCGATGCGATAGAGCGTCATCATTCCCCCGAAGGTCGCGCCGTAGTTCGTCGCCTGCTCGAGCGCGTGGCTGTGTGCAATGTGGTAGTACTCGCCGCACTCGTTGTTGGACGTGATGTTGGCCGGCAGATCCTCCTTGGTCCCGAGATAGCCACTCTCGCTGAACCAGGTGTCCGGGCCGACCAGCAACTGGTCGGTGATCGCCGGGATGTTCGTCGGGATCGGGTTGTTCTGCGCGTCCCAGTGCTCGGCGTCGCGCCAGTCCATCAGCACGTCCACCGTCTGCCCCGGCCCGATGTCGATGTCGTACTTGTTGTACGAGAGGTCCTCGCCGTTCGGCCCCTCCAGCGGGTGCCCGTCGCGCTGGATGACCCGCTCGTCGCTGCCGTGCGGGTGGAACGGATAGTTGACCCGGCCGGCGTTCAGGTACCGGATCGTCACCGGCAACTGCTCGGTGTCGTCGGCCGCGTTGTACGGCTTGATGTGCACCATCGCGCCGTAGGGCTGGTTGGGCAGCCACGACGCGTCGTTCGGCGCGATCGTGTCCGGCATCGACCGGCCGTTGATCATGAAGTAGCGCGCCCGGTAGTCGCTCCAGTCGACCGGCTCGCCGCGCTCGACCGCGAGGTGCACGTCCGGGTCGACCTCGGAGAGCAGGAACAGGTACTCACGGGGCAGTGGGTCGGCCGCGTCCGGCGTGCCGAACCTCGAGTCCGGGCGGTCGTTGACCTGGTCCGGATGCCCGGCCGGACGCACCACCAGCGCGCCGAACAGGCCCATCTGCTGCTGCTTCTCGACGTCCGTACCGCTCTGGTAGAGATAGGTGCCTGGCGTGCCGGCGGTGAACGTATAGGTCACCGAGCCGTGCCCGGCCGCGGCCGACTGCACCATCGAGGTCAGTGCGCCCTGGCCGTCGAACTGCGGCTGTGCCGGATTGCCGTCGGCCTGCACCCCGACCTGGCCGGGGAACATGATCGACGTCGACTCCGGCAGCGTGTTGTGCAGGACGACCGTGACCGGCTCGCCCGAGGTCACGCACAGCGTCGGCCCGGGCAGTTGGAAGCCCTTCGCGCTGTCGCCGTAGCTCCACATGTAGATGGAGTTGCTGTCCGGCGTCGAGACGTATCCGTCGCTCGCCGTCAGCGAGAAGGTGTCGTGCGCGTCGGTGTCGCACATGATCCCGGCCGTGGACGTTTCCGCTGCCGCGCTCGGCATCGCGATGGCCACCGCTGCGCCGGTCGCGGTGATCGCAGCGGCCGCCCCGATCGCGAACCGCGCCCGAGCCGTTCTCGGGTATCGCATCTGAGTCTCCCCCCTCAGCCGTTCGCCACGGTTTGTGGCGGGTTCGTTCCCGGCGCGGACACCCGGATCTCGGTCAACATCCCGCCGTAGCCCGGGCCGCCGCTGTTGCTCAGGTAGCTGTACTTGCGGTCGTAGAGCAGATAGCTGCCGGGCTGGTCCGGCGCGACGAAGATGACATCGCGGCTCTCGCCGGGGCCGACGTCCACCGAGTTCGTCTCGATGTAGTTGGTGGTGCTGTCGCGGCCGCGCAGCAGGCTGGCGTCCTTCGCGACGATCTTCAGGTCGATGTTGTCGACGCTGAGCGTGTGGTTCTGATAGCCGAGGTTGGACATCCGCAGCAGCACCCGCTCCCCCGCATCGCATTTGATCAGCGAGGAGATCGGCTGGTATTGCAGCCGGCCCGAGGACAGCGTCGGGTCGAAGCCGCGCTGTGCGCTGAGCGGAGCGTGATCGGCCACCGTGTCCGGATAGGCCCGGCCGTTGAGCAGCCAGAAGCTGGGCTGGAAGTCGGTCCAGTCGTTGACCTGGATGTGCGCGTCGCGGTAGTGCGCGGCCGACCACAACTCGGTGATCATGTAGGTGAACTCGCGGTCGTAGCGCGTCGACCCGTCGCCGTCGTTGTAGGCGTACCTCGTGCCCGCCGGATCGCCGTTGACCGGCGCGTTGTTCTGCTTGGGCCGGATGTAGACCACGCCGGTCATGCCCATCTGCACGTGCTCGACGTCCTCGAAGTGGCAGTGGTACATGTACGTGCCCGCGTCGTGCGGCCGGTAGAAGTAGGTGAAGTCGCGGCCGATCGGCACCGCGAGCGAGAGCTCCGGCACGCCGTCGAAGAGCGGGATCGCGTTGACGAACCCGTGCCAGTGCAGGGTGTGCCCGTCGAAGAGGTCCGGCCGCTGGACGAGGCCGAGGTTCGTCAGGGTGATGAAGATGTCGTCCTCTTCGTCGAAGGCGAGGATCGGTGCGCTGATCTGCGCCCGGCCGCGCTGCGCGGCGACGTTCTCCGGCGACATGCCGGTGACGTTGCGGAACCCGAAGACGTAGGTGTTGAACGGGTCGGGCGCGAGTTGGTCGGGGAAGAACGGCGGGTCGGGCGGCGCGTCGGGCGGCATCGAGACCCAGCCGTCGGTACCGACGAGGTGGACCTCCTTGCGCGGATGGACGATCGGGTCCGCCGGCCCGGCCGGGGCGGCATGTGCCGCCGCGCCGCCGACCAGGCGAGCGCCGAGCAGGCCGCCGCCGAGCAGCGCGCCGCCGGTGAGCAGTTGCCGCCGGGTAAGGCCGGTCGGCGTCGATGGGTTTGTCACTGGAAGCTCCCCCGGAATTTTGAGAATGTCGACGAACGGGCTGTGGTCCGGCCCCGCCCGGGCCCGATGCACCGAGCGGGGCCGCGGTCCCTATGGGATCTGCTGGTCGGATCCGGCGTCGTACCTGCCGGAGGTGGGCCGGGCATCACCGTCGACGTCCGGCGTGGCGGCGTTGACCGTGTACCGGAACGGATTGCCCCCGGTGCCCCACGTGACCTGCGTCGAGGCGACGCCGGCACCGCGCGCGGACGACCCGGCACCGAGGTGGTAGTCGCCCATCAACGAGGGCGGCAGGATCTCGGCGACGATCATCGCCTGCCGGAACGCCGGATAGCTGCGCGACGCCAGGATGTTGACGGTCACGTCGTACTGCCCGACGAACAGCGG
>DASQSE010000110.1:0-60406 GCA_035642535.1 Jatrophihabitans sp. | reverse complement strand
GTCTCGACTTCGCGGGCCCGGGAGCGGACCGCGCGGGAGGCCCAGTCCATGGTGCGTAGTTCGTCGGTGAGCGCGCCGCGGATCCGGATCGCGGCGAAGCGGGCGAACGGCACGCCGCGGGCCGGGTCGAAGCTGCGGGCGCTCAACACCAGGGCGACGCTGCCGGCCGAGACCAGGTCGTCGCGGTTCACGTGTGCCGGCAGCCGGTGCATCAACTCGCGCACCAGGTGCCCGACCAACGGCAAATGCTCGGTAACCAACTCGTCACGAGAGGCTTCGGCGGTGCGAACCTGCTCTTGGGCTAGCGCCGTCATTGCGGACCTCCTGGGGGTCTGCCTGCCCGGTCGATCCCGACGACCAGGCTTGGTGATCCCCCGCGGATCCGTGTTAGATCTAGGTAAAGTGATCCTGGCACATGGCGGACGAGCGTCACAAGGGCTTTCACTAACTTGAAGCTCACACCCGGACAAACCCGTACAGCTTCCCCGATATTCAGGGCGAAAGTCCCGTCCGACCTTGGCCGCAATCGTCCGGACCGACCGATTTGCTCGACCCTTGCTCGACCCTCAGATAGCGGTGCGCATTGCCGATTGGTCAGGCATGCTGCAGTTGGAGCGAGAGGGGCCAATGTCACCGGAGACGGCCGGCTACACCGCAGTATCCGACGCGCTTTGGCTGCAACGCGAAGCCCTGCAGACGCTGCTCTACCGGCTGATGTGCGAAAAGCTGGTCTTGACCTCCGGCTCGAACCGCTGGCTCGCGCGCGCCGACGACGAGGTCCGCGCGGCCTTGGACCAGTTGCGGCACAGCGACCTGCTGCGCGCGATCGACGTGGACGAACTGACCCGAACACTCGGCCTGGACGCAGACGCCAGCCTGGCTGAGGTCGCCGCGGGCGCGCCCGAGCCGTGGCGCACGCTGCTCACCGACCACCGCGCCGCGCTGCGTACCCTCGCCATCGAAGTGCAGACCGTGGCCAAGGAGAACCGGCAGCTACTGGAGTCGGGCGCCGAAGCCGTGCGCAAGACGCTGACCGACGTCACCAAGCTATTGGACGAGCAGGGCTGACATGTCCGATCGAGCACCGCGGGCGAACCCACATCGCGGCGCGGAGACCGAGCGCCCGGAAAGCGAGCTCGTCGATCTTTCCGAAATCGCGCTGGAAGCCGCCAGCGCGCAGGTCACCTACCAGGCCGCGCTCGAGACCAACGCTCAGGTACTGGCGTTCTCGGTGCAGCATTTCCTGCGGTGAACTCCTAGCGCGGCCAGCGCTCGTCCACCCAGGTCTGCCCATCCCACGGCGTGCGGGAGTGCTGTACCTGGAGCCGGCCCGGCGTCGCGGTGATCAGCTGGCCGAACACCGTCGCGTAGGTGTCGGTCTCGAACGGATGGCGCACGATCAGCGCCGTGCGGTCGTCGGCCGGTGGCCGCTCGGTGACGATCTCCTGCCACGGCCGGGACGCGAACTGCGGCGCGAGCCGGGCCGCCTTCTCCTCGCTCCCGTCCAGCCCCCGCGACGTGAAGACGTGCGTACCGGGCTCGAGCGCGCTCTCGCGCAGCTCCGTCGCGTCCCACGTCCAAGCCGTCACGCCCTCGGGGCCGGCCAGCACCAGCGTGAAGCTTGCCATCTCGCGGTGGTCGACGCGCTTGGGCCAGCGCGCTCCTTCGGCTACGGCGGCGAGCGGCAGCACGCCGCGCGACGGCGTGCCGGTGTGCCGTTCGACGCGGTTCAGGACGAGCGCAGTTCCGCCCGTATCGACGTCGGACACACACCAGCTGCCGCCCGCGAGCCGGTCTCGGCCACCGATTACCGAAGGCTGCTCCGGCCACCACGCACCGGGCGGGTCGAACGCGCGCGAGACGAACTCGTCGCGGATAGCCAGGATGCGCAGCGGCGCACCTTCCGCCCACTGCGTCACGACCGTGCACACCCAACCGACGCTAGCTCGCTCGCGCTCAGAGAACGACCGCTCGGTAGTCGACGCAAAATGAAGCCATGGGAATCGCGCTGCGCCGCGTGTACGACGCCGTTGAGACGAACACGGCCCGCGTCCTGGTCGACCGCCTCTGGCCGCGCGGCCTCACCAAGCAGGCGGCACGCGTCGACGAGTGGTGCAAGGAGGTCGCGCCGTCCACCGAACTACGCAAGTGGTACGGGCACGACCCGAACCGCTTCGCCGAGTTCCGCCGTCGCTATCTGGCAGAGCTGGACGAACCGCAGCGCGCGCAACGCATCGAGCATCTCCGGCAGCTCGCAGACCAGCGCCCGCTCACGCTGCTAACCGCAACGAAGGATCTCGAGACGAGCGCGGCGCGGGTGCTGCTCGACGTACTCACCAGCTGAGTCACGGCGCCACCGCCCGGGCAACATCCGCGAGCCCCGGGTAGTCAGGAGACTCCTGCACGCATCGCGCGAACAGCCACAGCCGCAACCGCTCCGGGTCGACGCCGACGAGCTCGGCCAGCTTGCGCGCAAAGCCGAGCGGATCGGCGTGCAGCCGTTCGTCGCAGTTGAGCATGTGCTGCAACAGGTCGTAGGTCGGATCGCCGACAAAGGGCTTCGGGTCGATCACGAGCCACGGTTCGCGCTCGGCTGCGAGGACGTTGCCTGCGTGCAGGTCGGTGCACAACAGCGCCTCGCGCGAAGCACTCGCCGGCAGCGCGCGGAACAGCGCGATGCCGTCGCGGGCCAGACCCGGGTCGATGCGGGCCCTGCCTTGGGCGAGCTTTGCCTCGAACGCGTCTGCCCACTGCGCGCACATCTCGGCGAGCGGGCGGAAGCGGCGATGGCCAGGAGAGATCCACAGCCGCAGCAGCAGGGCGGCGATGACCGGGTCCTGCTCGGCCTCCGGACGCTCCGCCAACGCCGTGGCGGGGACGCAGTGCTCCAAGAGCAGTGCGACCGCGTCGTCCACCACATCCGACGCGTGCAGCACGACGGCGCCGCGGCCGCCCCACGCCGCCAGACCGTCCGCCTCCTGCGCAGCCTCCGGGTGCGGCCACCCGATCTTGAGCACAACGGCGCGGCCCGCGGGGCCCCGAGCCGGCGCCACCCACGCCGTCTGTCCGCCGGGCTGGAACGGTGCGCCGACGTCGAGCGACCACAACTTCGCGAACCGCGCCACGTGCGCGGGCAGCCGCGCCAACCACGCCTCGCGCCCCTCCTCAAGCGCCGCGGCGGCGAGGTTGGCAGGGATCGCGAGTTCTGTCACCCGTCCGCTGTGGCGCTAGCGCCGCTCGAGGATGCCGCGGACGAACGCGGCCTGCCCGGCGTGTTGCAAGCCATCGGAGACGACGCTGACCAACCGCACGCCGAGCGTGACCGGCGGATCCCACGAGTTGTCGACGACCCGGTCGAGGTCGTCGTCAGTGACCGTCTGCAGGTACTCGATCGTCTGGTTGTGCACCTCGTCGTGGTAGCCGGTGAGCAACTCGCCGTCGGCCTGCACGGCGGCCACCTCGGCCGAGCTGTGCCCGTAACCGATTGCGCTTGCGTCGAAAGGCAGAGCGAACCGCTCGGCCCAACCGGCGCTCGTCCATGCCTGATCGTGGTTGGCAACCTCGGACATGTGATCGTCTTCGGTGCGCGTCAGGTGCCAGATCAGCCAGGCGATCGAGTTGGCATCCGCATCAGCGCGGAATGCGAGTTGCGCACGATCGAGATCGCCCACGACGCGGTGCACGATGCCACGGATTCGACCGAACGCGTCGATGAGGAGGTCTGCACTGGTGGCCATCCCGCCACTCTAAGAGGAGTCGACGACTACCTGTGCGCAGTACGGATTGCTGACCGATGCCGAACACCGTGGTTCCTCGATGTTCCCGCGACCGACGCCGCCTTGCGTGGCTCGACCCGATTCGGTGCGGGAGGCCGGGTATTCCGGCCGGCACCGCCGCCCTTCCAGTTCCACACCGGGTCCAGGCCCGCCTCTGCAGCGAGCAGGCGGAGCAGCGTCTCGATCCGATCGGGGTCGAGCCCGCGCGCGCGTAGGTCCCCAGCGGGCGCGCGGAACGCGGTGAGCAGGTCGGTCGCGGAGCGGACGCCGGCGCGCCGGAGTGCCGCCCGGGTGCCGGATCGTTCGCTGTCATCGCGTGGCTCTGGATCGAGATGTATCAGCAGAAAGGCCTGGTCGATCCAGTCGATCAATCGTCCGACCGGGGCCCGGGTATGCAGGATGACGTCGACGAGATTCATGGTCGTCAGGTTCTGCATGTCTTCCACGCCCTCTTCGGCAAGACGTGCCTCGTACCAGATGTTGAGTCCGTCAAGCTGCTCGAGTGGATACTCAGGTGCGAGTTGCGGCACGAGGACCCGCAGCGTCTTCGCGGCGATCCGCTGCAGGGCTTGCAGCCCGGCGAGCGGAAAGAAGCCGACGACGAACGCCGTGACATATTGCGACGCGCCGACTATGTCGCTGGTTGCAGCTTCGACCGCGAACATCTGCTGAAGCACGGTAAGGATGAGCAGCACGAGGACGATGCGAACCACGACAGCGGCGTATGCACTCGGCCGCAGATCGCTTTGATAGAAGCGTCGCACCAACATCGACACTGCGAACGCGTATGCACCGAGGAAGCCGAACTCGAGAGTGGCCCACGGCCCGGTCGGCGAAACGAGGACGACGGGATTCCAGAGGATCACCGTCCACGCGACGGCGAGGGTGGCCGTGCAAAGGAATACCGGAAACAGCGTGTCGACGCTCACCCGGAAGCTCTCCGTGTCGCTCGATCGCGCAGAGACCTTGCGGCCGTAATACGCGTCGAACTTCTGCCGGTAGATGTTCTGCTTCGCCTGGCCGCCTTGGGCCGCGCCGGGGAGTCGGGAGTAAACCGACTCCGCCGGTGGCGGCGGCAAGCAGGCGGGCTCGTCCAGCCCGAGGCGGTAGAGGTTGAGCACGTATTCGTTCCAGAGGGCGTCGGCGCGCAGGCCGAGGAAGCGGACGTACAACCAGCCCGGGACGAACGAGAGCACCCAGATGGCAAACAGGGTCACCGCGCGAACTGACCACGACGCGTCCGGCACGCGCAGCGCGGGTAGGCCGGCGACGACCGCGGCGATGCCGAGGACCGCACCGATGAGGGTGTTCATCCAGATCACGGCTGCCGCGCGCTTCACCCGGCTGGTGCCGCGCCGGTGTCTCCCACCGTGCGCAAGCTCCTGCTCTGCGGTTCTCATCGGCCCCATCCCCGCTGCTCGTCGGTCCCTTCACCTGTGCAGAGAGGAGGTCGGGTCGGCTTGATTCAACTCATCCGGCGCCGAAACACAGAAATCCGGCGGCTGCGACGGCAGCCGTCGTCGCGTCGTCGCCCGGATCCCCGGTCGTCTCGATGCGGGCGTGATTGAGCGCCGCCGCGGCGGTGCAGCCTGCCTTGAGGTGCTGGTGGAAACGCAGCATCAGCGCCCGGCTCGCCTTGTCGGGCACTGGAATGACGGCGGCAATCAACGTGGCTGACCCCATGCCGAGGAGGGCGGCGGCGAGCCCGATCAATTCGTCTCCGCTCGTGACGCTCGCCCGCCCGGAGTCGCACGAGGCAAGGACTACGCGCCGTGGCGGCACGGTCAGACGCTCCAGGTCGTACACGGTCAACGGCCCGTCGGCGAACCGCAGCGCCGAGAACATGGGGTTATCCGCGCGGAAGTGTCCGTGCGCTGCCAAGTGGGCGACCTTGGCCCCTTCAAGCGCCATGAGCAGGTCCGCCACGCCCGCACCTACGCCTGTCAACGAAGCCGCCTTCTCATACAACTCGGCGAGCGCGCTCACTTCGGCAGCGGCGTGCTGCAGTCCCGGGCCGTGCGCGAGAACGACAGGGCCACTTTCTGTCCAGGAGTCTGTCGCAGCGCGGTGCCAGAGCGCGGCAGACGGTGCCACAGAAATGGCGCGGGCGGCACAGGACGGCAGCGCCGACCAGGGCATCGCATGCAGCACACCGGTCGGAACGATGACGAGCGGCACAGTGGACCCGGCACTGCGCAGTGGGCTGAGCAACAGGTCGTCCAGTTCCCGCGCCCGCCGATCGACCACGTCGACGATTGCGCGCAAGGACTTCGGCGAGCCGGCGCCGACAGCGAGCCAGCTCAGGCCGGTCCGCAGTGCGTCGAGCGCCGTCTCGACACCGGCCACCGGCCCCAGGCGACGGAAGGAGAGGCGCCCGTCGGAGATCGCGACGGCGTGCAGTTCGCCGGCGAGCTCGACGTACTCGATCATCATCGACGTGCTCAGCGCGTCGCACAGCGCTGAGACTGTCGGCGCACGCTCGGGCCGACTTTGCCCGCCTGTCGCGTGTCGCGCCCGATCGCAGATGGTCTGCTCGAGCATCTGTTGCCGCGCGACGAGCGAAGCCGGGTCGGTAACCTCGCCCGACCACAGATCGGACACCACTTGGCGCAACTCGGCGAGTTCACCGGCAAGCTCGGCGTCGTCGGGCGGCCGAGCCGGCCGGAAACGCAGTGCCCCGGCACGTCCGCGCTCAGCGGCAGCGAAGATCGACGCTGCGCGGCCGGACTCCACTGCCAGCTCGACACCAAGCCGGGCCAGGTCCTCCGCGTGTGTGAATGCGTATGCCCGCATGTCGGTCGCGCCGAGGCTGGCTTGAAACTCGTCGAGGATGGCCATGCCGGCCCGGACGGCGCGGGCCGCGCCGGTTCGATCGCCCTCCGCACGTCGCAGCACGGCCTCCGCGTGCCAGGCACGCGCTCGCAACTCGGCCGGACCGGTACGGCGCGCCGAGCGCACCGATCCCAGCTCACTGCGTGCGATGTCGCGGCGGCCCATCCCCAGTGCGATCTGCGCCGCGATCAACCGCGCGTCCAGGGACTGGACTACCCAACCTGCGTCAGTGAGTTCGGCTGCGGTCCGCCTGGCCGCGGTGAGGCTCGATTTGCTCCGCTCGCCGGTGCGCCAGCGGGCCTGCACGCGCAGGTAACCAGCGAGGGCCGTCCACCGCGGCCGGTCCTGCCGTCGCGCCGATCGCCGGGCCCGATCGGCCTCAGTCAGTGCGGTTGTCGTGTCGCCCTCAAAGAGTGCGGCCTCGGCGAGGAGCAGCCGGGCCTGTACGAGGTCCACGGCGTTTCGCTGGTGCGTGAACTCCGCGACAGCCTCCGCCGCCGCTTGCCGCGCCTCTGCGACAAGCCGAACCGCGAGCAGCGCTTCGGCGCGCTCCACCGACAGCAGCCCCGGGTGCAGACCCGCGTTGCGGTAGCCCTCGGCCGCCGCGTCGAATGCGACGAGCGCGGCTGGGAGTTCGCCGCGCTGCGCGTCGACGTAGCCACGGTTGTGGTTGACCAGCGCCACCTTGCCGAGCAGCCCGCGGCGAGCGTAGAGGGCCTCCGCACGGTCGAGGTCGGCGTGTGCTGCGTCCCAGCAGCGCAGGTGACTGCAGACGACGGCGCGGTTATTGCGGATGTCGGCCTCGAGCATCTCGTTGCCTCCGGCCTCATCGAGCAACACGAGCGCCTCGTCGAGGCAGTCGCGCGCTTCGGGCAAGCGCCGGATCTCGCCGAGGATCAGCCCCCGCTGCATCCGCGCCCGTGCAGCCGGTTCCCCGCCGCCGAGAGATGCATCCGCCCGATCCAGCTCGCGTAGCGCCGCGTCCGCGCCACTGGTCAACAGGCGGATGTAAGCCAGCGACGTCCGAGCCTCGCCTGCTCGGGTGGAGCATTGCGCGGCCTCCGCGCCTTCGACGGCGTTCATCAGGTGCCGCACCGCGGCAGCGAAGTCACCAGACGCCGCGGCTGCCAGGCCGAGCGCACGCTCGGCCACCGCGAGTACCTCCGGATCCGCTGAATCCGTGCTCGCGGACCGGGCGAGCAGTCGCGCCCGCGCCGGATCGCTGTACGCAAGGTCGACCGCGGCGAGCGCTTGGACCAAGCTGGTGTCCGATGATGCGGTCGCGGTCATGCATCCCTGCCAACCTGCATCACGGAGTTACCGATGTGCGTCTGACGAGGGAACGAAGGGGGCCGCACATGAGAATGATGAGCCAGCGTCAAGGATTCGTTCCAGCTCCCGCTCGCACGCCGGGCGACGCGGATTATCCGGTGGCCGTCCATGACTCACTGCCAGTTCTGCCGCGCGTTGGTGACGTCACCGTGGGCGTGGTCGACATCGGGTTAGTGGTAGACGGCGACAACCAACCGCATCCCTGGTTCGACGACCACGTCGTATTCGAGCCATGCGAGGCATACTCACTGCCCGACGCGCCCGCGCCGCTCGCCCGTTTCGACGGACACGCGGACTTCGTGACTGGACTGATCCTGCAGGAGGCGCCGACGGCCAGGGTCCGGGTGATCGCGGCGATCGACCGCTCGGACATCAACAACCGCAGGCCGGCCAGCAAGGATGAAGACTATCTGGTTGCTCAGGCGATCTCAGCCCTGGCAGCGCACGAGCATGTTCAGGTGATCAACCTTTCCTTCTCCGGCGACATGTTCACCGAGGACCGCGACGCGACGAAGATCAGCGAGGCGATCTCGGCGCATCCGGACATCGCGTTCGTCGCCGCCGCAGGCAACGACGGGAGCGATCACCCTGTATGGCCGGCGGCCTTCGACGGCGTCCATGCCGTCGGAGCGCTCGACCTGCGTCGCCTGGTCCCATCCGGCGCCATCCCGAAGGCGTGGTTCAGCAACTGGGGGAGCTGGGTCAACTTCTACGACAGCGGCGTGCAGGAGCTGAGCTCGTTCCTCACCTTCGACGACGAAAGCAGCGATGACTTCGGCCTGCGGGCGCCGCAACGGTTCCGCGGCTGGGCGCGGTGGAGCGGAACGTCGTTCGCGGCGGCGCGGGTTTCGGGGCGGATTGCACGCATCGTCGCAGAGCATGGTGGCACCGGGGCGGCCGCGGCGAACTCGCTTTCTAAGGCCTCGCCCCTCATCGGCACAAGCGGCGCCCGCTGGGTCGGTGGCGCACGGGTGTGCTGATCAGTGTCTGATCCACCCCGTGGTCACGGATGTTCCGTTCGCGGCCTGGACGCGCACTCGCAGCGGCTCGACCGGCAGTGCGTCGACGCGGAACCAGCCCTGCTCGTCGACTGCTGCCGAGTGCGTGCCTGATGTGGTTTCGACCTCTGCGTCGCCGAGCGTGCCGACCGCGAGACCACGTAGGACGAGCCGGCCGTGAATCTCCTCGATCTGGAGTTCCAGTGCGACCTCGCCGCTCTCGAACGACAGCATTCGCGGACCAGGCTGCTCGGCGCGCACCTCTGCTGGAGCCGCGGAGTAGGAATCCCGCAGCAGCTCGGCAAGTTCGTCGTCCAGGCGTCGCGTGGTGAACGCTGCCCGCGCCGACTCGTCAACGAGATCAGGCACGGCATCCACCTCGTTGGCGATGCGGCGCAGCTGCTCCATCAGCTCGTCGTCGGTCGTCATGCCGGATCACCGCGCAGCTGGCCGGCTAACGAGTCGTCGGCCATGATGAGCCGGCGCAACTGCTCAAGGCAGCGTTGCCGCGTCGGCCCGATCGTCCCGACCGCGATGCCCAACGCAGCTGACACCTCCTGATAGCTCGGCGGTGGGCTCGCCATCAACACCCGCAGGAACCGTTGGCAACCCTCGCCGATGAGCTGGAACGCCCGCCAGAGTGCGCCGTCCCGTTCGTTCAGGAGTAACGCCGCATCGACCGGCGCGGCCGAGTCCGGGATGTCCAGCAGGACGTCCTCCGCGGCCGGCCGTTCGCGTCCGGATTTGCGCAACAGCTGCAGGCACTCCCGGCGCGCGGTGGTGGCCAGCCAACCCGCCAAGCGCTCCGCGTCCTTGATCCGGTGCAGGTTCTCGACGAGTCGCAGCCAGGTCATCTGCACGGCGTCGTGCGCGTCCGCCGTATCCAATCGATATCCGCGAGCGATCGACCAGACGAGGTTGTTGTATTCCGCGACAAGGGCGTCCCAAGCGGCCTGATCGCCGCGGCGGGCGGAGTCGAGGAGTGCCACGTTGTCGACCGTCATCGGGACCTCCTCGTCGAAGGTGCGATCCATTCTGCACCGACACGCAGCATGCGCGTCGGGCGTCCATTGAGCAGAGGTACGGGCGGCCCTTCTTGATTCATATTTTCGCCGGCCGCCGAGCTGCATCAAAGCGCGCCCATCCCGCATCTGGTCCGTCGAACAGCCGCAGTCCGTGGCTGTCGGCGCACCCAACGGTGCTCGATGAGGAGGCTCACCATGAGCTCGACGTTCCACTACGAACTGGCGAAGGAGCACGCCGACGCACTGCTGCGTGCTGCCGACCGACTCGTCCGGGAAGCAGGCGCACGCGGCCGCACGACCACTCGTGCTCGGTGCCGACGATTGATCGTCGGAGGCGTCGCGGTCGTCGCGGCGGCCGGCGCCAGCTACGCGACCGCCGCCTCGGCCGCCACCCCGAGCCACGCGCAGCCGACGCCGAGCCAGTGCACGCCGTTGCACCGCACTGCGTACAACGACTGCCACGTCGGCAACAGCGGACGCGGCGACTTGCAGTACCGCCCGGTGAGGAGTCAATCATGACTGCGGTGCTCGACCTCAACACTCGTCAGATCAAGTACGTGCAGGGCATCATTGCCGCCTGCAAGGCCCGCAAGCGGCTGACGATCGATCAACGCAAGCGGCTGGCCGACATCGCGCTCGAGACAGCGCTGACCGAGTCCGGGTTGCGCATGTACGCGAACGTGAACAACCCGCGATCGCTCGAACTGCCGCATGACGCGGTCGGCAGCGACCACGGCTCGGTCGGTCTCTTTCAGCAACAGGTCGGCGGCGCCGTGAATTCCACCGCGAACTGGGGCACTACCGCCGAGTTGATGGATCCGGAGATCAGCACTCGGAAGTTCCTCAACGCGCTGCTTCAAGTCGACTGGCTGCATCTGACGAACTGGGCCGCCGCCCAGGCCGTGCAGCGTTCGGCTTTCGCGGACGGGTCGAACTACCGCGCGAACGATGCGCACGCCATCGACATCCGCAAGGCGCTGTGGGACAGCATCGAGCCGCCGGCGAACGGTTCAGAACAGACGAACGCGATGCATGCGCACAAAAGGATCCACGTCGTCGTCGCGGGTGACACGCTGTCCTCGATCGCCGAGTCCTGGGGCACCACGCTGCAGGCGGTGGAGGCGGCGAACCCCGATGCGGGCCACCCACCAGGCAACTTCAGCGCCATCCGACCCGGAGACCGAATCCGCCATCCGTGAGCACGGGCCCGTGGTTCGACGCGGGGGGCCCAGGTAATGCTTTTCGTTCGCCGCAGACGAGACACTTGTCCGCGTACCCATTGCGCTCCTTAACCGAAAGGATCCGCCGTGACCGCCGACCTCGCCAGAACCTGCCGTTCCCTGCACGTCGTCGCGGAGCTGGTGCTGGCCGGGCCGCAGTACCGTGCGCATCGCGACATCCGACTGCAAGTGCGCCCCGGCGGGTTCGGCACGGTGGCGGGCCCGGACGTCCGGGTGAATGAGGCGTCGGTCGTCCGCGACGACGTGATCGCCGCGATCGATGGTGCGACACCGGCCGCCATCGCCAAGCAACTCGGCCTGCAGGCCAGCGGTCTCGAGGACGTCTATCGCGGCGGCACCAACGCGAACGCGGACGAGAAACTCGCGGCCTCGACCGAATCCGCCGCGTACCTCGTCGCGTGCTACGCCGCAGGCGACGCGGGGCTTGCCCAGTTCGCGCCGGACGCCGAGCGGGTGCTGTGGCCCGAACACTTCGACGTCGGGATTCGCGTTGACGACGTGAATTACGGCGTGTCGACGGGTGACGAGACGGTCGCCGAGCCGTACGCGTACGTAGGGCCGGACGAGGTGCCTGACGCGCCGTTCTGGAACGCGCCGTTCGGGGCGGTGCTGCGGCTCGGGACGGAGCCCGCGGCCGACGCGATCGCGGAATTCTTCACGCACGGGCGGGACGCGCTGCGAGGCTGACCACCGCGAAGCAGACCGCGAGCACCGCGGCCACCGCGCCGGAGAACAGTAGCGGTACTCGGCCGTCGTCCCCCCAGGCGAAGCCCGCCCACAAGCCGGCCGCGAGCACGCCGGCACCGGACAGTCCCTGGAAGATCCCCTGCGCCGAGCCCTGCCGCCCGGCCGGGGCGAGCGACGCGATCCAGGCCTTGCCGACGCCGTCGGTCGCGGCGGTGAATCCGCCGTAGACGATGAGCAGCGGGATGATCGCGGCCGTCCCGTGCGCCAGCCCCAGCCCCAGATAGCAGACGGCGAAGCAGCCGAGCCCGATCGCGAACACCAGCCCGCGCGGCACGCGATCCGACCACGCCCCGAACGGATACGACAGCGCGGCGTACACGGCGTTGTAGAGGACGTACGCGAGGATCACGCCGGCGAGCGCGTAGCCGAGTTCGTGCACCTTCAACAGCAGCAGCGCGTCGGGAAAGTTGACGAGCGCGAACAGCGTCAGCACTGCGACGATCCGCCAGTACTCCCCCGGCAGCGGGTCGCTGCTCGCGACGTGTGGCGCGGTAGCCGTCGTCGCCGTGGGCTCGGTCGTGCGCGGCTCGCGCACCGCCAGCACGAGTAGCACGCTCAGCACGGCCGGCACGACCGCGATGACGAGCAGCGGTCGGATGTGGTGGTCCAGCAACTCGTAGCCTGCGAGGCCGATCAGCGGACCTATCACGGCACCGGTCGTGTCCGCAGCTCGGTGCAGGCCGAAGGCGCGACCCCGCGCCTCGGGCGGCACGCCCACCACGAGCAGCGCGTCCCGCGGTGCCCCGCGCACGCCCTTGCCGAGCCGGTCGACGACGCGACCGATCAGCACGACCGGCCACACGAACGCGGCCGCGATCAACACTTTGCCGACCGCGGCCAGGCCGTAGCCGGCGCCGATCAGCGGCCGCCGGCGGAAACGATCGGCGTACCGACCCGCGGCCAGCTTCGTCACCGACGCGGCGCCCTCGGCCGCGCCTTCGACCGCGCCGACGACCGCGGTCGGCGCGCCGAGCACGCTGGTCAGGAAGATCGGCAGCACCGGGTAGAGCAGCTCGCTCGCCGCGTCCTGCAAGAAGGAGACCCCGGAGAGGGTAAGCAGGTTCCGGGTCATCCACTCCGGGCGCGGCACACCTGGGACGTTAGTGTCCGCGTAACGTCGGTCGGCGTGCGGTATGTCGGGGTGTCGGCGCTCAGCCACGACGGGCTGGTCCGCGAGCACAACGAGGACAGCGTGGTCGTCGGTCCATGGACGCTCTGTGCGGCCATCACCATGACGCCCCAGACACTGTTCTTCCCGCTCGGCGACCCGGTGATCGCGGCCGTCGCGGACGGCCTCGGCGGCCACCCGGCGGGCGACGTCGCCAGCTCGCTCGCGGTGCGCCATCTCGCCCGGATCGGCGCCGACCTGACCGACGCGGATGCGATCCGCGACGGGGTCCTCGCCTGCAACGATCTTGTGTACGCCGAGGCGGGGCGGCGGCGCGAGCGCGCCGGGATGGGCACCACGCTCGCCGGGATCGTCCTCACCGACGAGGTTGTGTTCGTGTTCAACGTCGGCGACAGCCGGGTCTATGAGGTCGTGAACTCCGCCGTGCATCAGGTGTCGGTCGACGACAACGAGCCGGCCGGGCGCGGGGAGCGGCGCAGCTCCGTCCTCACCCAATCGCTCGGCGGCCGCGTCGTGTCCGCTCCCGTCCGTCCGCACATCAGCAGCAGGCCGATCGCCGACCGGAGCCGCTACTTGATCTGCACGGACGGGCTCACCGACGCGGTCGACGAGCCGACGATCGCCGCCGTACTTGCCGAGCACGACGGCGGACGTGCGGTCTTCGAGCTCTGGCGCAGCGCGATCGAAGGCGGCGCGCCCGACAACGTCACGATCGCGCTGGCCGAGGTCACCACCGAGCCGGATGTGCGCTGACAGCGAACAGCGGGCGCATCGCGCACCCCACGTAGCGTTGGACGGACATGAGCGACGACCAGATGGACGCCTACTCCGCGGCGGTCGTGCGCGTCGCGGAGACGGTGCTGCCCAGCGTCGCGAGCCTGCGGGTGCGCACCCGCCGTGGCGAGGGCGCGGGCAGCGCGAGCGTTCTCACCGCCGATGGATTCCTATTGACCAGCGCGCACGTCGTCGACGGTGCGACCGCCACTGAGGCGTCGTTCACCGACGGACGGGACGTGCGCGCCGACGTGATCGGACGCGACCCGCTCTCCGACCTCGCGGTGCTGCGCGCCCGCGACGAGGTGCCGCCGCCGGTCGAGCTCGGCGACGCGGCGCAGTTGCGCGTCGGGCAACTCGTGGTCGCGTTGGGCAATCCGCTCGGCTTCGCCGGGAGCGTCACCGCGGGCATCGTCTCGGCGCTCGGCCGGTCGCTGCCGACCCGGTCGGGGCGACTCGTGGACGAGGTCATTCAGACCGACGCGACGCTCAACCCCGGCAACAGCGGCGGCGCGCTCGCCGACAGTCGTGGCCGGGTGGTCGGTGTCAACACCGCGGTCGCGGGCATCGGCGTCGGGCTGGCCGTGCCCGTGAATGCGACGACCCGGCAGATCATCAGCACACTCATGACGCACGGTCGGGTGCGCCGCGCATGGCTCGGTATCGCGGGCGCGCAGATGCCGCTGCCTCCGGCGCTGGCCGCGAAGCTCGATCGACGCACCGGTCTCCGGGTAGCGCAGGTGGTGTCGGGCAGCCCGGCCGCCCGCGCCGGATTGCAGGTGGGCGACATCGTCGTGGCCGTCGACGGCGCGGACATTGCGACCAGCACCGCTGTTCAGCAGCTCATGGTCGAGGACGCGATCGGCCGCCGCCTCGAGGTGACGGTGTGGCGCAACGGCGCGCTCGTCGACGTCATCGCGGTGCCGCGCGAACTTACTGACGCCTGACTCATCCGTTCACGCGTCGCCGCCGCTCTTCCCCTCCGATGCGGGCAAATTCAGGCACACGTCTTGCCCACACGGGAGGGGAAGACGGAGGTTGAGCGCGACTCAGGCCAGCCCGTGCTCGTACGCGTACGCGGCCGCGGCCGTGCGCGAGGGCACGTCGATCTTGGCGAAGATGTTGCTCAGGTGCCGCGCGACGGTGCGCTCGCTGAGCGTCAACGCCGCGGCGATCTGTGCGTTGCTCTTGCCGGACGCCACCAGCCGGAGCACCTCTGCCTCCCGCCCGGTAAGTGCACCCGCTTGTCGTGACGGCGCGCTCAGCCGGACCACCTCGTCCAGCGCGGGTGCGGTGCCGAGCTCGGCGAAGGTCCTGCGCGCCGCGGCGTACTCGTTCGCCGACGTGCCGGCGTCGTCGAGCGCGGCGCATGCCCGGCCGACGAGCACCCTCGTCCGCGCCGCTTCGTACGGGCACCGCAACGAGCTCCACAGCTGAATCGCCTTGCGGAGGTAGGGCAGCGCGCCCGCCGGATCGTCCGCCTCGAGCTCCAGCCGGCCCGCCGCCTGCGCGGCAGTCGCCGTCAACGCGGTGCAGGCGAAGCGCTCCGCGAACTCCTGCAACTCGCGCGTCGCGTCGCGTGCCCGGTCCAGTTCCCCGGTTGCGATCAGCACCTCGACGGCCGCCGGCAACAATCGGGTGCGGCGCACCTCGAACCCGGTCTCGGCGAGTGTGCGGAGCAGCGCGGCGCGCGCCGCCGTCGTCCGGCCGCGGGCGAGCCACAGCAGCGCGAGTCCCGGCTGCGGCTCGAAGCCGTGATCGCTGGCCAGCTCGTAGGCAGCTTCGGCCTCGTCGTATCGCCCTTGCAACCGCAGTACGTCACCGCGCTCGGCGTGCGCGACGCCGGCCGCCTCGGGCGTGCCGAGCGCGGCGTATCGCTCGGCGGCGGCGGCGAACTCCTCGATCGCTTCTGCGTACGCGCCGTGCAGTCGCATGATCTGACCCCGATGCACCGCGGTCTGCCCGGTGAACATCAGCAGGCCCGGTTGCTCGCTGCACCAACGGCTCAGCGCCGCCGTCCACTCCGCCGCCCTGCCGAAGTCGGACACCTCCTGACACGCCTCGATCATCGAGCAGTAGATGGCGCCGGCCAGCGGCGCGGAAACCTGCCCGGCCGCGATCCCGATCATCGCCTCGTCGAAGCGCGCGAGACCCTCCTGGACTGCGCCCGCGTAGACCAGTGCGCGGCCGGTCGCGTTCAGGCCCATGGAAATCAGGTCGGCATCTGCGAAGCGCCGGCCGTACTCCGTGACGTCGGCTGCGCACTGACCGACCTCGCCGAACTCGCCGCGCGAGACATGCCCGAACATCTGCAACATTCGGACGTAGCCGTGCTCG
This sequence comes from Jatrophihabitans sp., assembly GCA_035642535.1. Lineage (GTDB taxonomy): Bacteria > Actinomycetota > Actinomycetes > Mycobacteriales > Jatrophihabitantaceae > Jatrophihabitans. The sequence continues at coordinate 44,215 of DASQSE010000110.1, read as the reverse complement.
ACGACATCGTGACCAAGTTCATCGAGCAGGCTCAGCGCGCGGCCCGTCCAGCCACCGGCGACGGCATGCTCGCCGGCATTCGCGTAGACCATGCAGAGCCAGAACGCACACCGCACTGCGCCCGCAAGCTGCCCGTCGTCGACGCGGAGTTGGTAGCACTGCTGCAGGGCCACGATGGTGTTGTCCCGACGACCGACGAGGTAGGCGGACATCGCCAGCGCCGACAGATCCGCGTCGGTCAGGGCGGCGGCGTCCAGCGCCGACAGCGCTTCGAATGCAGCCGCCCAGTCGCCCTGCTCGTAGGTCCTACGAGCCCGGACGAGCTCGTCCACGACGCTCATGCCGACCTCCCCATCGGCAGGATACGAAGCGTCACGCTGCTTGTGCCGCTGCTTTCGCGAATTCGGCGCTGCCGGCGCGATTCGCGATCTGCCGCGCCAGGTACTCGGCGTCGCGGCCGACACCGGGCAGCACCATCGAGCTAAACGCGTATTGGAACGCGAGCCCGCAGAAATACAGCCCCGGAGCGGACGCGACGACACCGCGCAACTCGTCCGGCCACCCGTCGGCGCGCAGGATCGGCAGCTGGATCCAGTCGAACGCCTGGCGGAAGCCCGTGCACCACACGACGCTGCGCACGTCGACCGTCGACCCGTCGGCAAGTTCGGGCAGGCCGTTGCGGACGCCGACGACGCGGTGCTCGATACGTTGCACGCCGCGGCGGGCGAGGTCGGAGCGCTTGACGCGCAGCATCGGCGCACCGTGGAAGCGAATGTGCGGCATCAGCTTGCGCCCCATCGGTGTCTTCCGGGTCAGGACGTGCTTCCACGCGAACACGAGCAGCGGGAAGGCCAGCCGCGCCGGCTTCGATCCGGGCCGGATCGGGATCGATCCGCAGTCGCGTCCGCACAGGATCGTCCGGTGCGTCTGCGCCACCTCGTAGGCGACGTCCGTCCCGGAGTGCGACGCCCCGACGACGAGGACGGGTCCGTCATTGAGCTGGGCCGGGCGGCGGTACTGGCTGGAATGCAGTTGCAGGATCGCCGGGTCGAGCTCGTTCGCGAAGTCGGGCACGCTCGGCGCGCGGCCGAACGTGCCGGTCGCGATCACGACGTTCGCGCACTCGAATGTGTCGGCGTCAGTCGTCACCAGATATCCGGATGGAGTTGCCTCGAGCCGGCGCACGCGGGTGCCGAGCTCGACCGGCAGCTCGTGCTGGGTCGCATACGACTCGAGATAATCGCCGACCGCGTCCTTGCCCGGATACGACCACTTCGCGGCGGGGAACCGCATGCCCGGTAGACCGTCGTATTTCGCCGGCGAGTACAGCTTCAGGCTGTCCCACTGCTGTCGCCAGTTGTCGCCGACGCGGTGGTTGGCGTCGACGATGACGAACGGCCTGCCCCGCCGTTGCAGGTGATAGCCAGTGGCGAGTCCCGCCTGCCCGGTGCCGATGATGACCGTCTCGATACGTCGATTCATGCTCGCTCGCCTCTTCCGTCTCGGTGGTTGTGGCGAACGCTAAGGCGGGCGCGTGATCACCCGCATCGGCAGCGATATGCAAGTCGTGCGCGGCCGCGATGGGCATTTCTGCCCACCGCTATCCCGGTGCCGACAGGGAGTTGCTCGTGGTGTTCGCGCCGCTGATGACGACCGCCACCCGTTCACCGCGCCGCGGCCGGTATGCGCCGGCGATGAGCGCCGCGACGCCGACCGCGGCGGCCGGTTCGGCGATCAGCCGAGTGGTCGCCCACAGCGCGCGCTGGGCGCTGCGAATCGAATCCTCGTCGACGCACAGCACCTGGGCGACGTGGGCCGCAGCGATCGGGTAGACGAGTTCGCCGATCCGGCGCGGGGCCAGCGCGTCGGCGGCGATACCGCCTGTCGGCGCGTCGACCGGGCGACCGGCGTCGAGCGCGCGGGTCAGCGTCGGCGACTCGACCGGCTCGACGCCGATGACGCGCACGGCGCCGGCGAAATAGGCGGCGATGCCGGCGATGAGCCCGCCGCCGCCGACCGGCACGAGCACGGTGTCCAGCGCGGGGAGCTGTTCGGCCAGCTCGAGGCCGAGGCTGCCCTGGCCGAGAATCGTCTCGCGCTGGTCGAAGGCGTGCACGGGCAGCGCGCCGGTCCGCGACTGCAACTCCTGCGCGGCGCGCAGCGCGTCGGCGTAGCGGTCACCGCCGACGACCAACTCGGCGCCGAGCGAGGCGATGCGCTCGGTCTTGGCGGGATCCGCGATGGTGGGGACGAAGATCGTGGCCGGCACGTCGAGCTGCCGGGCCGCGTAGGCGACTGCCACTCCGTGATTGCCGCCGGACGCGGCCACCACGCCGGCCTCGGGCACGTCACGGAGCAGCAGATTCGCGAACGCGCCGCGCGACTTGAACGCTCCACCGCGCTGCAACTGCTCCAGCTTGAGCGTCACGATCTGCCCGGGCACCGGGGCCGGATCTGTGCCGAGCAGGGCCTCGAGCTCGACGTCGACGACCGGCGTGCGTCTGATGTAGCCGCGGATCTGCTGATAGGCATTCGCGATGTGCGGGCGATCGATCAGCCCGCGGCTGTCCGTCACGGCCGAATTGCTCCTCATCTTCGCGCTGCATGCGTGGTCTACAGATCAGTAGACTAACGAGCATGACAACGACGGTACGCGTCAGTGACGAAACGCATGCCAGACTTGCGGCGCTTTCTGCCGCGACCGGCAAGCGGATGCAGACCATCGTGGAAGCCGCCGTCGCGGCCTACGAACGCGACCAGTTCTGGGCGGCGTTCGATGCAGGCTACGACGCGCTCGCATCCGACTCCGAGCAGTGGGCAGGCTTACTCGCAGAACGCGAGAGTGAATCGCGTTCGATGACCGACGACGTTGGCTAGGCAGCCCGCCCCTCGCCGCGGGGACGTGTGGCTCGTCGACTTCGGCACGCCAATCGGACATGAGCAGGGTTACCGCCGCCCCGCCGTCGTTGTGTCGGACGATCGGCTAAACCGGAGCCGCGCCGGACTGGCGATCGTCGTTCCGGTCACAGCGAATCGGCGCGGGCTCCCCTCACACATCGAACTCGAGCGGAGCAGCGGAACAGGGCTGAAGGAGATCAGCTACGCGAAGGGCGAGGACATCAACTCGGTGTCGACGGAGCGGCTGGTTCGCAGGTTGGGCAGCGTCGGCGTCGTGCAACTCACCCAACTGACCGACGTCCTGCGGGTGCTACTCGCGATGTGAGCTGCCGATGATGTTGATCTCCGCGGCGCTCACGTAATCGCCACCTCCCGCCTCTGCTTCGAGGCGCACGTAGCGCGCGTCGGTCGCCGGGAAGTCGACCCGCTTCAGCGCCTTGTCGAGCGGCCACGTGCCGTCGCCGACCTGCGTGAACGTCGAGCCGTCCGGGCTGACGAAGACGCGGTAGTGGGTGATGACGCCGTTCGGGTTGCCGTCCTGGCGCGGCAGGTAGAGCAGCCCCCGCACGGAGTAGTCGCCGCCCAACGTCAGCGTGATCGACTGCGGTGGATACACCCGCGGACTCCACGACGTGTGCCACAACGTGCTCTCGTTCCCGTCGATCGCGTTGCTCGCCGGGTAGCCGCCCTGTGCGCTCGTCGCCGTCGCGGTCATCTGCGACTGCGGCACCACCTCGAGGTAGATGGGCACGCTCGCGGTGGCGATCCAGCCGAGGCCGGCCTCCCGGTAGGTGATGCGCAGCGCCGCCGGGTACCGGCCCGGCGTCGCGGTCGCGGGCGCGCTCACCTGCCACGCCACCGGCGCCGCCTGCCCCGCTGCCAGTTTGTCCGGCAGCGCGGTCACGGGCGACGCGGTCCAGCCGGCCGGCACGTCGAGCTGCGCCGCCACGTCCGTCGCCGGCGTCGCGCCCGGATTGCGGACGGTCGTCGCCAACTGCACGCCGCCACCCGCGCTCGCGATCACGGCGGGGTCGGGGCTGACCGCGCCCAGCTCGGGTCCCGTGCCCGCGACGGGCAGCGGGGTGACGTCCATGTTGTCGAACTGCGCGCGGGCCCATGGCGACACCTCGAGCCCGACCTGCCCGGTCGAGTACGTGTCGTCCAGCGCGGTGCCGAGCGACACGCCGTCGAGCGTGGGCACGACCTCGTCGCCGCGCACGCGCAGCCCGATCCGGTGCCACGCGTCGACGCCGAACGCGGCCGTCCCGGTCAGCAGCGTCGTCTTCTTGACGTTGCTGTTCAGCCCGGTCGAATCGATGCGATACACCGACCATTGCCCGTTGTCGCCGATGCGGAAGTGGTAGCCCGAGATGCCGTCGCCGGGGCCGCTGGCCCGCGCGGTCAGGTCCACCCAGCCGGGTTGTCGCAACTGCGCGTCGACCGCGGCCGCGTAGTTCCGCCACGACGTCGGGTCGCCGACGACGGTCGCGGGGTGGTCGTACCAGAAGTCCCAGTAGACGGGTGTCTGGGTGACGACTTGTGCGAGGCACGTGCCGTCCCGGCCGGCGCACGGTGCCGTCTCGAACGCGCCTTCGAGATCGGAGACGTACCTCGGCGTCGCGCCGTCCGGGTAGGACTCGAACGTCTCGTTATAGGGCAGCTGCCACGGCGCGGCCGCCGGCGGTGCCGCACTGCCCCTGCCCTGCCCGCTAGTGGTCGTGAACGTGTAGACGCGGCCGGGCTGCAGGGCCGTGGTGAAGCGGCCGTCCTGCGGCGTGACATCCGGCTCGCGGACGAACCAGTCAGCGGCCGAATTCGAGCGCAGATCCGTCGACCAGACGTGGACGGTGCCGGTCGACAGCCCGCCGCCGACCGCGAACTGCACCTGCTGCGGGTCGGTCGCGTCGAGCGTTTCGGCGACGCTGCTCCAGTTGTCGGTGTCCGGGTCGCGCAGGCTGACGACGCTGCCGCCCGGTATGCGCATGCTGCCGCTGTCCAGGTAGCGCCAGCCCGGCTCGGTGAACTGCGTCGTCTGCGCCATCGCCCAGACGCTCTTGCCGACCTGGTAGTGCCCCGACCACGGCGTGTTCGCGAGCAGCAACCCGTTGCCGCCGAACGGCAGTCCTTCGTACGCCGACCACTCCAGCGACCAGTTGATCATCGACGTCATCCGGCCGTCGACGTACTCGTGGTTCAGATTCGCGGCGAGCTTCGCCGCACCGAGGTCGAACGGGTTGGAGCCGGATTCGCTTGCCCAGATCGGCTTGCCGGTGTCGAGCACGGACTGCGGCGTGGGGCAGCTGGCCGCGCACGGGTAGTGCTGGCCGATGATGTCGACGGCCTGCTTGAACGCCGGGTTGCTCTGCATCGCGGCGGCAACGCTCGTCCAGTCGTAGCTGTCGTCGGCGACGATCTTGATGTCGCCGTAGCCGTGCGCGTCGAGCGCCTGCCGGAGTTGGACGTACCAGTTCGCATTGAAGCCGGCCTCGTTCCAGCCGCCGAGGTAGTCGATGGCAAGGCCGTGCCGCTTCGCGCAGTCGAGCCAGGACAGCAGGTAGGTGAGGTTCTGGCTCGTCCACACCGTCCAGGCGCCGTTGCCCACCCACCCCGCGGCGCCCCACTCGAGGGCGGCCAGCTTGATGTCCGGGTTGCGCTGCTCGGCCTGCTCCATCAGCCACCACTCGTAGCCGCGGTTGCAATCGACGGAATCAGGAGTACGCATGTGACTCGGTTCGGCGCCGTCGGTCGAGTTGGTGTCGCCACCGATCTCGACCTTCAGGATCTGCAGTGCCGCACCATAGCCTGGCTTGAACAGGTAGTCGAGGATGCGGCTGCGCGCCGGCTCCGGGTAGTCGATGAGCAGCCGCGACGACGCCCCCGCGCTCAGCGCGCCCGCGCCGTCGAAGGTGCGGCCGGGCGACGAGCCGTCGACGCTGATCGTCGGCGGTGCCGCCTCCGCGGTTGCGGTGTCCAGCGCGGCCGCGACGCCGACGGTTGTGACCAGCACGAGCAGAATCCGCACCAGCTTCATGACTTCTCCGCTCCTGTCGCTCAGCCGGTCGTTGCGATGTCGATCTCGGCCGCCGACGCGTACCCGCCGTCGCCCGCGGTCGCGACCAGCCGCACGTACCGCACTTGGTGAGCTGCGAAGGTGACGGACTTCAGCGAGCTGTCGTCCGGCCACATGCCACTCGCCACAGGTTGGAAGGTGCTGCCGTCGCTGCTCACCTCGAGCTGGTAGCCGGTGACGGTGCCGGTCGGCGTGCCGTCCAGACGTGGCTGGTAGGTCAGCCCACTGACGTCCTGCGCCGCGCCGAGGTCGAGAGTGATCGCCTGCGGCAGCGGCGCCTGCGGGCTGAACTCGTCGTGCCAGATCGTGGCCAGCTGACCGTCGACCGCCGACGACGCCGGGTAGCCGTCGTGCGCGCTCGTGGCGGTTGCCTTGATCGCCCGCTGCGGGACGTAGTCAGGCCACGTGCTACCCGGCGCGGCGCCGCACGTGAGTTGCAGGCCGGCCCAGTCGGCGCGGTCGTTGTAGGTGTTGTCCCCGCCGTCGCCGACCTGCAGGCTCAGCACCTGCACGCCCGTCAGGTCGACGTCGAACGCGTGCGTCGCGTGCCGGTCGACGACCCCGGTGTCGTAGCGCTGCGCGCCGTCGGCGACGACGCGGAACTGCGCCGTGCCGCCGGTGGGATCAAAGTTCACCGCGTCGTCGATGCCCACGACACCGGACAGCTCCGTGCAGTTGCCGCCGAGGTAGTAATCGACGCGCGACACGGACGCCACGCCGAGGCCCTTCGGGTAGGTCGTGCCGAGCATCCGGATCGGTCCGGTGCCGACGCTCTGATCGAGCATCGGGACCCGCCAGCCGCTGCTCGCCGCCAGCCACGACTGATCGCTCAGGTATCCCGCGCCGGAGGGTGGCGTGCTCGGCACTTGCACCGAACTGTCGCTGGTGCGCGTGTCCCGGTGCGTGCCACCCCACACGTAGCTCGCGGACGCGTGCAGGCCGTAGCTGCCGGGCAGCGCGCCGGCCGGGACCTGTACCTGCCAGTGCGCGCTGACGGATTGCCCCGGTGCCACGGTCGACGGTGGCGGTCCACCGCCGACGTTCCATCCCGGCGGCGCGGCCAGGCGCAACCGCGCGTCGTCGACCGGCTCTCGTCCGTCGTTGCGGAACGTCGTGCTGACCGGCAGGACGCTGCCGGGCACCGCCAGCACCTGCTGCGCACCGGGCGTCGAAGGTGCCTGGAGCGCGCCGAGCGAGGTGGCCGGTGCGGTGCCGGCCGGGACGTCGGGTGAGACGCGGAACAGCGTCGCGCTGCCCGGCGGGACAGTGGCTGCGATCGTGGCCGCGGTCGCGGTCGTCTGCCTCGACCACAGGTCGTGCAGCCCGTATGCGGCCGCGCGCGGCAACCCGACCGCGCGGGCCGTCGTGCTGATCGTCAGCGGCGTCGAGCCCCGGTTGAGCAGCGCGACGGCGCGGTCGCCGTTCGCCAGCGGTTTGACCCAGACGTCTCCGTCGCCCTGGTGCGCGATGCGGGTGCCCTGCACGCCGAGCGAATCCTGGTCGACGGCCAGGACCTCGGCGTTCGTGAGCATGTCGATCGTCTGGTGGGCGAGGCTGCGTACGTCACTGCCGATGATCAGCGGCGCGGCCACCATCGACCACATGGTGAACTGCGCGCGCGCCTGATCGGCGGTCATGCCGAGTTCCGGGCCGAGGTAGTCAGGGTCGTTCCAGTGACCTGGGCCGGCGGCTTCCGGATGCGCTGCGTCGTGGTCCAGGTTCCGAAGCACGTCGGGCCACTGGATGCTGTGCACGAAGCCGACGTCGGTGTCGGTGCGCCACGAGTTCCCGGTGCTCGGGCCGAACGAGTACGAGTTGTAGACGGAGCGCTTGAACGGCGGATCACCCGGACCGAGCCGATCCGGCGTGAACGGGTTGCAGATGTTGAACAGCATCGGCCGGCCGCTCGCGTTGTGCAGCAGCGCGTCGCGGAACTGCCCGTACGCGGTCGCCGGGTCGAGGTGCATCGCGGTGCCGCCGCAGAAGTCGACCTTGACCGCGTCGAAACCCCAGGCGGCGAACTGGTCGGCGTCCTGTTGGTAGTGCCCGTAGCTGCCCTGGTCGTTGCCGCCGCAGCCGTGCTCGCCGGCGTCGGTGTAGATGCCCGCGAGCAGTCCCTTGGCGTGGATGTAGTCGGTGACCGCCCGCAGCCCGTGCGGCCACTGGCTCGCATCGACGGTGATGTTGCCGTCGGCGTCGCGGCTGCCGTCCCACCAGCCACCGTCCAGCCAGACGTACTTGTATCCCGCAGCGGCGAGCCCGCGTTCGACCAGCGCATCGGCGACGGACTCGATCGTCTGCTCGTCGAAGGACGAACCGAGGCCGTAGTAGGTGTTCCAGCCGAGGTACGGCGTGCGCGCCAAGCCGTTGTCGAGGGCCGCGGCCGACTGGGCGGTGCCGAACGCGGCGAGAGTGGCCGCCGCCCACACGGATGCGGCCACCGCCAAGGCGATGAGTCTGCGCATGCTGCCTCCTGGATCTTGTGCGCCGGCGAGTTCGATCCGAGCTGGGGAGCGACCTCACGCCGGCGTGATCACGACGGCCTGCCCGCCGGCCGGGGAGAGCCGCATGGTCAGCACCGTCGCCGACGTGACGGCCTGCGTCCGGACGACGACCTGGGTGTCCCGCGCGTTATCCGGGGTGCCGCTGTCGGCGTAGATCGTCGCCTGCCAGCTACCCGCACCGAGGAAGTCGAGCGGCACATCGAGGATCCGGCTCTGCTCATTCGTCATCGCACCGACGAACCACGTCGAGCCGCTGCGCCGCGCCATGACGACGTATTGGGCGATCTCGCCGGCCAGGGCGCGCGACTCGTCCCAGGTGGTCGGGATCGCGTCGAACCACGGCAACTCGGGCCAGCTGCCGGTGGCGTACTTCGCCGGCTGGTCGTACCAGTAGAACCAGGCGAGCGGTTGGTAGTACACGGCCGCCATCGCCATTTGATGCACGTTCGTCGTTTGGTCACGCGGTTGGGCGAGGCAGATCGTCATGTCCATCGGGCCACCGATGTTGCGGCAGAACGGCACTGTGACGTTGTGCGTCGCGGTCGGGAAGTGCTCGTTGCCACGCACGCCCTCGAGCGTGATCCAGTTCGGATAGGTCCGCTCCTGGCCGAACGGGCGCAGGTCGTCGTGGGTGTTCAGCAGCAGGCGGTAGGACGCGGCCGTCTCGGCCACCGAGCTCAGCCATGCCGTCTGCGACTGGGTGCCCTCATAGATGAAGCCGAGCTTGAGCCCGGATACGCCCCACTGTTCGTACAGCGCGAACAGGCCGCCCGGGTCGGTCAGGGCGAGTTGGTTGACGTACAGGATGACGCCGACGTCCTTGGTCTTGCCGTAAGCGATCACCTGAGGCAGGTCGAGCGCGGCGATCGGCTTCGTTGGGTCGGACGTGGGGTTGGTCTCGGGCCCGTACCAGCCGGCGTCGAACTCGATGTAGGCCAGCCCGCGCTGCGCGGCGAAGTCGACGCAGTGCAGCGCTCCGGCGGTGGTCAGCGTGACTTCCCGAATCGCCTTGCCCGGGCGGATCCAGTCCGTGTTGGGAACCCTCGCCGGGGCGGCCAGGGTGACGACGAGGTCGGCGTGGTCGATCAGTTCGGCGCTGTTCGCGGCGAGCACCGCGACCCGCCACGGGGTGGTGAACGGCGGAGTCACCTCGAAGGTCGGCTGGACGGGCTGCGTGCTCCCCCGGCCCGCGTACTGCATCAGGTGCGCGCGCAACATGCCGTGATGGTCGGGGTCGCCGGCCAGCATCAGCCGCGGATAGTCCAGCCGGGCCGACTCGCAGACGCACAGCATCGTGCCGTCGGGTAGCACCGCGGTCACCGGCTGATCGGTCAGCGGCCCGGTGTCAGTGCGCCCAGCGCTGCCGCTCGAGGGGATCTCGTGCGGTGCCACCAGCACGAACGGATCCTCGTCGCGCGCGCTGTACACCCGCGTGCGGTCGGGCAGGCTGAACGCGGTCGCCTCACCGGCCAGCGTGAGTGGGTCACCCCCGGTCAGCTCGTAACACAGGGCAACCCCTTCGTCATACGCCCGGGCGACCACGGCGAACTCGACGCTCGCGTCGGCGTCGACGAGTTCTACGCGTATCTCCTCGTAGCGATCGGGAAGCGCGGCGTTGCGGCCGTATTGCGGCCGCCAGTTGCTGTCGACGCGGCGGGTCGCGACGCGCCGCACCTGCGCAGCCGGCCCGACCACGTACCCCGAGTCCAGCACCAGCCCCAGCTGCGACCGGACCACGACGGGGGAACCGTCGTAGGTCGCCGACCAGGCCAAGCTGCCCGCCGCGGACATAACGCTGATCGTGGCGCGGTGCCCGGGCGACGTCGCCGTGATGCCGCCGGCCGCCTCGGCACCGGCCACGGACCCGGCGGCGGATCCAGGTCGGCCCGCAAGCCCTGCGCCGACGCCGGCAGCCGTGACCGCCATACCCTTGAGTACGGAACGCCTGCTGATCGTCGCCCGCGTCGTGCCGTCCATCCTGTCTCCTTGGTCAGGCACCGCAGGTCAGCTGCGGGGCGGCGATGTCCGCGTTGTCGAAGCTGATGCCGTTCCCGGCATCACCGACGTCGATCTGCAGGAGTTGCGCACCGGAAACGTCGACGTTCGCGTGCACGGTGGGCGTGCTGTTCGTGACGACGCCGCTGTCGAAGGCCTGCTGCCCGTCGACGCTGATCGTGTAGTCGACGGTGCCGGTGCCCTTGGTGGAGTCGTCCAGCCCGAGGTCGGTGGTGAACTGCGTGCAGTTGGCGCCGAGGTAATAGGTGAGCGACGCGACTGCGTTCGTCCAGAGCCCATGCGGATAGGTGACGCCGTGGATCGCGAGCGGCGTGCCCCAGTAGCTGTGGTCGATGAGGACGGGACCGTAGCCGTTGGTCGCCGCCAGCCAGTCGATGTGCGCGACATCCACCGTGCCGGTCGGTGCGACGAGCACCTGGAAGCCGCCGGAGCCGCGCGCCTCGCCGGATCTTGTCCCGTCGCTCCATTCGTAGGTGGCTGCGCCGTCGAGCGTGTACGTGTCCGGCTGGGCGTCGGCCGGGATCGTCACCTGCCAGCTGCCGGTCAATGTCGCGTCGGACGGCAGTGACGGTTTCTTGGCGGCGCCGCCCTGGAGCTGCCAACCCTGCGGCACGTCGAGCGCGAGCCGCGCGTCGCTGATCGAGGCGCGGCCGTCGTTGCGCAGCGTCGCGGCCGCGGTGATCGTCTGGCCCGGCCGGGCGATGTGGAACGTCGAGCCGGGGTAGACGGCCGGCACCTGCGGGTCGACGGACACGTCGGTGAGCGGCGCGTACTGATCCACCTCGCCGGACAGCGGCGCGACGCGGTACAGCGCCGCGCTGTGCGCCGGGACGGACGCGACGATGCGGCCTGCGGACTCGGTGGTGGTGTGCGACCACAAGTCGCGCACCGCGTAGGCACCGGCGTTCGGCAATCCCGCCGCCTTCGCAGTAGTGGTGATCGTCTCCGGCGAGTTGCCGCGGTTGAGCAGCAGCACCGCACGGTCGCCGTTCGCGAGCCGGCGCGTGAAGACGTCGGCACTCGCGCTGTGCGAGACGCGGGTGGCCTGCGCGCCGAGCGAATCCTGGTCAATCGCGATCACGTCGCGGTTCGTCAGGATGGCTTTCGTCGCGGCGGACATCGAGCGCAGGTCGTTGCCGGCGAGCAGCGGCGCGGCGAGCATCGCCCACGCGCTGAAGTGCGCGCGGTCCTCGTCCGTGCTCGTCCGGCCGAGGCCCACCTGCAGGATGTCCGGGTCGTTCCAGTGGCCGGGTCCGGCGAAGTCGGCGAGCGGCGCCTCGCGGTCGACGTTCGCGAGGATCTGGTTCCAGCTGTCGCCGTAGTCGCCGTTCGTGCGCCACATGTTGCTGATCGCGGGCGCCCACTTCCACGGCTCGAGCGCCGGGTTCCACTCGCAGATGCTGAACACCATCGGCCGACCGGTCGCCTGCAGCGCCTGGCTGTACTCGGTGTAGAGCTTGATCGCGACCTGCTGCTGGGTCAGCCTCGGGAAGTCGCCGAACGGGACGTTGCACCAGTCGACCTTCACGAAGTCGACGCCCCAGGACGCGAACGTGTCGGCGTCCTGCTGCACGTGTCCGTAGCTGCCCGGGTAGCCGGCGCAGGTCTTGGTGCCGACGTCCTCGTAGATGCCCAACTTCAGACCACGGGCGTGGACGTAGTCGGCCACCGCCTTGATGCCGTGCGGGAACTTGACCGGATCCGCCTGCAGGTTGCCGTTCGCGTCGCGGTTGTGGTCGGCCCAGCAGTCGTCGAGGTTGACGTAGTCGTAGCCGGCGTCGCGCATCCCCGAGCTGACGATCGCGTCGGCGGTCTGCTCGACGAGCTGCTCGTCGATGTTGCAGAAGAACGTGTACCAGTCGTTCCAGCCCATCGGCGGCGTGGCCGCGACCGGCGGTGCCGCGGCTACTGCGGTGGGCGGAGTCACGACGGCGGCCAGGCTGCCGACGGTGAGCGCTGCGATCGCGATGAGTGCGCGTAGCTTCATGACGGTGTCCCTAGGATGTTGATCTCGAGTGGTGGTGGCCGACGATCGGGTTTTCCTGCGCTGCGGACGCTGAGGCGCGTGCCGCGCGTACATCAGGCAGGAAAACCTGATCCACAACGCGCGCGCGACGGGGCGGCATCACGCGCCACCTCCAGGCGTGCCGAGCACGTCGATCTCGGCGGCCGAGGCGAGGCCGGCGTGTCCGGCTACTGCGGTCAGCCGCACATACCGCGCGGTATGGACGTCGAAGTCGGCGACCTTCGTCGCGAAGTCGTCCGCCCAGTCGCCGGACGTCACCTGGGTGAAGTTCGTGCCGTCCTCACTCACCAACACGGCGTAGGAGGTGATCACGCCGTTGTGGTTGTTGTCCTGGCGCGGGACGTAGCGCAGCCCGCGCACGTCGTACGACTTGCCGAGGTCGAGCGTGATCTGACGCGGCAGCGGGTCGTACGGACTGAACTGCGTGTGCCACAGCGTGTTCGGGTTGTCGTCGATGGCGAAGTGCGGCTCGCAGCACCAGTCGGCGTAGTGCGCCTGGAAGCTGTCGCTCGTCGCCGTCATGCCGTCGTGCGGGATCACCCCCAGCAGGAACGGCAGCGAACGGGTGTCGTCCGCGTGCTCACCGCCGGAGCTGTAGTGCAGCGCGATCGTGCCCGCGTACCGGCCCGGCTGTGCGTCGGCCGGCGCGGTCACGTGCCAACTCCACGTGGCGGTGTTGCCTGGCGCCAGCGACGTGCCGCCGGACGCGGTCGGCGTCACCGTCCAGCCCTGCGGTCCGTCGACCGTCAGGCGGAGGTCGGTCGCAACCACCGGGCCCGGGTTCGTGACCTGCGCGCTGACGTCGGTGCTGCCGCCGGGCGTCGGCACGTACACCGGCGTGATGTCGTGCAGGCTGAGTTTCGACGCCGCATCCGGCGCCGGCGTGATGACGAGGTTGTCGAACTCGGCGTTCTGCCATGCCGAGGCGCCGAGCGAAACCTGTCCTGTGTCGTAGGTCGAATCGCCGACGGTCGCGAGCGTCCTGCCGTCGATCGCGGCCGTCACATCCAGGGTGCGCATCGTCAGCGTCAGCCGATGCCAGGTGCCGATGCGGAAGCTGGTCGTGCCGCTCGCCAGCGTGGTGGCCGCGCCGGTCGAGGTCGCCTTGCGCAGCGTCCACGTGCCGTCGCTGCGCACGACGAAGTGGTAGCCGGAGACGCCGTTGATCACCCGGCCGCCGACGTCGACGCTGCCGTCCTGTTCGAGCAGCGCGTCGACGCCGACCTGGTAGTTGTGCCAGTTGTGCGGGTCGCCGACGACGGTCAGCGGCAGGTTCGCGGTATTGTTCCAGCGCACCGGCTGGACATTCACCACGTTGCGCAGGCACTCGCCGGTGCGGCCACCTTGGCAGGGTGCGGTGGCAAACGTGCCGCCGAGGTCGGAGACGTAGCGCGGTGTCGCGTCGGTCGGGTACTTGTCGAAGTTGTCGGAGTACGGCAGCTGCCAGGCCTTGGCGGGCGGGGATGTCGCGCTGCCGTGGCCCTGCCCGGTGGTCGTCGTGAACGTGTAGACGCGGCCGGGCTGCAGCGTCGCGGTGAAGTGCCCGTCCTGTGGGGCGACGTCGGGCTGCCGCACGAACCAGTCCGCCGGGTTGCTCGAGTTCAGGTCGGTGGACCAGACGTGCACGGTGCCGGTCGACAACCCACCGCTGACGCCGAAATCGACCTGCTGCGGCGCACTCGCGTCGAGCGTCTCGGCGATGCTCGACCAGTCGCCGCTGTCGGGCGAACGCAGGCTCACCACGCTGCCGCCGTCGATCCGGGTGCTGCCGCTGTCGAGATAGCGCCAGCCCGGCTGGGTGAATTGCGTCGTCTGCGCAGTGGCCCAGATGCTCTGCCCGATCACGTAGTGCCCGGACCACGGCTCGTTCGCGAGCAGCAGGCCGTCGCCGGGGAAGGGCAGGCCGTCGTAGGCGGACCATTCCAGCGACCAGTTGACCGTGCCCACCATCCGGCCGTCGGTGTACTGCCGGTTAATGGCACGGGCCAGCGGTGCGGCGCCGGTGTCGTACGGCTCGGAACCCTGCTCGCTCGCCCACAGCGGCTTGTCCAGATCCTGCGCGGCTTGCGGGCTCGGGCAGTCCCGGTAGTCACCGAGGTAGCCGCACACGTAGTGCTGCCCGACGACGTCGACCGCGTCGGCGAAGGCCTGATCGGTCGAGAGCGCGTTGACCACCGTCCAGCTGAAGCTATCGTCGGCGACGATCTTGATGCCGCCGTAGCCGTGCGAATCGAGCGCCTGCCGCAGCTTGACGTCCCAGCCGGCGTCGAAGCCCTTCTCGTTCCAGCCACCGAGGTAGTCGATGGTGAGCCCGTGCTGCCGAGCACAGCCCAGCCACGTCAGCAGGTAGTCGATGAAGTGATCCGTCCACACCGTCTGCTTGCCGTCGCCGACCCAGCCCGGAGCGCCCCACGCAAGCGCCGACAACGCGATGTTCGGGTTGCGCGCCTTGGCCTGCTCCATCAGCCACCACTCGTAGCCGCGGTTGCAGTTCAGATCGGTCGCGGTGTGCATGTGGCTCGGCTCGGTGCCGTCCGTGGAGTTCGTGTCGCCGCCGATCTCCACCTTCAGCACCTGCAGCGCAGCGCCGTAGCCGGGCCTGAACAGGTAGTCGAGGAGCTGGCTGCGCTGCGGCTCCGGGTAGTCGATCAGCAACCGCGACGAAGCGCCTGCGCTCAATGCGCCCACCCCGCCGAACACCAACCCCGGCGACGAACCGTCCACTGCGATCGTGGTCGTCGCGGCGCGCGCCGGAGTGGCGACGCCGACGATCGCCGCGGCGAGCAGGAGCGAGCTGACGAACAAGCGGGAGATCGAACGCATGCGGGACTCCTCCGGCTCGGGATTACGGCAGGCCGATGGCGCGGGTACCGCGGCGGCGCTGCTGGATGACGACGGCCACGACGAGCAGGAAGCCCTGCGCGATGTCCTGCCAGAACGAGTTGACGTCGAGGATCGTCAGACCGTTCTGCAGCACGCCGAGCAACAGGACGGCGAGGATCGTGCCCGGGATCGCGCCCTTCCCACCGCGCAGTGACACTCCGCCCAGCGCGGCCGCCGTGATCGACTGGAGCTCCAGCCCCTGGCTGCCGGAGGTCGGCTGCCCCGACCCGGTGCGCGCGGTGAGCATGATGCCGGCCAGTGCGGCCACCAGCCCGGCCGCGACGTAACAGCCGATCACGTACCGGTTGAGGTTGATGCCGGCCAGCCGGGCGGCGGTGGGGTTGCCGCCCATCGCGTAGATGTTGCGGCCGATGTCGGTGTAGCGCAGCAGCAGGTGTGCCGCGAGCGCGATGGCGACCAGGATCCAGATCAGCGTCGGGATACCGGCGATCGCGCCGCGCGCGATGAACACGAACGTCGAGTCGGTGCCGGTGTAGCCCTGCGCGCGGCCGTCGGAGACGAGGTTGGCGAGTCCGCGATATCCGGCATAAGTCGCCAGCGTGGCGATCACCGCGTTCACCCGGCCATAGATGATCACGACGCCGTTGAAGAGTCCGGTCAGGACGCCCACGCCCAGCGCCGCGAGAATGCCGATGCCCGCACTGTGTTGATCGGTGAACACCATCGCCGAGACGACGGACGTCAGCCCGGCGGCGCTGCCAACCGAGATGTCCAGCCCGCCGATGATCATGACGACCGTCTGCACGACGGCGAGCACGCCCATGACCGCGACCGTCGTCCCGATCGTCTTGATGTTGCTGACCAGGAAGAAGTTGGTGTTCTGCGCGCCGATGACCGTGACGAGTGCACCGAGCGCGATGAGCAGGCTGATGTTCTGCACGCCGACGGCATCCAGCACGCGACGCAGCCGCGGCGTGCGATCCCCCGGCGGGTTGGGCGCTACGGAGACGGGCGAGGATTTCGTCATCGAAGTCATGCAGCTTCCTTCATGGCGAGGGCGAGGATGCGTTCCTCGCTGGCGTCGTCACGCGCGAGTTCGCCGGTGATGCGGCCGGCCTGCATGACGAGCACCCGATCCGAGAGCGCGAGGATCTCCGGGAGTTCAGACGAGATCACGACGATCGCCAGGCCATCACCGGCCAGGTCGTTGATCAGGTGGTAGATCTCCGCCTTCGCACCGACGTCCACGCCGCGCGTCGGCTCGTCGAGGATCAGCACCCGGGGCCGCATCGCGAGACCACGAGCGAGCACGACCTTCTGCTGATTGCCGCCCGAGAGATTGGCGACGAGTTGCTCAATCGAGGACGTGCGGACGGACAGCCGCTGCACGAACTCGGTCGTCAGGCGGTGCTCGGCGCGGCGGCGCACCACGCGCACCGCACTGAGCCTGCGCAGCACGGCGAGCGAGACGTTGTCGCGCACCGAGCGATCCATCAGCAGCGCCTGCGCCTTGCGCTCCTCGGGCACGAATCCGATGCCGGCGCGGATGGCGTCGCGCGGGCTGCGAATCCGCACCGGCCGACCGTCGACGCGTACCTCACCGGCCCGAACCGGTTCGCTGCCGATCACCGCGTGCGCGAGTTCGGAGCGCCCGGCTCCGACCAGCCCCGCGATGCCGACGACCTCACCGGCGCGGACGTCGAAGCTGATGTCATCGACGACATCGCTGCGCAGGCCGCGGACGGACAGCACGACCTCACCGGTTTCGTGCGGCTGCCGGACGAACATGCTGGTCAGGTCGCGGCCGACCATCATGGACACCAGCTCGTCGCCGTCGGTGTCGGCGATCGACCGGGTGCCGACGACCGCGCCGTCGCGCAGCACGGTGACCCGGTCGGCGATCCGGAAGATCTCGGGCAGCCGGTGCGACACGTACAGCACCGCGATGCTGTCGTCGCGCAGCCGGGTGATGAGCCGGAACAACGCGTCGACCTCCACGCTGGACAGCGAGGAGGTCGGCTCGTCGAACGCGATCACGCGGACGTCGGCGATCAGCGCCCGCATGATCTCGACGAGCTGCCGCTGGGCCGGGGAGAGCCGTTCGCCGAGCGTCGTCGCGGACAACGTCTCGCCGAAGCCGTAGCGGGCGAGGTCCTCGCGGGCCCGGGCGATCAACCGCCGCCGGTCGACGATGTGCAGCCGGCGCGGCAACTCGCCGACGTAGATGTTCTCCGCGACCGAGACGTGCGGGATGATCTCCGGCTCCTGGTAGATCACCCGAACGCCGGCAGCGTGCGCCTGATGCGGCGAGCTGAACGCGACCAGCTTCCCGTCGAGCGTCATGCTGCCCGCGTCCGGCAGGTGCGCGCCGGAGAGGATCTTCAACAGCGTCGACTTGCCGGCGCCGTTCTCACCGACCAGCGCGAGCACCTCTCCGGCGCGAGCGTCGATGCTCACGCCGCGCAGCGCCTGCACGCCGCCGAAGGCCTTGCGGATGTCCCGCATCGCCAGCCGCGCCGAGGCATCGGGCATCGTCACGTGCAGGAGCCCATGACGGACTGCCAGTTCGACGGGTCGACCATCGTCGTCTTCGCGATCGTCTTCGGCGGCAGCGCCTGCCCGTCGCGCAGGTGCTGCACCATCACCTTCACCGACGACGCGCCGACGTCCGCGCCACCGATGTAGAGCGCGGCCTTGTTGCCCGACTGGACGCCAGCCTTCCAGTCCTTGCAGTCGAGGTACGCGCCGAGGCCCACGCCGACGATGTCTGACGACGACACGTGGCCGTTCTGCAGCGCGGTGACGACGCCGGTCTCGCTCTCGTCGTTGCAGCCCCATGCGATCCAGTGCTTGACGTCCGGGTTCGCGGTCAGCGCGGCCGCGGCCTTGTCCTGCGCGTTGATCGTCGAGTTATCGGTGCCGAGCTTGACGACGGGCAGGCTCATGCCGGCGGCCGACTTGAAGCCCTGCTCCTCGCCCTGCTCGCGCAGCTGGCAGTCGGAGAGATCCTGCTTGTACGCGGCCATGATCTTGGTATCCGACGCCGACCAGCCGGCCTGCTTGAAGAGCTTGCCGGCCTCCTTGCCCACCGCGCTGCCCATCTGAGTGCTGTCGAAGCCGACGAACGGTGCGGCATTGCCGGAGCCGTTCTCGATCGGATCATCGGAGGCCACGATCGGGATCCCCGCGCTGTTGGCGGTGTCGATGACCTGCGGGCCGATCTTCTGGTCGGGGACGACGATGATGATGCCGTCGACCTGCTGCGCGACCTCGGTGCTGACCTCGCTGATCGCCTTGTTCGAGTCGGTGCCGAGATCGACGACGTCGACGTTCACGTCGCCGAGTTGGGACGCCATCTTCTTCGCGCCGTCCGCCTCGTCGACGAAGTACTGCTGATCGCCCTGCTTCTGCAGGTACGCGAGGGTGATCGTGCCGCTCTTCTTGGATCCGCCACCGGGCTGCGAAGTACCGCCGCCGCCCGTCTTGCCCGAGGAGCAGGCGGCGAGCATTCCGCCACCGGCCACCAGCGCGAGCCCCAGCGCTGCCATGCGCTGCCGCGAAGACCGCATCGTCTCGACCTTTCCTCGACTGTTGTTGCGCGGGCGGTGTTGGCCGCGCGGCGCCGTTCTCGGCACCCGGAACCGGACAAACCGGCCCCCTCGTCGGGTTATCGTGATGCTCCAGGCATTAGCATGTCAATAGTATTTACACATTTTATGGCTACGAGTAGCTTCGCCCTGTAGGGCTCAGCGGCGGAGGTGACGCGTGGACGGAAACCGGTTCTCCGGGCGGGTCGCGGTCGTCACCGCTGCCGGCGCGGGGATCGGCGCTGCCACTGCGCGACGGCTCGCCGCTGAGGGTGCGACCGTCGTCGTCACCGATGTCGATGACGAGCTGGGCGCTGCGTTGGCCAAGGAGATCGTTGCGGCCGGCGGCCAGGCCGACTTCGTCCACCTCGACGTATCCGCACGGGAGAACTGGGCGAAGCTGCGCGCGCACGTTATGGAGCACGCCGGCCGGCTCGACATACTGCACAGCAACGCCGCGCGGGTGATCGTCAAGCCCGCGCACGAACTCGGCGAGCAGGAGTGGGACACGCAGCTGCGCGTCACGCTCACCGGCACCTGGCTCGGCGTGCGCACCTTCGCCGCCGACCTGCAGCGCAGCCGCGGTGCCGTCGTCATCACCTCGTCGGTGCACGCCCTCGTCGGGCTGCCCGGCCACCCGGCCTACGCCGCGGCCAAGGGCGGCCTCACCGCGCTGGCCAGGCAGCTGGCCGTCGAGTACGGACCAGAGGTGCGGGTCAACGCGGTGCTACCCGGGCCGATCCTGACCGCGATGTGGGATGGCATCGGCGACGACGCACGCGCAGCGAGCGCCACGGCCACGGTCGCGCAGCGGCTCGGGCGTCCCGAAGAGGTCGCGGCCGTCGTGGCGTTTCTCGCATCCGACGACGCGTCCTACATGACCGGTGCCTCCGTCGTCGTCGACGGCGGCTGGAGCATCGCGAAGGACTCGTCATGACCCGCTCAGCACCAGTCGCGTTCGCCCCCGATTCGGGAGGGACGGCATGAGCGCCACGACCGACGGCGCCCGGCCGACGACGGTGCTGCGCGGGCTGCATGCGCAGACGGTCGAGACGCTCGGCTCGCGCATCGTGCGCGGGCAGTACGCGCCGGGCTCGGCGCTCTCGCCGGACGAGCTGGAGCACGAGTTCGGCATCAGCAAGACGGTGCTGCGTGAAGCGCTGCGGGTGCTCGCCGCGAAGGGCCTCGTCGACGCTCGGCAGAAGCGCGGCACGGTGGTGCGCCCGCGCGCCTCGTGGAGCCTGCTCGACGCCGACCTGCTGCGCTGGCAGGGCGGCGAGCCCGATCCCGCCTTCCTGACCAACCTCGCCGAGGTGCGCGGCATCGTCGAGCCGGCCAGCGCTCGGCTCGCGGCGACGCGCCGCACCGACGGCGACCTCGACGCGCTGCGCACGGCGCTGCAGGCGATGGCCGACGCCGGCTCCGACGCTGCTGCGGTGGTGGCCGCCGACCTGATGTTCCACCGCGCGCTGCTCGACGCTGCGCACAACGAGCTGCTCAGCCGGATGGAGGTCGTGATCGAGGCCGGGCTCCGGGCCCGCGACCTCGTCGTGCACAGCGGCGAGACGTGGCCCGACTCAGTCCCGGCGCATCGCGCGGTGCTGACGGCGATCGAGGCAAGTGACGGGGACGCGGCCGCGGCTGCGGTCGAGACGCTGCTGCAACAGGCGACGATCGACGTGCAGCAGGTCGCGCGGCGCTCGCGAGCACGGAAGGCGCATAGGTGAAGATCACCAAGCTCACGACGTATCTCGTCCCGCCGCGCTGGCTGTTCCTGCGCGTCGACACCGACGAGGGCATCGTCGGATGGGGCGAGCCGGTGATCGAGGGGCGCGCCGAGACGGTCCGCGCCGCGGTCGACGAACTCGCCGACGTCCTCATCGGCGAGGATCCGCTGCGCATCGAGGATCACTGGCAGCAGCTCACCAAGGGCGGCTTCTACCGCGGCGGACCGGTGCTCTCGAGCGCGGTCGCCGGCATCGACCAAGCGTTGTGGGACATCGCCGGCAAGTCGCTCGGCGTCCCCGTCCACCAACTGCTCGGCGGGCCGGTCCGCGAGCGAGTGCGCATGTACGCGTGGATCGGCGGCGACGAACCGGCGCAGGTCGCGGACCTGGCGCGCGAGCAGGTCGAGGCGGGCTTCACCGCGGTGAAGATGAACGGCTCCGGGGCGCTCGCGCCGATCGAGACGCCCGCCGGCAGTCGCGCAGTCGTCGACCGGCTCGCTGCCGTCCGCGAGGCGATCGGCTCCGAGCGGGACGTCGTCGTCGACTTCCACGGCCGGATGTCCACTGCGATGTCACGTCGGCTGCTGCCACTGCTCGAACCGCTGATGCCGCTGTTCGTCGAGGAGCCGGTGCTGCCCGAGTTCAGCCGTGACCTCGCCCGGCTTGCCGCGTCGACCAGCGTGCCGCTCGCGACCGGCGAGCGGCTGTACTCGCGCACCGACTTCCGCGACGTGCTTCCTACCGGCATCGCGGTAGCGCAGCCGGACCTCTCGCACGCCGGCGGGATCAGCGAGGTGCGCCGCATCGCCGCGATGGCCGAGGCCTACGACGTGACACTCGCGCCGCACTGCCCGCTCGGGCCGATCGCGTTGGCAGCCAGCCTGCAAGTCGCGTTCACGACGCCGAACTTCCTCATCCAGGAGCAGAGCGTCGGCATCCATTACAACCAGGGCAACGACGTCCTCGACTACCTGCTCGATCCGGCGCCATTGCACTTCGTCGACGGCTACGCGCTGCTGCCGACCGCGCCGGGGCTCGGCATCGAGATCGACGAGCGCGCCGTCGCCACCGCGGCCGAGCGCGGACACCGCTGGCGCAACCCCATCTGGCGGTCGGCAGACGGATCACTGCGCGAATGGTGAAGGCGCAGGTCGAGACGGACGCCGACTATGGCGGCCGGTGGACCTCGCTGCAGCTGCGCGGAAGGGAGTGGCTGTGGCGGCGCACCGACCCGGCGCGGGCCAGTGTGCGACCGGGGGACGCATTCGTCGACGTCGGCGGGCTCGAGGAGTGCGTCCCCACGGTGCGCGGCGCGCCCGATCACGGCGCCGCCTGGTCCCGCGCGTGGCAACGCGCCGGCGACACGGAGTCCGTCGATTGCGGAGACTTCTTCCTCGCCCGTACCGTGCGGTGTACCGACGACGAGGTGCAGGCGTACTACCGGCTGATGGCGCAGCCCGGCTACCGATTCGTCTGGGCTGCGCACGCGTTGCTCGACGTCTCACCGGCTGCATCGGTCGAGATCCCGGACGGGACACCAGTACGCCTCTACCCCGAGGCGGCGCTGCTCTTGCCGGACGGTTGGCCGGGCGATGCCCTGTTCGTCGAGGGGCAGTGGCCCACGCCGTGCGGGCTGCCGCTGCACCGACTCGGCCCGGACGACGGGACGGCGATCGGCGCGGTCGCGGTCGGTTGCCGGACGGTCGGCGTGCTCGACGGCGACCGCCTCGTGATGCGATTGACGGCGGCTGAGGACGTCCCGGCCTCCGTCGCGCTGTGGCGCAATCTCGGTGGCTTCCCGCCCGACCGCCCCTATCGCAGCATCGGGGTCGAGCCGATGCTCGGTGCGGTGTTCGATCGCGCGCACGCGGGAGCAAATGATGCGGTGACCGTGCCCGCATCGGGCAGCGTCGAATGGCAGTTGACGATCACCGCGGAGGCGGCGTGATGCTTGTTGAGGAACTGGTCGCGGCGCGGGTGCTCGCGATCGTGCGCGGCACCGATCCGGAGGCCGCGCTGCAGACCGTACTCACGTTGCACGACGCGGGGTTCACTGCGATCGAGGTCTCGCTGACGACGGCCGATGCACCGAACGTGATCGCGAAGGGGCGGGCGGCGCTCGGCAGTGACGCGATGCTGGGTGCCGGGACGGTCGTCACCGCCGACGACGCGGCCCGCGCCGCGGACGCCGGGGCGGGGTTCATCGTGACCCCCGCGCTCGGCACGGGCATCGCGGCGGGCCGCGCGCGCGGGCTGCCGGTGCTGGCCGGTGCCTTCACGCCGAGCGAGGTGGTCGAGGCGGTGAGCCGCGGCGCCGAAGCGATCAAGCTCTTTCCCGCCTCGCTGGGCGGCGCCGGTTATCTGCGCGCACTGCGCGATCCGTTCCCCGATCTCGCGTTCGTGCCCGTCGGCGGTGTGGATGCCGAGGCGGCGCACGCGTTCTTCGCGGTCGGCGCGGCGGCGGTCGGTGTCGGCGCTCCGCTCGTCGGCGACGCCGCATCCGGCGGCTCACTCGACGCGCTGCGTGAGCGCGCCCGGGCGTTCCGCGCCGAGGTCATGCCGTGAGCAGTCCGGCGGCCCCCACCTCGCGTCGCGTGGTCACTTGCGTCGCGGGTGGTCACCTATATCTGACCATTCGGCGCGTAACTGACCACGCGACGCAGGGTGTCGGAGCGGACGCATGAGCGAGGTGGTCACGTTCGGCGAGGCGATGGCCGCGCTGCGCGGCACCGGACTGCTGCGCCTCGGCGGCGAGCTGTCGCTGTCGATCGCGGGCGCGGAGTCGAACCTCGCGATCGGGCTGGCCCGGCTCAGCCACGACGTCGCGTGGATCGGCCGCGTCGGCGACGACGAGTTGGGGCAGCTGGTGCTGCGCACGCTGCGCGCCGAGCAGGTGGACGTGCGTGCCGCGCATATCGACGCCGATCGGCCCACCGGGCTGTTGCTGTTCGAGCCGCGCATCGCCGACACGGTGCGCGTCGCGTACTACCGCAGCGGATCGGCGGGCGGCGCGATCGCCGCCGAGGACGTGCTCCCGCACCTGCGTTCCGGGTTGCGGCTACTGCACGTCACGGGCGTCACCGCCGCGCTCGGCCCACAGGCGGTGGACGCGGTCAACGCCGCGGTGAAGCACGCCCGTGCGCTCGGCGCGCAGGTCTCGCTCGACATCAACTACCGCAGCCAGTTGTGGCCGGCCGATCGCGCCCGCGAGGTGCTGCGGCCACTTGCCGCCCAGGTCGACCTGCTGTTCGCGTCGGACGACGAGCTGCGCCTGGTCGCGCCCGACCCGGGCGCCGACACCGCTGCCTCGGCCCGCCAGCTGCTCGACTCCGGCGTGACAACCGTCGTTCTCAAGCGCGGCGCCGACGGCGCGCTCGCCCATACGGCGGCCGGCGAGCTGCGGGTAGCGGCCCGAGCGGTGCCCGTCGTCGACGTCGTCGGCGCCGGCGACGCGTTCGCCGCGGGATACCTCTCCGGCCATCTTGACGGCCGCAACGTCGCCGGCTGCCTCGACCGGGCGAGCGTGGTTGCCGCATTCGCCGTCGCGCAGCGCGGCGACTGGGAGGGGTTGCCCACCCGCGCCGAACTGCATCTGCTCGACACGCCGCCGGGGACGACGCTGCGATGACCTCACCACTCACCGTCTGGACGGCCGGCGGCTACGAACTCGCCGAAGGGGCCCGCTGGGTCGGCGAGCGCCTCGTCTTCGTCGACATCCTGAGCGGCCGGCTGCTCGAGGCCCCGACCGCGCCCGGGCCGGCGCGGGTGCTCGCCACGCTCGACGTCCCACTCGGCGCGGTGGCGCCGGCCGCGGACGGCGAGTGGATCGCCGCGGTCGGCACCGGCATCGCGCGGCTGAACGGCGACGGCTCGCTCGACTGGCTCGCCCGGCCCGAGGACGGCGCCCGCAGCCCGGCCCGGATGAACGACGGATGTTGCGATCCGCGCGGCCGCTTCTGGGCCGGCAGCATGGCCTACGACGGCACAGTCGGCGCCGGCAGCCTCTACCGCACCGATCCGGACGGCACGGTAACGCAGGTCCTCGACGGCTTCACGATCGTGAACGGTCCGGCCTTCACCGCGGACGGCACGCGGATGTACGTCGCGGATACGCCCGCCGGGCGCATCTACCAATGCGACGTCGACGCGGAGTCCGGAGCGATCATGTCGCAGACGTTGTTCGCCGAGGTTCCGGCTGACGACGGCACGCCGGACGGCATGACCGTCGACAGCAGCGGCCGGGTCTGGGCCGCGCTGTGGGACGGCGCCGCGGTGCGCCGCTTCGAACCGGACGGCTCGTTCACGGACCTGCCGGTGCCCGCGCCGCGCCCCACGAGCGTGTGTCTCGCCGACGGCTGGCTCTTCGTCACGACCGCTCGCTACGACCTGCCCGACGCAGACGCCGCGTCGGGCGCCGTGCTGGCCGGCGCGGTCGACGCCACTGCCCCGCCGGCCTGCCGCTTCGGCGCCGCGCGCCGGTAACGCTCACCCGGTCGAAGCGACGCCGACCTTGTGACCCTGGGCGTCGGCGAACACGCCGAAGCTGGTGCCCGGCACATGCTGCGCCGGCTGGATGATCGTCCCGCCCAACTCGGCAGCACGGGCGAGCGTCGCCTCGACGTCCTCGACCGCCACGAAGAACAGCACCTCGTCCTCTGCTGATTGCCGAGGGCTGATCGCGACATAGGTGCCGCCCTCGGCGCCGGTGTCGATGAACGTGTAGCCGGAGAACGCGCCTTCGGAGGCGACCTTCCAACCGAACAGGTCGGCGAAGAACTGCCGCGTCGCGTCGGGGTCGGCGGACCGGATTTCGGCATGTACGACCGGGTGTGCCATTGCATTCTCCTCACTCACGGGCCGGTGGTTCGTGCTCGACACCCCCTCGACGAACGACCGCGCGACGGATCGACACCGGTTCGACGCGGTCGGCGCATGGGTAGCTCTCAACTGAGAGCCGGCGAGAAGTGGAGAACTGAGATGACCACCCGGACGAGCAACCGCACCACCAATACCAAGACGAGCCGGGCGCAACCGGCCCGGCCGGGAAAACTCCCGCGCGGGAGTTGGACGGCCATCCTGAAACGGTCGATCCGCGAAATGAAGGACGACGACCTCACCGACCGTTCGGCCGCGCTCACGTACTACGGAGTGCTGGCGCTGTTCCCGGCGCTGTTGGTGGTCGTCTCCGTGCTCGGACTGCTCGGTGAGTCGACGACGCAGAAGGTGCTCGACAACCTCGGTCAGGCGACGCCGGGCGACGTCAATGACTTCCTGCGCAACGTCGTCAGCCAAGTGCAGGGCCGAGCCGGCGCGGCGAGCATCGCCGCCATCGTCGGACTCGCCATCGCCCTGTGGTCGGCGTCCGGGTATGTGGCGGCGTTCATGCGCGCGGCCAACGTCATCTACGACATCGACGAGGGCCGACCGGTGTGGAGAACCGCGACAGTCCGGCTGCTCACCACGATCGGCCTCGTCATCATGCTCGTCGTCGCCGCGGCGATCGTCGTGCTGACCGGACCGATCGCCACCCAGGTCGGCGATGCAATCGGCGTCGGAAACGGCATCGTCCTCGCGTGGGACATCGCGAAGTGGCCGGTCCTGGTGGTGCTCGTCGGCGGCATGCTCACCCTGCTCTACAAGTCGACACCTAACGTCAAGCAGCCCGGATTCAAGTGGGCGTCACCCGGCGTCGCCATCGCCGTGCTCGTCTGGATGATCGGCTCCGGCGCGTTCGCCGTGTACGTCGGCTTCTCCGGCTCGTACAACAAGACCTACGGATCGCTCGCGACTGTGATCATCTTTCTCGTCTGGCTGTGGCTCACCAATACCGCGATCCTGTTGGGTGCCGAGGTCAATGCCGAAGTCCAGCGCGAACGCGCCATTCAGGCCGGCCTGCCGGCGAACGTCGAGCCCTTCACCGAAGCGCGTGACGTGCGCAAGCTCGACGCCGACCAGCGGGAACGCGTCGAGAAGGCCAACCGGATACGTCGCCGGCTGTTCCACCGCGCCCCGAACTGACGAACGTCGGGCTAGGTGGCCAATCGCAATCGCGCCGGGCCGAATTGGCCGCCCGGAACGAGATTGGGCTCGATGAGCAACTCGAGATCGTCGATCTCGAAAGCTGACGCTTCACCACGCCGGCCGGCCTCCGACAGTGATCGGAGGCCGGCCGGCGTGAGTGTCAGTTCGACCTGCCAGCCGTCGGCGGTCTCGTGAACATGCAATCTGCTGCGCATAGTTGACGCGGACCGTCAGTAGGCCGGCGGCGGCTCGGAGTACGTCGTCCTAGATCGGCCCGCTTGGTCCTCGCGGATGATGTTCGTACGACGCCGCATGGTCATGAAGACCGCGCTAGCGATCAAACCCAGCGCGCCGACGATCATCAGGATGACCCCTGCGGTGTGGATGCTGAAGCCGCTCGGATGGTCGACGTGCACCGCAAACCGCAGGATCGCACCGACGGCAATGACACAGAGACTGGCAGCGATGCCCATTAGTTGGCTCCTTCGACAAACATGTACCGGCGCAAAGAGCCTTCCCTCGTACGGGCTCTGCTAATCGGGCTACCTGCGCGGCGCCTTGCCGGTCGTGACCGCCGCGACGGCGTTGTCCGCCTTACGGCCGCCCTTCCGAAACGAGCGGCGCGACGTCTCCACCGGATGTGCGACGGCACGCGGCAGCATCAGCCGCACAGCGCCGCCGAACATCCGGCGGGCGTAGCCGAGCAGTGGCACGCCCAGCGGCAGCAAGATCACCGTCGCACAGAGCAGGACGGCGACCAGGCCCAACAACAGCGCGCCGAGCCAGAGCAGCGTGCCAGCAAGTCCGCGAAGCAGCCTCATGGTTTATCGCTAGTGCTTGAGTGATTTCTTCGCTTTGCGGCCGGCGTCCTTCGTGTGCCCACCGGCCTTCTTCAGATCGGCCTTCGCCTGCTTGCGGCGGCCCCGCATCTCCGTACCCGGCTTGCCGCTGACCCGGCCGGCGACTTCCTTAGCCTTACCGGCCACGCCATCCGCGGTGTTGCGGGCCTTGTTCCCCTTGCCCATCTCTCGGCCTCCTTCGGATCGCCGCACTCAGCTCGACCGTTTCCGTGCGGACGACCGCTTGGTGCCGCTGCTACGAGAACTGGTCGACTTCTTCGCCGAGCTGCTGCTCCGCGAGCCGGCGGAGCGCGTCCGGCTCGATTGGGATGTGGACTTGCGCGGCCGTGACCCGCTCGTCGACTTCCGCGGCGGAGATTCGCCGCTGGACTTCCGCGGCTGCGTCCGCGACGACGTCGACTTGCGCGGCGACGACTTGCGTGCCTGCGAACTCGACGTCGACTTCCGCGCTGCGGACGTCGACTTCTTCGCGGGCGATCCGGACGCCGACTTCTTCGCAGGTGACCCGGACGCCGACTTCTTCGCCGGTGAGGAGGACCGGCCACTCGACTTTCGCGGCCGAGCATTCGACGACTTCCGCGGCTGGCTTTCGGAGTTGGCTCCCCCGCCTTGCTCACTGGGTCGGCCGCTGCCCTCCTCGGGACCCTTGACGACCTCACCCTCTCGGATCTCGCCCCGCCACGACCCGGTCGGTTCGTTCTCCATCATCACGAAGCGGCGGAAGTTCTTCAGGTCGAGGCGAATGCGGCGACCGCCGGCCCGCCAGATGTTGCCCGTCTTCTCCATCACGCCGTTGGGGTAGTACTCGATCGCAACCAGCACGCGGGTCAGATCATCGGCGAGCGGGTGGAACGTCACCACGCCCTTCGTCGATCCCTTCGGGCCATCGGACGTCCAGACGATGCGCCGGTCGGGTATCTGCTCGACGATGTTGGCCTTCCAACTCCGACGGGACTTGAAGACCTTCACGCGCCACGTCAGTTCCGTCTCTTCGGTCTGGTCGACGCCCTCGACACCCTTCATGAAGCGCGAGAAGTCCTGGAACTGCGTCCATTGGTCGTATGCGACCGACACGGGGACGCCGATGTCCAGCGATTCTTCGATGTTGATCACCTTGGGCTGGCCGCTCTTGCCCTTGCTGCCCTTGCCCTTGAAGAGGTTCTTCGCCTTGTCGATCACACCCTCTTTGGCGGAGCCCAGCGCGGCACGCGCCGGACTTTGGCCCTGGAGCAGCCGCTTCGCGCCCTCGCCCACGCCGGGAAGCTGGCCGGTCTGGCCGACCTCGGTGAGCTTCTCGGTGAGCTTCTCGGTTGCGCCACCGACGCCGCCGCCGACGCGGGAGGCCACGCGATCGGCCTGGGCGTCCAGCAGATGCCTCGCCTGCTGAGCGAGGAGCTTGGTCTGCGGACTGTTGCGGAGGCCGTTGAGCAACGACCCGCCACCGCTCGTCTTCTGTTGGGTTGCCATGTGGATCTCCTCTAATCGCCCACGCGCGGGCGGTTACGCACTCGCGCGCTGCCGGGTACGCCGGCGCGGCGAAGGCTCGCGGTCGTAGTCGTCCTCGTCTTCGAGTTCGTCGTCGTATTCGTCATCGACGCCTTCGCCCTCGTCCTCGTCCTCTTCTTCCTCTGAGTCCTCGTACTCCTCGTACTCGTCCTCGGCTTCGGCGGGGGCTTCCTCGTCTTCCTCGTCTTCCTCGTCGTACTCGTCCTCGGGCTCTTCTTCCTCTGAGTCCTCGTACTCGTCCTCGACGCCTTCTTCGTCTTCCTCGGCGTCTTCGTCGTCGTATTCGTCCTCAGGCTCTTCCGCTGAGCCCTCGTACTCGTCCTCGGCGCCCTCACGCTCGTCGTCCGCGTACTCGGCCTCGTCCTCGTCCTCGTATTCGTCGACCTCTGGCGCGGCCGCTGCACTTTCTTCGCTGTCGTCCTCACCCCGGGCGGACCGGCGCCGCCTCGGCTGCCGCGTCTCGTCGGAGCGGCGGCCGCTCTCCCGACGCCGGCGATCGCTGAGCCGCTCCGCGGTCTTCGCGCCGCGGTCGCCCACGGCCGACAGATCGGTGAGTTCATCGGTGCGGCGCTTCATCGTGTCGTTGAGCCGACCGGCCTGTGCCTCGAAGACGGACAGCGCAGCCTGCCGGCCCGCACCCAGCACCGGTCCGCGGAGCTGGGTCATGACTTCCTGGCCGCGCTCGGTCTGCAGTGCCTTGACGGCCTGATCGCGGATGAAGTCGCGGGGCCGGCCGCGTCCGCTCAACCACAGCGCCAGGCTGACTGCGGCCTTGCCCTTCTTCGTCCGGCCGAGGACGTAGCCGCCCAAGGCGGCAGCTCCGATACGTAACGAGTCCTGCATGTCATCGCTCCTAGGTTCTTGTAGTGGTCACCAGCTCCAGCGGCCCTGTGCGCTGAAGCTGTCGGGTTTCGCCTCCGCCGGAACTCGGTCCCAGTCGACGAAGTGCGCCGGTGGGAGCGGGCCGACGTACCGGATCGCCACCGAAGGATGGTGCGATCGCACCGCGATTACGGCGTCGTCGAACGACTCGAGATCGTCACGTTTCACCAGGAACGCCCAGCGCAGGACGGGATCCTCCGGCCCGGCTCCGACGGATCTGGGCGTATCGCCGGCCGCGAACGGACGCAGCTCGGCGAGAATCTCCTCGGCAAGTCGGCGCCGATGCTCGACGAGCAGCGAGGCGACCTGCTGGCCGATCTCCAGCTTGGTGTCGAGGTCTGCATGTGCGGGTATCCGCACGCCGGCCGCGCCCGCGACCGCGGCGATCGATTCCGACTCGTCGTCGTCGGCGTCGACGTGCAGTTCGACGAGACCGTCCAGCGCATCGAGCCGGCGTCCCATCTCCGCTTGTGCACTATCGAGCACGTCTGTTCGCACGGCCTCCTCGTCGGGCTCGACAGTGCCCATCCGCAGCGGGATCACCGTCCCGTCCTTCAACAGTGCGATCAGCACGTTGAGGTGCGCGCGCGCGTCCTCCTCGCCGGCTACGTAGTCGTCCGGCAGCTCGGTCACGGCGGCTGCCAGAGAGGCAGACTCGACGAGCGTCACGTCAGCGGGCGGCGCTCCGACGCCCTTTCGCTTCGGCGGTGGATGCCCCTCGCGGACGACCCCGTAGACGTAGTACATCGTCAGCCCTCTTCGTCGTCCTCACGCCGCCGGCTCGGCCGACGCGAGCGCGGTGCGGAGCGGCCGGCCGGCGCACGGCGCGGCCGGGACCGGGTCTCTTCTTCCTCGTCGTCCTCATCGCCGCGCATGGAGGACACGACCTCCTTGGCGCTGTTGGCCGCGCCGCTCAAGGCGCCCTTGGTCTTCTTCCGCGCGCCGCCCTCTTGCAGGTCGCCGATCAGGCCCGGCAATCCGGTCGCCTGTTCCTGCGGCTGAAGGTCCAGTCGGTTCACTGCCTCGGCGAAGCGCAGGTACGTATCGACGCTCGCTATCACGATGCGGGCGTCCAAGGTCAGTATCTCGATGCCGACCAATGCGAGCCGGACATATGCATCGATAACAACGCCCTTGTCGAGCACCAGGTCGAGTACGTCGGCCAAACTGCTCGGGCGCGGTGATCGGTTCGACTGCAGCGCGACAGTCATCGCCATCCCCTCCTAGCGGGTCTCGGTCGTGCTGACGGCCGACGACACGACAACGCCGGCATCTTCATCTGGGGCCAGTGCCATCTGCAGGTCGGCCAGTTGCTGCTTCACCTGGAGCAAGGCGCTGCCCAGGCGTTCGATCTGCCCGGCATCTAGATCGCCGGCTTCAATGCGCCGCAGCGTCTGGCGTTCCAGCAGCTCGCGAAGCACCTCGGCAATGGCAAGGACGACCTGGCCGAATGCACGGCCCACGTCATCGGGATCCACGTCCAGCCGAATGGTCGGGCGCGGAGTCTGCGTGCGGGGATCGGTCTCGGTCATTTCGATCCCGGCTCCTCGGTTGATCGCGCGGGAGCGCCTTCGATCCCGGCGAGCAACAGTCGTAGGTCGAGCTTGATCAAGTCGATACCCTCCAACGCGATGACGACGTCGCCGGCGACGACTGCGCCCTTGCCGAGCACCGCATCGAGCGCGTCGACGAGGCCGGTGAGCGCCGTACCCGTACGCGTCTCAGTGAGTTCACGCATCGGCGTGTGCCTCCAAACGAACGTCCGCGAAGGAGTAGGGCGGCAGCGGGCCGCGCAGTGCGGCGTCACAGCCGGCGGACTCGAGCTCGGCGATCCCCTGCGCGGCGACGGCCACGACCGCGTTGCGCGCCGACTCGTGGACGAGGTATGCCCGACGTGCTCCGCTGCCGGCGTAGCTCATGCCGGCGCCGGTCGCCGCCGTAGCCAGTTGCGCGAGTTCGGCGTCGAGGGCGGCAACCTTCGCATCGAGCGTCTCGCGCAGCTGTGTCTGCCGGCGGCGCTCGTTCTGACGGCGCATCAGGTAGTTCGTTCCCGCGCCGACTCCGACCGCCTCGGGCTGCTCGTCCGCGGACTCGTCCGCGACAGCGCCGGACATGTTGACGCGCAGCTCCCACTCGCCGCAATCCCGGACTCGGTCGAGTGCCGTGCCGATGCCGGCGTCGCCCGCGCCGAGCAACTCGGTGAGCGCCGCCTGATCGGGAAGCAACGTCCCGAGGCGGACCGGCAGCACCGGACCGATCGCGGCCAGTGCTCGAACGACCTCGTCATGGTGTCGCACGAGTGCGGCGAGCCGACTGCCTTCGGCGATGTCGGCTTCGAGGTCGTCCAACTCGCTCGGATCGATCCAGCAGTGAACGGCCGCGAGCGGACCCACGGCCGTCTGCTGCAACGTGGCACCACCCGGCCCGCGCACCGGCAGCAACGCGTCGGTGACCGCATCCACGATCCCGTAGACGTAGAGGCAGTCAGCAGACGGGGTGTTCGCGCCCATCGGCGTCTCAGGCAGCTGCGTCACTTCTCGTTACTCCCCCCGTCAGCACGTGTCGGTGAAGCAGCGGCCTTCGAGCCGTCCTGCTCGGGCTGTTGCACCTGGCCTTCGAGCTCGGCGATGCGATCGCGTAGCGACTCGATCTCGGCTTCGGATCGACGAGCCTCGGAACTGAAGAACGGGTCGCCCGTCCACCAATCGATGCCCATATCGCGGGCCGTGTCGGCCGACGCGATCAGCAGCCGGATCTTCAGGGTCAGCAGCTCGATGTCGAGGATGCTCACACCTACGTCGCCGATGATCACGACGCCCTTGTCCAGCACGCGCTCCAGCACATCGGCGAGTGACTCCGGGCCGGGTGCCCGTCGCGTCATTCCGCCGGTGCCGATCTGCGTGATGCCGTTCGTCATGGTCGGTGCACTCACTCCGTCGCGTTGATTCAGGACTGGTTGTCGGTTGCCGCGCGCGTGTATCGGCGGATGCGCTCGTACCCGATGAGTTGGCCGCCCGAATCGACGTCGACCCGGTAGGTCGAGAGCACGCTCGTCGTGGCCGGAATGCGCTCGACCTCCACCACCTCGACGAGCACCGACCAGCCGTTCTCGCTCGACCGGAGCCCAGAGATCTGCTCGGGCTTGCTTCCGCTCAAGTCGCTGAATTGCGCAACCGCATCACGGACAAGCGTCCGGAGTCCGCCATTCGACGGACGCTTCGGACGGCGCGAACCGTCGGTACCAGCCACCGGTATTCGTAATCCCTTCTCGGTGGCGCCGAGGACCCCGGCTGATCCCCAGCTGCCACAATTCGCATACCCCGGTGCCTGTGACGACTAACACGAGCTTCAAGATCGCAAAAACGCAGGCGGGAGACGGCGGCCCGAAAAGTGAAACACGCTGTCTCGCATAAGCTCCGGCGATTTAGCACGACCGTGTGTGGGTACACAGCGATCAAGCACGTCCTAGCCGGAGGGGAACAATGACCGATCCTGAGCAGGGCATGACCTTGCATGATCGCTTCTATGCACTGCTGCTCGAACGGGTGCGCGCGGATCGATATCCGAGCACGACGATGCTCGACATGCTCGAGGTGAATATGCTCGGCTATGAGCGCGAGGAATTGGTGAACGTCCTGCTCGAGAAGGTCGCGCAGGACCGATTCCCGAGCATTCCGATGCTGCAGCGCATCATTCGAATCACGCAAAGCGGGCTCCATTCGTCGTGATCAAGAATTGGACCGTTCGCAGCGGTCGATTACGTAGGTAAGCGCGATGAATCCGGCGGAGGCTGCCGTACGGAAGATCGACATGTGGCAGCAGCGGCACACCGTACCGGCCTTCGTCTTTGCGGTGATCAAGAAATTCGGGGACGACGAAGGTGGAAAGCTCGTCGCGCTGCTCGCCTACTTCGCATTCCTATCGATATTTCCGCTGTTGCTCGCGGCGCTCGGCACATTGGGTCTCGTTCTTGCGAACCACCCTTCGTTGGAGCGTCGATTGATCGACTCGGCATTCAGCGAGTTCCCGGTCATCGGCTCGCAGTTGCACTCCCAAGTCGGCCTCGACTCGCTGCACCATTCCACGCCGGCCCTTGTCGTCGGATTGCTCGGGGCGATCTTCGGTGGCCGCGGGCTCGCGAACGCGGTGCAGGCCACGCTCAATACGGTGTGGGGCGTACCCAAGGTCGACCGGCCGGGACTACTGCCACGGCAGTTGCGCAATCTGGGCCTGCTCGGGCTGCTTGCGCTCGGCGTGACTGCGACGGCCGGCACGGTCGTGCTTGCGGAGACGGCACGCGATCTCGGCATTGACGGTTTCGCGCTCCGGCTGCTGGCGTTCGTCGTGTCGTGTGCGCTGTATTCCGTGCTGTTCTGGCTCGCCTTCCGAGTCGGTACAGCCAGTACGGTGCCGGGTCGTTCACTCGTCGTCGGGGCGGTGCTTTCGGCCGTGGCGTGGCGTTCGCTGCTCAGTGCGGCGGAAGTGATCGTCGCGCACTACCTGCGCCATGCGCACACCGTCGCCGGCGTCTTCGGTGTCGTTCTCGGCCTGCTCGCCTGGTTCGCGCTCCAGGCGACCGTGACCGTCTACGCCATCGAGGCCGACGTCGTACGCACGCAACACCTCTGGCCGCGCAGCATCGTGCAACCGCCCCTCACCAAGGCCGACGAGCATGCGCTTGAGCTGGCGACGGAGGTCGAGGTGCGCCGCCCGGAGCAACAGGTGCGGACCCGGTTTCGTCGAAGCGCCACGCGCGCTCCGGCGGCCGACTGACGCTAGTGGTCACGACCGCTAGTCGAGCGGCACGGCCACCCGACGTGCGGCGAGCAGCGCGATGTCGTCGCTCGGCACGTAGCCGCCGATCATCCGCTGCATGAGGACCCGGCACAGCGCCTCGGGATGGGTGGCCGTTGTCGCGTCCACCAGGCGCTGCAGCCCTTCGTCGATCGTGCTGTCGCGGCGCTCCACCAAGCCGTCGGTGTAAAGCAGCAGCACGTCGCCGAGGGCGAGGGTGACACTGGTCGGCGCCCGCCGGGCGTCGGCGTGCCCGATTCCGAGGGGTGGTCCGGGGCGAGCGTCGACCAACTCCGCGGGCTCGCCGGGGGTCGCGCGGACCGGTGGTGGATGTCCGGCCAGGCAGATGTGGATCTCGTCGTAGGGCGGTCGGCTGACTGCGCACGCGACTGTTACCAGCACGCCGAGCCCCGCATGCTCCATCATCCGGTCGGTCAATTGCAGCACCCGCTCCTGCTCCCCGACGTGCAGGGCATAGGAGCGCAGCGCGGTCTTGACCTGACCCATCACCACGGCAGCGCGCAACCCGTGTCCGCCGACGTCGCCGGCGACGAGCCACAAGTCGCCGGACGGCAGCGTGAATGCGTCGTACCAGTCGCCGCCGATCAGCCGCCTCTCCGAAGGCGCGTAGCGCGCGGCCAGCTCCATGCCCGGCGGCCGCGGCAGCCGCGGCGGGAGCATGCTGCGCTCCAGCAGATCGGCGGCCGCGGTCTCGGCGGCCAGCCGGCGTGCCTGAATGGCGCCGGCGATGCGCTCGGCAGCAACCTGTAGCAGCTGCGCGTCCTGCTCGCCGAACGGCCGATCGTCGAGGCGGCCGACATGCAGAACACCGATCACGTCGTCCCCACTCAGCAGCGGCACGCCGAGCATCTTCTGAATGCCCATCGCCCATAAGATCGGATTTGTCACCGTGGAGGCGTCGACCCGGTCCAGCACGACCGGTCGCCTCCGCTCGGCGATCGACCCGGCGAAGCCACTCCCGATCGGGACGCGCACGCCCTGCCGCACCTCTTCCTCCAGGCCGCGAGCGGCGTCCGCGATGAGAAACTCCGAGCCCTCGTCACGGAGCAAGATCGCGGCCGTGTCGACATCAAGGATCGTGCGCAGGCGGTCGAGCAACTCCTCCTCAAGGTCTTCCACGTCGAGTCGGGAGAGCGAGGAGTCCGTCACGGACAGCAGGTTGCGCAGCCGTTCGGCTGCCGGGCTTTCAGACACGACCAGATCCTAAATACGAGTATGGGAGAACGAGCGGCCCGATTGGTCCGGAGCCGGCCGTCCTTTCGCCTTGGTGGCTTCGTTCCCTGACGGGTCAGCCGGTGGCGGCCGACCATCTCAGGAAGCGAGGAGGTAGGCGACGATGACGAACACGGTCGAGATCACGATGACGCAGCGTGGATATGAGGTCACCGCTGCGGGCCGGACGGCCGACTTCCGGCGCCTCGAGGACGCCGTCGGCTTCGCGCGTCAGCGCATGGAGCGCGCCCAGGCCCTTCGCGAACTCAAGACTCGGATCGACTATTCGGCGTCGCCGCGCCGTTGATTCGACCGGCTGCCGTTCGTTGCGTCATCATCGTCGACTCCTTTCCCTCCGTAAGGGACATTCCCGCACCGGCGGCAAAGCATGCGTGCCGCGTACGCAGGCGCTGCATTCTGGGCTCGACCGCCGCAAATGCGGGGCTGACGATGCTGAAGGTTGATTGAGCCCGGGGCATCGGGCGCCGATACTTGTCGGGTGCTCGACTTGCAGGACCCGCTCGCGAATCTTCGCCGTCAACTGCGCCTGCTCGCGCACGAGTCGGAGGACGGCGAGGTCGAGGCCGACTCCGGTTTGACCTACGGCTCGGGCGAAGCTGTCCGCATCCGGATCCGCCGCCGTGGACGCCGCTACGACCTCAGCGACGACGGCGAGGCGGTTGCCCGAGCCGGCAAGCCGGCCGGTTGGCGCGACCTGGTCGAGCAGCTCGTCGCGGTCGAGTCATTCAATGTGAACCGCCGCGGAGTGCTGTTGGTGCCAGCAGTGGAAGGCCGCGACATCGCCGCTCTCGCCATGCGGCTCGCCCAGTTGTCGCGGTCGGTGTATCTCGCCGTTCTCGAGCTGCGCGATTAGCAGGTCGCTGTCGTCCGGTTTGCGTGTCGGCCGTTCGTCCATTTCTGTCGCCCCTGAGGCGAAGGCCCCTGGCGGGAGCCGTCTGTCTGATTGATGCTGACTCGCGGCAACTCAATGGGGGAGGGGCGCAGCGATGCGTGCTCAATGGAAGAAGGCCTTCGGGGTAGCGGCGCTCGTCGCGGTGATCTCCGGCTCGGCAACTGGTCTCGCCTGAGGCGATGACATCAGCAACAACCTCGACGCGACCGTCGACGCGGTCGCCGAAGTGATGTCGCTCAACGTCGGTGGGCCCAACGGGTCGACGACTCTGTATTTGGACCCGCAGAACGGGGACGGCAAGCCAGGCTGCAACCTGACGGGCTCGACGATCCTTTCGATGTCCCTCGCGTCGTCGGTCCCGAGCGTCGCCACCGTCAGCCCGACGAGCGTCACCTTCCGGTCGTGTGGAGACACCCCGACTGTCACGCTGACTCCGAAGAGTGCGGGCTCGACCCAGATCGCGGCGACGCAGACCGCGAATGATACGGACGGGACGTTCGACCTGGCCCCGGTTACGTTCAGGGTGGACGTGACCGACGCGGCGCCGGCAAACACGGCGCCGAGCGTGTCGATCAGCGGCGTGACGGGCGGCGCGGGCTACGACAAGGGCAGCGTGCCGGAGGCGATCTGCAACGTTACCGAAAGCTTCCGCCAACTGCCGGACGGTCGACAGGTTGCCGAAGTCCGTGTCCCCAGCCACAACGTGCGCGTCACAATCACCTCGCCCGATGCCGGCTTCGTCGCCCACCTTGCCGACTTCGAGATCTACATCGCCGGCAAGTAGGTAGCACCTCATGAGGGTCCGCCGGGTTGTAGGTCGAGGGCGAGGGCGCCGCTTCGGCGGAGCCGGCGCCGCTGACGACAACGGTCGCGGAGAACCACGTTCCGCTCCGGGCCGGTACATCACGGCACGGAGTTTCGTCATCGAGGTCGACCAGTTCGTCCGGGGCGAACTCGCGATCTTCAGACCCGTCCGGACGGGTTAGATCAGGTCTTGCTGGAACGGCGCTAACGACTTGATCTCGTACCGCACAGCTGACCACGCTCCGGCCACCGCGCCACAATCCCGCGCCGACATTACGCATCAACGTTCGTCGGTCAACGCACGCGACAGCGGTGCGGGCGGCAAGAGAGAACATGGCAGGCTGGGCGGTTGTGGAGGTGGCTGCGGACTTTTCGCTGGACGGCAGGCACGCGCTGGTGACTGGCAGCGCTCGCGGCCTGGGCCGGGCGATCGCCATCGCGCTGGCGCACGCGGGCGCTGATGTCGCCCTCGGGTTGCGCGACGCCAACACGGCGGCGGACGTGGTCGAGGCGATCGAGGCGACCGGGCGGCGCGCTGTCCGGCTGCAGATGGACATGAACCGGCTGAACGAGGTCCGCGCCGCGGTGGCCGAGGCCGACGATGCCCTGGGTGGGCTGGACATCCTGGTCAACAATGCGGGCATCGCCCGGGTGAGCATGGCGGAGTCGGTAACCGTCGAGGACTTCGATGCGACGGTGCGGGTCAACCTCGCCGGCACGTTCTTCGCCAGCCAGGCCGCGGCGGCGCTGATGCGGCAGCGGGGCTTCGGCCGCATCGTCAACATCGGCTCGCAGGCCGGGCTGATCGCACTGCCTGGCGAGTCGATCTACTGCA
This sequence comes from Jatrophihabitans sp., assembly GCA_035642535.1. Classification (GTDB taxonomy): domain Bacteria; phylum Actinomycetota; class Actinomycetes; order Mycobacteriales; family Jatrophihabitantaceae; genus Jatrophihabitans. The sequence continues at coordinate 5,695 of DASQSE010000110.1, read as the reverse complement.
TGACGAAGGCTGCCATCACGCACCTGACCCGCTGCCTGGCCGTCGAGTGGGGCGAGTTCGGGATCACCGTCAATTGCGTCGCGCCCACGTTCGTCGAGACGCCGGGCACCGAGGCGGCGTTGAGCGACCCAGCCTTCCGCGCGGACGTGGTGCAGCGCATCGCGGCCCTGCACCGGATCGGCACACCGAGCGACGTGACGGGCGCCGTGGTATTCCTCGCGTCCCCCTCCGCGTCGCTGATCACCGGGACCACGATCCCGGTCGACGGTGGCTGGACGGCGCGTTGAGGCGAGTGGCTTCGAACCACACATATCGGCGTACGTACTGCGCTCTTATCGGCTCTCGGCGCTACACACCCGGTAATGCCCGGCGCTCTTGACGACCGTCGTTTCAACGTGGAAGCCGTCCCTGTGCTGCCCGATCTGCACCTCCACTGTCACGTGCCAGGTAGCCTGCTTCGTCCGGCGTACCCGGCTCACCTCGAAGTGCAGTTGTGTGTCGCTGCCAGGTGAGACGAACGTGATCGGCCAGGACCCGAAGTTTGGGCGGTCGCGACAGGTGAGCTGGTCGGTCACATCCGCTTGATCTATCGCCGTCGCGCGCACGAATTCGGACGCAGCATCTGCTGGCGTCTTCGGCTCGTGGAACGAAATGTGCGTGGCACGGGAAGTGCTCGACGGCGCGGTGGGTGGCCCATCGCTACCGGCGCAAGCAGCAAGGGCCAGTGCTGCGGCGAGTCCGCCGAGCGCGACCCTCACGGGTGGGCAGTCCATGATCACCCGCACATCCTCACAAGGCAGCGACCTCTACCCCAGTTCGGCAGCGGCGTTCATAACTGCGGTGTGGTCAGCACCGTCGGGCCAGGATGCAGGAAAGGAACGGGAGTGTCCGTCGTGGTCTTCTACGAGCGCGCTGCGAACTGTCCGGACGCGCGGGCCAGTAGCCGCGATGGCAACTGCAACTCGACGATCAATACCCCGGACCGTGCGTGGAGGTCAATGCGATACCGAGGCGCGCAGCGTTGGGGTCGATTTCGGAGCCATCTTGGTTCTGGGCCTCCGGAAAGTCCATCTCGTCCTCGACACGCCGCACGTGACGCCAGGCCAGCACGCAGGCGGCAATGATCACCACGCCGACTAGCAGCGCGATCAACAAGGCGACCATCTCGAACCCTCCCTCCACTCCTATACCGCAGGCTAGCGGCGGCGAGCTTTGCCTACCAGAGCCGTCTGGCCCGGCCGTCTTCCGAAGCCCCGAAATCAGCGCCCACCGAGCCAAGGCAGGTCCTGGCGGCGTCAGATCGATCACGCGTCCCAGCCGAGACGACGACCGCACATGTTCGCGGGGCCGAGCGCAGAAGGTCCCGGACCTATGACTCGGGTTCCGAGCCGTCCCTCATGGCGCGCCGACATCCGCCGAGAAGTCCCTCATGTCACTGCGCAGGTTTCGCTCGTCCGTCCGCTGGATCCTCGCCGGGGCGGTGATCGCGTCCCTCGCCCCACTGGTGGCTGCCCAGCCGGCCATCGCCGGCGTCCCATCCTGCGCAGCCGCCGGTATCGGACTCGAATCGCTCGGCGGTCCGAACTTCTATATCGACGCCGGCAACTCACCGGACTTCACCAGTTCGTACACCGGCTACCGGGTGACGAACTCCACCGGTGACGCGCTGTCCGACACCTGGGTGTCGCTGAGCGAGTTCACCGGCGGCGCGCTCGGACTCGGCTCCGGGCAGGCGGCCGCCGAGCAGATCGCTTCGCTGGGCGACGGATCTTCGGCGCCGCTGTTCTGGTACCTGACCGCGTCCGGTGAGACCGCGACAGCGCAGGGGTTCACAATCACCGTCTACCAGCACAACCCCGCGCTGCCGAACACCAGCGTTCTGTGCACCAAGACGAGCGGGCTCAATCAGGTGATCGGCACGATCGCGGCGAACCCCAACACGGTTGACGGGATCACGGTGCAAGGCGGCACGCCGACGCTCGGCTCCACCTTCACCGTGACCGTTACGGGCAACACCGGCCAGATGGGATCTGGCCCGGCCGACGACAGCGACCCGTACTCGCTGTGGATGAGCCCCGCGGTTGCGGCCGAGTGGCCGCCGAGCGCGTTCCGCCTGATCGCCACGAACCTGCACATCGCGCCGGACACCGAGTCGTCGGCGATGGACTTCCCGAACATCCTGCGCATCGCCGACCTGGGGCCGGCGGAGCGCGACTACACGGCGACCTATGTGTTCCAGGCGATCGGCTTCACCGCCGGGCCGACGGCCGTGCTGCCGGTGCAGGAGATCTCCTCGGGCACCCAGGTGAAACACACCGGCGCCTACCCGATCGAGCTGCCGGCGATCGAGGCCCCGACGAACTCCGTCTATCTCGACCTGTCCGCGGCGCCGACCCAGCTCGACCCGACCGGCGGCCAGGTGAGCCACACCGGCACAGTGCACGGGACCGAGGGCATCAGCCTCGACTCGTTCACGGTGACCCCGCCGCCCGGCGCGACGTTTGTCACCGGCTCGGCCAACCTCGACGGGGTGAGCATGCCCGACCCGGTCGAGTCGGACGGCAAGCTCGTCTTCTCCGGGCCGTTCACGCTGACCAGCGACAGCATCCCGCTCGACTTCGAACTGGTTCTGCCCGCAACCCCGGGCGATCTTGTCACCAGCTTCGTCGCCGGTCTCGGCTCGGCAGTCATCGGCACCGATCCCGAGGACGTCAGCGGCGAGACCCCGGCCACCGCGACCGTCGCCGTGGGAACGCCGCCGCCGCCCGAGCTGCTGCCCCAGACGATCACCGTCACCCAGCCGGAGTCAGTCGGTGCACTGTCCGGACCGGTCACCCTGGACGGCGCTGCCGGCTCCGAGCTCCCGGTCAGTTACGAAAGCCTTACCCCGCAGGTGTGCAGCGTCGACGCCGAGACCGGTGTCGTGACGCTGCTCGCGGCGGGCACCTGCACGATCCGGCTCACCCAAGAGGGCGACGAGACCTACCAGCCGGCCGACCCGGTCGACGTCTCGTTCGAGATCCAGACCGCGGCACAGACGATCGAGTTCCACGCGGCGCGCCGGTTGCTCACCGGCCCCGCGGCGTACACGCTGACGGCCACGACGAGCGCCGAGCTGCCAGTCACGTTCAGCGTCGCGCGCGGCCCGGACGTGTGCGCGGTCGTGGGCGACCAGCTTTCCTTCACAGGCACCGGCCGCTGCGTCATCAAGGCGAGCTCGCCGGCGAGCGGGCTGTACGGCCGCGCCACGCCGGTGCGCCGCACGATCAACGTCGTGGCGCCGGCCGGGGACGCAGTGAGCCTGCCGCCGACCACGGGACAGCAGGCACCGCACGTCATCGACGTGCTGGCCAACGACCCGAGCGGTCTCACGCTCGTCTCGGCAGGTCCCGCCGGGCACGGCAGCACCGCCGTGTCGAACGGCCACGTCGTCTACACGCCGGAGGTAACCTTCCGCGGCGTCGACCACTTCACGTACACGGTCAGCGACGACTCGGGCCGGATCGCGTCGGCCCTTGTCACCGTGCACCTGGCCAACACGGCGCCGACTGCGCGGAACGAAACGCTGCGTCAGGTCGCCGGCAGTGCGGCCGAGGTGCGCGTCCACGCCAGCGACCCCAACGCTGACCCGCTCACGATGACCGTCGTTCGGCATCCCGCGCACGTCGTCGTGGCCGTCAGCGGGCGCACCCTTACCGTGCGGCCCGCCGCATCGGTAACCGGCCGGATCGCCATGACGGTGGCCGTGCACGACGGTGCCGGCGGCAACGCTCGCGCGCAGATCGTGGACCTCGTCCGCCCGCAGCCGGTTGACCATGCGCAACGCACGATCGACCAGCACGGCACGCACATCAGCTGGTCGAAGGCGGCTGCTGCAGGCGCCGTGTACGAGGTGCGGGTCAACGGCCACCTCATCTGCACCACGCGGCGGCTGGGCTGTGACGCAGCGCAGCTGCTCGGCCCCGGCCTCGCGGTGACCGTCACCGTCCGCGGCAACGACGGCACCCGCTCGGCGGACACGCCGGCCACCCCGCAGCACGGCAAGGTACTCGTCGGCCCCGTGTACTTCGCCTCGTCCATATGGACACTTGATGCGACGCACCGCGCATACCTGCGCCAGCTCGCGCACCAGATCAGGCGCAACGGCTTCCGGAACGTGCAGCTCGCCGGCTACACCGACTCAAGAGGCTCGCTCGAGTACAACCTGCACCTGTCGCACCAGCGCACCGCGACGGTGGCGCGGATCCTGCACCACCGCACGGGGCTACGGAGCTCGCAGTCCTGGTACGGCGAAAAGCACCCCGCCGTCTCCGGAGCCGCCGCCGCCCGCAACCGGCGCGTCGAGATCTACGTTTCGTACTGACGTCTCGTATTGGCCGTGCTGTCCGCGCCGCCCGCTCGCTATAGCGCGGCAGGCGCGGACATGTCGCGGTCAGCCAGGTCGGGTAGTTCCGCGAACCTTTGGGCGTCGATGGGATCCGAGGTCAACGGCGCTGAGCCGTGCCGGAGGCCCAACGGCCCTTGCCCGCCCTGACCGATGCGGCGGATTCTCAGATCGTGCTAGTCGTCGGCGGCATTGTCGCGAACCTGCTGGTGCTCGCTGTTCTCTCTTGCACCATGGATTCATGCTTCGGGCCGGTTCGTCGGTGAGGTCATCTGTAGGGTCGTTGTTCGCGGTCCTGATGGTGCTGGGCGGCCTGGCTGCCTGCTCGTCCGGCACGCCGTTGCCGGTTGTCAAGCCGCCGGCGCCCGCCGATGGCCGCCCGAACATCGTGTTCATCCTCACCGACGATCTCGCCACCAATCTGGTGCGGTACATGCCGCACGTGCGGGCACTGGCTGCGTCGGGTGTGTCGATGCGCAACTACTTCGTCGTGGACTCGCTGTGCTGCCCATCGCGAGCGGCGATCTTCACCGGGCTCTACCCGCACGACGACGGCGTGTTCACCAACGGCGGGTCGGACGGCGGGTATGACACGTACAACCGTTTCGGGGATCCGAACAAGAGCTTCGCGATCGGCCTGCACGCGGCCGGCTACGTGACCGGGTTCATGGGCAAGTACCTCAACGAGTATCAGCCGTTCGACGCGGCTGCGCCCGGCTGGGACATATGGGACGTAGCCGGCGACGGCTATCCCGAGTACCACTATCAGCTCAACGAGAACGGCCAGATCAACTCGTACGGCACCGAGCCGCACGACTACCTCACCCACGTGCTGAGCGAGCACGCGGTCCAGTTCATCCACGACGCCAGCCGCATCGGACAGCCGTTCGCGCTCGAGGTGGCGACCTTCGCGCCGCACGGGCCGTGGATCCCGGCGCCGTTAGACTGGGGCACCTTCCCGACGGTCCGCGCGCCACGCACCCCAGCCTTCGACCGCAAGCCCACCAACGCACCGTCCTGGCTGAAGGACCTGGCCCCGCTTACGACGCAGCAAATCGCGAGCATCGACCGCGGCTTTCGACGCCGCGTCGAGATGGTCCAGTCGGTGGACCGCATGATCGGGCACATCGAGCAGGTGCTGCAGGCAGAGCATCAACTGAACAACACCTACTTCGTCTTCAGCTCGGACAACGGGCTGCACATGGGCGAGTATGGGCTCGACCCCGGGAAGACGACTGCGTTCGACACCGACATCCGCGTCCCGCTCGTGGTCGCGGGACCGGGCATCCCGGCCGGGCGCACCATCGATGC
>DASQSE010000109.1:0-59857 GCA_035642535.1 Jatrophihabitans sp. | reverse complement strand
GCTCGGCGGCCTGCGGCTCGCTGGCTTGCGGCTCGGTGGCTTGCGGTTCGGTGGCTTGCGATTCGGCGGCGTCGGCCTGCTCGCCGGCGACCGGCCGGCCGTTGCCGCCCGCGCCGGGCCGGTAGTCGGCGAAGAAGTCGTGCCAGGCCGCGTCGACGCTGTTCGGATCCGCGAGGTAGCGCTCGTACATGTCCTCGACGAGCCACTCATTGGCACCGAAATCGCCGATGTTCGTTGGGGTTTCGGCGCTCGCCGACTGTTCGGTCGCTGCCACTTCGCCAGGCCGTCCTCTGGTCGTTTTGTCGTCCAAGTACCGGCTACCGAGCCTACGCTGCGAGCCCCTCAGGTGATGTCGCGGTTCATCGAGAACGCGGCGCCGACAATCGCCGGAACGAACGCCCACAGCAGCAGGACGACGACGCCGGCCCAGGTGGACAGATAGTGGACACCGTCGACGGGGGATCGATCGCCGGTGGTGTAGAGCATCGAATCGGCCGCCCCGCCCGGCATATACGGGTAGGCCTTCTTGACCACCGGAATGGCGAGCAGCACGTTCTCGATCACCAGCAGGAAGACGATCCCGACGACCACCGCCACGATCTGATTACGCAGCAACGCCCCGACGCCCAGGCCGACGATGCCGAAGATCGCGAGCACGCCGAAGACGGCGATGACGGCGTGCCTGACGTGACCGTTGCCGAAGTCGACGCCGATGTCCTTGCTGTTCAGCCACGGCACCGCCACTGCCAGCTGCACCCCGACCGCCACCACCGCGTAGAGCGCACCGACGATCGCGTACGTGATCATCTTCGCCGCGACGACGGACCAGCGCGACGGCGTCTGCAGGACGGTCGGCGTGATCGTCTGATAGCGGAACTCGGTGGTCACACCCAGCACGCCGAGCACGAAGACGACGATGTAGGCCGTCGAGGACGAGGCGAACAGGTTCGGCACGTCCGACTCGGTGCGCACGCCGTCATGCGGTGCGATCTGCGCGACGACGAGCAGGACGCTGACCGCGACAGTCCCCATGAGCAGCCAGAACCACACCTGCGTGGTGCGCAGCTTGGCGAACTCGGCGTGGACGAGGCGGAGCACGGTGTCAGGTGATGTCGCGGTTCATCGAGAACGCGGCCCCGACGATCGCCGGGACGAAGGCCCACAGCACCAGCACGACGAGGCCCGCCCAGGTGGAGAGCAGGTGCACGTCGTCGACCGGGGACTTGTCGCCGCTCGTGTACATGATCGCGCTGGACGCCGCGCCCGGCATGTACGGCCACGCGTGGCGCACGCCGGGGATGAGCAGCAGCAGGTGCTCGAGCAGCAGGAGGAACAGGATGCCGACCACGACGGCCACGATCTGGTTGCGCAGCAGGGCGCCGACGCCGAGCCCGACGATCCCGAACAGCGCGACGACTGCGAACACACCGATGATCGCGTGCCGGACGTGGTCGTTGCCGAAATCGACGGTGACGTTCTTCGACGAGAGCCACGGCACCGCGATCACGATCTGCACTGCGATCGCGACCACCGCGTAGATCGCACCGACGATCCCGTAGGTGATCATCTTTGCGGTGACGATCGCCCAGCGCGACGGCGTCTGCAGCACGGTGGGCGTGATCGTCTGGTACCTGAACTCGGTGGTCACACCCAGGACGCCGAGCACGAACACCACCACGTAGGCCGTGCTCGACGAGGTGAACATGTCCGGGACGTCCGACGCGTTGCGAACTCCGTCGGACGGGGCGATCTGCGCGACGATCAACAGCGCGCTCACGGCGACAGCGCCGAGCAGCAGCCAGAACCACACCTGCGTAGTGCGCAGCTTCACGAACTCAGCGCGGATCAGCCGGGTCATCGCTGACCTGCCTGGACCTGAGCCGGTGGTTGGCCGGGCGCGGGTTGCTCGCCCTGGGTGAGCGCGAAAAAGAGGTCTTCGAGATCGAAGCGCTGCCCGCTCAGCTCGTGCAGTTCCACGCCTGCGGTGAAGGCGAGGTGGCCGACCTGGTCAGTGGTCAGGCCGCGGATGCGCAACGCGTCCGGGGCTACGGGCTCGACGGTGATCGGCTGCCCGGTGAGCGCCTGGTGCAGCCCGTCGAGGTTCGGGGACCGCACCAGCACCGAGTCCGTTCCCGCCGTCAGCTCCGCGATAGAACCCGCACGTACCAATTGGCCCCGGTTGAGGATCACGACCCGGTCGGCGATCTCCTGGACCTCGTTCAACTGGTGGCTGGACACCAACACCGTCCGACCTTGTCCGGCGAGATGGCGCAGCAGCCCGCGCAGCCAGCGGATGCCGTCCGGGTCGAGCCCGTTGGCCGGCTCGTCGAGCACGAGCACATGCGGGTCGCCGAGCAGCGCGGCCGCCAGACCGAGCCGCTGGCGCATGCCCATCGAGAACGTGCGTACTTTGCGGCGCGCCGCCTCGTGCAGCCCCACCAGGTCGAGCACTTCGTCGGCGCGCTGCAGCGGCAGGCCGTCGACGATGCACAGGATCCGCAGGTGGTTGCGAGCGGTGCGTGCCGGGTGGAAGCTCGACGATTCCAGCGCGGCTCCGACGACGCGCGTCGGGTTCCGCAACTGCCGGTAGGGCAGCCCGCCGATGGTTGCGTTGCCGGCCGTCGGGTGGACGAGGCCGAGGACCATCCGCAGCGTGGTGGTCTTGCCGGCGCCGTTGGGGCCGAGGAAGCCGGTCACCGAGCCGGGCTCGACGGTGAAGCTCAGCCGGTCGACCGCGAGCACCTTGCCGCCGAACCACTTCGTCAGTTGGTCGACGACGATCCGTCCGTCCGCGGTCTGCGTCATGCGCCTATCTCAGCATCTCGGCGTTTGCCATGATCCACCGGCGTGGTCAACGCAGCTCGGGCATCACCTTCGTCGCCAGCAGGTCGATGCCGGCCGGGTCGTAGGCCGCGTCGATCACGTATCCGATCGCGTACGTCATGCCCAACTTCTCCGCCTCGCGCAGCCGCTCCACGATCTGCTCGGGGGTGCCGGCCAGCCCGTTCGCGAACAGCTTGTGCGTGCGCTCGGCCTGGTGCTCCGGAACCAGCCGTCGGTAGTGGTCGAGGATCCAGGCCAGCTTGTCCTGGACGTCCTTCTCGGTCTCGCCGATCACGACGTTGAAGTTCGCGGAGCGGACTATCTCGCCGAAGTCACGGCCGACGTCGCGGCAGTGCTGCTCGAGGATCTCCGACTTGCGGGTGAAGTTCTCCGGAGTGGCGTCGAAGTTCGTGTACTGCGCGTATTTCGCGGCGGTGCGCAGCGTCTTCTTCTCGCCCCCGCCGGCGATCCACAGCGGCGGGCCGCCGTCCTGCAGCGGCAACGGACGGCAGATCGCGCCGTCGACCTGGTAATGGCGGCCCTTGAACGTCGACGTGCCCTCCGTCCAGGCCTGGCGCATGATCTGCACGCCCTCGTCGAGCATGCCGAGCCGATCGCCGGCGCTCGGGAAGCCGTACCCGTAGGCGCGCCATTCGTGCTCGTACCAGCCGCCGCCGATGCCCATCTCGACGCGCCCGCCCGAGATGACGTCGCAGCTCGCCGCCACCTTCGCGAGGTAGGCGGGGTTGCGGTACGCCATGCAGGTGCACATCTGGCCGAGCCGGACCCGCTCGGTGGCGGCGCCGAGCGCCGCCATCAGCGTCCAGGCCTCGTGCGTCGCCTCGTCGGTCGCCACCGGGACGGTGTGGAAATGGTCGTAGACCCAGATGCTGTCGAAGCCGAGCTCCTCGGCCCGGTTGGCGACGCGCAGCGTCGTCTGCCAATGATCGCGCGGCTCGATGCCGACGAGGTCCAGCCGCCAACCCTGCGGAACGAAGACTCCAAAGCGCATGAGTGCCACCCTATTGCGGTGCGATTGGACACCGGCAACGCCCGGGCGAAGTTCGCTGCTGCGCGGGTGGCGCGGTTGGCGACGGCATCGGCGGACGCACGTCCGCATCTCGTCCCGATCGTGTTCGCGCTGGCCGACGACCTGCTCTACACCGCCGTGGACGCGAAGCCGAAGACGACCACGTCGCTGCGCCGGCTCGCGAACATCGCGGCCAACCCCGCCGTGGCTGTGCTCGTCGACCACTACGACGACGACTGGACGCAGCTGTGGTGGGCGCGCGCGGACGGCACCGCCCGCGTCGTCGAAGGCGACGAGGCCGCGGTTGCGGTGCAGTTGCTCACGGCGCGCTACCCGGTCTACAAGGCGCAACCGCCACCGGGCCCGGTGCTCGCCATAGATGTGACGCACTGGTCCGGCTGGTCGGCCCACCCGCTCTCGGGCTAGGGCGGACACTGGACCCGGCTCCACGGTTGAGAAGGCGGGGACGGTGGCCAGGGGAACGCTGCGGATCTACCTCGGTGCGGCGCCCGGGGGTCGGCAAGACCTACGCGATGCTCGACGAGGGCAACCGCCGGCTGAGTCGCGGCACCGACGTCGCGGTCGGCTACGTCGAGGCGCACGGCCGCGCACATACCACCGAGCGGTTGGCCGACCTGCCGATCGTGCCGCGCAAGAAGGTCGTCTATCGCGGCGCGAAGTTCGAGGAGATGGATCTCGACGCCGTCCGGGCCCGCAAGCCGCAGGTGGTCCTTGTCGACGAGCTGGCGCACACCAACGTTCCCGGGTCGGGCCCGCACGGGAAGCGCTGGCAGGACATCGAGACGCTGTTGGACGACGGCATCCACGTCATCAGCACGATGAACATCCAGCATCTCGAGTCGCTGAACGACGTCGTCGAGCGCATCACCGGCGTGCAGCAACAGGAAACCGTTCCGGACGCTGTCGTGCGCGCCGCCGACCAGATCGAGGTCGTCGACATGGCGCCCGAGGCGCTGCGTCGGCGGATGGCGCACGGCAACATCTATCCCGCCGAGAAGATCGATGCCGCACTCGGCAACTACTTCCGGCCCGGCAACCTGACCGCGCTGCGCGAGCTCGCCCTGCTGTGGCTGGCCGACTCGGTCGAAGAGGGGCTGCGCCGCTACCGCGACCAGCACGGCATCGACGACACGTGGGAGACCAAGGAGCGCATCGTCGTCGCGCTCACCGGCGGGCCGGAGGGCGACACGCTGATCCGCCGCGCGGCGCGGATCGCGGCTCGCACCGTCGGCAGCGAGCTGCTCGCCGTCCACGTGTCACGCAGCGATGGGCTGAGCGAACCGGGCGTGGCCGGACTCGCCAGCCAGCGCCTGCTCGTCGAGCAACTCGGCGGGACGTATCACTCGATCGTCGGAGACGACGTGCCGCGCACCCTGCTCGACTTCGCCCGCCGGATGGACGCGACCCAGCTGGTGCTCGGCGCGTCGCGGCATCATCCGTTGCTCGCCCTGACCGGCGCCGGCACGGCCGCGACCGTGACCCGACTGTCCGGCACGATCGACGTCCATCTCGTCACGCACGACTACGCCGCGCGCTCGGGGTTCCGGCTGCCGGCCCTTACCGGCGGGCTCACCGCGCGCCGGCGCGTGGCCGGCCTGTTGGTCGCGGTCGTACTGCTGCCGGTGTTGACGCTGATCCTCACCGCGCTGCGAGAGCACGTCTCGTTCGCCGCCGACGTCCCGCTCTACCTGCTGGCCGTCGTGCTGACAAGCGTGGTCGGCGGTTTCTATCCCGCGCTTGCCGCGGCGGTGGCGGCGAGCCTGCTGCTCAACTACTACTTCGTCGAGCCGCGGCACACCCTGACCATCGACGAGACCTCCAACTTCTTGGCACTCGTGATCTTCCTCGTCATCGCGATGCTGGTCTCTCGCGTCGTCGACCTCGCTGCACGGCGCTCGGGCCAGGCCGCTCGCGCGAGTGCGGAGGCGGAGGCGGAGACGCTCTCGACCTTCGCCGGCAGCCTGTTGCGTGGCGGGCCGGCGCTGCCCGCGCTGCTCGACCGGGTTCCGCGAGACATTCGGCGCGGACGGCGTGAGCCTGCTGCGGGCGACCGGGGCGGACGCCTGGGAGGTGGCGGCGAGCTCCGGCAGCGCCGCGCCGACGCAGCCCGGCGCCGCGCACGCGTCCGCAAAGGTCGGCGACGAGCTGATGCTCGCGCTGCGCGGCAGGCCGCTGCCGGGGGAGGACCTGCGCATCCTCGCCGCCTTCGCCGCGCACGTGGCAGTCGCCTACCGGCAGCGCGAGCTCGCCGAGGCGGCCCGGGCCGTCGAGCCGCTCGCCGAATCCGAGCGACAACGCACCGCCTTGCTCAACGCGGTGAGTCACGACCTGCGCACGCCCCTCGCGGCGGCCAAGGCGGCGATCTCCAGCCTGCGCGCCGGGGAGGTCGCCTGGACCGAGGAGGATCGCCGTGAACTGCTGGCCACCGCCGAGCAGTCGATGGACCGGCTCACCGATCTCGTCACCAACCTGCTCGACCTCTCGCGGCTGCAGGCCGGGGTGCTGCCGGTGCTGTGCCGCCCGGTCGGCATCGACGACATCGTCGCGCGGGCGCTCGATCAGATCGGCGCTGACGACGTGGACGTCGACGGCGGCGCGGACCTGCCTGAGGTGATCGCCGATGCGGGCCTGCTCGAGCGCGTGATCGCGAACGTAGTGCAGAACGCGCTCCGCTACGCGCCGGACGGCACGCCGCGGCTTGCCGGGAGCGCGATCGGCGAGACAGTCGAGTTGCGCGTGATAGACCGCGGCCCGGGCATTCCGCGCGAGGCGCTGGATTCGGTCTTCGAGCCGTTTCAGCGCACCGACGACGCGCCGAGCGACGGCAGCGGTGTCGGGCTGGGCCTGGCGATCGCGCGCGGCTTCACCGAGGCGATGGGCGGCACGGTGCGCGCCGAGGAGACCCCCGGCGGCGGCGCGACCATGGTCGTCGCGTTGCACGCCGCGTCACCCAAGCCGATCGAGACGGTGTCCTGGTCGTGACGCGGGTGCTGATCGTCGAGGACGAGCGGCCGCTGCTGCGCGCGCTCGCCATGAACCTGACCGCGCGCGGGTATGCAGTGACCGAGGCGGCGACCGGCTCGAAGGCGCTGACCGCGCTGGCCGACCGTCCGCACGACGCCGTGGTGCTCGACCTCGGGTTGCCCGACATCTCCGGGCTGGATGTGATCCGCGCAGTACGTGAGTACGCGTCGACGCCGATCATCGTGCTCTCGGCGCGCAGCGGAAGCGCCGACAAGGTCGCGGCGCTCGACCTCGGAGCAGACGACTACGTGACGAAGCCGTTCAGCATCGACGAGTTGCTGGCCCGGCTGCGCGCGACGGCACGACGCGCCGCGGCCGCGGACGAGCAGGTCGTGGCAATGGTGGGCGACGTCAAGATCGATCTCGCCATGACGACCGCGGTCGGCGCATCGGGCGAGTCGATCCGTCTGACGCCGACTGAGTGGAAGATCCTCGACGTGCTGCTGCGCCACCCGGGCAAGCTGATCAGCGGGGACACGCTGCTGACCGCGGTGCGCGGTTCGTCGGAGCACACCGACCGGAGCTACCTGCGGATCTACATGGCGCAGCTGCGCCGCAAGCTGGAGCCCGAGCCGAGCCGGCCGCGCTACCTCGTCACCGAACCCGGAATGGGCTACCGCTTTCGGCCGTGAATCGATCGCGGTCAGCCGGTCTGCGTCCAGGGCATCGTCCCGACCAGGTTGGCGACGATGAGCGTGCGATTGCCGGGATCCCACGCGAGCGCCGTGTCGGCGCCGGCGAGCGCGGCGAGGGCGGTCATCGACGCGGCGCTGACGGGCAGGAAGTGCTGCCGGTCGTCGTCGGTCACGAGCATGAGCTCGAACCGGCCGTCCGGTGCGTCGGCGTCTGGACGCCAGTTGGCGTTCGCGATCTTCACCCGGCGGGTGTCAGGGCTCGCGCCCGGCATCGGAACTCCTCTCCGCAATTACGTCGCCGGCTTCACGGCACGCACGATCGCGGAGAACATGCGATCCGCGACTTCGTGGGTGAACGTGACCGACGCGTCGACGAACCCGGCCGCGGCCAGCCCGTCCAGGTACTCGCGCCGGGAAAGCGCGCCGGCGATGCAGCCCACGTAGCTGCCTCGCTCGGCACGCTGCTCGGGGGTGAGGTCGTCCTCGGCGACGACGTCGCTGATGCCGATCCGCCCACCGGGTCGCAGCAGCCGGAACATCTCCGTGAGGACGGCCGGCTTGTCGACCGACAGGTTGATGACGCAGTTGGAGATCACGACGTCGACGGAGCCGTCCGGGAGCGGGACGTCCTCGATCGTGCCTCGGACGAAGTCGACATTGCCGACACCGGCCTGCTCGGCGTTGGCGCGCGCGAGCGCTAGCATCTCGTCGGTCATGTCCACCCCGTAGGCGAAGCCGGCCGGTCCGACGCGGCGCGCGGAGAGCAGGACGTCGATTCCCCCACCTGAGCCGAGGTCGAGCACGGTCTCGCCGGGTTGCAGGTCGGCGACCGCCAGCGGGTTGCCGCAGCCCAGGCTGGCCGCGAGCGCGTCGGCGGGCAGTTCACCCTGCTCCGCGGTGCTGTAGTACCCGGCCCCGCACTCGTCGTCCGCGCAGCAGCCCCGCTCGGTGGCCCGCACCGAAAGCGCGGCTGCGGCGTAGCGGGCGCGCACTTGCTCTCGGGTCTCCTCGTCAGCCGTGCTCGTCATGGCCGCCACCTCCCATAGATGTCTGTCGATACGTCTACTATGCATCATGTATCGACGTATGTCAATATGATGTGGCATGATGATGGCATGCCCACGGCGCCGCTTCCGCTGCTCTCCGACGCGTGGGCGGCGTGCTGCGCGCCGACCGACGCTGGGCTGGACGCCGAGAGCGCGCAGCGGCTGGCGGCGGTGCTGAAGGTGATCGCCGAGCCGACCCGGCTCCGACTCCTGTCCATGGTCGCCGCCCACCCGGACGGCGAGGTGTGCGTCTGCAACCTCACCGAGCCGGTCGGCTTGTCGCAGCCGACGGTGTCGCACCACATGAAGCAGCTCGTCGAGGCGGGGCTGCTCGAGCGCGAGCAGCGCGGCAAGTGGGCGTACTACCGACTGGTGCCGAACGCGCTGGACGCGCTGACCCGGCTACTCGCCACGGCGATCGCGCCGACCTGACGGCGGCGGCGCGTGCCTTCACTCGGGGACCAGTAGTTCCTCGAGGCGCTGCAGGGCCTGGACCGCGAGCCCGCGCCAGAGCCGCGCGAAGATCGGCAGCACCGGGCTGACTGCCCGCGAACGTGGGTGCATGGTCCACTGCCACCCGACGCGGGTGCCCGTCCCGGCGACTGTGAACGACCAGCGCCCGTCGACGTGCGACGCGAGCGGCTTCAGCGGACCGGTCACGTCGCGCAACGTGTAGGTGAAGGCGCCGGGGCGCTCGACGCTGATGAGTTCCTCGCGCATCGAGCCGCCGTCGGCCAGCCGAATCGTGCGTAGCTGGCCGGCCCTTCCCCACACTTCGCCGTCCGCACCCTCGGTGGCGCGCACGGCCGGGATCGGGCCGTGACGGCGGTTGAAGATGGATTCGAGCGGGGTGGTCAGCACCGTGTCGAACGCCTCTTCGACGTGTACCGGGTACGTGCGCGAGCAGTGCAGGGCCAGCGGCGCAACCATCCTCCGATGCTAGACAGGACAGGTGATTCAGACGCGGCCGGAGCTGACCGGCGACTTCGGAATGGTGGCGTCCACCCATTGGCTGGCCTCCGCGGTGGGGCTGTCGATGCTGGAGCGCGGCGGCAACGCATTCGACGCCGCGGTCGCGGCCGGCTTCACACTGCAGGTCGTCGAGCCGCATCTCAACGGCCCGGGCGGCGAGGTGCCGATGCTCATCCGGGCGGCCGGGTCCGACGACATCATCGTCGTGGCGGGCCAGGGTCCGGCGCCGGCGGGCGCGACGCTCGAGCACTTCGCGGATCTCGGCCTTGACCTCGTTCCCGGCACCGGCCACCTCGCGGCCTGCGTGCCGGGTGCCTTCGACGCCTGGCTGACGCTGCTCGAGCGGTACGGGACGATGCCGCTGCCGGACGTGCTCGCTCCGGCGATCGGGTATGCGCGGCGCGGTTATCCCGTGCTACCGGCGATCAGCCGAACCATCTCCACGGTCGAGCAGCTGTTCGCCGAGCACTGGCCGAGTTCGGCGCAGGTCTACCTGCCGGTGCCCGCCCCTGGCACCCGGCTGACCAACGCCGTGCTTGCCGACACCTATCAGCGCATCTCCGACGCGGCCGCCGGCCGCGATCGCGAGGCCGGCATCGAGGCTGCCCGCGCCGCGTTCTACCGCGGCTTCGTCGCCGAAGCAATCGATGCGTTCGTCCGGATCCCGGCGATGGACACCTCCGGCGCGCCGCATGCGGGCGTGCTCACCGCCGCCGACCTCGCCGGCTGGCGCACGCCGCTCGACGAGCCGGCGACCTACGACTTCGGCGTGTACCGGGTGGCGAAGACGCCACCGTGGGGGCAGGGTCCGGTGCTCCTGCAACAGCTCGCGCTGCTCAGCGGCTTCGACCTCGCGGACACCGGCCCGTCCGATCCGGCCCTGATCCATCTCGTCGTCGAGGCGGCGAAGCTCGCCTTCGCCGATCGCGAGGCGTTCTACGGCGACGTGCCGGACGTGCCGCTCGACGCGCTGCTCTCGCCCGCCTACAACGACGCGCGCCGGCGGCTGATCACTGACGAGGCGAGCGGCGAGCTGCGGCCCGGCGCGCCGGACGGACGCGCCGCGCGGCTGCCGAGTCCGGTGACCGGTGCGTTGGCGGCGGGCGTGGGGGAGCCGACGCTCGATGCGCTCGACGTCGAGCCGGCCGTCGACGCGCGCGGGGCGACGCGTGGCGACACCTGCCACCTGGACGTCGTCGACCGGTTCGGGAACATGGTCTCCGCGACACCGAGCGGCGGCTGGCTGCACAGCTCGCCGGTGATCGCGGCACTCGGCTTCGGGCTCACCACGCGTGCGCAGATGTTCTGGCTTGAGCCGGGGCTGCCCAACTCGCTTGCGCCGGGCAAGCGGCCGCGCACGACGCTCACGCCGTCGCTCGCGCTGCGTGACGGTGCGCCGTACCTCGCGTTCGGGACGCCGGGCGGCGATCAGCAGGATCAGTGGCAGCTGCCGTTCTTCCTCTTCCACGCCGTGTTCGGGATGAACCTCCAGGAGGCGATCGACGCCGCGACCTGGCACTCGACGCACTTCCCGTCGTCCTTCTACCCGCGCGACGCGACGCCGCGCGGCCTGGTGGCCGAGTCGCGGCTGGGGGAGGAGACGCTGGCCGAACTGCGCCGCCGCGGGCATGCCGTCACGGAGGTGGACGGCTGGTCGCTGGGCCGCTTGTCGGCCGTGAGCAGGGGTACGGACGGGTTCTTGCGGGCCGCGGCCAACCCGCGGGGGGCGCAGGGATACGCGGTCGGGCGCTGATCAATGACAGGATGATCGTTCGTGGAGCGGCTGACCCCGGAGGACTACTTCCGCGAGGCGCTGGTGGTGCTCGGCGACTACGGCAGTGAGGCACTGACGATCGCGATGCTCTGCGAGCGGCTCGGCATCACCAAGGGCTCCTTCTACCACCACTTCGGCGGCATGCCCGGCTTCGTCACGCAGCTGCTCGAATACTGGGCACGCGAGCACAGCGACCGGCTGATCAAGATCTCGCGGGCGCAGCCGGACCCCACACTGCGCATCGCCACCCTGAACGATCTGGGCGTCGGCCTGCCGCACGCCTCCGAAGCGGCGATCCGGGCGTGGGCGCGCAGCAGCCCGGAGGTCGCCGAGGTCGTGACCCGGGTGGACCGCCGTCGCGAACGCCATCTCGTCGACGCGATCGCCGCGCTCGGCATCGACCGCGCACACGCCCGGGTGCTGGCCCGCATCGGGCTCAATCTGCTGATCGGCGTGCAACAGCGCGAGCACCCGGTCGATCTCAAACGACTGCGGCAGATGTTCGAAGAGGTCAACAAGCTGGTGTTCGTGGAGGCGGATCCAGACCTCGTGGCGCGGCTGCAGGAGCACATGTCCGGCTGACGTCGACAGGTGGCAGGTCCCTAGCGTTGCGTGGTCATTTCGGGCGCGATTGGTCACTTATAGCTGACCACGCGGCGCGCAACTGACCACACGCGGAGAGTCGCGCGGGTCGCGTCATTCCATCGTGTAGTCACGCTCGACGGTCGCGATCCTGACCCGGTAGGCGCGGTACCACGTGGCGCGGCCGCGCTGCTGGGCGAGACGGTGCTCGGCGACGGACTTCCACGCTCGCGCGTGCTCGGCGCTGACCCAGTACGAGACGGTGATGCCCAGCTCGTCGCGGGCGCTTTCGATGCCGAGGTAGCCGGGCTGTTGCGTGGCCAGCGCCTCCAGCGACTCCGCGGTCTCGGCGTAGCCGGCGTCGTCCTCGGCGGTGCGGATCGACGTGAAGATGACTGCCGTGTACGGCGGGCGCGGTGTCGCGGCGGGTCGCATCCCGTCATTGTGACTTGATCTCGGGAAGCGAACAGGCCTCTAACGCGCGGGCCGGTACGGTGAGCACAGCCAGCCCCCAAAACGGGCGGCATCGCCGCAAAACCGGCAGGCGACGAGGCCAGGATGGCACTAATGACAGAGGTATCAACTGTGGTTCGGAGTGACGGCGTCCTCCGAATGAGGGCTGTCCAGACCATGGCTCACGACGACTGGCGCGCGGCGATTGCGCTGCGCGGCGAGCTCGACGTCGCCAACATGCAGGATCTGCGCGTCGAGCTGACCGACCATCTCGACGCCGGCCGCCGGGTGATCCGGGTCGATGTCGGCGACCTCGAGTTCATGGACTCGACGGCGCTCGGCGAACTCGTCACCGCGAGCCAGCGGTGCACGTCGGAGCGCGGATCGCTGATCCTCACCAACGTCCCGGGTCGGATGCGCCGGCTGATCACGCTCGCCGATCTCGACCACGTCCTGCTGGTCGATACTGCGAACGACAACGCCACAAACGCCACCGGGTAAGCGATTCAGCCGACTCGCGCGCGGGCCGCGGCGAGGGCCTCCGCGACGGTCGCGTCGTCGACCTCTCGAAAGTCGCGGTAATGCAGGCCGACTGCGTGGAACTGATGCGGCGCGTCGAGGTACACCAGTTCGTCGACCTGATCCGCAAGCTCGCTCAACTCGACGGGTGCGCCGACCGGCACTGCGCAGATCAACCGTTTCGCGCCGGCGCGCCCGGCGACCTCGAGTGCAGCGTGCATCGTCGCGCCGGTCGCCAGCCCGTCGTCGACCAGCACGACATCGGTGTCCGACACGTCAGGCACCGGCTGTCCCCATTCGGCGACCCGCCGCTGCGCCTCGACGGCTTCGCGCTCGCGGGCCCGCTCGAACTTCGCCTCGGAGACGCCCGCCGTGGCGATCACGTGTTCATTGCGCACCACCGCCGAATGCGGCCCCCACACGGCCAACGCCCCCATGGCGAGCTCCCGATGGCCGGGGCAGCCGATCTTGCGGACGATCACCACGTCCAACGGGGCTCCGAGTCGTTCGGCGATGCGGGCGGCAACGACGACGCCGCCGCGTGGCAACCCGAGTACCAGCGGCCGGCGCAGCGCCAGCTGCGCCACGCGCGCGCCAAGTGCGTCCCCCGCTGCGTTGCGATCTGCGAACGGTTCTCGCATTGGCTGACGACCTCACGAGGTCGGCTGGTTTACCCCTCGAACCAGGCAGGAACCGGGTACCCGTACATCCAGGGTCGCTGGAGGGCGTTCGATCCGCCGTCCGCGGCGGCGGCCGCCGGGTTGCTGGCTCGCCAAGTGCGGACGAGTCGTTCCCCGCTGTGCACGAACATCACCGCGTGCGGACCGTCGTGGCCTGCGAAAAGTTGACACCGGCCCTCGTTGGCGGACATCCCCGGAAGTGCCGCTGAGCAGCGCACGTCGACCGTTTGCGAGTAGCTGCGTGAAATTGCCGTCATTGCCCGTTTCCGATCTGCCACCGTCGATCCGGGCGAGAACTTTCGGCAGGTCCCCCGGACGACCGCTGACACGAAAGGTTTTGTCCACCGTAGCGCGAATCCGAATGAATTGCGCCGGTGAGTTCTCGATGTTTGCCCGACGTTCAGCGGGGGATGCTCAATCCGTAGCTCGTTCGAAGGAGTGAGCGCGATGTACGACATCCCGCAACCGGAGTTGCTCGATCCGAATCGGCACGGCGCTGACCGGGACACGATGGCCGCGGCAGATCACCGCGACCGGGCCGAGCGGCTGGCCGCCGAACTGCGTCAGACGTGCGCGTACGGCCAGGCGCTCTGGGCCCAATTGCAGGCCGTCCGCAGGTATCTCATCGACAGTCTGCCGCGCCCCGCGACCGGCGGCGCGGCGCTCGACGGCGCGCGTCCGACCGGCCAGGACGACCTCGTCGGCTGGCAGGCATGGATGGACGCGTACGCCGGCGTCGTGTCCGTGCTGGAGGGGCCGCACGGCGATTCGGGCTTCGCTCGCGACGAAGCCAGTCAGCTGGTCCGGGCGCGACGAGACTTCGCGGCCGACCAGCAGCCGACACTCGAGACCATCGAGCGCGCCTGAACTACGTCGCCGTGGGCACTCGCGCCGACTCGGCGACAGTGGTCATGGCGCGCTCCGCGCGACCGCGTCCGATGAACGAGATGGTCCAGTGCAGGACGGTCGTCACCCGGTTCTTGAAGCCGACCAGGTACATGACGTGCACGACGAGCCAGATCAGCCAGGCGATGAACCCGCCGAAGCGCAGCGGTCCGATGCTCGCCACCGCGCTGAACCGCGAGATCGTCGCCATGCTGCCCTTGTCGAAGTAGTGGAACGGCTTCTGGTCGGGCTTGCGCTTGAGCCGCCCGCCGATCTGGTCGGCGGCGTACTTGCCCTGCTGCATCGCCACCTGCGCGACGCCGGGCAGGTCGTCCAGCGACATCATGTCGCCGATCACGAACACCTCGGGGTGGCCGGGCAGCGAGCAGTCCGGTAGCACCTTGATGCGCCCGTCGCGCTCGAGTTCCGCACCGGTCTGCTCGGCCAGTGCCTTCGCCAGCGGCGAGGCCACCACGCCGGCGGCCCAGACGATCGTGCGCGCCGGGATGCGCGTTTCGCGTCCGCTTCTGTCCTGCACCGTGAGCCCGTGTTCGTCGACGCCCACGACCTTTTCGGCGAGCCAGACCTCGATGCCCAGCTCCTGCAGCTGTCGGGCGGCACCCGCTGAGAGCTTCGTCCCGAAGTTGCCGAGTACGCCGTCGAGCGCGTCGATGAGAATGATGCGTGCCCGCCTGGTGTCGATGCTGCGGAAATCCTTGACGAGGGTGCGGCGCGCCAGTTCGGAGATCTGCCCGGCCATTTCCACGCCGGTCGCACCCGCGCCGACGACGGTGAACGTCAACCACTCGTCGCGCGCGGCCTCGTCCTGCTCGAGCTCGGCGAACTCGAAGGCGGACAGAATGCGGCGGCGCAACTCCAGCGCGTCGTCGATGGATTTCAGGCCCGGCGCGTTGCGCGCGAATTCGTCGTGTCCGAAATAGGAGGTATCGGCACCCGCCGCCACGATCAGCGAGTCGTAGTGAGTGGTGGTGCTCGCGTCACCGGCCGTCGAGGTCACGGTGCGCGTGGCGACGTCGATGTCGATCACCTCGCCGAGCAGGACCCGCACGTAGCGGCGTCGACGCAGAACCTCGCGCGCCGCCGGGGCTATCTCACCCTCGGAGAGGATGCCCGTCGCCACTTGGTACAGCAGCGGTTGGAACAGGTGGTGAGTGGTCCGGCTGATGAGCGTGACGTCCACATCGGCGCGCTTGAGCCGCTTGGCGGCGAACAGTCCGCCGAACCCGGAGCCGATCACGACCACGTGGTGCCGGCGAGAGATGCTGTTGGTCATCGGAGCCTCCTACCCAAGACAACTCCTCACCATTCATAGCCAACATGTCGATGCCCGGATTCCCAACTGTGAGCAGGCATCCATCGACGTCCGATATCTGAGTAGGCTCTTGCGGAACCGAGCTAAGCGGAGGTGCTCACGGTGGCTCAGCCCGAGCTTGCCGTTGCGCCGGTTGAGGGCACGACCGTCCAGCAGCGGGCGGACGTGGGCGCGATGACCGCGGCGACATTGGCACTCGCCGGCCAGGAAGACCCGGAAGCCACACTTGTGGAGATCGGGCAATGGGCGCGCAGAGTGCTGCCCACGTCGGACGAGATCGGCGTCACGCTCATCCGCTCGCGAGGGCGGATCGAGACTCCGATCGCGACAGGCCTCGCCGCCGCGTGCGTCCCGCTCCTGCTCGACCCCGACGTCGGCCCGTGTCGCAGTCTGCGCGACGTCGTCGAACCGGTCCACATCGCCAATACGACCGACGAGCAGCGCTGGCCCCAGTTCGCCGCCCGCGCCGCGTCGTTGAGCGTGGGCAGCGTGCTGGCGGTGCCGATGTCGGCCACGCGCGGCACGGTCGGCCTGCTGAGCTTCGTCGCAGCGGCGACGTCCGCCTTCGACGAGCAGGCTGCGCTGATCGGTGCCGCGTATGCCACGCACGCAGGCATTGCACTGACGCACATCGAACTCGAGACGAATCTGCGGGTTGGTCTCCAGACGCGTGAGGAAATCGGCCGCGCCGTGGGCATCCTGATGGAGCGGCACCGGATCACCGCCGCGGCTGCCTTCGACATGCTCGTGGTGGCCTCGCAGCACTCGCACCGCAAGCTGCGCGACGTGGCCGCGTGGATGAACGAGACCGGAGAGGATCCTGCGGCCCTGACCCGGACGCGCGCGTGACGGAGGCAGGAGACCGATGGAACCCATCGTCGGACCGATCGAACGTGCGCGGAGCCTGGACGGGCCGGCCGCCGGGGCGCAAGCCCTGGTCCGTACGGCCGTGCCCGACGGACCGGTGGCAGAACTGCTGCGCGGCCGGCCGCTCGGGCACCCGTTGCACCCCGCGGCGGTAGTGCTGCCGATCGGCGCTTGGACGTCGGCGATCGCCGCCGACCTGCTGCGCGAACCGGCTGCGGCTCGCAAGCTGACCGCGCTCGGCTGCGTGACCGCGTTGCCCGCGGCGCTCGCCGGCGCGCTCGACTGGGCGACGACCGACGGAGCGCAGCGACGGGTCGGGGCTGTGCACGCAGTCGTGAACGGCAGCGCGCTGGTCTGTTTCACGCTGAGCTGGCGTGCGCGGCGCCGCGGCAGACGGGTCCGCGGGTTCCTGGACTCGCTGGCCGGCGCGGGGCTCGTGACGGCCGGTGCGTGGCTGGGCGGACACCTCGCGTACTCGCAGGGCGTCGGCGTCGACGTCACGGGCTTCGCCGCGCGTCAACGTGAGAGCGAGCCGGCCTAGCGCGCGTGACCTACTCCCTACTCCTCTCCTTAGTGATCAACAGGCGCGAACCGTACTTGGGCGACGGTTGGGGCCTGTTGATCACGAAAGGGGTCGGGTTGGGAGCGGGGGCGTGGGGGCGGTGGGTCTGGGGGTCCGGCGGGACTCCACCCGCTGCGTCACGCACCGCCGCCCGCGCGCCTGACTTCCGGCAGATCGAGGATGCGCCAGAAATGGCCGACCGGGCCTAGGCCCGCGCCGAGCGAAAACGAGCCGCGTACGGCTTCACTGACGAACCACTTGCCGAATTCGACGGCCGCCGGGATGTCGAGACCGCGGGCGAGCCCCGCAGTGATGGCCGAGGCGAGCGTGTCTCCGGAGCCGTGGGTGTGCTTCGTATCGAGTCGCGGCGCGGTGAACTCGACGAAGCTGGAGCCGTCGTAGAGCACGTCAACCGCGTCGCTGTTCGCGAGGTGGCCGCCCTTGATGAGCACCCACTGCGGTCCGAGTTCGTGCAGTGCCCGGGCGGCGTCGTGCATGTCGGCGCGGTCGTGCACCTCGACGCCGGTGAGCAGCCGCACCTCGCCGAGGTTCGGAGTGACGAGCGTCGCCAGCGGGATGATGACCTCGCGCAGCGCGTCGAGCGCGTCCGGCTGCAGCAGCGGGTCGCCGTGCTGCGAGGCGCACACCGGGTCGACGACGAACGGAGCGATCCCGAGCCGGCGCACCGTCTCCGCAATTGCGGCCATGATCGGCGCCGAGGCGAGCATGCCCGTTTTGGCCGCATCGACACCGATGTCCGTCGTCACCGACTCGATCTGCTCTGCGACCGCGTGCGGCGGCAGCTCGTAGAAGCCGCTGACGCCCAGCGAGTTCTGGACCGTAACCGCAGTGAGCGCCGACATGCCGTGCACCCGGCAGGCGAGGAAAGTCTTCAGATCGGCCTGCGCGCCCGCCCCGCCGCCCGAGTCGGACCCGGCAATCGTCAGTGCGGTGGGCGGCATCGACATCGTCATGCGCCCAGTATTTCTGGCGATGCGTCGTTAACCTTCACCACCTATTTTGTTGAGATGCCAGACACCGAAGAGCACGTGGAGCGTGAGCTGAAGTTCGATGTGGCTGCCGACTGGCAGCTGCCCGACCCGTCGGGTCTCACTCCTGCGGAAGGCTCCGTCGGGCAGGCGAGCGCGCATCTCGAGACGACGTACTTCGATACGGCGGCGCGCGATCTGCTGCGTAGCCGGCTGACGCTGCGGCGGCGCACCGGCGACGTCGACGCGGGCTGGCAGCTCAAGGTGCCGGCCGGCGACGCCCGTACCGAGATCCGGCTGCCGCTGAGTGGTCGGGGGATGCCGGCCGAGCTGCGGGAGGCGACGCGCGGCGTCCGCGGCGGCGCGGCGCTGAACCCGCTCGCCACGCTGGTGACCGAGCGCGAGATCCATCGCCTGCTCGACGACGACGGCACGGCGCTCGCCGAGATCGTCGTCGACTCCGTGACGGCGCTCGAGATCCGCGATGTCGGTGTAACCCGGCACTGGCGGGAGGTCGAGGTCGAGCTCGTAGAGGGGGACGAGCGGCTGCTCGATCAAGCGGCACGCTGGCTGCTCAAGCGCGGCGCCACCCGGTCGCCGAGCAGCTCGAAGCTGGCCCGGGCGGTCGATGTCGAGACCGGCAAGCCGCGCGACACCACGATGCTCTACGGACTGGTCGGCACCTATCTCGACACCCAGGCGGACGCGATCGTGCGCGGCGACATCGACCTGCGCCGCGGCGAGAGCGTCGTGCATCCGACGCGGGTCGGCACCCGCCGCTACCGGAGCGTCCTGCGCGTGCTGGGTGAGTTGTTCGACCCGGACCGAGCGGCCGCCCTGGACGCGGAGTTGGCCTGGTTCGCCGCCGGGCTCGGTACGGTGCGCGACCTCCAGGTGCTGCGTACGCATCTCGATGCCGCGCTGGCCGAGCTGCCGGCCGAGCTCGTCGCGGGTCCGATCGCCGAGCGAATCCACGCAACGCTGGCGGCCGAGGAGCAGGAGGCGGCTGCGCGGCTCGCGACCCTCATGCGCACGAAGCGATACTTCGCACTGCTCACCGAGCTGCGCGAATGGCGCGAGCAGCTGCCGATGATCACCGACGCGCCGGCCGAGGACGTCGCCCGCTACGTCGCGAAGGCCGAACGGCGCGTCAAACGTCGGCTCAAGGCCGTGCCGAAGCACGGTGCTCGGGACGAGCCGCTGCACCGGGTGCGCAAGGCCGCCAAGCGGGCGCGCTACGTCGCCGAACTCGCCCGCCCTGAGCTCGGCAAGCGGGCGCGGACCGCCCAGCTGCGGATGAAGCAGACCCAGGAACGGCTCGGATTCCGACAGGATTGCGTCGTCGCGGCCGAGTTCCTGCGCCGCGTCGCCGCGGCGGCCGCTGCAGCGGGGGAGGACGGCTTCACCTACGGACTGCTCCACGAGCGCGAGTTGAGCCGGGCCGCAGCGATTCGCGGCTGATGCCGCCGCCACGCGCCGCAATCGTCGTTACCATTCACGTGTGCCAGCGTCTGATCGGGGTATGACGCAGCCGCCGCAGGAGTTGCGATTCTGCCGGTCTGCTGATGGCACGCGGATTGCGTACGCCCGGCACGGATCGGGTCCGCCGCTGCTCATCGCGTCGTGCTGGTTGAGTCATCTGCAGTACGACTGGCAGAGCCCGGTCTGGCGGCACTTCCTCGACGACCTCGGCGAGGTCGCGACAGTGATTCGATACGACGAGCGCGGCTACGGGCTCTCCGATTGGAACGTCGACGACTTCAGTCTCGACGCGCGCGTCGCCGACCTCGAGGCGGTGATCGAGGACGCCAAGCTCGACCGGTTCGCGCTGATGGGGATGGCGCAGGGCGGTCCTACCTCGATCGTCTACGCAGTCCGCCACCCGGACCACGTCTCCCGGCTGATCTTCTACGGCAGCTATGCCGCGACACTGCGCGATCCGACGCCGGAGGAGGTCGCGCTCAACGACGCCTTCCAGCAGCTCATCAAGGTCGGCTGGGCTCGACCGGAATCGGAGTTCCGGCGAGTGTTCACCTCCCGGATGATCCCGGCCGCGACGGAGCAGCAGAAGCAGTGGCTCGACGAATTGCAGCGCGTCGCCTCCTCTGCCGACAACGTGGCCGGGGCGCGTCACGCGCGGGCGACGGACGACGCCGTCGACCTGCTCGCCGACATCAAGGCGCCGACGCTGGTGCTCCATGCCCGGCACGACCGGATGAACGACTTCGCCGAGGGCCTGCGGCTCGCGTCGATGATCTCCGGCGCCCGCCTCGTGGTGCTGGAGAGCTCGAATCACATCCTGTTGGGCGACGAGCCGGCGTGGCAGGTGTTCGTCGACGAGGTTGCCGCCTTCATGGCCGAGGACCGCGGCCCTGCGCGATCGGTGACGGACAGCGCGGCGGCCGCCCTGCTCTCGTCGCGAGAGCTCGACGTGCTGCGGCTTGCTGCCGAGGGCCAGGACAACGCCGCGATCGCCGAGGCGCTGACGCTGAGCGTGCGCACGGTCGAGCGGCACCTGCAGAACGCCTATCTGAAGCTGGGCGTGCAGGGCAAGTCGGCCCGCGCCGCCGCCGTCGCGAGACTGCTGGCGCGGACCTGACTGCTACGCGCATACCGACACCGACCGAGGGCAGCGCGCTCTCGTAATTGCGCGCACGCACGGACGCGCAGCCGGGCGTTGCGTTCGTAGCTTTCTAGGCGTGAACCAAGCGACCGCAACCAAGACGGATGGCACCGGCTTTCTCGACGCGCCCGCCCCGAGCGCCGAGGCGCAGCGGCTCTACGACTCCGACGTCGAGCGACTCGGCTTCGTGATGAACCTGTCGAGCCTGTGGGGGCATCATCCGGCGCTGCACGCCGGGCTGTCGGAGCTCATCGACCAGAGCGCCCGGGCCGCCGGCGTCACGCCGCGTCAGCGGGCGGTGCTGGTCGCCTCGTGCGTCTCCGCGCTGGGCGACTCGTACTGCTCGCTGGCCTGGGGCCGGCGACTGGCGCGGGAGGCGGGCGATGAGGTGGCGGCCGACGTGCTGCGCGGCACCGACGACAGGCTGGATCCGGCCGAGCGGGCACTTGCCCGCTGGGCGCGCACGATGACGCGGCGGCCGAGTTCCACCGAGGCGACCGATGTCCAGCCGCTGCGTGACGCGGGCTTCGACGATCGGCAGATCTTCGCGATCACGGTCTTCGTCGCCGCCCGGCTCGCGTTCGCGTTCGTCAACGACGCGCTCGGTGCGCGGCCGGACGCCGAGCTGTGCGCCATCACTCCCGCGTCGGTCGTCGACGCGGTCACCTACGGGCGGCCGCCCGTCCACTGAATCTCGTCCAGTACGCATCCGGTCGTCCTGGACGGACAACAACAAGTGAGGAGCAGTCCCATGACCACCACCGAGAATGCCGTCCGCAACGGAGTCGACACCGCGACCCTGTTCGCGACGCTCGACGCCGTGCAGGGCGACACCGACATCGCCAAGTTCCAGTTCCGGGCCACCAACCGCTGGGTCAGCGGCACGCACAACCGCTCGACCATCGCCGGTTTCTACGGCGCGAAGCAGGAGATGGCGCACCGCGAGGCCTTCGTGTTCGACGCGGACCACCCGCCGGTCCTGGTGGGCTCGGACAACGGCCCGACGCCGGCGGAGTACGTGCTGCACGCACTGGCCGCCTGCTTGACCGCCGGGATCGCGAACATCGCCGCGGCTCGTGGCGTGAACCTGACCGAGGTGTCCTCGACGGTCGAGGGCGACATCGACCTGCTCGGCATCCTCGGGTTGTCCGATGAGGTCCGCAACGGCTACCAGCAGTTGCGTGTCAGCTTCGTGCTGCGTGGTGACGAGCCGGAGAAGCTGCGCGCCGTCGTCGAGCAGTCGCGCCGCCGGTCGGCGGTCTACGACGTCGTCACCAACGGGGTGCCGGTGTCGATCGACGTGGACGCGGGCTGACCGGCTGATCAGGGGTTGGCGGGATTCCCATGCGTACCACGGACACGCTCGTCGTCGGGGCCGGTCAAGCCGGCCTCGCGGCGAGCCGCCTGCTCACCGAGCGCGGTGTCGAGCACGTGCTGCTCGAGCGCGGCCGCGTCGGCGAGCGCTGGCGCAGCACCACGTGGGACTCCCTGCACCTGCTGACGCCGAACTGGATGAACTCGCTGCCCGGGCGTCCGTACCAAGGTGCGGATCCGGACGGGTTCATCAGCGCGGCGGCGTTCGCCGAGGAGCTTGCCGACTACGCGCGCTCGTTCGACGCACCGGTCGAAGCGGAAACGCGCGTCGTGTCGCTGAGCAAATCCGGGAACTGCTTCCGGGCGGTGACCGACCGTGAGACTTGGACGGCCCGCACCGCCGTCATCGCGACAGGCTGGTGCGAGAGGCCTGCGGTGCCGGCGATGGCCGCCGCGGTGAACGGGGACATCGCCCAGCTCAGTCCGGGCGAGTACCGCAATCCGGAGTCGGTGCCGCCCGGTGGCGTGCTGGTCGTCGGCGCATCCGCCACCGGGGTGCAGTTGGCCGACGAACTGCGCGCCGCCGGCAGAGACGTGACGATCGCCGTCGGCCGGCACACCCGGGTGCCGCGCAGCTACCGCGGTATGGACATCTACTGGTGGCTGCAGCGGCTCGGCGTCCTGGACAAGACCATCGACGAGATGCCCGACCCGGTGCTCGCCCGGCGCGAGCCGTCGCTGCAGTTGGTCGGCAAGGCCGATCGAGGGGCGCTCGACCTCGCCGCGCTGCAGTCAGGCGGTGTCCGGGTGGCGGGTCGCCTGATCGACATCGACGGCTCGCGGGCAAGTTTCGCCGCCGACCTGTCCGCGAACGTCGCCGCCGCCGATCGGCGGATGGGCCGGCTGCTTCGCCACATCGACCGGCTCATCGATTCGGACGGGCTGCGCGACGAGGTGTTCGCCGCACAGTCCAGCCAGGCCCTCGACCAACCGTCCGTCATCCGCGACCTGGACCTTCGCAACGCCGGTATCCGGACCATCGTGTGGGCCACCGGCCATCGGCGTTCCTACCCGTGGCTGCGGCTGCCGGTGCTCGATCGAAACGGTGAGATCCGGCAATCGCGCGGCCGCACACCCGTCCCGGGCCTTTACGTGCTCGGGCAGCGCTTCCAGCATTACCGCAGCTCGAACTTCATCGGTGGGGTCGGGCGGGACGCGGCGTTCGTCGCCGACCAGATCACCGGATGCGTCGCGCCGACCCGCGACTGCACCTCGGCCGGCACCGGCCACTGAGCAACGGAGAGTCGTCATGACCACCAGGCCACGGATCGGCGCCGCTGCGCGCCGCAGCCGCACGATCACTCGTCGCGACATCGAGCTGTTCACCGAGATCAGCGGCGACCGCAACCCGATCCACTACGACGACGAGCTGGCGGGCCGGAGCCGGTTCGGCGGGATCGTCGTGCAGGGCGGCGTCACCTCAGGTTTGCTGAACGCGCTCGTCGCCGAGCAACTGCCCGGACCGGGCAGCGTCTTCCTCGAAGTGTCCTGGCGCTTTCTTGCGCCGGTGCGGCCGGGTGACGTGATCACGGCAGAGGCAACCGTGACCGCCGCGCGGGAGGACAAGCCGGTGACCACGCTGGCGACGCGCATCACGAACCAGGACGACGTCGTCGTGCTCGACGGCACGGCCGTCGTCTGGCGCGATCCGGGCGTCGCCGCGGCGGTGCCGGGCGAGCAACAGCAGGAGGCGCAGAAATGAGCACGCACTACGACGTGGTGGTCGTCGGGGGCCGGGTGGCCGGCGCGTCGACCGCGCTGCTCCTTGCCCGGGCCGGTGCGCGAGTGGCGTTGGTGGACCGCGCGGCGTACGGCACCGACACCCTCTCGACACACGGCCTCATGCGCGGTGGCGTCGTCCAGCTGTCCCGGTGGGGATTGCTCGACGAAGTGGTCGCCGCACGCACGCCGGCGATCGACCGGACGACGTTCCACTACGCGGACGGCGATTCGGTCGAGGTCGGCATCCGGCCGAGCGTCGGCGTGCCCGCGCTGTACGCGCCGCGTCGCTATCTGCTCGATCGGATCCTCGTGGACGCGGCCGCGGCGGCGGGCGCCGAGGTGCGTCACCAGGCGACCGTGACCGCGCTGCTTCGCGACGACAACGGTCGGGTGAGCGGCGTCCGCGTGCAAGACAGGTCGGGCCGGACGGCCGAGCTGCGCGCCGCGATCACCGTCGGCGCCGACGGGATTCGGTCGGGGGTGGTGAGCGAGGCCGGCGCCGAGATCATCCGACGCGGCCGCACGTGCAGCGCGATCCTCTATCGCTACTACGCGGGACTTCCTGCGACGGGCTACGAGTGGGGATACGGCCCCGGCACCGGCGCCGGGCTCATCCCGACCAACGACGGACTGACGCTCGTCTTCGTCGGCACCACGCCCGCCCGGCTGCGGGTGTCTCGCCGGCACGGCGCGGAGGATGGCTTCGCGGCCCTCCTCGCGCAGGCGGCGCCAGGTGTGGCCGAGCGGGTCGCGGCCGCCGAGCCGGTCAGCCGCATGCACGGCTGGGCAGGTGTACCCGGGTTCGTGCGCCGGTCATGGGGACCGGGTTGGGCGTTGGTCGGCGACGCCGGCTACTTCAAGGATCCGATCACGACACACGGCATGACCGACGCGCTGCGCGACGCCGAACTGCTCGCCGACGAGATCCTCGAGATCCTGACCGGCGTCGTTGCCGAGAGCACCGCGCTGCACCGATACCAGGCGCGACGGGATCAGCTATCGGCTCGGCTGTTCGAGGCCACGGAGCGGATCGCGTCGTACGCATGGGATCTCGACCGGGTGCGGGAGTTGCTGCGGGACGCCAGCTTCGCGATGCGGGCCGAGGTCGAGCATCTCCAGTCCTTGCCGGGTCGACCTGCAAGCAAGCGGGATCTCCTCGTCCGTAACACGGCGCTCTGTTAGAGCTGCATGGCCGGCCGGTCGTCGCGCCAGGCGATGACCAACAGCGTCGCGTCGTCGCTGAGCTGGCTCTGCTGGTGTTCGAGCAGCGCCCGGACGACGCGGCGCATCGTCTCGGGGATGGAAAGGCCCGCGGCGAGGTTGCGGGTCAACAGGTCGGCAAGCCGCTGCTCGCCGAAGAACTCGCCGTCGGGGGAGCGCGCCTCGGGCACCCCGTCCGTATAGAGCAGGACCTGATCGCCGGGCTCGAGCCGCTCCTGGCAGATCGTCAGCTCGTTGCGCTTGGCGTCAGCGGACAGCCGCAAGCCGAGTGGCGGCGCCGGTGGGCACTCCAGCACCTTCACCAGCTGCGTGCCGCGCAGCAGCAGCGGCGACGGATGCCCCGCATTCACCCAGGAGAGCAGCCCGGTGTCGGTGTCGAGTTCGGCCAGCACGCTCGTGGTGAACGCCGCACCGCGGAACGCGTCCAACAGCGCGTCATGGATCGCCGCGGCGGTCGGCAGCAGGCCGGTGCCGGATCGGCGGGCGTTGCGGTAGGCGGCCATGGCGATCGTCGCGAGTTGGCTGCTGCGCACGCCGTGGCCCATCCCGTCGAACACCGCTGCCCTCGCACGTTCGGCGTCCACCGCGTAATCGAGCGAGTCGCCGGCAACCTCGTAGGCGGGCTCGAGCGCACCGGCGATCGTCACGTCGCCCGCGCTGAAGCTCAACGGCGGAAGCAGCGACCACTGCAACTCGGCGGCCAGGCCCATCTCGGCCCGCCGCCGTAGTCGGACGATGGTGTCGGAGTAAGCGGTCTTGGTGACGACCAGATCCGCGAAGAGCTCCGCCAGCCGGCGCAGCCGCGACCCGAGCACACCGTCCAGCTCGTCGACCTGTGCGTCCCGAACCGAGACTGCGAGCACGCCCAACCGTTCGGTGCCGTCGAGAAGTGGCAGCCAGACCCGTGTCATGCCGCCGTTCTCGGCCTGTGTCAGCACGTCGACGAGTTGGTAGGCCCGGCCGGCCACCGTCGCGTCGATCGCCAGCGGCTCCAGCAACTGCCCCGTCCCCGCCCCATGGTCGTCGACGAACGGGACGAGCATCGCCTGCTGCAGATCGGCGAGATAGGCCTGCGCGTCGGACGCGTCGAGGATCGCGGCACTCTCTGCGATCAGGCGCGGCAGGTCGTGCGCCGCCGCGAAATGGGATGCCCCGAGCAGGTGGTCGACCGCCGCCTCGGCGACGCTGACCTGGTCCGTGAGACCTTCGTGCTCCATCTGTGGGACGGTACGCACCCGCGCCCCGGCGCGGCTACGACGCGCGCCGCGCAGACCGGCGCGCGTGCAACACGGCGTGGTAGTGGCTGAGCAACTCGTCGGTGACGCGCTCCCACGTGCGGTGGACGACCGACGGACGCGCCTTGACCGCGATGCGCGTGAGCGCGATCGGATCGTCGCGCAGCACCGCGACCTGCGCCGCAAGGACGTCCGGGTCGTCGCCGGCCCACAGCAGGCCGTTCTCGCCGTGCCGGACGAGGTCGAGCGGGCCGCCCGACGCCGTCGCGATCACCGGCACGCCCGCGCAGAGCGCCTCCTGCACGACTTGGCAGAACGTCTCGTCCGCGCCGGGATGCACGAGCAGGTCCAACGAGGCCATCGCGCGGCCGAGGTCCGGGCCGGTGAGCTGGCCGGTGAACACCGCATCGGGCATCAGCCGGTGCAGCGCCTTGCGGCGCGGGCCGTCACCCACGACGACGAGCCGGACGTCGCGCAGCTTGCTCGTCGGCGCCAGCAACTCCACGCGCTTCTCCGGCGCCAGCCGGCCGACGAAGCCGACGACGAGACCGTGGCCGGGCAGCGACCGGCGCCACGCCTCGTCGCGCCGCACCGGGTGGAACAGCTCGCGATCGACGCCGCGCGCCCACAGCGCCAGTGGGCCGATGCCCTGGCTGCGCAGCTGGTACGCGGTCGCGCTGGACGGGACGAGCGTCAGGTCGGCGGCGTTGTGGATGCGCCGCAGCCGCGCCCACACCAACCCGGTGCCGATGCTCAGGTGGTAGCGGCGCGCGAACGCGGACAGGTCCGTCTGGAAGATCGCGACCGCCGGGATGTCCAGCTCGGCCGCGGCCTGCACCCCGAGCCAACCCAGCACGGCCGGCGAGGCGAGGTGCACGACGTCCGGTCCCAGGGTGCGCAGGATCGCCGCGACGTCGGCGGTCGGCCGCGCGACGGCGAGCTCGCGATAGCCGGGTACCGCCATCGAGGGCACGGTGACGACCTCGATCTCGTGTCCGCTCGCGAGGCGGTACGTCTGGCCGCTGGGCGCGACGACCACCGGTTGATGCCCGCGCCGCGCGAGCCGGTCCGCGACCTGCCGCACGGAGTTGACGACGCCGTTCACGGCCGGTGTGAACGTTTCGGCGAACAACGCGACCCGCACGCCTTGACGGTCCGGAGCCCGGCTGACCGGACACCCAGCACTACCTGGCGACACGCTGAACAGCTGATGACCGGACGTCTTCGGTCGCAGTCCTGCCGCGCTCGCGATCGGCGGCGTGCGATAGATCACGGTTGACAGGTGGTGCTCAGGACACAGTCAGCGAAACGTCGTTAGCCTCGCCGGGTGTTGCAGGATCAGGACCGCGCCTTCGGCGACGCCCGCCCTGCGCAGGGCAGCCATCGGGCCGTCACGAACCGGCGCCACTCGCTGACCCTGGTCGGGCGGTTCCTGGCCGCCGGGCTGTCCGCGTCGCTGCTGATCGGGTTCGGATACGGCTGGTACGAGTATCGGGCGCTGGACAGCGGCCTGCACCGTCTGCATCTGTCGAACCTCGGCAAGGAGCAGAACAGCAACGCTCCGCAGGACCAGCAGCCCGTCGGCGAGGCACAGAACATCCTGCTCGTCGGGCTCGACTCGCGCGACGGGCTCTCCCCGGCCGAGCAGAAGATGCTGTCGGTCGGCGACGCCAGCACATTGAGCACCGACACGATCATGGTCATTCACGTGCCGGCGGACGGCAGCCGCGCGACGATGTTCTCGATTCCGCGCGACTCCTTCGTCGCCATCCCGGGTGGCTACGTCAAGAACAAGATCAACGCGGCGTATGCGGACGGCTACACCTATGCGCCCGGCGGCAGCACCGACGACGAGCGGCGGGCGTCAGGGGCGAACACGCTCGTCGGCACCGTCAGCAAGCTGACCGGCCTGCGGATCGATCACTACGTCCAGGTCGGCTTCGGCGGGTTCTACACGATCGCGAAGGCCCTCGGCGGCATCAGCGTCAACCTGTGCGCGGCCACCAACGACACGCACGTCCACAACCGGGCCGAGGGCTTCGGCTGGGTGGGCTCGAATTTCAAGATGTCGGCCGGCCACCATCACCTGTCGCCGGTGCAGTCGCTCGAGTTCGTCCGGCAGCGGCACAATCTCGTCGGTGGCGACATTGCGCGCGAGAAGCGGCAGCGCTACTTCCTCACCGCGGCGTTCAACGAGATCGTCTCGGCGAATGTGCTGCTCAGCCCCAGCAAGCTCAACTCGCTGATCAAGGCGGTCGACGGTGCGTTCTACGTCGACGACAACGGCTTCAGCCTGCTCGAGCTGGCCCACCAGATGCAGGACCTGTCCGCGAACAAGATCACCGGCGGCACCATCCCCACCGAGGGCACCGGCACCGGGTACGTGAAGGGTGTCGCGGAATCGGTGGTGAAGGTGAATCCGGCCAAGGTGCAGGAGTGGGTGAGCGGTCACCTGAGCGGCGCCGCACCGGTCAAGCACAAGGCCAAGCGGCCGGGGCACAAGAAGAACCAGCCGAAGAACTGCGTCTTCTGACGCTCAGCGCTCCACGATGACATCGAACGCCTGCCGGCGCGGAGTCGGGACGACCGCAGGGGCGCGGCCCACCCGAAGCAGCAGCTGCGGGTAGCCGGTGAGATCGAGACCCTGGACGAGCTCGTCGTGGGTGCGGCGCACCTCGAGCAGTTGGGTCAGCGGGCTGGCCCAGTAGCCCTGGTCGGTGAGCTCGAGCCAGAGTCGCTGCAACGCCTCGCCGGTGCGCAGCCACTCGTGCGGCTCGTCCCGGTCCGAGCAGAGCAGCAGCAGGCACTCCGCGTCGCCGGTCGCACCCAGTTCGGGCAGCCAGCCCATCCCGCGCTGGTCGAACGAGCGGATCGGCGACGCTCCAGCGCCGGGGCCCGCGTAGGGGACGCTCGCTGCCTGCACGCCGTCCGGCCGGCGCGGGTCGTCGGTGGTCCATGTGCGCAACTCGGCGACGTAGGACGGATCCCGATTCTCGATGTCCGATGCCAGCCGGATTAGGTCGGCGACCAGCGTGCGCGCCGCGGCCGAGTCGATGGGGACCAGGGACGCGCCCTCGTCGCGAACTGCCGCGGTGAACCGGCGCAGCACGGACTGCGGGATGGGTTCGTCCACGAAGGCACGCCGGTTCGTGCGCCGGCGGTCGATCGCGAGGTCGAGCGCAGCACTGCGCCCGGCCGGGCGCGGCGCACCGACGAACAACCGGGCCAGCAGGTTCGGCTTGGCGCGTTCGGGAAGCCGTTCCACGACCGGTTCGAAGCCGGCCGCGGCGATCGCCACGCGAGCGTTCTGCAGTGCGCAACCGCAGCTGATCAGCAGCTGCCGGCCGCGCGGATCGACCACTGGCAGCCGGCGCGCCGCATCGAGATGGATCTCCAGAGAAGTGTCCGAGAGAGCAAAGGTCCACGGTTGGGTGTTGTGGATCGACGGTGCTTTGATCGCGCGCACTGCCGCGCGGCGCAGGACCGCGGCGCTCATCGGAGCGAGCGTTTCTCTCATGACGTGAGCGTCGCGCACAGGCCCCGAACAGGACAGTGACCAACGACCCGGACCAAACGGGACGTGTCCCAGGGCTCACGTGCCCCCTGGTCGTGGTACGAACAGCGCACCGGGCAACAACCTGGGGGTGGCAGACATGCGGCGCGTTTGGTCCGGGCTGTTGGCGCTCGGCATCGTGATCGTCGCGGGCACCGTGGGCTACGTGGCGCTTGGCTTCGGCTGGTTGGACGCGCTGTATCAGACGGTTACGACCGTCACGACTGTCGGCTTCCGTGAGGTCAACGAGCTGAGCGCGACGGGCAAGGTCTTCACGATCGTGCTGATCCTCGTCGGAGTGGGGACGGCGCTCTACACCCTCACCGTCCTCCTTGAGACGCTGCTCGAGGGGCACTTTCTGCGGCACATGGAGGGCCGACGGATGCAACGCAGGATCGCCCGCATGCGGGACCACGTGATCATCTGCGGATGGGGACGAGTTGGGAAGGCCAGCGCCGCGCATCTGGTCGACTCGGGCCAGGACATCGTGGTCATCGACCGCGACCCGGCCCGTTTCGAGGACATCCCGCATCCGTACGTGCTCGGCGACATCGACGCCGACGATGTGCTGCTCGAGGCCGGCATCGACCACGCCCGAGCGATGATCGCCGCGCTCGCCGACGACGCGAGCAACGTCTACGCCACGCTCTCCGCACGCGCGCTGCGTCCTGACCTGGTGATCATCGCCCGCGCGCGGTCGGAGCAGTCGAAGCCGAAGCTGTTCCGCGCCGGCGCGGACGAGGTGGTGAACCCGCAGCTGATCGGCGGTCGGCGGATGGCGTCCTACCTGGTGACGCCTGCCTCCCCGGATTCGTCAGAAGGTCGCGCGCAGACCGGCGATTCCGGGGCGGAAGCTGACTCGGCGGGCGGCTAGTCGGCGTAGGGGTGCACGACTGCCACCGGACACGTGGCGTGGTGCAGGACGCCCTGGCTCACCGAGCCGAGCAGCGATCCGAGGCGGGCATGCCGCGTCTCGCTGCCGACGACGAGCAGGTCCTCCCCCGCGGAGGCCAGGACGAGACCGGGCACGGGGTGCTCGCGGATCACGCCGCGCCTGACGACGACGTCTGGGTACTTCTCCTGCCAGCCGGCGACCGCCTCGGCAAGCCAACGGTTGGCGCGCTCGGGGGCCGGCGGTACGGGCCGCCACCGCATGGTGGCGAGCAGGTCGGGGTTCCAGCAGTAGACCGCGTGCAGCGGCAGCTTGCGCCGGCTGGCGTAGTCGAACGCGAACGCGAGGACGCTGTCCATCTGCTCCGAGCCGTCGACGCCGACCACGACCTGAGCCAGCTCGGCGGAACTGGCGGGCGGCGCGCCGACCACGACCACCGGCCCGAAGCCGCCGGCGGCCACCACGGTGCTGACCGAGCCGAGCACCGCGCAGCCGACTGCGCTCAGATGCCGCGAGCCGAGCACGGTCACCTCGGCGCTGCGCGACGCGTCGCGCAGGACGTCCCAGGCAACGCCGTCCACGACGCTCGCATCGGCGCGGACGTCCGGCCAGTGCGCGCCGACGTGGCTCAGCGCGGCGGCGACACGCTCCTCGGCGAGCCGGCGCAGGTCGCCGATCAACTCCCGGTCGGTGATGTTCTCCCACGGCAGCGCCGCTTGGGAAAGGTGGTAGGCACGCACGATGTGCAGCGGGCGATGCCGCGAGCGCGCCTCACGCGCCGCCCAGTCCAATTCCGGGACACCGTGCCCCACCGAGCCGAGCCCGACCACGACCGCACCGTGCTGCGCCATTTCCGACACTCCTCGAGGCGATGCTTATGTTTTGAGCATCGCTGCAGGCCGCGTGGCGGCGTAGTGACGATGGTCCGCGCAATCCCGGGCCCTTGGTCGCGCCAGCGCGCAATGTGATGTCGCGTCAGCGCGGCGAGGCCGTGTCTGGACTGAGGAGTCGACCGACGGAGGAGGGAGCGACGAGGGAAGACATGGCCCGGAGAGCCGTGCTGGCGCGCAATGTGATGTCGCGACGGCAGGCCCTAAACCGGTTCCCAGCCGCGCCGAGTCCGGCGCTGAGCGGTGTCGCGTGACCGATAGACGATGTAGGGCCGGGTGAGGTAGCCGAGCGGCGCAGAGAACACGTGGACCAGCCGGGTGAACGGCCACCCGGCAAACAGGACCCAGGCGAGCATCGCGTGGATCTGGAACCCGACCGGCGCGGCGGTGATCAGGTCGACGTCCGGATGGAAGTAGAAGATCGAGCGGAAGTACGGCGCGACGGTCAGCCGGTAGTCGTGCGGGTCGCCGGTCAGGTTGCCCAGCACGGTCGTGCTGAGCCCGGCGACCAGCGTGGCGACGAGCAGGACGTACATCGCCTTGTCGTTGCGCGTCGTCGCGGAGAACACCGGACCGGTGGTGCGCCGCCGGTAGATCAGGATCGCGATGCCGGTGAGCGTCATGACGCCGGAGATGGTGCCGAGCGTGACGGCGGCGGCGTGGTACGCGTCCTCGGAGATGCCCGCGGTGTCGGTGGCCGACTCGGGGATCAGGATGCCGCCGACGTGACCCAGGACCACCAACAGGATTCCCCAGTGGAACAGCGGCGAACCGAGGCGCAGCAGCCGGCTCTCGTACAGCTGGCTGGAGCGTGTCGTCCAGCCGAACTTGTCGTACCGGTAGCGCCAGACGTGCCCGAGCACGAACGTGGCGATCGCGAGGTACGGGATGATGATCCACAGGAAGGTGTTCACGTCCGCCTCCCCACCCGCCGCCCAACAGCGGAGCCAACTCCGTCGGCACGATCCTCAAGTCCGACCTCCTCAGCCGGTGGTCCCATGCGTGCCAGCTCCATCGCGCGCTCGAGGTCGTGCGGCGATGCGGCGGGCAACAGCGCACGTACCGAGTCGACGACGTGGACGTACGGCGAACCCGTCTCTCGCAGCGCCAGCGCGAGCAGTTCGAGCCCGGCGCGGTGGCGCTGCAGCAACTCGACGCCTTCCACCGGGCGGTGCGCGGCGAACTCGCACACCACCGCGAGGTGGTCGGGCAGCTCGCCCGAGGCGACCTCGAACCCCGTCGCGCGGTACGCCGAGGTGAAGTCGAGCAACGCCATACCGCGGTCGCGGGTGTCGCCGTAGGTGTAGTAGGTGAGGTAGGGGCAGCAGCGCCGGCGTAGGTCGAAGGTATCGACGTAGGACTGCTGCAACTGCGCGAGCGGCGTTTGTTCGAGGCAGTAGAGGAACGCGTCGACCGTCCGCGCCTTGCGCAGCAGCGGCACCGTTGCGATCAGCGACTCGTCCGGATACTCGAGGCACAGCGCCGCGGCCTGAAAGGCGACCGCACTCATCACGTGCTCCTTCGCGGCGGCATCAGCTCGCCCGGCGCGCTCTTGCCGTCCCAGTTCAACAGGTTCACCCGCCGAGATCCGTCCGCGGGATCGACGACGTCGTCGGACGTCTGCCGTTGGCGCAGCGCATGGAAGTTCTCCACCGCGACAGGTGTCGCGCCGCCGGATGCCTCGCCGAACGGGCCCGAGCCGCCCATGCCCGGCCCGCCGTCGTAGTCGAGCGAGCAGGCCAGCTCCTCCAGTTCCGCGGCGCGCTCGTGCAGTTCGCCGTGCGCCTGCGGTATCACGTACCGCTCGTCGTACTTCGCGATGGCGAGCAGCCGGTACATGTCCTCGATCTCGGCAGCGGTCATCCCGACCGCGTCGGCGACCTCCGGGCGCGTCGGCCGGCCCAGGTTCACGTCGCGCATGTAGGCGCGCATCGCGGCAAGCCGGGCCAGCACGTCGCGCACCGGCTTGGGATCGCCCGCAGTGAACAGCGCGGCGAGATACTCGATGGGGATGCGCAGCGCGTCGATCGCGCCGAACAGGTTCTGCTCGGCCTCCGCGTCGTGGCCGCCGTCGCGCAGCACGTCCACCACGGGCGAGAGCGGCGGGATGTACCAGACCATCGGCATCGTCCGATACTCGGGATGCAACGGCAGCGCGACCTCGAAGCGGCTGATCAGCGCCCACACCGGCGACCGCTGCGCGGCCTCGATCCAGTCCTGCGGGATGCCGGCCGCGCGTGCGGCCGCCTGCACCTCCGGGTCGGCGGGGTCGAGGAACACCGAGCGCTGCGCCGCGTACAGGTCCGTGTCGTTCGGCACGGACGCCGCCTCCAGCACCCGGTCGGCGTCATAGAGCACCACGCCGATGTAGCGCAGTCGGCCCACGCAGGTCTCGGCGCAGACGGTCGGGATGCCGACCTCGATGCGCGGGAAGCAGAACGTGTACTTCTCCGCCTTGCCGGTGCGGTGGTTGAAGTAGATCTTCTTGTACGGACAGCCCGTCACGCACATCCGCCAGCCGCGGCAGCGATCCTGGTCGACGAGCACGATGCCGTCCTCGGACCGCTTGTAGATGGCGCCGGACGGGCAGGACGCCGCACAGGACGGGTTGAGGCAGTGCTCGCAGATGCGCGGCAGGTAGAACAGATAGGTCTGCTCGAACTG
This sequence comes from Jatrophihabitans sp., assembly GCA_035642535.1. Classification (GTDB taxonomy): domain Bacteria; phylum Actinomycetota; class Actinomycetes; order Mycobacteriales; family Jatrophihabitantaceae; genus Jatrophihabitans. The sequence continues at coordinate 25,488 of DASQSE010000109.1, read as the reverse complement.
CTTCTGCACGGTGGCGCTGATGTCGGCGAGGATCGGGTCGTTCGCGGTCAGCTCCGGCGCGCCGCCGAGCGCGTCGTCCCAGTTCGCCGACCACTCGACCTTTATGTCCTTGCCGCTGATCAGCGACTTCGGCCGCGCCACCGGGGTGTGCTGCTGGGCCGGCGCGCTGATCAGGTTCTCGTAGTCGTAGGTCCACGGCTCGTAGTAGTCGCGGATGTTCGGCAGCAACGGGTTGGAGAAGATCGTCGCGAGCTTCTTGAGCCGGCCGCCGGCGCGTAGCGTCAGCCGACCGCGCCGGGTCAGCCGCCACCCGCCTTGCCATCGCGACTGGTCCTCGTACGTTCGCGGGTAACCCTGCCCCGGCCGCGTCTCGACGTTGTTGAACCAGACGTACTCGACGCCGGACCGGTTCGTCCACGCCTGCTTGCAAGTGACCGAGCAGGTGTGGCAGCCGATGCACTTGTCGAGGTTCATCACCATCGCCATCTGCGCCATGACCCTCATGGCTGCCCCTGCCTGGCGCTCATTCCGCGGGGGTGGACGCGCATCAGTAGGTCACCTCCTGCGACCGGCGCCGGATGACCGTGACCTCGTCGCGCTGATTGCCGGTGGGCCCCAGGTAGTTGAAGGCGTAGGTGAACTGCGCGTACCCGCCGGCCAGATGCGACGGCTTGATCAGCAGCCGGGTGGCCGAGTTGTGGATGCCGCCGCGTTTGCCGCTGGCCTCGGCGATCGGCACGTCCACGACGCGCTCCTGCGCGTGGTACATGTACACCGTGCCCTCGGGCATCTTCCGCGAGACGATGGCCCGCGCGACGATCACGCCGTTGCGGTTGACGGCCTCGATCCAGTCGTTGTCGTGCACCTCGATCTTGGCGGCGTCCGCAGGGCTCATCCAGATCGTCGGCCCGCCGCGGGACAACGACAGCATGAACAGGTTGTCCTGGTACTCGGAGTGGATCGACCACTTCGAGTGCGGCGTCAGGTAGCGGACGGTCACGCCGAGCTCGCCCGTCGTGCCGAGCTCCGGCGCGTCGAAGAGCCGGTGCATGTCCAGCGGCGGACGGAACACCGGCAGCTGTTCGCCCAGCTCGGCCAGCCAGTCGTGGTCGAGGAAGAACTGCATGCGCCCGGTCAACGTGTGCCACGGCTTGGCGCGTTCGACGTTGACGACGAACGCGGAGTAGCGGCGTCCGCCCGTCTCGGAGCCCGACCATTCCGGTGACGTGATCACCGGGGTGGGGCGCGCCTGGGTGTCGGCGAAAGTGATCTGCTTGCCCGCGTGCTCGGCGGCGAGATCGGCGAGCTGCGTTCCGGTACGTCGTTCGAGGGCTTCGAAGCCCTGCACCGCGAGGTGTCCGTTCGTTGTGCCGGACAGCGCGAGGATCGCCTCGCAGGCGTGCACGTCACGCGCAAGTGACGCGTGCCCGTCGACGCTTCCGTTCTTCGCCTTCAGGTACTCGACCGCCCGGGTGAGATCGAAGGTGACGCCCTTCGTCGTCGCCCCGAGCGAGTCGGCGAGCGGCCCTAGCGCAGCGAGCTTGTCGGCGATCGCCGGGTAGTCGCGCTCGACGACGACGAGCTTCGGGAAGTTCGCGCCGGGGACGGGTTCGCTGCCGTCCTCGCGCCAGTCGCGCTCCGTGCCGCGCGGTGTCGCGAGCTCGTCCGGTGTGTCGTGCACCAGGGGCACCGCGACGAGGTCCTTGCGCACCCCGAGGTGCGTCGCCGCGAGTTCGGAGAACTTCTTCGCCAACCCGTGGAACGCGTCGAAGTCGGTGCGCGTCTGCCACGGCGGCGCGATCGCCGGGCTGAAGGCGTGCACGAACGGATGCATGTCGGTGCTCGACAGGTCGTGCTTCTCGTACCACGTCGCGGCCGGTAGGACGACGTCGCTGAACAGCGTCGTCGACGTCATCCGGAAGTCGAGGGTGAGGAGCAGGTCGAGCTTGCCGACGGGCGCGTCCGGGTCGGGCGAGGGCAGCGAGTCGTCGCCGCCGATCAAGTGGCGCAGGAAGTACTCGTCGCCCTTGGCGCTGGAGCCGAGCAGGTTCGAGCGCCACACGGTCAGCACGCGTGGCCAGTTGGCCTCGGCGTCCGGGTCCTCGCAGGCGAATCGCACCCGGCCCTCGCGCACCAGCCCCAGGACGTCCTCCTGCTCGGCCAGCGTCAGCGGGTTCCAGTCGAAGGTCGGGTAGGACGGCATCCACCCCATCCGCGCCGACGCGGCGATCAGATCCTTGGCGGTGCGCCCGGCGAACCGCCCGGCGCCGAGTGGCGAGGCGAGGTGCGCGTTGTCGGCGGAGTCGTAGCGCCACTGGTCGGTGGCGAGATAGAAGAACGCGGTGCCGATCATCGTGCGCGCCGGTCGGGACCAGTCGGTGGCCATCGCGTACATCTGCTGGCCGGTGACCGGCCGGACCTTCTCCTGGCCGACGTAGTGCGCCCAACCGCCGCCGTTCACGCCTTGGCAGCCGGTGAGGGTCACGAGCGCGAGGAAGGTGCGGTAGATCGTGTCGGAGTGGAACCAGTGGTTCGTACCTGCGCCCATCACGATCATCGACCGGCCGCGGGATGCCTCGGCGTTGGCGGCGAACTCCCTTCCTACGCGCGCCGCCAACGCCGCGGACACGGACGTGATCGGCTCCTGCCAGGCCGGAGTGCCGGGCTGCGACGCGTCGTCGTAGCCGGTCGGCCATTCGCCGGGCAGGCCGTCCCGTCCGACCCCGTAGTTTGCGAGGAGCAGGTCGAAGACCGTGGTGACGAGCCGGCCGCCGATGCGCCGCGCGGGCACCCCGCGCCGCATCGTCGCGCCGGCGCCGGTCGGGGAGTCGAATCGGGGCAGCACGATCTCGACCGGCTCCGCGTCCGGGTCACCGAGCAGGGTGAGCGATGGCGAGACGTCGCCGAGTTCGAGGTTCCACTTGCCGGCACCGGCGTCGCCGTAGCGGAAGCCGAGCGACCCGTTCGGCACCATCGGTGCGCGCGTCTTCGAATCGATGAGGACGGTCTTGAAGTCAGCGTGCTCCTGCTCGTCGGCAAGGTCGGACGCAGTCAGGAACTTGCCGGCGAAGTACGTACCGTCCGTGCGCTGTTCCAAAGACACGAGGAACGGCAGGTCGGTGAACCGCGAGACGTAATCGGTGAAGTAGGGCACCTGCCGGTCGACGAAGAACTCCTTGAGCACGACGTGCCCCATGGCCATTGCGAGGGCGCCGTCCGTCCCGGGCTGCGCGGCGAGCCACTCGTCGGCGAACTTGACGTTGTCGGCGTAATCCGGCGCCACCGCGATGACCTTCTGCCCGCGATAGCGCGCCTCGGCCATCCAGTGCGCGTCCGGCGTACGGGTGACGGGCAGGTTGGAGCCCCACATGATCAGGTAGCCGGCGTCCCACCAGTCGGCCGATTCGGGGACGTCGGTCTGGTCGCCGAAGACCTGCGGCGAGGCGACCGGCAGGTCGGCGTACCAGTCGTAGAAGGACAGCAACGGGGCGCCGAGCAGTGCGTGGTAGCGCGCGCCGGCGCCGTGGCTGACCATGCTCATCGCCGGGATCGGGGAGAAGCCGAACACCCGGTCGGGCCCCCAGGCGCGGATGGTGTGCACCTGCGCCGCGGCGACCAACTCGACTGCCTCGTCCCACTGGGCGCGGACGAAGCCGCCCTTGCCGCGTGCGCTGACGTAGCGCGTCCGCAACTCGGGGTCGCCCACTATTGAGGCCCATGCCGCCACCGGGTCGCCGTCGTGCTTCGCCTTCGCGGCGCGGAACAGTTCGAGCAGCGTGCCGCGGACGTACGGATAGCGGACCCGCGTGGGCGAGTAGGTGTACCAGGAGAACGCGGCCCCACGCGGGCAGCCGCGCGGCTCGTACTCGGGACGATCCGGCCCGACCGACGGGTAGTCGGTCTGCTGTGCCTCCCACGTGATGATGCCGTCCTTGACGAACACCTTCCACGAACACGAGCCGGTGCAGTTCACGCCGTGGGTCGACCGGACGACCTTGTCGTAGGACCAGCGGTCGCGGTAGAACGTGTCGGCCTCCCGACCGCCCTGCTTCGTGATCGTCCGCAAGTCCTCGGAGACGTCGCCGCGGCGCAGGTGGCGACCCGCTCGCAGCAATGCCTCGGTGAGTGGATCATCCAAGCCCGCACGCGTCACCAGGCAACCTCCGTCGGTCCGGGTCGAACCGATCTTTGCGAGGATTGTCGGGTAGTTGCAAGTTATGTGCCGACTTCGGCGCGCCGCGCGCTCGCCACGGCGTCCCAGTCGGCGGCGCTGAGCATGGCGAGCGCAGCCGGGAACACCCCGTCCTGCTCCTTGAGGATGTGCTCGAACAGCGTGTTGAGCACGGTATGCACCGACGTCGGCCAATCGGCGGTCGGCGTCCCCGCGGCCAGGCCGGTCAGCACCGGTTCGATCGCGCGATGCTCGTCGACGAGCGCGGCGATGGGCTCGGCGAATTGATCGGCGAGTGCCGGGAACAGCCCGCCCTCCTCGACCGCCGTGTGCGGGCCGAGGACGGCGAGCATCCGGCGCGCGAGATCACCGGCGCGCACGAGATCACCGGCATCGGCGGCCAGGCCGAGTTCCCGACCCAGGTCACGCAGCGCGTCGTGTTCCGCGGTCAGTTCGGCGATGACGTCGACGTTCTGGCAACCGCAGTACTCGCACACGTCAGCTGCTCGCGGCCACTGCGGGCGTGTGCGGCGACGCGACCGGACTCGCGGAGTGGCCTCGCCACAGCGCGGTGAAGACGACACAGCCGGCGGCCACGGCGGCGAGGGCGAACAGCCCGCCCGCATAGCTGGAGAAGTTGCTGTACACCGCGCCCATGACGAGCGGCGGGACGAAGCCACCGAGCCCGCCGGCGGCACCGACCACACCCGTTACCGAGCCGACCATGTGCGCCGGTGCGCGCCGCGCGACCAGTGCGAACACCGCGCCGGAGGCGGTGCCGAGCGCGGCGGCCATTGCCAGGAAGCAGATCGTGCCGAGCGGGACGAGGTCGGGCGTGGCCGACTGGACGAGCGCGCCCAGCACGACCACGCTGAAGGCCGCGGCCAGCACCCGGGTCGGGTCGAAGCGGTCGGACAGCCAGCCGCCGAGCGGCCGGGCCACCACGGCGAGCACCACGAAACCGGCCATCCGGTTCGCCGCGTCGTCGGGCGTCAGGGCGTACGTGGTCTTGAGGTAGGTCGGCAGGTACACACTGAATGCGACGTAGCCGCCGAAGGCCACGGCGTAGAGCGCGGCGAGTTGCCAGGTCACCCGCAGCCGGACGGCAGCGGCCAGCCGGCGCGCGAACGTTTCCGTCGGGTGGACGCGATCCGGGGCATCGCGCAGCACCAGCGCGGCGACGATGCCGTAGACGGCGAGGACGAGCGCGGTGACCAGGAACGGTGTGTGCACGTTCCAGTGGTTCACGAGCTTGACGGTGGACAGCGCGCTGATCGCTGTGCCGCCCATGCCGGCCCCGAACACGCCGAGTGCGAGGCCGCGGCGCTGCGGCGGGAACCACGCGCTGACGAACGGGACGCCGACCGCGAAGGCGGTGCCACCGATGCCGAGGAAGAAGCCGCCGACCAGCATCCCCGCGTATGAGCGATAACCGAGGTAGCCGAGGAAGATCAACGGCGCGATCGTCGAGAAGCTGACCGCGGGGAACAGGATGCGCCCGCCGTATCGGTCGGTGAGCGCGCCGACGGGGATGCGCCCGAGCGAGCCGACGACAACGGGCACCGCGACCAGCAGCGCCTGGTTGAAGCTGGTCAGCCCGAGGTTGTCCTTGAAGTAGGTGCCGAGCGGGCTGATCAGTGCCCACGCCCAGAAATTGAGCGCGAACCCGAGCATGGCAAGGACGAGCATCAGCCAAGCGCGCCGGTTTCCGCCGTTAGGCATGCAGGTCTCCTGTTTGATCGCGGATTCTCTGGAAACCATCGCCCATGACGGAGGTGGTCCGTAGGGACGTAGGACCTATTGACCCCTGTCCGGTGGACCCCAGCTGCCCGTCGCGGCGGCGGGCCTATGGTGCGCTTCGGGAACGGCCGAACCAAAATCGGCGGCGTCTGATGGTCCGCCCGTTCCCGAAGCGCGTGCCAGGAGCTGCTCTGCTCAGTGTCGGTGGCCGCCCGAGGATTTGCGGCGGTCGATGATCACCTCGTGCGCCGGCCGGCGCGGGGTGCGGACCGTTTCGGGCGCTCGGCCCACGCGCAGCAGCAGCTGTGGCTCGGCCACCAGCGCGAGCTCGTTGCGCAGTTGGTCGTGGGTGTCGCGCACCTCGATGACCTGGGTGAGCGGGCTGGCCCAGTAGCCGCGGTCGGTCAGCTTCAGCCAGACGTGTTCGAGCGCCTCCCCGGTGCGCAGCCAGCCGCGTGGCTGGTCGTCGTGCGAGCAGAGCAGCAGCAGGGTCTCGCCGGGGTTGGAGCCGCTGGAGGCAGGCAGCCAGCCCATGCCGCGCACGTCGAAGCCACGGATCGGCAGCCGTTCGTGTTCGTCGGCGAGCGCGCCGGCGTACGGGACGCTGGCTGCCTGCACGCCGTCGGGTCGACGCGGGTCGTCGGTGGTCCAGGCGGCGATCTCGGCCAGGTACGCGGGATCGCTGCGCTCGAAGTGGTCGGCCTGCACGGTGAGCCGCACGATCGCCTCGCGATGCCGTGGGTGCGTGATCGCGAACAGCAGCGTCTCCTCCTCGCGGGCGGCTATCTGCAGCTCGGTGACCAGCCAGCTCGGGATCTGGTGAGGGCCGAAGGCGCGCCGGTTGGTGCGCCGCTGGTCGATCGCAATGTCGAGCGCGGTGCTGCCCGGCACGAAGCGACGCCCGCCGACCTCCACCCGGGCGACGATCTCCCGCCGGCCGGGCTCGGGGAAGCGATGGATGAGCGGTTCATAGCCCGACGCGGCGATCGCCACCCGGATGTTGTACAGAGCGCAGCCGCAGCTGACCATCAGCTGCCGGCCGCGTGGGTCGAGCACGGCCAGCTGGCGGGAGTAGTCGGCGCGGATCTCGAGACTCGCGTCGGTGACCACGAACTTCCACGGCTGGGTGTTGTGGACCGACGGCGCCCGGATCGCGCGCTGCGCCGCACGGCGGAGCAGTACCGCGGTGTCCGAGTTCAGCGTGCTGGTCATCTGTCACCTCTCCCCGAATCGGAGACCGAGTTCAGTGCGGCTCGTTCTCCATCGCCAGCTTGGTCAGCTCGCCCAAGCCGGTCGTCATCCCTGCGGTGAGCACGTCGGCGTCCGGCACCGAGTCGCGGTCGCAGGTGATGCCGAAATGCACCAGGCCGTCGTAGGACGTGATCGCGATCCCTACCCGGACGTGCGCGGCGATCGGGACGTACGGGTAGAGCGCGAGCATCCGCCGGCCGAGCAGATACGCGGTGGCCGGAGGCCCCGGCACGTTGGTTGTCACGGTGGTCACGATGCGTTGCGGGAACTTGCCGAGCGCGGAGAAGAACCCGGCCGCGACCGGAGCCGGAAGGTGGTCGGCGATCGAGAAGCCGGTCCGGCCCGCCGACGCGGCGCCCGAGGCCTTGGCGCTGCGGGTGCTGGTGATCAGCGCACGATACGCATCGAACGGGTCAGGCACGCTGACGGGCAGGTCGACGAGCAGGACCGCAACGTGGTTCGCCACCTCGTTCCGCTCGGCGGACCCGCGCACCGAGACCGGCACCATCGAGCGCACCGTGTGCTCGGTGCACCGCTCGCCGCGGGCCGTGAGCAGCTCACGGAAACCGCGCGCGATCATGGCCAGTGCCACGTCGTTGACCGTTCCGCCCAGCGCTTCCCTCACCCGGGTGATCTCTTCGATCTCCACGCTCACGGTGCGGTAGCGACGTGGTGTGCCGAGGCGCCCGTTGAGCGAGGTCGCGACCGTCGGGCGCAGCGTCCGCGCGAGGCTGCGCGCGCTTCGCAACCCGGCGACGCCGGTCCGCGCCGTGCCGACCGGATTGCGCGCGACCTCCTCGACATCCCGGACGATCGTGCGAATGAAGCCCAGCCGGGCAGCGATCGCGGCGACGGGGGACAGCGCGCCGGTCCGCGCAGGTTCCTCGGACGGCGGCCGCGAGTTGCTTTCCCGGCCCGGCATATCGAGCAGCGTGGTGAACAGCGTCATGCCTCCGATGCCGTCCACCATGCTGTGGTGCAGCTTCACGAGCAGTGCCCAACGGTCGCCGTCGAGGCCCTCGATGACCCACGCTTCCCACAGCGGGCGGTGTTCGTCGAGATGTGTCGACATCAGCCGGCCGACCAGCCGGTCCAGTTCCGGTTTCTCACCCGGCGCCGGCAGCGCTGTGCGGCGCAGGTGGTAGGCCAGGTCGAACGCGGGATCGTCTACCCAGGCCGGCCGGCGCAGCCGCAGCCGCGCCCGGCGCATCCGCTGCCGATACCGCGGGCACTCCTGGACCCGACGGGCGTAGAGAGCGGCGATCTCGGATGCGGAGGGCGCCGGGCCCTCGAAGACGGCCACCGCGCCGATGTGCAGTGCGGCGTGCTCGTCCTCCATGTCCCAAAACCCGGCGTCCAGCGCGCTCATGCGTTCCATCGCCGCTCTCCATTCGGTCGAGCGCTATTGGGTGGACCTCCGACCGAACCGGCAGATCACGACGCCTGCCCCACCGAGGAGGAACAGCGCGATGCCGCCGCCGATCATGAACCACACGATGGGCTCGAACGACACGGGCTTGAGCGTGTTGTAGTCGCTCAGGTGCTTGTCGAACTGACCCACCATGTTGCGGAAGTTCGCCATCGCCTTCGGCAGCGTGGCGAGCGCGCCTGCGGTGTTCGGGAAGCTCGTCTGCAACATGTGCTGGAGCTGCGTCGGCGTCATGTGCAGCTGGGCAGCGAGCTGCGGCAGCATCTCCTGCTGCAGCTGGGTGCCCATGGCACCGAGCGTCTGCAGGGCGCCGGAGGCGTTGTCGATCAGTGCCTGGTTGTAGACGGGCTTCAGGTTCGCGTTCATCTGGTCGGCGTTGGACGCCTTGTGGACCATGTTCATGGACAGCGGCAGCGCGATCAGCGCGGCGCCCATCAGGGTCACGACGATCGGCGTGCCGAGGCGTGGGCTGAACCAGACGAGTACGCCGAGCCCGAGGCTGACGACTCCGACTGCGAGCAGGGCCCACGGCACGGACGTCGCCGGGATGTCCTTCGTCGGGATGGCGTCGGCCGAGACGAACAGCGGCTGTGTCTGGTCGAGGTTGTTCAGCAGCCCGGTGAAGCTCTTCGAGATCGGCTGCACCTGGGCAAGCCCTTTTGCGACGTCCGGGTATTGCTGGGCCATCATCTGCTGCACCTGCGTCGGGGTCATGTGCAGTTGCTGGGCGAGCGCGGGCAGCATCTTGGTCTGGATCTCGGTGCCGGCAGCGGAGAGCCCGTTCACCTGTTGCTGCGCCGCACTGATCGCCTGGTGGGTCATGATCGGGCGGAATCCGTCGGTGAGCCGGTCGAACGCCGGGCCGACGTGGAACAGGTTGGCGAGCAGCGTCACGATGACGAACGCGCCACCGATCAGCACCATCAGCCCGGCCGCAACCTTGCGTGGCCAGCCGAGGCGAAGGGTCGTAACCGTCGGCATTCGCCAATGACGGGAATGGAATGTTGCGGTGCCGGCCATGGCCGGGCTCCTTCCTAGATGAACAGCAACTGCGCGCCGTTCGTCATTTCGATGAAGTCGGAGGCGCTGATGATGCCTTCGACGTCGTCACGGAGATCGCTCTCCGTGAGGTGGTTCATGTCGGCCGACATGCGGCAGGCCCACAGGTGACCGCCTGCGGCCACGATCTGGTCTAGGAAGTCGGGCACCTCGGGCACGCCGAGTTCGGCGATCGACTTCTTCAGCATGTGGGTCGCCATCGCGGTCATGCCCGGCATCGGCGCGAGCGCCTGCGGGATGTGCGCCGACCCGCCGCCCATGTGCATTGCGGTGTTGCCGACGGGGCTGAACTGAAGGTCGTTCATGCGCGCCTTGGTGATCATGTCGAAGCCCCAGAACGTGAAGAACAGGTGCGTCTCCACGCCTTCGCCGAGCGCCGCGTTGGCGAGCACCAGGCCGGGGTAGGCCATGTCGAGATTGCCCTTGGAGCAGATGATCGCGAGCTTGCGGCCGGTCATCTCGTCGTCGTCGAAGCTCGGCACGATCGCCGGAGCGCTGTCAGTCAGGGTCATCGTCGGTCCTTTCGCGGTAGCGAGGAATGAAGTCGTCACACGCAGCCGTGCGGCTTGGGCAGACCGGCGATGTAGGCCATCTTCTTCGCCGGCTTCTTCGGGAACAGCGCGAACTGCTCCTTGACGGGGACGCCGCCAACGGCTTGCACTCGGCGCGTCGTGGCTGTCTCGCCCTGCGCCTGGTAGTCCTCGCGGAGGAACCGGATCACCGTCAAGTGCGCTTCGGTGAGGTCGATGCCGATCTGTGCCGCCAGCACCTTGGCGAGGTCTTCGTCCCACTCGCCGAACTCGGTGAGGAACCCTTCGTCGTCGACGTGGATCGTGTGACCGTTCAATTCGGTGACCGGCATGACTGCCTCCTGTGATTTCATTCGGGGTGTTTGCCGGCCATCGACATGAGGGCCGGGACTGGCATGGGTCGACCGCGCAGCAGCAGGTGCCAATACGCCCAGCGGAAGCCGAGCTTGCCCCAGTGGTTGCGGCGGCTCTCTTCGAGCAGCGTGAACGGACCCACGCCCGGCAGCGGATAGCGGCCGAGCAGCGGCTCGGTGTCGTAGTTGAAGTCGATGAGCAGGCCCTTGCCGTGGCCCGACTCGACGAAGCAGTTGGCGTGGCCGTCGAAGGCCTTCGTCATCGGGCGGCCGGCCAGGTGCTCGACGAAGTTGTCGGCGAACAGTTCCACGGAGAAGTGGGCGACCGAGCCGGCCTTCGAGGCCGGGATGTTGGACGCGTCGCCGATCGCGAAGATGTTGTCGTACTTCGTCGACAGGTTCGTGTGCTTGTCGACGGGCACGTAGTTCAGCTCGTCGCCGAGGCCGGAGCGCGCGATGAACTCGGCGCCCATGTTCAGCGGCACAGTGACGAGCAGGTCGAACGGCACATCGCGCTCGTCCATCGAGGAGAGAGTCCTGGTCTCAGGATCGACCCGGTCGATGACGAAGTCGCCCTCGAGCGCAATGCGCCGCTCTTGCAGCATCCCGTCGAGCTGACGGGATGCGATCGGTTTCGTGAACGCGCCTTCGAGCGGCGTCACGAACGTGATGTCGACCTTGTCGCGGATGCCGCGGTCGGTGAAGAACGCGTCGGCGAGGAAGGCGAACTCCAGGGGTGCCACAGGGCACTTGATAGGCATCTCGACGATGTGGACGACGAGCCGGCCGCCGTCCCACGTCGCCAGCTTGTCGCGCAGCGCCGTCGCTCCATCGAGGGTGTAGAAGTCGAAGATGCTCTTGCGCCACTCGGTGCCGGTCATACCGGGGGTCTGGTCGGGACGCGGCGAGGTCCCGGAGGCGAGGACGAGGTAGTCATAGGGCAGCTCGCGACCGTCCTCGAGGAACACCCGGTTCGCGTCCGCCTCGATGCGGTCGACCTCGCCGAGCAGGAGCTCGACGTCGTCCGGAATGAAACGCTCGCGTGGCTTGACCAGGTCGCCTGGCTCGTAGTGTCCGAACGGCAACAGGAGCAGGCCGGGTTGGTAGAGGTGGTCGTTGTCGCGGTCGACGACGGTGATCTGCCACTGCCGGCGGTCGAGACGGTGGTGCAGCTTGTTGACGACCATCGTCCCGGCCGTTCCACCGCCCAGCACCAAGAGACGCCTCATGCCCACTCCCGTCGTTGCGCGCCATGTGCAAGCGCTTCGACGTCGATCGTCCGTGGGGGCAGCGGCGGGCATGTAGAGCGGAAGGGCCTAACGGACCAGGTACTTAGGATGCGTCCGTCCCAGCCGTTATTGGGTCGGCATCGGGGCCGGCAGCCGACATGATGGGGCCGTGCCACACCTCACGACCGCCGTATTGGAAGCCGGCCTGGATCGGGTGCGCGATTCGCCCACCGACCACGGCACGGTCGAGTTGATCGTGCGTCGGCCCGCGGTCGATCAACGCGAGGAGCTCGCCGAGGCAAGTCTCGACACCGAGGTCGGTCTCGTCGGCGACGGCTGGCCGCAGCGTGGCAGCCGGGACCGCGCCGACGGCGGGCCGGATCCGCAGCGGCAGTTGACACTCATCAACGATCGGGCGGCGCAGCTCGTCGCCGTCGATCCCGACCGGCGCCGGCTCGCCGGCGACCAGCTCTACGTCGATCTCGACATCAGCGTGGCGAACCTGCCGGCCGGCACCCGGCTGGCGCTCGGCTCGGCCGTCGTCGAGGTCACCGAGCCGCCGCATCTCGGTTGCGTCAAATTCGCCGCCCGGTTCGGCGAGGACGCGTGGCGCTTCGTGAACTCCCACGTCGGTCGGGAGCTTCGGCTGCGCGGCCTGAATGCCCGGGTGGTCGTTTCCGGCACAGTCCGGCGCGGCGACGCCGTCCGCAAGCTGGGAACCGAGCCGGGCTGAATCGTCAGAGCGTGCCGCGCGGGCCGCGCAGCTGGCGCACCAGCGGGTCGGGGTGGCGCGGCGGCGGGGCGACGCGCACCCGCACGTCGACCGCGAGCAGCCCGTCCGAGCGGCCGATCAGCGGATTGATGTCCAACTCCGCGATCTGTGGCAGGTCGTCGACGAGTGCCGCGACGCGCACCAGGATGTCGACGACGGCGCTGCGGTCGATGATCGGCGCGCCGCGATAGCCGTCCAGAAGTCGCGCCGAGCGGAGGCTGTCGACGAGCGCGGCAGCGTCGGAGTCGGTCAGCGGCGCGAGCCCGAATGCGCGGTCGCCGAGCACGTCGGTCAGCACGCCGCCGGCGCCGACCATCACCAACGGCCCGCACTGCGGATCGTGCACCGCGCCCATGATCAGCTCGGTCCCGCCGCTGATCATCGGCTGGAGCAGTACCCGGCCGTCACCCAGGGCGTTCAGGTCGCGCACGGCGGCACGCAGGCTCGCCTCGTCCGCGATGCCGAGCCGGACTCCGCCGGCCTCGGACTTGTGCAACCCCGGCGCCGCGAGCTTGACCGCGAGCGGATAGCCGAGCCGGTTGGCCGCCTCGACCGCCGCGTCCGGGTCGGTGACGACGGCGTGCGGGCACACCGGGACGCCGTAGCCGGCGAGCAGCCGGAAAGCATCCTCGGGCCCGAGCCAGTCTCGTCCCTCGTCCAGCGCCTGACCGACGATGGCGCGCGCACTGTCGACGTCGACGCCCGGCGGCCGGCCCGGCAGCTCCGATGGGAGAGCGCGCAGCTGCGCACAGCGGTACGCGACCCCGAGTGCGGCAGCCGCCTCCTCGGGGAAGGTGAACACGGGCAGTTGCCACGGCGTGTCCGGCAGCTCGCGAGTGACGCCCGGCGAGCCGACCGAGACCGCAGCGACCGGTTTGCCGATCTCCGCTGCGGCAGCCGTGATCGCGGCGTCCATCGCTTCGGTATCGGTGATCGCGAGTGGGGTGAACACGCTGATCAGCGCATCCACCTCCGAGGAGGCGCCGACGATCCGCAGCGCGGCGGCGGCGGCATCCGGTGACACCGCGGCGCCCAGGTCGAGCGGGTTCTGGTCGGGCATGCCCAGTTCGCGAAGCGCCGCGCTGGTGGCGGCATCGAGTTCGGCCACCACGAGGCCGGCGTCGACGGCGGCGTCGGCGGCGAGGATCTCCGGACCGCCGGAGTTGCCTACGATCGCGACCCGCGGGCCGCCCGGCAGCGGCTGGGCGCACAGCATGCGCGACGCGACGAGCAGCTCGCGCATCGACTGCAATCTGATGACACCACTGCCACGGAACAGCGCATCGATGGCGATGTCGGATGAGGCGGCGGCGGCGGTGTGCGAGCGCCCAGCGGCCTGACCGGCCTCGGTGCGTCCCGATTTCACGACGAGGACGGGCTTGTGCTGCGACACCCGGCGGGCGATGCGCGCGAAGCGACGTGGATCCCCGATCGACTCGAGGTAGCCGGCGATCACCCGGATCGCCGGGTCGGTGCCCCAGGCAAGCAGCAGGTCGTTGCCGCCGACATCGATCTTGTTGCCGATGGACACGAACTGCGCGACGCCCAAACCGACCTCGGCGGCGGCATTGAGCAGCGCGATCCCGAATGCCCCGGACTGGGCCAGCACCGCAAGCGGCCCGGGCGACCGGTCGAGCATGGCGAAGGTGGCGTCCAGGCGCACCGCCGGGTCGGTGTTGAAGATGCCGATGCAGTTGGGGCCGACGAGCCGCATGTCGTGTGCCCGGGCGATGGCGAGCACCTCGTCCTGCAGTTGGGTGCCCTCGGCCCCGGCCTCGCTGAAGCCGGCACCGAGTAGCACGGCGGCGCGGATCCCGCGCTCGCCGCAGGCACTAACTGCGTCGGCCACGCGGTCGGCGGGCAGCGCGATGATCGCCAGGTCCGGCGCCTCGGGCAGCTCGGCGGGCGTCGGAACGCACGGCACGCCGAGGACGACGTCCCGCTTCGGGTTCACCACGTGCACGCGTCCGGGGAAGTCGCCGTCGAGCACGTTGCGCAGCACCTCGTGCCCGACCGAGCCGGGTCGCTGCCCGGCGCCGATCACCGCGATCGAGCGCGGGGCGAGCAGTGGCGCAAGGCTGGCGATGCCGGCCGACTGCTCACGCGCCGAGATGGCGTCGATGGCCCGGTCGGCGACTTCCAACGAGAACTCGACGTGCGTTTCGCCGGATTCGGTGTGCGACGTCGCGGCGAAGCCGAGATCGCGCATCACGTGCAGCATGCGGTTGTTGGACGCGAGCACCTCGCCGACGAACCGGCGCACGCCGCGGCCGCGGCCCTCGGCGATCAGGTGCTCGAGCAGCAGGGTGCCGATCCCGGTGTGTTGGACGGCGTCGGCGACCAGCAGCGCGAACTCGCCGGCGTCTTCGCCGACGCGGTCGAGCACGCCGATCCCGACCAGCTGGGTGTTGGCGAAGGCGCCGAGCACGCAGTGGCGCAGATCGGGCTGCACAAGACCTGCCGCGTACTTGCGGGCTACGTCGCGGTTGAGCGTGAAGAAGCGCAAGTACATCGCTTCATCCGAGGCCCGCTCGTGCAACCGCTGCACCTCGGCGAGGTCCGTCGGGCGCAGTTCCCGGATGTGCACCACGCGACCGTCGCTGGTGAGGCTGTCGACATCGTCGTCGGTGATTTGCAGCGTTCGCATCGACCGGATCCTCGCTCCTGAGGGTGTGCGCATAGCCCGCGGCGGGACGTCCCCGTCTTCAGACGCTGGGTCAAGCACGGTGAAGGAACCACCGTCGCCTTGCGTGTCCCGCCTCGGGCCGGTGCGCCGGCGCCTGGCCGGCACCTTGATCGTCTCGTCGGGCCGGAGCGGCCGCACGGGTCCTTCCGCCTGTCTCGCCGCGACGTTCGACCTACCCGGGCGGGGAGCTTCGCCCCGTCCCTCCGCGGCACCAGGGCGACGAGGCTTAGGACATGGACGATCGGCACCAACTGTCCGTGAAACACGTGGGCCACGATCGGTTCATCGTGCAGGTGCGCGGTCATCACCTGTTCGTCGACCAACCGAGCGAGGCCGGCGGGTTCGACACTGCGCCCACGCCGACCGAGCTGTTCGCGAGCGCACTCGCAAGCTGCGTCGCGTTCTATGCGCGCCGCTATCTCGCCCGCCACGACCTGCCCGAGGACGGGCTCGCGGTTTCCGCATCGTTCTGCATGGCCGGGCGCCCGGCGCGGGTCAGCGACATCGCGGTCCGGCTCGCCGTCCCCCCTGCATTGACCGACGAGCAGCGGCGCGCGGTGCTCGCCGTTGCGTCGCACTGCACCGTGCACAACTCGCTGCAACAGCCGCCTGCCGTGACGGTGGAGCTGGACGCCGGCGCGGAAGTCATCGCCTACGCCTGAAGTGGTGGCCCTAGGAGGCTTGGTCATGTCCGAGGCAGGAATTGTCGTCGTCGGGATCGACGGGTCGGAAGTGGCCGACGCGGCGCTGGTGTTCGCCGCGCACGAGGCAAGTCGCCGTGACGCCCAGCTCGTGGTTGTGCACACGGGCGATCTGCCCACTCCGGCCGAGCATGCCGCCGAGGTGCAGCCCTTCGCCGTGATCCTCGGCCAGGAGGCGGTGGCGACCGTCGCCGCGATCCACCCGCACCTGCTCTGCCGGTACGTGCTTCGCGACGGCGACCCGGCGGATGTCCTCGTCGAGCTGAGCGGGCATGCCGATCTGCTCGTCGTCGGCACCCACCGGATGGGGCGGCTGCGCGGGTTCGTGCTCGGCTCGGTGAGCCAGCGCGTCGCCGCGCACGCGACCTGCCCGGTCGTCACGGTCAGCGACCGCGTCGAGGCGGACGACATGCGGCCGATCGTCCTCGGCGCGTCGGCGACCCGCGGTGGCATGGCCGCGCTGCGCTTCGCCTGCGAGGAGGCGCGGTTGCGTGGCGTCCCGGTGCACGCGATCCGGTCGATCACCACCGAGGACTGGGCGCTCGACGGACCGGGATACGCGATGGTGCTCGGCACCGACGTCCTGCGCGACGCGGCGCGCGCCGAGCTCGATGCGGTGCTGCGGGTGGCCCACGAGACCTATCCGGACGTCGAGATCGTCGGCGAGGTCTCGAACCTGAATCCGTTCACGGCGTTGCTCAAGGCGGCGTCGGGCGCCGGCCTGGTCGTCATCGGGGCACGGCGCAGCCAGGATTCGGCGCTGCCGCACCTCGGTCCGGTCGCCGCCTGGCTGCTGCACCAGGCGACCTGCCCGCTGGCAGTCGTCGGCTACACCGCGCGCGACACGGCCCGCGCTGCCACGGCGGAGATGGCGAAGACTATGAGGAGGGCCGAGGCATGACTGGCGAACTGCTTGCCGCGCGCCAGGTCGAGAAGATCTACCGAAACGGCACCGTGACCGTGCCGGCGCTGCACGACCTCAACCTCGTCGTCGAGGACGGCGAGATGGTGGGCGTGATGGGGCCGTCCGGCTCCGGAAAGACAACCCTGCTGAACTGCCTGTCCGGCCTCGACGACATCGACGGGGGCACCGTCCACATCGGCGGCCGGGACCTGTTCGCGATGTCCGACGCAGAGCGCACCGTGCACCGTGCGCGCGCCATGGGCTTCGTGTTCCAGGCCTTCAACCTCATCCCGGTGTTCACCGCGGTCGAAAATGTCGAGCTGCCGCTGCTCCTCGCCGGTGTCGGGCAGCGTCAGGCACGGCACCGCGCCACCGAGATGCTGGAGCGGGTCGGCCTCGGTGCGCGCATCGCGCACCGGCCGACCGAGCTCTCCGGCGGCGAGCAGCAGCGGGTGACGATCGCCCGCGCACTCGTAAGCCGTCCGCAGATCGTCTGGGCCGACGAACCCACCGGGAACCTCGACTCCACGATGGCGAAGTCGGTCATGGACCTGCTCGTCGAGCTGAACCATGAGCACGGGCAGACGATCGTCCTTGTGACGCACGATGCGGCAATCGGCGAGCGAGTGCCGCGGCTGGTGTCGATGCGTGACGGCCGGCTGGCCGAGGACCTCAGGCGCGGCCCGTCGCTGGCGGGCGTACCTCGTGCGGGGTGAGCTGTCGTGTACCCGAACCTGCTCGTACCGCTGCTGACCATCACCGTGCTGCTGCTGGCGCTGATCGGCGGCATCGCGTTGTGGCAGCCTGTCTCGCGCCGCCTCGCGGGGCGGCAGTTCTCGCGCCGGCGCAGCGAGGCGATGCTGGCCATCATCGGCGCAACGCTCGGCACGGCGATCATCGCCGGTGCCTTGACTGTCGGCGACACGCTCAACTCCTCGGTACGCGAGGCGGCCTACCGGACGCTGGGGCCGATCGACGAACGCGTCGTCACTTCCGATTCGATCATCGGCGACCAGGTGGCGTCGCGGCTCGGCGTGCTGCACGACAACCCGAACGTGGACGGGTTGCTCAGCGCACACCTGACCGACGCCGCGGCCCAAGCGGGCAGCGGCAGCGACGCCCTTGCCGAGCCGCGGGTGCTGCTGTGGGGCTTGGACCTCAAGGCAGCGAGCCTGTTCGGTGCGGCGGCCGGATCGTCCGGGCTCAGCGGGCCGACGCCGGGACCCGGCGAGGTCGTGATCAACCAACCGCTCGCGGCTGCGTTGCACGTCGGCCCCGGCGATCGCATCAATCTGTACTTCTTCGGCTACGTCCACGCCATGCGCATCGCCCGAGTGGTGCCCGAGCGCGGATTGGCCGGCGCAGGACTCGGCGGCACGGTGAATCGCAATGCCTTCGTGTCGCCGACGGTCATGGCGGAGGCGGGGCTCGTCGCGGGCGCCACACCGCAGGGCATCACCCTGATCTCCAACCGGGGTGGCGTCGAGGACGGGGTGGGGCGTACCGACGCGGTTACTGCCGCGATCCGGAAGTCGCTGGGTAGTCGCCTGTCCGCACAAGCGTTGATCGAGAAGCCCAAGCGCGAGGTCCTGGACGCGGCGCAGACGACAGGGGACACCCTGGGCGCGCTGTTCCTGATGATCGGCAGCTTCAGCATCATCGCCGGAGCGCTGCTGCTCGTGAACATCTTCGTGATGCTCGCCGACGAGCGGAAGGCGCAGCTGGGCATGCTGCGCGCCGTCGGCATGAAACGCACTGCGCTGATCGGCTCGCTGACCCTCGAGGGCTCGGGCTACGCGCTGCTTGCCGTCGTACCGGGGACGGTGTTGGGCCTCGGTGTCGGCTGGGCCGTCGCGCAGATCGCGGCACAGATCTTCCGGTCGTTCTCGGCCACCGGTGAAGGGTTGACGATCAGGTTCGACGTCACGTTGACGAGCCTGGTCAACGCGGCGGCGCTGGGCTTGATCATCGGGATCATGACCATTCTGATCACGAGCGTTCGGATCAGCCGGTTCAACATCATCGCCGCGATCCGCGACCTGCCCGCTGTCCAGAAGCCCCGGACGCGCCGGCTGCTGACGATCGTCTCGACCGCGCTTGCGGTGCTTGCCGGCGTCGCCGCGGTACCCGCGCTGGCGGCGAGTCAGCCGGAGAGCACGTATCTGATGCCGTCGGCTGCGGCCTTCCTGCTGATCCCACTGCTTCGCAAGCTGATGGGCGCACGGCGCGCGATCACCGTTTCCGCGGGCGCGGTGCTCGTCTGGAGCCTGATCGCCCCGTTCGTCCGCCCGCACATGTACGACCAGGCGTCGATGGCCGTGTACGTCATCTCGGGATCACTGGTCGCCTTCTCCGGCGTGGCGCTGGTCAGCCAGAACCAGGACGTCGTGCTGGCGCCGATCCGCAAGCTGTTCGAGGGGTCGGGCGAGACCGGCCTCGCGGTCCGGCTCGCCGTCGCCTACCCGCTCGCGAAGCGGTTCCGGACGGGCGCGACGCTGGTCATGTACACGCTCATCACTCTCGTGCTCGTGCTGCTGGTCGAGGTCGGCGGCGTCATCAACAAGAGCATCGACCAGCAGGTCGCCGACGCGACGGCCGGCTACTCGATGCGCCTGGATCTCAGTGCTGCCGCGGCGGAGCAGACCTTGTCGCAACTGCGCTCCGGCGCGTTCGGGGAGCAGATCACCGGCGTCACGCCGTTGCTATCGGCGACTGCGGTCGCGAGCGATCCCGGCCGCCGCACGAACGAACCGCTGCGCACGCTGGCGGTCGGGGTGCCCGACAACGCCGTGTCCTCGATGAGCTTCACCGACCGGCTCGACGGCTACGCAACCGACGCCGCCGTCTGGAGGTTGGTCGCGCACGACCCACGCTATGTCGTGCTCGACGCGTTCGTCGGCTCGAACGGTGGCCCGAGCGGCCGCTACTATGGGCCGGGCGACACGTTCACGATGATCGACCCGCGCACCGGGCACAGCGAGAAGAAGATCATCGCCGGGATTCTGACCAACTCGCTCATGTTCTATCCGCTCTCCGGCACCGGCGCCGCGTTCCCGATCGTGGGCAGCGACCGCTGGGTGCGTGACCAGTTCGGCACCGCGGCAGACGTGACCTCGGCGTTCGTCCGCACCGCACCGGGGGTCGACCCGGCCGAACTCGCGACTCGGCTGCAGGCCCGGTACCTCGCGAGCAGCCTCGTCGCGACCCCGATGGCGTCGTCGATCCGGCGGATGTTCGCGGCCAATGTGCAGTTCTTCCGCCTCATGCAGGGCTTCCTCGCCCTCGGCCTGGCGATCGGGATCACCGGGCTCGGCGTCGTGATGGTCCGCGCGGTGCGGGAGCGGCGGCGCACGATCGGCGTGCTGCGCGCCCTCGGGTTCCGGTCGCGGACCGTCGAGCGGTCGTTCCTGATCGAGAGCGGTCTGGTCGCGATCGAGGGCATCCTGCTCGGCGGCGTCCTCGGCGTGCTGACGACCTGGTTGATGTATCAGAAGAGCGCGATGTTCGAAGGCGTGCGCGTGGGGTTCCCGATCGAGTGGATCACGATCGGGCTGCTCGCCGCGGCGACGCTGGTCGCCTCGCTGCTTGCGACCTACGCGCCGGCCCGCAACGCCGCCCGGATCCGGCCCGCGATAGCAGTCCGCGTCGCCGACTGATAGGTCGTTGGTCCCGTACCGGACAGGTTGGACGACCCTGCCTAGTCCGACGTCGCGCTAAGACGATCTATCGGTGGACCCCACGACCCTGGCGAGATGGCAGTTTGCCAGCACCACCGTTTACCACTTCTTGATCGTCCCGATCTCCATCGGGCTCACCGCGCTCGTCGCCGTGATGCAGACGATGGCGTACCGCCGGCGCGGCACACCGTCGGGGGAGATGTGGGAGCGGAGCACCCGCTTCTGGGGCCGCATCATGCTGGTGCTCTTCGCACTCGGCGTGGTGACCGGCATCGTCCAGGAGTTCCAGTTCGGGATGAACTGGTCGGCATATTCGCGCTTCGTCGGTGATGTGTTCGGCGCCCCACTCGCGATGGAGGGGCTGATCGCGTTCTTCCTCGAGTCCACCTTCCTCGGGCTGTGGATCTTCGGACGTGACGTACTCAGCGCGAAGGTGCATCTGGCGACGATCTGGCTGGCCGCTGCCGGCACGAGCATCAGCGCCTACTTCATCCTCGCCGCGAACAGCTTCATGCAGCATCCCTACGGCGTGCGCTACAACCCGGACACCAACCGGATCGAACTCAGCTCGATCTGGAAGGTGCTGACCAACTCGACGCAGCTGGTCACCTTCCCGCACACGATTCTCGCGGCCTTCATGACTGCCTCGGCGCTGCTGGTCACGGTGAGCGCCTGGCACCTGCGCCGCGATCGCGACGGCGCCGACCCGGTGCACAAGGCCGTGGCCAAGCTCGGCCTCGGCGTGCTGATCGTCTCGGCGATCGGCGTTTCGCTCGTCGGGCACCTCCAGGGCCAGATCATGACCGATCAGCAGCCTATGAAGATGGCCGCCGCCGAGGCGCTGTGGGACACCGACAACCATGCGGAGTTCAGCCTGTTCGCGTTCGCGAACCTGGACGAGGGCCATGGCAACCAGGGCGAGAACTCGCTCAACATCGGCATTCCCAGCGGGCTGTCCGTACTCGCGACGAACCACCCCAGTAGCACGGTGCAGGGCATCAACGACGTGCAGCGCGCGGAGGTGGCGAAGTACGGCCCAGGCAGCTACATCCCCGTCGTGTGGCTGGCCTACTGGATGTTCCGGCTCATGATCGGCTTCGGCGTGCTCGCGGCCCTGATCGCGGTCTTCCTCGCGATTCAGTGGTGGCGCGGCAAGCTGACCAGCAGCGACCGGCTGCTGCGCGTCGCGACCTGGACGGTGGCGCTGCCGCTGCTCGCGAACAGTGCGGGCTGGCTGTTCACCGAGACCGCTCGGCAGCCGTGGCTGGTCTACGGGTTCCTCAAGACGCAGGACGGCGTCAGCACCAACGTCGGCACCGGCTTCGTGTTCACGACGTTGGTGCTGTTCACCGCGCTGTACGGGGTGCTCGGCATCATCTGCTTCCGCATCGTGCGGCGCATCGCGCGCAGCGGCCCGGAGCAGGAGGCGCCGCCGACCGCGCCCGAGGCCACCGACGAACCCGTCATGAGCCTGGTCTGAAGGGACGACCGAGATGACCTTGTACGGATTCTGGTTCGGCGTGATCGCCGTCCTCTGGGCCGGGTTCCTCGTTCTCGAGGGCTTCGACTTCGGCGTCGGCATGCTGCACCGGTTCGTCGGCAGGACGGTCGTCGAGCGCGACATCGCGCTCTCGTCGATCGGCCCCGTCTGGGACGGCAACGAGGTGTGGCTACTGGTCGCGGGCGGCGCGACCTTCGCCGCGTTCCCGGAGTGGTACGCGACGGTGTTCAGCGCCTACTACCTCGCGTTCGCGCTGCTGCTCGTGGGTTTGATCATCCGTGGCATCGGCATCGAGTACCGCGCCAAGGTGGAGACGGCGGCCGGGCGAACCTGGTGCGAGACGGGGATCACGGTGGGCTCGTTCTTGCCGGCGTTGCTGCTCGGCGTCGCGTTCGCCGACTTCATGTACGGCATCAAGCTCGACAAGAACCACGTGATGGCAGGCAGCTTCTGGTCGCTGCTCAAGCCGTATGCGCTGCTCGGTGGTCTGACGACGCTGCTGTTCTTCGCCTTCCATGGCGCGGTGTACCTCGCACTGCGCACCGAGGGGGTCGTGTCCGAGCGCAGCGCAGCGCTAGCCAGGCAGCTGGTGTGGCCGACCGGTGCCGCGGCTGCGGCCTTCCTGATCTGGACGACGCAGGTGCGCGGCGGCTGGCTCAGCGAGATCGTCGCGGTCGCCATCGTGGTGGCCCTGGTTGCGGGCATCCGGCCGCTCTACCAGGGTCGTTTCGGCTGGACGTTCGCCTCCAGTGCGCTGGTCGCGCTGCTGCTCCCGGTCTGGGTGTTCGCCTGCCTGTGGCCGGACGTCGTGCCCGCCTCGAACGGGTCGGCCTTCTCGCTGACCGCGAAGGCGGCAGCCTCGTCGCACCACACGCTCGCGGTGATGACCGGTGTTGCGCTGCTGGTCACGCCGATCGTGCTCGCGTACCAGGCCTGGACGTACTGGGTCTTCCGGGCGCGAATCGGCGCGCCGATGCCGGCCTACGCCAGCACCACTGTCAGCGCGGTCGCTGAGCAGGCACGCAAGTTCGGTTCCACACCGCATCAATGAGTCGGCCAGTCGATCCGCGGCTGCTCCGGCACGTTCCCGCGTGTCGGCGGTTGCTCGCGGTCCTGGCCGGGATCCAGGTGCTGACCGCCGTCCTGGTCGTTGCGCAAGCGAGCCTGCTCGCGCACGTCGTCGTCACGATCTTCACCGGCCGCGCCGGCGTAGGTGCGGTGGCCGGCCCGATCGTCCTGGTGGGCGGCGTCGGTGCGCTGCGCGCCGGGCTCGCCGGCCTCCAGGAATGGGTCACGGGACGCGCCTCGCTCGCGGTCCGGGCGCAACTGCGGCAGGCCACCCTGGACGCGGTTGTGCGGCTCGGCCCGATGTGGGCGCGCCGCCAGCCGCCCGGCCGGCTCGTCAACGCCACCGGCCCGGGGCTGGATGCGCTGGACGGCTACGTCACCCGGGCGCTGCCGGCCCTCGTCGCGGCCGGCGTCGTGCCGGGTGTCGTCCTGGCGCGGATCGCCTGGGCGGACTGGCAGAGCGGACTCATCCTGCTCGTGCTGATGCCGCTCGTCCCGCTGTTCATGGCGATCGTCGGCATCACCACCAAGCGGCACGTCGCGCGCCAATACGCGATCCTCGGCCGGCTCGCCGGGCACTTCCTGGACCTGTTGCGCGGGCTGACGACGCTGCGGATCTACGGCCGCGCCGAGGTGCAGGAGGCGACGCTGCGCACCGCCACCGATGCCTACCGCCGGCACACGCTCACCACGTTGCGGATCGCGTTCCTCTCCGGGCTCATCCTCGACCTGCTCGCCGCGCTGTCCGTTGCTTTGGTCGCCGTGGACATCGGCCTGCGCCTGGACGCCGGGCACGTCTCCTTCGGCGTCGCGCTGCTCGTGCTGATCCTCGCGCCGGAGCTGTTCGCGCCGTTGCGTGCGGTCGGCGCACAGCACCACGCCGCCCAGGAGGGCGCGACGGCAGCGGCTGCGGCGCTTGACATCGTCGCCGAGGCGGCAGCCGCGCCGGCATTGACCGCGCCGGTCGCCGACGACGGCGGCATCGAGCTCGCCTGCGTCACCGTGACCTACCCCGATCGTGACGAGCCGGCGCTCGACGGGGTCACGCTGAGTTTCGCGCCCGGCTCGGTGACCGCGCTGACGGGGCGCAGTGGCGCGGGCAAGACCACCGTGCTTGCCGCGCTGCTCGGCTTCGTCGCGCCGGAGGACGGTGCCATGCGCAGTGCCGCGCGGGAGTCGATCGCCTGGGTACCGCAGCGGCCGCGGCCGAGCCAGCCGACCGTTGCCGAGGAGATCCGGCTCGGCTGGCCGGAGGCATCCGACGCAGCGGTGGCCGAGGCCTGCCAGAGCTGTCACGCCCCGGCACCGGCCACTCCGCTCGGTGAGGACGGGCGCGGGGTGTCGGCCGGCCAGCGCCGGCGCATCGCGCTGGCCCGTGCGGTGCTGCGGGCGCGGTCCGTGCAAGCAGCTGGCAGCGTGCCGCTCGTCCTGCTCGACGAGCCGAGCGAGGACCTTGATCGGAACACCGAGGCAGTCGTCGTCGCGGTCGTGGACGCACTGCGCCGCAGCGCCGCGATCGTCGTCATCGCGACGCACAGCGCCGCGCTGACCCGGCTCGCGGACCGGGTGGTCTCGCTCGCAGGCGGTCGCGTCGTCGCCGAGCACCGACAGCGTCCCAGCCACGCGCAACGATCAGGTTTTCCTGCCTGGCGGGCGCTGCAGCTGGCCGCCGACGGCCTTCAGGCAGGAAAACCTGATCAACCACAGCGGTATCGGCTGCGTGATCTCGTCCGCGAGGCCGGGGCCGGGCGGCGCTTGCTGCTGGCGGCGGCGCTGTCCGTGTCCGCCGCGCTGTGCGGGCTCGGGCTGACCGCCGCGTCGATGTGGCTGATCAGCCGTGCGGCGCAGCACCCCAACGTCCAGGCACTGGCGGTCGCGGTGGTCGGCGTCCGCACCTTCGCCATCGGCCGCGCGCTGCTGCGCTACGCCGAGCGGCTGGTGACCCACGACGGTGCGCTGCGGATGCTCGCCACGCTGCGAGTGCGTGTCTTCGCCGCGCTGCGACCGTTGCCGCCCGAGGTCATCGGCAGCTACGGCCGGGGCGACCTGCTGCGCCGCTTCGTCGGAGATGTCGACGGCGCGCAGGAGGGCCTGGTTCGCGCGCTCGTGCCGGTCAGCGGCGCGGTGGCCGGTGGGCTGGGTGCCGTCGCGATCGCGGCCGCCTTGGCGCCGTTCGCCGGGCTCTGCCTCGCCGCGGGCCTGCTGCTCGCGGGCGGTGTCGCGCTGAGCGCGTATCGGGGCTCCGGCAGCGGTGCATCGCTCGTGCGGATCGCCGGGCGGCGGGACGGACGCAGCGCCGCGCTGGTCGACGCGCTCGACGAACTCGTCGCGTACGGCCGGGCAGCCGACGCCGTGCAGCGCGTTGCGGCTGAGGACGCGCGGTTGCGCAGCGCGAGCCGCCGCGCCCGTGTCGTCGC